>JBKQLC010000102.1:0-50581 GCA_052147195.1 Syntrophobacteraceae bacterium
ACTTCGCGGTAGTTCGAGCATTGCGAGCGGTTGGGCATGATATCAAGGCCAGTATTGGTCGAACACGAAGAAGAGAAAGCACACGAAAACCTTTCTCATACAAGATCCCTGACAATGATTTTCCTTCATGCACTTCGTGTGTCCTTCGTGCTCTTCGTGACCAAAAAAGCATTCGAATCTAAAGTTAACGGCGTTGGGTCCGCCCTAATTGACGACATTTGACGACCCCATTTGACAGATGAAATGGTTTTTGAATGTATGCGTGAAGCACAGGACGGCAATTGACTCATGAAATCATCTGCTACGGTCAATAGCGTTACGAACCTCGCCAAGAAGGTGCACTGGAGTGACGGGTTTATGGATGATTTTTACGTTGCCGTCATCAGCCGGAAGATCGAAAAGGTCCGAAGCGCTATATCCGGTGAACACCAGTACCGGCAATTTCGGGTTTGTCGACCGCACACGTTCGTACACCTCCCGGCCGCTTTTCTTTGGCATCATGGCGTCGACAAGAAGCAGAGATATCCCATCGATATGGTTCTCAAATAGCTCAATGGCTTCTTCGCCGTCCTCTGAGGTAATGACTTCATAACCGGCCTTACGAAGGATCTCAGCCGACAGATCTCGTAACAGGGCTTCGTCTTCGGCAATAAGTACCGTTTCGAGTCCACGCGATAAGCTGCCTTCTTCCCTGCCGGCGACTTCGTCACGTGCAATTTCAGCGAGGGCTTCGTCACACATCGGCAACAGGACCCTGAATTCTGATCCTCTACCGGGTTCACTTTTCACATCCACATAGCCATTATGTTGACTGACGATGCCGTAGACAGTGGAGAGCCCGAGGCCGGTCCCTTTACCCACCTCTTTTGTGGTGAAAAAGGGTTCGAATATGTGCTTGAGCGTCTCTTTGTCCATGCCGCAACCATGGTCTTTCACACTCATGAGAACGAAACGCCCGGGGGCGACACCCGAAAATTGATCATGTCCCGACGGGCCAACCACCAGATCTTTCGTCTCAATTACTATGTCGCCTCCATTCGGCATTGCATCACGCGCATTGACGCAAAGATTCATCAAGACCTGCTCGATCTGCTGAGGGTCGGCTCGAACAATACCCTGGCTGTTTGGGATAAGCTGGAGCGTGATATGCTCGCCTATTAGACGTTCGATCATTTTCAGCAGGTCTTCAGTGACACTTTTCAGATCGATGTTTCTCGGTTTGAGCGTTTGCCGGCGGCCAAAGGCCAACAATTGGGAAGCGAGACTCGCCGCCCTTTCGGCCGCTGTTTGAATCTGGCTGAGATTGTGCGTGAGCGTGTGGTCATGCTGACACTTTGGCATGGAGAGTATCGCGTAACCAAGGATAGCCTGAAGAAGGTTGTTGAAATCGTGGGCGACACCTCCTGCAAGTTGCCCGAGAGCCGAAAGTTTCTCGCTCTGGTTGATCTTTAGTTGAGCTTCCTGAAGTTGTGATTCCTGGATCTGAACGGTCCTGCTCAGGTTGCTGGCTGCATCGCGAGCCTGTTTGAGCAACCTCGCATTCTCTACCGCATAGCCCATCTGACCAAGGAGGACAGCCAAAAATTGCTGGTCATGGCCGTGGAATGTACCACCAGTAGCCTTATCGCTCAACGACAGTACTCCGATAGTCGCCATCTTTGTTTTTAGAGGCATGATCAGAAAAGACTTCGTCGAATAACGATCCCAGTTGTTAAGGTGCATGGTGAGTGGGCATTTCTCGATATCTTCAACCAGCAGGGGCCTCCCGGTCTCGATTACCTTTCTGGACATGGCGCCTGCCGCTGAAACAGGCTCCCCGGACTCAGGAGTCCATCCTTCGAATGCGACCAGGTCCACCCCGGCTCCATCCTCGCGAACCAGTGCAATAGAGCCGATTCGCGCATGTGTCGAGGCCATGGCCTTCCTCAGCACCAGCCTAAGAAGTTCCGTGATGTCGGGGACATGCGCAGTGATCTCTGTAATTTCAGCAAGGGTGGCGAACTGTTGAATAAGATTCTCCAGTTGCGCTGCATTTTCCCTAAAGTCAACGGTCAGACGGTTAAGGGCGTTTATGATGGAAGCCATTTCTTTGAGTTGCGAAACTTCTCCCACCGTAACGACATCGACGGCCTCACCCGTCGATACTTTGTCGAGGCTGCCCAGCACATTTTTCAAGCCCCACAAAATCCGCCAAAGAAGAAAGTAACCCATGCTGGCGGCCACCAACAGGCAAATAAGAATCTCAGTTTTTTGCCAGTTGAGGTGTTCCTTGAAAAGATAAAGGATCATCAGGCTGGGCAGGATAATCAGCAATCCCATTGCCTGAACGGCTATGCGGAACATGCTCAAGCCCGGAGCCTGACCGCTCTTCAGCTTCATTAGATTACCCCTTGAAATATTTGACGTGCAATACAGTCGAGTTAAATTCACTTATGCCGCATTCTGAACAACATTCCTTTTGACCGCTGCCAATAACTCGACCGCGCGGCAATTCCCTGCATTCTTCAGCGCCGGGATATCCGGGTTGATCGGCGTATCGCGCACTTTCCGCCCGCCAACCGCAAAGCGGTAACATACAAGAACAGGGCGAACAAGCCGGCGACTGACAGCATCAGTTTGATATTATCCATACGCGACGCCTCCCGATTTGTGGATAGCCGCAAAATGAACCGAAAAGAGAATTTTTCAACAGTCAGCGATTTGCAAGCCATCAAGCTATAAGGCTTATAAACATAAAAACTAAAATATCTTTCCGGGAAATGTCAGTATTGCTGAAGAGTGATTCGGAAGAGGAGGAAAATATCTTTAAGGATTTGTGAAGTTAAAAGACACCACGTCAATAGATTTGGGCTCTACCGGCACATCATGGATGCGCCGGACAGGACGAGCGGAAGCTCAATGCATTTTAGCTTGAGTATCGTTCATGGAAGAGAAAGTGAGAGACGCTCTCAGGCAGAGCGAAGCCAAATGAAGGAATTTCTTCGACTCCACCAGCGATATGGCATTCACAGTTACTCCGGAGGGCCGTTTCATCGACATTAACGATGCCGGATTAAAGCTTCTCAGCCTCGAAAACAAAGGGGAGGCGCTCGGATGCAATGTGGAAGATTTCTATGTGGATATCTCCGAAAGGGCCAAGCTCGTTGAGAAGATCAACGAAAAAGGCCATGTCGAAGGCAAGCAGGTAAGGTTCAGGAACAAGGCTGGAGAGCTCATCGAGGTGGCCGTCACGGCACACGCCAAAGTCGACGACTCCGGGCAATTGCTTTACCAAGAAGGTATCGTACACAACATGACAAAGGCGCTGGAAGACGAGCGGAACAAGGTCCTGCGCAATGCGGCGGGCAGCATGCGACATTTCTCTGATGGAATAAGCAAGGCATATGAAAGAATCTCAGAAGTAACCAAAGCCTTCAACAAGGTTTTCCACTACAAAGAGGAATGCTATGTGAACAGCACAATTCTTGATATTTTCAGCGCATGCGGGTACGAAGGTGAAGATAAGTGGCATCAACGTAAACGTAGGTAGTTGTTAACAATTTGGAAATAGAGGAACCAGGTTGACGAGCGGCTTATAGAAGCTCCAATCGTATGATATGATTGCCTATCACCAATTCACATGTTTTTGCCGATTCACCTACTCACCCGTTCACCCATTCTCCTGCTTTGAAAAGCCGCCCAAAACGGCAACCGGAAGCGCTATAGCGGCGGCAAAAAGATGGAAGAATTTAGGAATTCGGAACTGAGGAATTCAGGGATTAAGGCCAGATAAAAATTGAGGAATTACGAATTTAGAATCTCGTAATCCCACAATTCCTCAATCCCGCGTGCGTGAATAGAAACGTTTAGATATCGCGCACGCGTTGTCGATCATCTGGCTCGCAATTTTTCAGGGATTCCTTTGGCACGTTCTGGTAGAAATGAAAGATGAGTTTATCCCTCATCCGATTTAGGACCAAATCCCTCGAAAACCTAACCTTCTTATTTCGCAACAAGGCTCCAAGCGAACGTTTCAAGGAATCAACACCCCTGAAGCTCTTTCCCATCCCAATCCCATAAAACGTCGGGTTTGTGAAACTGGCACCTTTTATGGGGAATAATTGGGTCATCTGAACAAACATAAGGTTTGACAGATCAGCCAACGGTGCTACAATCTACGAAAGGTAGCCGTACGCTTCTACGCTGCTCAATTCAACGAACCCGTTCATAAAGGCAAGAGTATGCAAGACATAAGGCTCAACTGGTTCAGGGCTATCTTTTCAAAAACCAGATTCGAGCTGGCTGCAAGACTTAGGCGCGAGAATGAATCTCCTGAAAATGAATATGAGTTTGGTGCTTACGCTCTCAGACGCTCTCCTGATCACGAACAGTACCCTCATTTCATGATATCCTTAACAGGAAAAACTCCTGAACAACTCAACACAGTCGAGCAAAACGCAGAAGGAGAACACGTTCCAGACGGCAAGGATCGATTCAGGGTCAAGGCAATCAGTATTACCGAGAATTCCAATCTGACATTAAGGCTTATATCTGTAGGTCTGCAAAGGGTTTTTTCAGAGAATGGATTCCATGTTAAGCCTGACTTCTCTGGAATTAATGTTTTTAAACCATCGGACGAAATCCAATATAGCCATTACGTCCGAGGTGTCAGAACATTTCACATTGTGCCACACTACCTAAAGGCAGAGGATGCCTATGGAGTAATCATCAATACCCGTTTTTCTGTACAATTCCGAAAATCCTTTTCTGACCCTCTGATCAAGAAATTGTTTCGAAATGAGCTAATCGTGGCCGATGTTTCGAATCGACGGTTCACTGGTAAGATTACGGACATCTATGGTGATAATGCCATAATTATCGACAAACAGGGAATAAAACGTGAATTCGCTCTGAGCGATATTTCGCCAATTTACAATGCCTCAGTTTCCTCTAAATACTCAAGCGAACTCAGACTACCACCCAACATGACAAAACTAATTCAAATCGAGAGTGCAAGTTTGGACAGATTTGGAAATGAGAACACGTTCATTTATGCCGCCAGCTTGAACTTTATTGAAGACTTCGTTGCTAACAACAAACACATATTTAAGAAGTTTAGATTGCCAGTTATATCAGACATGTCTACAACTATTGATACTAATTTCACCCCTTTGCAAACCTTTGGTGTTCAGCCCAGAATTTATGAATTCGATACTTCAGGTCAATGTTCCGATTTTGCACAGTATCGTGGTATCCAAAAATACGGGCCTCTGAAGTTTTCCGACGTTAAATATCCACGATTTATTTTCGTCTTTGACAAACGTGATAAAGATCTTGCAAATAAACTTTATTTGTCACTAAAGAATGGAATCGGGACATTCCCTGGTCTTAAAAAGTTTTTCGGCATTGAAATTACAAAAGAAGCCCTAATTGGAATCAGAGTAGACTTAGATACAATCCCAGAACACGACCATGAATCAGCTGCTACAGCGTTTTCATCTACTATTTTGAACAAAATCATCGGTATTTCCAAGGATAAAGATGCATTCGCTTTTTTGATCATTCCCAAAACACCCTACTACATTGATCCGTCACCATATTATTCGTGCAAAGCGGTATTGCTACAGAACGGCATACCTTCGCAAGGCATTGATCGAAGCCTGATCATGAGTGAGGACAACTTCAAGTGGGCCGTCGCCAATATAGCCTTGGCTACTTTTGTCAAATTAGGAGGTTTACCTTGGAGAATAAAAGCTGGTCCCAAGAAAGACCTTATTATGGGTGTTGGGCGTAGCGACATTTATGACGCTAGCATGAACTTTATCGAGCGAGTTGTTGGGTATACAATCCTGTTTGGACCGGATGGTACGTTCCTTTCCTTCCATGTAATGCCACCTGCCAAGCGGTCTGATTACTTTGAATCTCTAAAATCGGCGGTAGAGCTATCCTTGAGGCAACAACTTCAAAAAGATGATAACATTGAAAGAATTGTTATCCATTTTTCCAAGCGTTCAGGCAAAAAAGAAATATCTGCTGTTGAGAGTGGTATAAGACGTGTTTTCAAAGATGGACCAATACTCCCTTTTATCTTAATTCGCATAAGTAAAGAGGACTCATTTCAAGCGTATGATTTTTCACACAATACTAAAACGCCCCTAGAAGGCACTTATATCAAGATTGCATCTCAAGATGCGTTAGTTTGGTTGGAAGGACGACCTCACAACAGACCAATAAGCAAACGGCCAAGTAAACCATTCAGAATTTCTATTGAAGGAACTAATGTTCAAGTAAATGAGAATGATTTTGATTTATTGATAAAAGATGTATACAACCTCGCTGGTGCCAATTGGAGGGGTTTCAATGCTAAAGCTAAGCCTATTACTATTTACTATTCCCAACTCGTAGCGGAGTTCATGAATCATCTTTTTCACAATAAAGAATTGTGTTTAACCAAAGACTTGCACTTGGATGAGAACACACCTTGGTTTATATGACTATGCGAAGTGAGCCATTAAAGGATATCATATTTCTTCTGGGAGCTGGCGCATCGAAAAATGCGGACATAAAGACTTCTGCTGAAATGATTCAGTTGCTAGAGGATGGTTTGAGCAGCAATGTAGAACATGCTTTTCTCTATGAGGTCTTTCGATTCGTGAAAGGTGCGATCCATTTTGCTCAGGGATGCCAAGAACAACCTAAAAACATAGTTATGAATATTGAAGACATAATGAAGACCTTGCGCCTTCTGGATAATAGGCAGAATGAAGAGCTCTATCCATTTGTAGGAAGTTGGCATGAGAAGATTTCACAATTTGAAAATAAGCGGGCTCATTGCTTTAAAAACCTGATTGATCATGTTGAGCTGAAGCTATTAGAGTGGATTAGTATTGAGGGAAAAGAACTAAAAGCTAATTATTTACAAGGCTTCTCTCGGCTTGCTAAGAATACTGGCTCACAAGTACGCATTTTTACCTTAAACTATGATTTAACCATCGAAAAATCACTTGAGAACCTGCGGGACTGTGACCTTCAACTGGGCTTTGACTCTGAGAATAAATGGAATAGCTATTGTTACGAGGATGGTCGTGCTGACATATATCTTTATAAGCTACATGGCTCAATAGACTGGTACCGGGATGAAGATGGTATCATTAACAAATCCATCAACAAGGTTGATAAGCCATTTATAATATTCGGTGTTGATAATAAAATGCAATCTATTGATCCATTTTTCTATTTGACATACCAGTTCAGAGAATACGCGCTGAGGGCTAGCATTATAGTCATAATTGGATATAGCTTCGGCGACTCATATATCAACAGAATTATATTCCAAGCTGTGCAAAGCGACCCAAGGAAAACGTTGCTTGTCGTCAACAAATCAACTAGAGATTTGAAGTCACGCTTGTGCAACACATGCTTCAATGAGATGGAGTATGAGCTTTCTGATAGTAAAGTCTACACCATAGAAACGGAAACAGAGAAGCTCTTTTTGGATAACCTTCTTGAACCTATGTTGGAGCGCATTCATTCTGAGATGCAAGAAGATATGCCGTTTTAGAAATCGCAGTGCATACTTATTGCGCGACACCATCCACCGCAGTTCAACGATCAATCTTTGTTCTGCTCGATAGCATGACCTCAGCGCTGCTATATTTTCATCGGTTTGTCTGGAGCTATTCTGAAGTTGGGCACTACCAGCGGTAATCTGCAAACCTCGGATACCCTTTGACCTGATAATAAAAACCTTTGCGATTGATACCCCTCAGATCGGGGCAGTGAAATATCTTGACCGTGTTCGGACGCTAAAGTATAACGTTTTATATCTGCTTAGGTTTTGGCGCGCTCACCTCTAATTACGTCTTTCAGAAACCTCAGCCTACCTTTATCGTAAGGCATAAAGAAGTTTTGCCAGTCCTCTAATTTCTTAGATAAGGTGCTTATCGTGGATACTTGTTTGTCATTATTTGGACTCCATATAGCATTCGCTATATCATAAATTAGATGTGCAAAAGGATCATCATGAGGCATAAGATAAGACGTGGAATATTCATTCGTCAGAATCGAATGGAATACTTCAAGACAATGAGTAAAGTCTATTGAGTCAGAAATGTATTTAATCACTTTAAAGTGATATGATATTACAAATAATACAAACAAATGCGTCAATATTTGACGTTGGACCCATAGCTTTATTTTATCATTCTTTTCATTCTCGGACTCGTCAATAAGTCTGTAGAGCGTTTGCATTGTATCAATAATATCATTCGTTTTTGGATCATTAGAATCGCAAAAATAATCAAAATAATAAGCTTTTGTATCCAGAATCGCATCTTCCGCCCTAAATCGAATGTCCTCGGGGCCATTCTTCTTGTCGCGCCTCCTTGCCTCGCCAAGATAGCGGCGGGCGTTTCTTATGCCAGAAATGGAAGTTGCAGATCGGCGCGAAGCAATACAGGCGAGATACGCCGCTTCGCGGCCCCAACGAAAATCACGTTCAGATTTGTCTAAATTATCGGATATCGCAATAGCAGTGGTAGCTAAGGTCATAGCGGCGTGCCAATGCCCCTTAGCTCCAAACGCCAATGCATGGACGACATGTGAGTGGTATAGACTGTCGTCTTTCTTCTCAATTTGTTTACTAAGCTCGCCAAGTTCGGTTATATCCTTCCCAGCGAGTGGCTGGCCAAAATTTTTCAGCTGCATTCTTACTATCTGATCGCAATAATTCTGGATTGCGCTGTAGGGACCTTCAAATCGAAGCACAGGAACTGCTTTCGGCTGCTTTCGGGTGGCCTGACTCCACATTCCAACCCACAATGTTGACGAATAAAGTCGGCTAATTGAACCTACAGATTCTTTAAACATGAGATCACGAAGCTTAATAACGGACCAGTCTCGCTTCCTCAACTCGGTTAACTTCTTCCACAACTCCTCTGCGTCACTACGCTTTTCAGCTTTATCGAGACCCTTCATATATTTATTCCACGCAGCTGAAGCAACTTGCTCTTTCCAACCCTCAGGAATCTCGGAGGGCTGTCCGATTTTATCGACGGCCTTAAATAAACTTTCATACTCCCCTCTTAAAATTCTATGGAGAACTTCGGGCACAACTTCTCCCAATGGCTCTAGCCCATTGCGCAAAGCGAACGGGAAACCGAGGTTCAGCCAATCTCTTAGCCCGAAGTGGACAGCTTCGGCATCAGAATCCGAGAAGAATTTGGGATGCGCCAAAAATGCCTGAGGATGACGCAGGTACATTTCGCCAAAGGTCCGCCCATTCACATAAGGCGGTTTTTTTCTATCGGCAGCGGCGGCTGAAAATAGGTACTTAGAGCCTGTCACGAGAACAACCTGTTTGCCTTTATTCCACAACTTAGAATTAACATATTCAATTGCCGCTAAAACCTCAGCATCAGTTCTAACGTTTTCGTCCGGCTTTTCTGCACCTTTGTAATCCCCCAGGAGCCTTTCCCAATCGTCACTCAGCTTTTCGAACTCCCGGCGGTGTTCTCCATTATTTATAGGATCTAAAAGTGGGAACTGAAAGCCATCCTCCCAATAGGTTTCGATTGGTTGGAAAGTATTCTTATTCAGGTTAGCGTATCTTTCTAAAGCTGCCCTAGGTCCTTTGTATGGATTGAACAGCTCTACGAGAGCTGGAACTTGCTTTTTAAGTTCATCCAATAAAGAGTTATCATTAATTATTTTCTTATCATAATCGTCAAAGATTCTGGACAAGTCATCAAATTTTTCTTGATCGACCGTTCTGTGGACGCTGCTTAATTTACGATGGATGGCGCTGAGTACCCTAAGTAACTCCTCATCGTGAGGTGAGATAACTAGAAATCGAAAATTCTGTTTTTTTCCTGGAAGCAGCGATCTGGATGAAAACAAAAAATCACCCATGAGAAATGCAAGGGATTTTGAGGTGGAAGAACTTTCTCCTTCGGAGAAAATGTCCAAATAACTGACGTTCACCTCCGGCTCGAGATACAATAGAATTACGTCTGTGTCAATTGCATAATACGTATCAGTATGACAATGATCTTCTCGAAGCGCTGCATTCCGGTCCGCCAGGTAGCCTGCACATTTTAGCAAAAGATCGGCCGCACATTTAACTATTGCGTTGATTGGGCTATAACATTTCTTGTCGTGCATAAGTCCTCACAACAGCCATTCTGGCTCTCTGAGCTAATTTCATTCGAAAGTTTAGGTTTAAACGGCAAAACTCTTTGGCAAAGATCATGGCCAAGTGACTCGAGCTTGGTCATTTCCTCGGGCTGATCTCCTGGAGGAATCTGAAGATCTGTCATCAGTTCAAATCGAGGATTCTGATTGACTTCGTCTTCGGGATCGGTCATCCATTCAGTGCCTACCCAAGCTGCTATTTTGAGGAGCTTTCTCCGAGTCCAGCGATCCTTGGATGATGCAAGGGGAAGCCTTTGTGAACCGCGTTCAATGAAGCACACTTTGGAGAATACATCAAAGATGAAAGAAACTGGCATAGATTCGCTTGCGAAAAGAAGCTCGAATAGCCAAATCTGGTCGGCCGAATGATCTGCAGTTTCCCATAGCTCTTTTAACTGTGATAACGGCGCTTGTGTCAGTACACACCATGCCCAGTCATTGGCCGCATAACAGAAAGCATCCCACTCATCTCCTCCAAGAGCCAGCGTTTCTTTGCGAAGTCGACTCAGGCGTGATTCGAACAGCAATATGGTCGAAGCTGCGCGCGGAGGCTCGCACTCAATTAAAACCTTCATGGCCTCAAAGATATAGCCATCATCGAAATTGATGCAATTAATCAATTCTAGTGTTGTGTCATACACATGAGCGGAAGGCGCAAGCGATTTTAGCACTGTGAACGTCTCATAAAGAATATCAGGATATCTCCTACCGAGTAGACCGTTGCCGACCGCCGGTATCAGCGAACTAAGCGACTCGACCGCCTTAGTTCGGAGGAGCACATACAGCAAATCCTGAAAGGCCGGAATCGGAGCGTCGAGATCATTGGCGTGTTCGCGCAGTACGTCTCCAATAGCTCTGCGAAACATCAATTTCCTATCATCAGGTATGCGTTCTTGGTAGACAATGGCGATGCCTTTGCTAAGCGACTCCTGATGGGCAATAAATGCATCAAATGGGCGGAATACACTTTTTCTATCGGAGGGAGATGATGTGTAAAATTTACGAAGCCCAGTCCATAACCAGTCCGCAAACATATATCTGTCAAAAGTAAAGAAGGTGTCATTGTTCATGGGAGTCTCACCGCTCATGGTCTATTGGCAATCTTCAAAATATCTCGCTTAATATGCGAAATGTCCTGTTCAATTCTTGTAAGTATCGCGCAGCCGAGTAGACGGCCAATGAAGGACGGATCATCGTCAACACCGGTCTCTTCTCCACGATTGCTAATTACCCAACCTAATGGCGCTACATCAATTGAATCAGCGATGTTGGATAGGGGAATGGGCGAACATATCCTCTCGGGTATGCCATCGATTGCTTTTTGAGGTGGGTTTGCCCTGAGTTTTCCGAGGTGTACCGTTAACCCCCAATTGTTTTTGTAAACATCACCGGAAATGTCATTAAGACACACAGCGAATCTTCTATTTCCGAGATCTGCGAATCCAGGGCGTGCCATTTTCAAATTGGTGATCCTATGCAAATCCTCACAAAAAAACTGAATAGCCAAGAGATATGTATTCGCCTTTACGTCAATCAATCCGAGAGCGTCTCGAACTTCTGTAGCATAACCATCAGTCCCGGGAGTTGCCTTTATCCCATTCTTAATTCCAGATAGTTCAAAAAACCAGACATGGTTAGGATCAGGGTATGGTTTACCTAGAAATCCCGAAAGATTGTACCAGTTTTTACGTGACGTTACGTCCTTAAGCATCCGGCGGTAAAGAACAGACTCCTCGACCGTCTTTGGCGGTTCCTTGCCATACAATTTATGAAACGTAACTGAGTCGATATCCCCATGTGGCTCGTACTGGTGAACAAACGCTACTCTATTTTTCCGGGGTTGCCTGGGATTGAGAATAAATTCCTGGAATACCGTTACATCCATTATGGTGATAAGGGATGAACTGCTCAACGATAAAGGGTCTGTACGACAAAGTGCGAAATATCGCTCATCTGATCTGCACACCCCGTCGAAGTCGGATGACGCATCGTCGTTCGTCTTAGACCCTACGGATACACAATCGACTAGGAAACGGCGCAGGAGGCCCTCCTCCACCAACCCATGTTTTTTCGACAAAAACATGTTAATGAGCTTTATAGTGCCCTCGTGACTCCCGGCTAATCGATTTAGCCAATCTTCCAACTCACTTTGACTGAGGTAAATCGGATCCTCTGTCACCCTATAATCCCCCAATTCTGTAAGTTAATGGAATTCGCAGAATAAATGAGTTTTGCTCCTCCATGTGCAGAGTTGTTGGGGTTGGGCGCTTTTTTCGAGGACGACCACGCATTCATTAGGCGCTTAGAAGCGGCTTGCCGGCTCGGAATTCACCTTGCAAGTACACAGGGAGGAATCCCGAAGCTGAATACGGTCATCCGTTCAGAAGATTGAGCGCCCCTTAGCCCTCGTTACGAGATCACCCTCCACAATCTCGACAAGATGACGGTACCTTTGAATTCATCATACCAGTAACCACCCTGGCAAGCAAGATTCTGTTTAAGTGCTGTCAACTAGCTCGCCGAGATACTTAATGTCGTGTGGTGGACCGACACATGACACACCACGCCAATGTGTGACGTGCTTGCAGGGAACCGGAATTCCCGGCATGTCAAACAAATCGGAAATTTGGCAAAAACGCATAAGCTCGCTTTAAAATAATCAGGAATAAAATAGGCGAAATAGGGCGCCATGTAAAAATCTCGCTGCATCATCCGTCAACATGCGATAGACAACTTATGAGCTGTCCCTCCAAAATATTCCGCGTCGGGTGACTCGTACCCCAAACTCCTTTAGCATGTAGCTGAGTATTACGAGAGGGAGGCTGCCCGGAATTATAATTGTCGCTGATCACTCCTCATAGCTATCGTTCGGTTATGGGCGTAAATACGCCAAATTTGCAGCCCATCTCGTACATTGTCAACTTAATTCGTTGTAGTAGGATAGTGCAGTGCCTTTGCATCTTTTGACGTGCCTTGGATTTGGTAAATGTCCGGTTCAGAGTCGCTTTGACTGTGTTACGTTCCTTGACCAGCGCGTAGACCTCATTTCTGATCTCTTCCAGGGGGGCGATGCGGCGGTCGAGGCATTGCTTGGAGAGTGCTGATAACTCGATTTCTGTCATGTTCAGCCAACTGGCCTTCTTCGGAGTGTAGTGAAACTCAAACCTAGAGGCCAATTTATATGCTTCTTCCGGGCTAAAAACCTTGTAGAAGGAGCACATATCTGAGGGCAGCGGATGCCACGGGAGAGATTCTGTCCAGCACTGCACCCGTGGTAACGGGTTTAGCCTTACAAGAAATTCCATTGGGTTTCTTGTAAGCTATTTTTATACGCGCTAAGATTGTCCATACATGGCCCATCTATTCATCTGCTCAATGAGCTTCTGGCCACCTAGCGCTACTCCTCCGACAACAGATATAGCAAGCCCGCCAATAGCCGTCAGAGGTCCTGCGAGGAATAGACCAGCTATACCCCCCGCGGGCACTCCGATGATCGTTGAATACTCAGCGACTCTCGAGAGAGTCTTGGCCGTCTTCAGGCTTTGGCGGGCATGCTCAACCTCGGAAAGAACTAGGGTCAATGGATCAGCTTGATTGTTCCGGATTGCTTCGGTCCACTGTGCGAGCTTATGACGTAGACCGTGGGCCTCGGGAGAACGTGCCATGACGAGAGTTTCGCGCAAAGTGGTGCCGGTCGGTGCACGACGCAGCCCTTTCGACGCAACTTTGAGCAGGGTGGTTCGTTCTGTGGTCGTCTCAACCGGTGGCAGCTCAGCGGCAGAGGATTCAGGAGTGCAAATAGGTAGCGCACTCAACGCCCCGTTCTGAAGTGAGCTCGTGAGTACGCGCCGGTGTAAGTCATCAGATGACAGGCAATGACGGGTTTGAACGCCTCGTAGGCTTCGGACACTGCCTTCCACGATGCGAGTTGCTCTGCTGAGTATTCCTCTGGTTTGATCGGAGCTATATCCTTGAAGATCATCCGGATTTCCATTGCCTCGAACGACTTTCCGCCAGTCGCTTCCCAAATTCGATAAGCTTCCATGAAGGCGTCGTATCGCCCGACGAGATCGTTTTGAGTCCAAACCTGTCCACGGTCGTGGAGCATTGCCAGCGCAAGGCTGGGTGACAAGCCCGGAGCTTCAATGAGGTCGTCATCCAGCCCCGGGTCGCAAGCAATAATTGTACCTTCCTCCAATAGCGCCCCATGCCAGTCGCGAGGCAGCCAGAATGGGACGTAGACCTTGCCACTGATCACTAGATGTTCAAATACATTTTTGATGAGGGTGGCCGACGGTGCTGATCTCAAGATCGTTCGTACAAAGGCGTTGCCAACGGTTGGATTATTGTCAAAGAAGCCCTCCTGTACAGCAGAGTAAAGAGGAGCACGGGCCATCGGCTCATCTAGAACGGTGCCTGTTGGCAGATCCATGCATTTCATCCCATGCTCCAACAGCTCGTAGAAAGTAAAGCAATAATTACATCAATCTGCACGACTTCATCCAGATAGAGGATACTTTTGGAGTTGAAGGCTGTCAATCGCAATATGAATCTCGAAAGAGTCAGTTTGCAGCGAACCGGTAAACAAATGATTCGAAAACAGCAAAGACAGCATTTCACGCAGAGACGTTCGATAATTCGAAAAACCCGGTCGCCCGTTTCGAGGGGCCAGAGCCGATCTTTAAGAGGACGCGGAGGAAAGCAAGAGTTTGTTTAGCCTTTTTAGTCGGTTCAAAAACCATATGCAGAGTTATCTCTGGAAAAATCCTTGGAAGTGAACCCTACGTTGAGTCTTACGTCCGTATAGACATACCTTTCAAAGAGATCGCCTTTGTCGTCGTAAAAGGCCGTATCCACCGGCAGCATGAGTTCCCTGTCCACGTGCAGGACCATGCGGGATGCGTAGTACTTTCGTTCGCCGCGAGGGACCGATCGGGCCTCCAAAATAATGCCGGACCTATTTTTGAATTGCTCCTCACCGATTCGAATTATTTCGAGTTCATCATGCTCCACTGCGGTTTTGATATCTTTATGCAGCCCGTCGAGTATATGACCAAAACCAACCTCGGTGATCGGGTGGCGGTTGCCTTCCATGGCAGACGGACCTGCCGGGGCCAGTGAAAGGGTTATAAACCTGCGAATGCCGCCCTCGTGCGCGATCATTTTGTTCTCATTTTCGCCTTCCACATAAAGAGCCTCTCTTCCCTGATGTGGACCTTCGATCCATTTCATGTAAACCTTCAGGGGCTTTTGGAACTTCAAAAGGATCGTTTCCTCAGGCAGGAGTTCCCCATCGACTCTTTCCTGCTTTTGAAAAACGGCAGTATAGTCCTCAATACCGGCGTAGCTCGACTCCAGTTGGGTCAAGAGAGTCAATACGGCCCGGCCCGGATCGCTTCCCGGAGAAGGATGCGCCTGTGGTCCCCAACAAAGAAGTCCAATGAGAACGATCATAGGCAGGAAAGCGGCTGAATACCTCATCTTCCCGGCCCTCTCAAATGATTCGAAAACGGAAAAGACAGGATCTCACGCGGAGACGCGGAGACGCGGAGACGCGGAGGAAAGCAAGAGCTTGTTAACGATCAATCTCCTCGCCATTCCAGGGCTTTTTTTTGCAGCTCCAGGGATGTGTATTGGTCGCGGTAATCTCGCAAGGCCCCAGCCCAATCCTGCCGCAACATCCGCCCATTCTTCCGCCCGCGCCTCTCCAGAAGGAATTCGACGAAATCCCGCACTTCCCCATGCAGGTCGGGTGGAAGTTCCTTTATGAGCTCTTTGAGTGTTTTCGATGGTCGCTTCATGGTTCTCCAAATCATTCTTCACTTATCGCCGAGGTCTCGAAGCGTATCCGGTGTTTTTCTATTTTGGCTATAAGGGTCGGGCGGGAAAGGCCCAACATCTTTGCGGCGCGGGATCGGTTTCCGCCGTTTAAGTTCAGCGCTTCGGTGATGAGCATGGCGGAAAACTGATCCATTGCCGAATCGAAAGTACCAGCGCCTTCCTGCGAAGTTAAATACTGACGCAGCCACGCGCGGATAGTCTTTTCGGGCAAATCGGGCTTTTGATCCGGTACGATTCCGCTAACCCTCGCGAAGTCCTCCCTGGAGACGGGACCGCCCCGGTTGAAGATCAGCGCCTTCTGAACGGCGTTTGCGAGTTCGCGCACATGACCCGGCCAGGAGTGTCCACGAAGCATCTCCAGGGCCTCATCCGTAATTCCGGGGTCCGGGAGCCCCATTTTTTTCGAGTAGCGCCTGATAAAGTATTCGCAAAGAAGCGGGATATCGCCTTCGCGCTCCCGCAAAGGAGGAAGCGAAATGGTAACGACCTTTAACCTGTAGTAGAGATCTTCCCGGAATTTGCCTTCCGACAGGGCTGTTTCGAGATTGCGATTGGTTGCGGCGATTATGCGCACGTCGACCGGAATCGGTTCGCGGCCGCCGAGCCGTTCAATGCTTCTTTCCTGGAGCAGGCGCAGGATTTTGGCCTGGATCGGGAACGGCATGTCTCCGATTTCGTCGAGAAAGACCGTTCCTCCGTTAGCCTGCTCGATGCGCCCTACCCTTCTGTTTACGGCCCCGGTAAATGCGCCCTTTTCGTAGCCGAACAGTTCACTCTCCAGGAGCGTCTCCGGGATCGCGACGCAGTTGATAACCAGGAAAGGCTTATCGGACCTGGCGCTGTGCTGATAGAGGGCCCGGGCCACAAGTTCTTTGCCCGTGCCGGATTCACCCCGGATAAGGACCGTAGCGTCCGTAGACGCTACTCTTCCGATCGCTTTATAGACTTCCTGCATGGCCCGGCTGCGTCCGATAATGGCTTCACCGGACTCGGTTTCGGGGATAACGTCGAGTTCGACGCGCGAGCGCATGAACCGGCCGGCCTCCACGGCCTTTTCGATGAGCGCGAGCATTTCGGGTATGTTAAAAGGTTTGAGCATATAGTCGAAAGCGCCTATCTGGGTCGCTTCTATCGCAGTTTCAGTCGTCCCGAACGCAGTCATTATGATGACCGGCAAAAGCGGTTCGAACTCGCGGATTGCCTTGAAAGTCAGGAGTCCGTCCATACCGGGGAGCCGAACATCCATTATTATGAGGTCAAATTGACCGGCCCTTACAAGGGGCAGCGCCGCCTCGCCACTGGAAGCTGTTTTGATTTGGTGGCCCTCCTGCGAGAGCAGCTTATCGAAACTCTGCCGCAGGTGATGATCGTCATCAACTATCAGGATCTCAGCCAAGCTCCATCCTCCTGGCACGGGAGAGTGATCGTGAAAGTCGTGCCTTTATTCGGGCGGCATTTAACACTGAGGAAGCCTTTGTGGTCTTCGATAATACGGGCCGCTATGCTCAGACCAAGGCCAGTTCCTTCCGGTTTTGTCGTGTAAAATGGCTCGAAGATTCTAGCTCTTACCGCATCGGGAATGCCCGGTCCGGTGTCGCTGACCTGAATCACCACCACTCTGCCCGCCGGATCTGTTTTCCCTTCTTCTTCGCTTATCACGATGCGTCCCCCATCGCCCATCGCCTCGCACGCATTCGCTATCAGATTTACCAGCACTTCTTTTAATTGCTCGGGGTCACAATCAACCTGCGGCAGTTTGCGATCTCTCTTCAGATCGACAGTTACGCCATAAGACTCGATTCTATAACGGAGAAGCTGCACAGCCATATCGACAACCTCCGACGGGCTGGCCTTTTGAATCTTAAGTTTCGGCGGCCTCGAGAATTCGAGAAAATTCCTGACTATTGTATCTATATTGCTGATCTCTTCGGAAATGACTTCGAAGTCTTCTTTCTCCGCTGCCGAGAGCGAGAGCGTCCGCTCCAGGGTAAACAGGCGCATCTTTACAGAAGTGAGCGGATTTCGGACACTGTGGGCAATGCCGGCGGCGAGTTTTCCAATCTGAGCCAGTTTTTCGGACTGAAGCAGATGTTCCCGGCTCTGCTCAAGTTCAATGCGGGTGATATCAATGCTTTCGACCAGCCCTTGTATTTTTGCCCCGAGCGCCTTGACCTCGTCGGGTTCATCGAGCGAGCCGCCTTCGTCACGGCCGGCGGTGAGGGCCAGGAGCCGAATCGGCACGAGGACCCTGTTCAGGAGCAATACGGCAAGCGCAATCCCCAGGCCGATAGCAGAAATCATGGCTATGGATGCGGCCGTATCAAAAAAGTCGACCTTCAACCTGATGTCCTCCGAAAGTGCAGCAACCCTTTCGTACTGTTCCTGTTTGAACTGCTCGCAGAGGTCCCGGATAGCGAAAAACGGGCTGCGGTAATCCTTGTGCAGTGCGTATCCCTCTTCCCTTTTCCCATCCCTGTAGAGTTCGATGATACGTTCGCGTTGATTGTTATACCGGATGTATTTTGATTCTATTTCGTTGAGTATTTCCCGGTCGCGGTCGGAGTCTGCAAATTCGCGGGCCTTTTTCAGCCAATGTTCGAATTCGAACCTGTGCTGATCGAGTTGGGTGAGCCATTCATTGTTACCATCAATATAGAAATAGCTCAGCAGCCCCCTCTGCATTGCAAGAGAGCTTTCCATCTCCTGGCTCGCATTGAGCGCGGCCACCCGCGATGCAATGACAGAAGAAACGGCCCTGTTCATCCCGTGCACCATCCAGACCGTGGTTGACCCCCCCAGAAGGGCGATAGCCACAAGTGCGCAGACAGCGAACATTATTTTAGATCGGAGGCTGAAATGTTTTAGCATTTAAGGGCCTTTGAAAAGCGGGTGAGTAGGTGAATGGGAGAAAAGCGGGTGAGTAGGTGAATGGGTGAATGGGTGAATGGGTGAAATCCACTAACCTGCTCCTGGTAAAAAGTGCTTGCCCACTCACCTATTAACCTGCTCACCTGCCTTTTACTCCCCTACTCACTGATTTACCTGTTAATGTTTTTTACCCATTCCCCTACTCACCAATTCACCCACTCACCCTTTTTTTCTTGATTGAATTAGTTTTGTGAGCATCGATCCCACCTTTTTGCATCGCAGTTCAATTGGCGGGACAAGTTCCTCTGTGATGAGACCAACCTCCATGGCTATTAGGAGTTGTGTGACAAGTTCGCTCAAGGAACCTTTGGCTATGTGGAGAAACCGGAGGAACTCGGCATCCGAGTGTCTTTCGTACCCTTCACAAATATTGCTCGGAATAGAGACTGCGGCACGTTGCATCTGGTCTTTGAGTCCAAAATCACGTGAGATCCTTTCAGAAGACGTCACCCTGTAGATCTCAACTGCCAGGGCCTTTGCCTCTCTTGCCAGACTCTTAGTTCTTTGAAGCTCTGGTAGCCCATGCATTCTCCTAAAGGCAGGTGAGCGGGTGAATAGATGAATGGGTGAGTGGCAAAAACTCACTCATACCCGTCATCCCCAGCATCGATGGTCTTCTTCCTTTCACCGATTCACCCATTGACACCACGTATTGACGTTTTTTACCCATTCACCCGCTTTTCAGCAATTCACCCATTCACCCATCTGGTGACGTTTTTTCCCCACTCACCTACTCACCCATTCACCTATTCATCTTCTCCGCCCTTGCCGGGAAAAGCATCAGGGCGCCGTCGTAGCTGGCTGAGATCCGGGACACGAGGTCCTTTGCCCAGAATGCCCCCAGTCCAGCCAATCCCCTGGTGGCCATCGCAATCATGTCCGCCTGCCTCTCATTGGCGGAGCCGATGACGGCGGGTTCGGCGTCACCGCGTTCGACGCTTCCGCTCGCCTCGATATTACGGGCGAGCAGCGATTCAAGCTGTTCTTTCATCCGCCCGATTGTTTGTTCCGTTTCAAGATCGAGTAAAAGACGCGTGGCGCTGGGGACAAGGCGCCCTCCGGGAACCTCCTCCGGCGTGGCGCTTCCGGCAGTTGGCACAACATACAAGAGGTGCAGTTTTGCCCCGAATATAATGGCAAGTTCCGAACATGCAGTAAAGACAGGATCGCTGTGCGACGTGCTGTCCATAAGAGCGATTATGCTGCGGTTGGAAAAATCGGGAGCGCGCCCGTATTCATCGGTCTTTATAAGGATTACGGGTGTGCGTCCGTGCGTAAGCACCTGTTCGGCATTGGTTCCGAATACCAGTCTTTTGAACCCGCCGCTCCCATGCGTGCACAGGACAATCAGGTCCTGTTCCAGTTCTTCGGCATGCTCGGCGATGCACCTGGGCACATCGCCCTGCGGGACCTCGTGCACATGCATCGAGACATTCACCCCCCAGCCCTTGATTCTTTCGGCTATCAGCGCCAAATACCGTTCAGCGCCCGTGACGTCCTGGAGATGAGAGTCGCCATGTATGCTGCTCGGGGGGTGTTTCTCGATCACGTGAAGCAGTTTAACAGCACAGTGAATCCGTTCGGCGAGCTTCCTCACAACGGGGAGAACCGATTCGGCGAGTTTCGATCCGTCGAGAGGGACGAGCAAATTCGAAAACATAGACCCTCCTCTTACTCCGGATACCGCAGATGTCATCCGGCTGCAAGACTGTAGAGCAGGTATGAGTTCAGCGCTAAAATCAGAAGGGCGGCAAGGCCGGCAAGAAATGTCGTGAACGGCCTGTTCACCAGCGGTCCCATGATTTTCCCGTTGGCCGTAAAAAGAACGAGCGGGATCACCGCAAAGGGAAGCCCAAAGCTGAGCACGACCTGGCTGAGAACGAGGGTCCTTGTCGGGTCAAATCCGGCGTAGAGAACGACAAGTGAGGGCAGCACGGTAACAAGGCGCCTGATCCAAAGCGGGATTTTGAAGTGAATGAACCCCTGCATGACCACCTGCCCGGACATCGTACCCACCGCCGAAGAAGAGAGGCCGGCGGCAATCAGCGCAATTGCAAAAATATTGCCGGCGGAAGAACCCAGAATCGGAGAAAGCGTCCTGTAAGCTTCCTCGAGCGTTCCTATCTCACGCAATCCCTGAGCGTAAAAGGTCGATGCGGCCATTATCAGCATGGCGGCATTCACAGCCCCGGCGATCGACATCGCTATTGCCACGTCCATGACTTCATAGTGGAATAGCCTTTTCAGCTTATCCTCATCCTTCACAATAATTCGCCCCTGGGTCAAGGCTGAATGAAGGAAGATGACATGGGGCATGACCGTTGCCCCCAAAATGCCGGCGGCAAGCAAAACTCCGTCACTGTTCCCGAAGCGCGGGAAAAGAGAGGAGACGATCTGAGCCGGGTCCGGTTTGACCAGGAATATTTCAACCAGATAACCTGCCGCCACAATCCCAATCATCACGGAAATTACGGCCTCGATAGCCCGAAAACCGTATCGTTGCAGGCCAATGACCAGAAAGGTGGCAACAGCAGTCAGCAACCCGGCATACACGAGAGGGATGCCAAATAAGAGGTAAAGTCCGACCGCGGTCCCCACGAATTCGGCAAGGTCCGTTGCGATAGCGACGATTTCAAGTATAACCCACATTACCCAGACAAGAGGGCGTGGAAAATGATCCCTGCACAGTTCCGCCAGATTGAGGCCGGTGGCGATGCCAAGCTTGGCCGAAAGGATTTGAACCAGCATCGCCATCAAATTGCTGACGATAATAACCCAGAGAAGAGTGTAGCCCAGTTGTGCGCCGCCCTGGATATTTGTGGCGAAGTTTCCGGGATCTATGTATGCGACGGCGGCGATAAAAGCGGGACCAAGGAAAGGAAAAAGCCTTTTGTACCAGGGGAGAGTTTCTTGGGACAGTACCCTCGCAGCCGCTGAAATCGTACCGGAGTCAAAAGAGCGAGGTTTGTTTTCGGGTCCATCCGGCAAAAGAGTACCTCCAATGTTTATCACGCGAAGCCGCGTTTTTTGACGTCGAAGAACGCGAAGTAGCGAAGAAAGAGAAGGATGAGAAACAGTGCGAGCGAGCAGCGGCGTGAAGTCCCCTTTTCATGAAGAGGGGAACTTATTGTTAAGTCAGTTGATCAGGCAGCCGCCCAGAACGTTTTTATTTGTATAACCCCTTCGGGGTAATCATTTTCGGGGCGCCTATTACCCAGGGTGGCGCCGGAGGCTGACCCCGGGCTGAATTATTTAGCCCCGTTGATTAGACATCAAACCATTCCGACAACTGCTGATTTACCTAAACAGCCCTCCATCCATCCGTGTTCATGCACCGTCCTGCTCCACACATTCCTGTACGAAGCCGTTGAGTATTCCCAGCCCCGTCATGGCGGCGAATGCCACGTCATATTCCTCCCGAGTCACCTTCCTGTCAAGTGGAGGAGTGCAAGGCCCTTTATGAGCAGGGAAGTACTGGTTCATAAGACTTACCCAGACCTGCCGGCCCATCCGCCGGGCCAGGAATGAGAAGCACTCGCCGGACCCGGACAGGTCTTCCGGCAGTACCATGTGGCGCACCACCATGCCCTTCACGGCGATCCCGTCCGCATCGGTTCGCAGCGGCCCGGTCTGCCTCCACATCTCGATAAGGGCCTCCCGGTTGCAACTGACGTAATCGGCTGCCCCGGAGTATTTTAGCGCTATTTCGGAATCGGCGTATTTAATATCAGGCAGGTAAACATCTATGATTCCATCGAGCAGCCTGAGGGTCTCGACGGATTCATAGCCGCTCGAGTTATAGACGAGTGGAATTCGAAGACCCCGGCGTGCGGCCGATAGAAGAGCGCGAACGACAGCGGGCATCTGGTGAGTCGAGGTAACCAGATTTATATTGTGGGCCCCTTTGCTCTGGAGTTCGAGCATCCCGGACGCAAGATCGTCTACGCTCATCTCGCGGCCCACCCCAAGCTGGCTGATCGGATAGTTCTGGCAAAAGATGCACCTCAGAGTGCAACCGGAAAAAAATATCGTCCCGGAGCCGCGGGTCCCTGAAATAGGGGGTTCTTCCCAGGGATGCAGATTTATCGAAGCTACCCGGGGGAGATTCCCAATCCCGCAATACCCCAACTTTGCGCTTTTCCGGTCAACGCCGCAGGCGCGGGGGCAAAGATCGCACCGGCCAAGCCTGGCATCGAGGGCTTGCGCCCTGCGTAAAAGTTCGCCGGTGTCGAAAAGCTCTAAATAGCTTCCAACACTTCGGGCGCCCACAGCAGAAGATTCAGCCGCCTTCCGAAGGCCCGAGGCCACTTTGGCAGGCTGTCTCACTGCCTCAGCCGCCGAAACGCTCGACCCATTTCTCGCCATCCCAGATACCCATAATCCTTCCGGAGTTTGAAACGTCGTAGCCTCCCATGGAGGTCACTATCCGGCGAAATGAATCCGAAGCAATGATATCCAGCACCGTCTGCATCTTGAAGTCCGACAATGCGCTTTCCGAGATCACGAGGTCGTAGCGTTCCCGGCCGATCGGAATGAAACCCAGGTCAAGCGCCTTTGCCGAAGAGTAGATCGCCATTCCGGCGTCAGCCCGGCCGCTCAAGATGTTTACTGCAACGCTCATATGCGTGAATTCTTCCTGGTCATAGCCGTTGATCTGCCCTTCCGGAAGTCCGCGCTGCTGGAGACAATAGTCAAAGAGCACGCGGGTCCCCGAACCGCCCTGCCGGTTTACAAAGACAACGTCGGGCCGCAGAAGGTCTTCTATTCCACTTATTGCTTTCGGGTTCGCCTTGCCGACAAGCAGCCCCTGCTCCCGCATGGCAAGCTGGACGAGCCGCACCGGGGCGCCTTTGAGATAGCGTTCAACATAGGAGAAGTTGTATTCTCCGGTCTGCGTATCCAGCAGATGCGACCCGGCAAAATGGGTCTGCCTGCGCCTGAGCGCCATGAGTCCCCCGAGGCTACCCACATTGCTCGATGAGAGGTTGATCCTGCTGTCCCGGCCCTTCAATTCGTTTGCTATCAGGTCGATCGTGTTATCGTGGCTTCCGATCATGATGAGCGTATAATCGAGCTGGTCCCTGGGCCGAAGGAGTCTCACCTCCACCTCGGACCCCTCGTCGATGCCTTCCTGCTCCTGGGGAATCTGCAGGATCGCGTCCGCGCGCGTAAGTGAAGTGATTATGCCCGCCCCTCTCTGGATCGGCATTGCAACCAGTCTGTCATCGACCCTGCCGAGGATCATGCGCGCAAATTCCTCCAGGCCGAGTTTGGAAGGTAATTTTCGGCCAAGGATGGCCGAAACGGTGGGAAAAGCAGGGGCTGGGCTTCCCAGAAGAGAATAGAGAAGAGGTCTTACGAACTGTTCGAAAGCCATTACCGCCGACACGGGGTATCCCGGGATTCCTACGACAGGCTTTCCTTTCACCATCCCGAGGATAACAGGTTTCCCCGGCATCATGGCAACACCGTGTACAAGCACTTCCCCGAGTTCCTCGATAATCGCAGCCGTGTAATCTTGCGAGCCGGCCGAAGACCCGGCGTTTATCAAAACGACGTCGGCCGAAGACTCAACCCCTTCCCGCAGGGCCTCCTTCAGGGAGTCGTATTCGTCGGCGACCACGCCGCCCAGGACCGGCGCCCCGCCGCATTCCTCGACCATTCCGGCAAGAATGGCGCCGTTAAACTCGACGATTTCACCTGGCTTTGCTTCAGCCGCTCTGTCGGCTGGAATGATCTCGCTGCCGGTGGGCTGGATAAAAACCTGCGGTCTGGCAAAAACGCGTACAGTCAAAATGCCTGCCGCCAGCAGCGATCCGACATCTGCAGGCCGCAAAACATGCTGTTGAGGCAAAAGCAACTCACCCGCCACGATGTCTTCACCCACTTTGCGTACGTGTTGCCAGGGGAATGCTGCAGACCGGATCTCTATTTCCGAATGCGAAACGCTCTCGACATGCTCGATCATAATGACAGCGTCGGCGCCGTCGGGAATCGGATCGCCGGTATCGACCGGGTGAGCGCTTTGTCCGACTCTGAGGCGAATGGGTGTGGTGTCGCTCGCGCCGTATGTGTCTGCGGCGTGGACAGCATAGCCGTCCATTGCAGCCCCGTGATAGTGCGGAACCGAGCGCAGGGAGGTTATCGGCCCTGAAGTTACGCGCCCAAGGCCTGAGGCCGCCTGGACCTGCTCTTCCGCAGTCCTGAGATTACCTGTACGGTCCTTCCAGATTTCCCCGGCCTGATGCAGGGTTTTCATCTTGAGAT
Organism: Syntrophobacteraceae bacterium; assembly: GCA_052147195.1. Taxonomy (GTDB): domain Bacteria; phylum Desulfobacterota; class Syntrophobacteria; order Syntrophobacterales; family Syntrophobacteraceae; genus SbD1. The sequence goes on from JBKQLC010000102.1 coordinate 25,207, forward strand.
AGATATTTCGCTTCGGTTTGTCCATCGGCGGTCTGTTTTCTCCACAAAAAGCCAGCGGATCACCTGACACACATTAGACTATACGACCCGTTTGAAGCCGAACCGGTTAAAAAACTCGCCTCGAAAGCGCCTGGCGCAAGTCAGGTTCACTTCGGAGATATTGACTTGTTCGAGTTGGTCCAACTCAACCTGGACCCAGTTTTCAAGGCTATCCAGCCCCCTGGCCCAACGATTGAAATCGTCCTTGGCAAGCAGTCTGGGAGGCTGGAGCGTGAAGCTGCCTCCCCCATGCTGGTGAACACGCTTTTCACCGAACAGGGCATTGTAATCGGCCGTATTGACTCCAACGACCGGCACGAAATTATCGAAAGCCCGCACAAGGCAGCCCGTTTTCCAGTGGCCGCGCAGGACCGGAAACGCGCTGGGGTTGAAAACGATATCGACCCCCAGGTCGGCAAGGTTCCTGCCCGCTTCCGGCTGACCCCAGAAATCTATGCAAACCGGAACGCCGATCTTTCCGAAATCGGTTGTAAATGCACGGAATACTCCATCTCCCGAAGAGATCCCAAGCCTCTCCTTCTCCAGCGCTCCCACATTGAACTTGCGCTGCCTGCCGACAACCCTTCCGGCCCGGCTGAAAATGGTAGCGGTATTATACCGCATGCCGCCCTCTTCTTCGGCTATGCCCGCAATGAGGTAGCTGTTAAATTTGCGGGCCGCCAAACCCAGCTCCCTTTCGCCGAGGAAAGGGAAATATTCCGGGAAACAGATAACGTCGAGCTCTTCTCCCTGGCATTTTTCCATCAGTTGCAGGGCGTGTCCGATATTGCGCGGATCGTCGAAGGACGGGTACGGCTTGGGCTGAATAATGGCTATTCGTATGTTGTCTTTCATAAATACCTTTTAACCTCGCGGAGCGTGGAGATTGACATTGCAGTGGGCCAAGGTTTCTTAATACTCACCTTCCCGCCATGGCCACAGCCAAAAGGCTAAGACCAAAGCCTCGCACCCGCACTCGTGACGATGTGCTTCGCTATAGCCAGAGAGGAAGTAGCAGCCGGAGAAGGCGCGTTCAGCACGTGAATCATTTTTTCTGTCTGCTGGATGACGAAATCGTCCAGCAGTTTTCCGTCATGGCCCAGTGCCTGGGCACGCACCCCTGCGCCACCGGGCTCAAGATCATCTTTGGAAATAGAGGGCAACAAATCCTGGAGCGCACGGGCGAAAAGAGATTTGGAAAATGAGCGCATCATTTCGCCCATTCCGGTTTTCCAGTATCTGGAGACAAGGCGCCAAAAACCAGCATAGCTAAGAGTCTCCAACAGTTCAAGGGGAGCAATCTGCGTTCTGCCGTATCCCTCCCGGCCAAAGGCAAGGACGGCGTTGGGACCGGCTTCGATTCTCCCATCGATCATTCGCGTAAAATGCACCCCTAGAAAAGGGAACCTTGGGTCCGGCACCGGATAAATAAGATTTTTGACAAGGAACGCACGCCCTGGTTTTATCCGGTAGTATTCGCCCCGGAAAGGAACGATACGGCAGGGGGGACACAGGCCGGAGGACTTGGCGACACGATCGGAATAAAGCCCGGCGCAATTTATAAGGACCCGGCTTTTGAATACACCCCGGCCGGTTTCAATCCGCAGTGTTTTGGCATCCAGGTCTTTTACCTTCTTGACTTTGGCTCCGAGGAAAAGTTCCCCGCCCTTTTTGCAAAAGACATCAGCATACGCTTCGGCAACCTTTCTGAAGTCCACAATGCCGGCGCCCGGAACGAGCATTCCCCGAATACACTGCGCATAGGGCTCAAACTCTTTTACCTCCTCCGGAGTGAGCATCTGCAGGCCGATAACGCCGTTTTCACTGCCTCGCCGATAAAGTTCGGCAAGGGCAGGCAGTTCATCTTCCCGGGTCGCTATGACCACCTTGCCGCAGATATCATGCTCGACGTTGTGCTCCCTGCAGAACCGAACGAGTTCATCGCGGCCGGAGATACACAGACGAGACTTCAGGGAGCCGGGCCGGTAGTAGAGCCCGGAATGGATGACGCCGCTGTTGTGTCCTGTCTGGTGAGAGGCGATCATGGTCTCCTTCTCCAAAACCGCCACCCTGAGTCCGGGAAACTCTTCCAACAGAGTCATTGCCGTTGCAAGGCCGATTATTCCCGCCCCTGTAATTGCAACATCAAATGAAGTATTCATGCGGACCTTTCAGTTGTTGGAATCGTTTGCGGAACCGCCCTGCAAATACCAGTGCAGAGCCGCCCGGCGGAACACAGGGACCTGACCGCCCGCAAATATAGTGGGGCCTATCACCCTTCAAAGTAAATACTGTGCTTCTGAAGCCCGGGAGTATACCAGATTCCGATTCGGACATCGACCCCTACAGATTTGAACCACGGATAAGGAGCGCAGCGCGGTGGATGGCCACGGATAACGGATGAAAGTGACCTATATGGGTACTTGTACTCGGGTCTTTTAGTTGCGGCTACACTCAAACTTCGTTTCCGCATTACGGCGCCGTAAGCTGAACCACGCTGGCCCGTTGGCTCCTGTGGTCAAGCACCGTGAGCATTACCTTCTTTTCGGGAGGCGTTAAGCTTAAAACCTCGCCGAAATCATCAGGCCCGGCAAGGTCTTTCTGGTTTATCTGGAGAATAATGTCTCCGGGCTCGACTCCGGCTTTCCCAAAAGCCCCCTTTGTCTCAACCCGGCTCACCATGACTCCGCTGGTATCAAGGCCATATTTCTTCGCGTCCTTCTGTCCTACGGGCTTCACCTCGATACCGAACCGGTCAGCCACCGATGAGAGAAGCGCCTTGCCATGTTCCAGATCGCTGGATACTTTTATCGTGACGTCCAGGGATTTGCCATTTCGAAGTATGGACAATGCAATCGTTTCCCCGATAGGGGCGGTCGCAACTTCGTTCCGGAATTCATCGGGGTTGTTAACCGGCTTGCCCTGGTAGGCCAAAATTACGTCTCCCTGTCTTATCCCCGCCTTCCCTGCGGGTCCACCTTTCAAAACGTTTGCCACCAGGACTCCCTTTTTGTCGCTCACTCCAAACGAACTCGCCAGTTCTGGGGTAAGATTCTGAATCGTCAAGCCGAGCCATCCTCGTTCGACTTTTCCGCTCGCTATCAACTGCGTGGACACACGGAGCGCCATGTTGCCGGGGATCGCAAAACCGATTCCCTCAAACCCGCCGGACTCTGACACGATAGCAGCATTGACTCCTATCACCTCACCGTTGAGGTTGAGGAGCGGCCCTCCGCTATTTCCGGGATTGATGGCCGCATCGGTCTGGATAAAATCCTGGTAGCTGCTGGGGTCGGTAATGCCTCGCCTGTGCTTCGCGCTGATAATCCCCTGCGTGACAGTCTGGTCAAGCCCCTGCGGATGACCGATCGCAACCACCCACTGCCCTACGTTGATTTTGTCTGAATCGCCGAAGACCGCGAAAGGAAAACTCTCTTTATCCAAAATCTGAATAACTCCCAGGTCAGTTTTGGCGTCAATGCCGATGACCTTGACCGATTTACCGGTGTAAGACCGGCCGTCGGACAGAACGACGGTCATCTTTGTGGCGCCGTTCACCACATGGCTGTTAGTCAGAATATGCCCCTTGGCGTCAATAATAATCCCGCTCCCAAGACCGGTTATCTCCCGTTCGAATTTTTTCGGCATCTTTGGATTTCCGAAAAAGTACTGGAAAAACGGGTCGTTTTGAAACGGCAGCATTGGATTTGTAACCGTCTGTTTCTCGGTCACCTCGATATGAACGACGGAGGGAATAGCTTTTTTCGCCACATCTTCAATCGCCGTTACCAAATTCACATCGTAGTTGGCTGATTTCGCAGGCATCGCCCAGGCGATTAAAACGACGGCCGCCATTAACGAAAGCAGCCGGCATGATTTTGAATGACCTTTAACCTTCATAGCTCGAAGCCCCTCCTTGAATAAAAACCTCACGATTTCTCAGGATAAAATCCAGTGGCAAAAGTTCGTCAATTAACGATAACTATCTCCCCGACTCCCCGCCACGAGCTTTTGTATATAAGGAAGAAAAACGTCTGTTATCCGGATGCTTTGTGGCTGCAGGGGGCATATCAACCAAGTCGAGGAAGTATTTTTTTCCCGGTCATTTCCTTCTTCTGTGGGATGATTATAATACAGCCGCTCACTGTGGCTTAGAAATGGCTTTGAAATTTTCAATTCCAAAATCGGGGAGGTTTATTCCAATGGCTGAAAAGACTCACAGAGTTGAACAGTGTCAGTGCGAAAAGTGCGGAAATGAAGCGGAAATGACCATCACCTGCCAGATGGTTGAAGTTCAAGCGCCCTCCGGCGAGGTCAAACAAAAACAGCGTGAAACCCGCACATGCAAAGTATGCGGAAACGAAGCGGACATGATCATCGACTTCGATTAGCGGCAAGGGCCCCGGCTCGGGAAGCGTCGAGATTTCGGCTGCGCTCCCACTGCCCGCTCAGGAACTTGCATAGCCCTCCCCGGAGTTTGGAACTCGCAGGAATTACTCCGGTTGGCATTGACACAGAGGCTTCGTCGGGGTATAGTCCAAAAACATTGTCGCGGGGTGGAGCAGTCAGGTAGCTCGTCGGGCTCATAACCCGAAGGTCCTTGGTTCAAATCCAAGCCCCGCTACCAGGAAAAGTCAGGGACTTAGAGAAAATCTAAGTCCCTTTTTCTTTTTTGTTTTCGCTATTCCCATCACTACCGCCCGTTTTGCTGGTGTGTGCACTTCCCCTGAGCGCCATCCAATACGATGGTTCGTGAAGACGAGGCAATCAAAGGCGGGATGGTGGTGTGTCCTGAAACCGTCAAACAGGTCTAAACGGCACGGCATTTCACTTGCGTTTTATTTCAGATATCGCATGATATAGGAAATCTTTGCGTTCCAAGGGTTTTTCCGGGTGGATTCCGGGGGAGAACGGAACGCGGCATTCGTGGGTGATTAAGTTGACGCAATATTCGACTTGAAAGGAAGCACTATAGCACTATGCTGGAATTTTTGCCTGGACCGCTCCAAGGTTATATCCTGTTTACCGCGCTGGCCGTCAATACCATCTTCTGCTCGCTGCTGATCTACATGGTGGCGCTGGTCAAGCTGCTTATTCCAATCCACAGTTGCCGTATTGCCTGTGGTAAACTGGCCAACGCAATAGCTCAGGGCTGGGTCGGGTTCAATAGTCAGGGATTGAAACTGGCTAAAAGAATCCGTTGGGATGTCCAAGGCATCGATGCGCTGCAGCCCGATGCCTGGTATCTATTAGTGGCCAATCACCAGTCAATGGTTGATATTGTCGTCTTGCAGAACATCTTCCACCGCAAGATCCCGCCTCTGAAGTTTTTCCTCAAGAAAGAGTTGATTTGGGTGCCGTTCCTTGGAATCGTCTGGTGGGCCCTGGATTTTCCTTTTATGAAGCGAACGTCGTCTGCCCGCAAGGACATGGAAACTGCCCGCAACGCCTGTGACAAATTCACATTGCTCCCTGTGACCATAATGAACTTCGTAGAAGGAACGCGTTTCACCACGGCAAAGCATGATAACGAGAATTCGCCGTTTACATACCTGCTGAAACCTAAGCCCGGCGCAATGGCTGTTGTGCTTTGCACTTTAGGTCAGCGGCTTCACTCAATACTGGATGTGACGATCGTATATCCGAAAGGAACTCCCGGGTTGTGGACATTTTTGTGCAGCAACTCCGTGGAAATCAAAGTGCGGGTAAAACAGATACCCGTCACCCCGGAGTTGCTCGGAGATTATTTTACAGACCGGGCATACCGCCGACGGTTCAAGGATTGGCTCGATAAGCTCTGGGATGGAAAAGACAAACTCATTGGAACACTGTTCCCCCTGACTGTCCACAAGTCTGGCGGCGGCGATTGATTCCGTCTGCGGATGCCCATCGGGTGGGTTCATTCATCGGCCCGATCTTTCCGTCCTGTTCACTGCCAGTTACCGATCAAGATGAACGGCGCCCAAAAGTACGGATGGGCATAGGGCAACCTGGCAGATGAGGCACTTCGAGATTGGTCATCCGCCGATTCCCTGCCATAGAGCAGTGACAGTTGAGCTTGACGGAGAGCCTCGATTTTTGACAGTCTCCGATCTTCACGCAGACGATAAAACCGCTGCATCAACTGTTTTGTGCTTTCGTCGGCTACCGGCCACAATGTAGCGACGACGGCCTTTGCTCCCTGACGTTGCGCCAACACGCCAAAGCCCTCGACTTCCTTTCCGTCTCCACCGGTGCTGCCGGCGGCTGTGTCGCAGGCCGACAGCGTCAATAATTCCACTCCACTGAACACGTTCGGCAAAGTTTTGATCTGCGCCAGTGAAAGGTGGCTTCCGTCCCCTAACAGCAAGAACGAAGAGGTCTCGTTGCCCGGCTGGAAAGAAAAATGGCTGGCAATGTGGACAACGGGGTAGCGTTGCCGCAAAGCAGTGAGCATGCTCTCCGCGGTAAAGGCAGTGTCAAGTTTGATCGTCCCGGGCAGAACTCCGCCTGTGTTGGTCCCGCCTTCTTCTCGAATAATCCCGCTCAGTTCATCCTCAACAGAGGTCAGTGGAGGAAATCCCTCATGGGCCTTCGTTACGCCCAACCCCAGGCCCTTCCATCGTGAACTTGGCCGATCTTTCAGGCGCGCCTGGCTGGCCGGGGTGAAAATCACATTTCGATAGTTCTCAACCAGGTATTTGTCTCCATCATGCAGAGCAGACACGGGCAGGTAGCGCAGCAGCCCGTCGAGAGACCACATGATGGTGTCGGCCCGGGCATTGCGCAGCTTTTGCTCGACGGGACCGATAAGAATCCGGTATAGCTCCTGGGCCATGGGAACGGGATCAAGCTCGTTCCTTAATATCTGCCGGAAGTCGAGCACCATGCGATCGAGGTCCGCGGCATCAATGGGATACTCACCGGCGGTTTCGGTGTCAGGTGTGATGAGGATCACCCGATACTTTTTTTCGCCCACCAGGGTGTAGATGGCAACCACACCGGGCCCCAAATCGCGCAGGTCTTCCATAAGTCCCTGGGTTTCGCGCAGTTGGAATTCTGTTTCCCTTGCCTTTGGTGAGTTGCCGAGCTCGTTCGACAGGACATCGAGAAACTTCTCAAAAGCTTTGCGTGCGACGGTTAGATCTTCGTCAAGTTTAGCGAGTCGTTGTTCTTCATCGGCCGTGCGGGAGGTCTTGCCGAGAAGAGAGCCGCGCTCGGCTCCAAGCGCGGTCACGCGGTCGCCGATTTCGGAATACCGCTTTTCCCAGGCCGTTTCATCGAGGGTCAAATTCGCTCGGCCTTGCAGAGAGTCGGCTTCTTTCGCATCACGGCGAATGAAATCGAAGTACTCTTCCTGTTTCAGAAGGTCCAACACCTGTTGAGCTTCCGACAGGCGTTCTTCTACAATGAGCAGGTCGGCAAGTTTCCTGTAGGTATCTTCTTTAGACTTGAGGAAAAGTCCTTCCGATTCTTTCGTCAGCTTGCCGCGAATCTCCTGCCAGATGTTGACTGAGAGCTTGCCGTAAAAAATAGCCAGCCGCGGCTTGTGAAGTGCATTATAGGCAAACATCAGGGACGTGAAAGTGCTGCCGATATCCGGGAGACGGCCGTGCATCTGTCGCAGAAGGGCCAGCCCCTGCTCAAGGTAACCGGCTGCCTGCTCGTAGCGGCCCAGGAAATAAGTGGCTACTCCCAGACCTCTTATTGCATAGAACTCATTGAATTCCTCGTGCAACTCCCGGCTGAGCGCTAATGCCTTTTCGAAATACTCTATCGAGCGTTCGTAGTTTTTCAGAGAATAGTAGGCCGCACCAAGACCGTTAAGGCCCGTGGCTTCGTTTGCGCGATTTTTTCTGTCACGGGCGCTCGTCAGCATTTGCTGGAAAAAGGAAACGATTTTCTCGGAATCCTTCTGGGCATAAGCGACAGCACCCAGGCCTGTCAGGCTGATCTCCTCCTGAGCCCGGTCCTGAAGCCTGCGGGCAATCAAAAGCGCCTGTTGGTAGTTCTCGCCCGCTTTATCGAGACGGTTAAGACTGAAATAAGACTTACCCAAATGATTGAGAGTCCTGGTTTCCTGCAAGCCGTCCTGCGCTGTTCGAGCGATCTGCAGCGCCTGGTCGTAGTATTCGATAGCCTTGTCATACTGGTCAAAGTCGTCGTAAAGCGTGCCCAGTCCATCGAGAATGTTTGCCTGCCTGGATGGGTCCTGGATGTCGCGCGCAATAGCCAGGGCCTGTTCATAGGATTCACGGGCATTATCGTACCGATGGTCGGCCTGGTAGTTTACTCCAAGATTGTTAAGGCTTGTGGCTTCACAGAGACGGTCCTGTGCGTCCCGCGCAGCCGTGAGCGCCTGCCCATCGAAGGAAATGGCCCAGCTATACTGCTTGAGCGAACTATAAACGATACCGAGGTTGTTGAGTACGATGCACTCGCCTTGACCATTTTTCACATCCCGCAAGATTTTCAGCGCCTGTTCGTAGTAGTCCACGGCAATGTCGAACTGATCGCTCCCGCTATAGACGTAGCCGATGTTATTTATGCCGTTGGCAGCAGCAACTTTTAGCCGGTCTCCCGGGTTGAGTTCCACGGATTTTTTGTAGTGTAAAACGGCATCAGCATAGGCAGTTTTCTTGTTTAGAGATTCAGCCCAGATGAAATGCAAACTCGCAAGGGCGATTCTTAGCTCATCCTGATCCTCGGAGGCGGGAAACCTGTTTTTCGCATCATCAAGAAATTTTTCACCTTCTTCAAACTTTTCTGCCATTGCATAAGCAATGGCCGCATACGTCGTGTAATCAACCTTCTCAGGGTTGAGCTCGATGGCTTTCCTATAGTGCGAGATGGCATCTGCATAAGTGGTTTTCCGGTCTAAAGATTTGGCCCAAAAGAAATGCAAATCCGCAAGGGCGACGCGCAGCTCGTTTTGATCCTCACGGGCCCCAAATTTCTTTCGAGCATCCTCCAGGAGCTTTTCCCCGTCCTCAAAATGTTCCGTCTGTCGATACGCGCCGGCCAGATTGGTCATGTACACCACATTTTCCGGCTGGAGCTCGACAGCTTTCTGATAGTGTTTTACGGCGGCGGTATAGTCACCCTTTTCATAAGCTGCATTGCCTCGCCGGTTCCACACACAGCCCAGGGCAGCTTTGGGGTCCCTGCCCTTTATTTGGGCGGTTTTGCCCGCCCATGTTTCCTCCATGGCTTCGTCGTTCAACTTGCGTGCGCAGGCGCCCATCCCGACGGCGGCATCGACTCCGGAGCCGTTAAACGCTAGGGCCTGTTCAAATAACCCGACGGCCTCCGGGTAGTGTTCCCGCTCATATTCAATCCATCCCAAGATGTTCAGCAAAAGGTAAGAGTGAAGAGAAGAGTCCGGCCGATCGAGCGGTTCCGGATGCTCACCCGGCTCCTGCCTTGGCCAGGTGCTCGTTGGTAAGTATTCGTACAGTATGTTTCCAAGGAGAATGAATTGCTGGGCCGTCAACTCCTCGCGCCAGAGCATCTTGGCCCGTTGAGCTTCAGGAACAGGAATCCCGGCACGATCCAGAAGATCAAGAAAGCCCTGACGAAACGTGACAAGTCCCGGCAGATCTACCGCTAGCGCCGCGTTGGATTTCTTGCCGGTGCCGTAGTCCAGGAGTTCAAGGTCGACCAGTATGTCATCCTCATGCAGGCTGACCTTTCCAGTCACCAGGTAGCGTATTCCAGCTCTTTTGACGTCCTCGGGCAGCTTTTCCCGGCTGCGGAACCAAGTCTGGAAATCTTTCTCATCGGGAAAGATGTCTTTCATATGCCACAAGAACCAGCACTCATCCAGGCCGCTATGCAAAGCAAGCATGTTTTCCAGCACGTTTTGCACGGCCAGCCCCAGAGCAGGCCTGTCAGGGGGAATGCTTCGGCTCGCCTGAAAGGGCAGGACCAGGACACCTGAGTCAAGCGGTTTCGTGTCGTCAGCAGCGCCGGCGGCGCCGGGAAAGACGGGCATTAAAAAAATGAGGACCGATAGAAGGACGGCGATATACATAGTCATTGCTCCTGTTGAACAGGCCGGTTCCTGAAAGAGTCCAGCGCATAGCGGGCGTGTTCCGCACCCTCTATCACTTGCTCGATCGCGCCCCGGAGCACAAACCCCATGCACGTATTGGAAAACTCTTCTCAGTTCGATGTTGTAAATAATCAGCACGCCATTTTATGTTAATACCTGAATCCGGACGGAACAATTGAGCGATCTTTTCCGGAGCGGTGGGACCGCCAGCCGGCTTCGCCATCTAAACCCTGGGCGGCGAGCCGGAGGGGCAACAGGTTTGTTTGAATTCACCACAACATCATTTTCGGATTGAATTTTGCGCTGCCGGTGGTCTAAATAGTGTTACACCGTTGATCATCTGATAACGCATGGGGGAAAAGTGAAAAGACCGACCAAGAGCCAATATTATGTGGACATCGCAAGATCTGTCGCAATGCGGAGCACCTGTCTGAGGCGCAGATTCGGCGCCGTAATCGTGAAAAACGATCAGATAATAAGCACCGGCTATAACGGTGCGCCACGCCAAACGACCAACTGCATCGACCTGGGATATTGCTATCGCCAGGAAAAAAACATCCCTCCCGGCCAAAACTACGAGCTTTGCCGGGCGGTTCACGCCGAGATGAACGCTGTAATCCATGCCTCCCGTCTCGACATGGTCGGGGCCGACCTGTATCTGGTTGGCATCGAAGTGGAAACCGGAGAGTTGGTCTCACGAACGCTTCCCTGCCTGCTCTGCAAAAGGGTAATCATAAACGCGGGCATTAACAGGGTCGTTCTTCCCGAGGAGCCCGGAGTCTTCAAATATATTGACGTTGATGACTGGACCATTGAAGAGAGAGTCGGTCACCGGGTGGAGGAATAAATCCATTCTCAGTAGGGCCGGGAGTTGATCCGGCCTTCCCAAACGCTGCTGAGGGCCTGCCGCGGTGGCAGCATATTTCGGGTGGCGACCTAAGATCAATGGATTATATTGTAGACCGGATACCGGAAATAATCGTCTTCCATTAGAGAGTGCTTTTCACGAAGAGACTGTGTTTTGAATGATGGTGTTGCATTTGCACCCCAAGCTGGTCTTTTCAATGTGAAAGGAGCATTGAAATGAAACTGGGAAGAGTGGTTCTCACGGTCCTTTTTGCCGCGGCTGCCGCAACACAGGGCACTGTGGCAGTGGAGCAGACTGCGCCTCAACGTCCGCTCGTCGGCAATCTGAACAATCAGGATAAAGCCCCGGCCTTCAGTTCTCCGCAGGAAGAAATGGCCCCGAACGGAGACAGAGTAGGCCATTATCCGCCATATTATCATCCTGAAGAGTCAGGCCATCGGCACTAGCACACTGTCTTGCATGGCTGACCGAATACATTCGACAATATAAATGGCCTGATTACTAATCTGCGTTATGGTTAGTCTTCTCTACTTGCGGTTTCCACGACCCAAGCGGACGCTCCGGAAAAACGAAGATCTTTCTTCCAGCATAATTCAAAACGAGACCGATCAAGCTTGCGGCAATCTTCGATGCCGCAGGCAACCACCCCATCGCCAGGAATAAATTAGTAGACCACACGTCAACAACGGCAATCGCGGAAACGACCAAAGAGTAAATAATGACCTCAGTTATTGAATTCCATTTTGCTTTATGCCTGAAGAGTAATAATATGCTTAGAAAATAATTTACAATGGCAGCGATAACGAATGCGCTCAAGGCCGAAGTGATAACTGAGAAGCCCAAAGCAAACAGGAAGAGGAATACTGCTAAGTTGACAATGGCCGACAGGCCGCCAATAAAGAGATAAACAAGAAATTGAATCGGTACTGGAGCTTTATGACCATTGTAGCGCATAATGCAATAGAGTGCTCTAAAACCGTCCTTTACGCCTATTTTTTTCCCTTCCTCATAGGTGCGGCCATAGTATGATATTCCCATTTCGTAGATGCGAAGACGTTTGTGAGCAATTTTGGCGACAATCTCAGGTTCAAAACCAAACCTGTTTTCATGTATCTCAATATCTTCGATAACTTCTCGTTTGAAAACCTTGTAACACGTCTCCATATCCGTAAGATTCAGGTCTGTAAACATGTTTGATAGCAGTGTAAGAATGCTGTTGCCAACATAATGCCAAAAATATATAACCCGGTGAGCACCATAGGATAGGAATCGAGATCCCAAAACTACATCGGCGTCGTTTTCAATTAGTGGAACTATAAGTTTTCGGAGATCCTGGGGATTATATTCAAGGTCTGCATCTTGTATAGCTACAAAATCGCCGGTTGCCTTTTTAAAACCAGTGCGTAAAGATGCTCCTTTGCCCTGATTTTTATCGTGTCTCAACAATACTATTGTTTCCGGATGTTGCTTTTGGAGACTGTTAGCGATGGCGAGGCTGCCGTCCTTCGATCCGTCATCTACGATAATGATTTCGAGAGATAGGGAGTTATCCGCAATCTGCAAAACTCTATTGATCGATTTGGCGAGGGTCCGCTCCTCATTGTAGCACGGTACTACAACACTCAATTTCGGCACGCTGTCCATCCTTCCTAAATTTATAACGGGGCCCACGGAGAGTGGTTACCCAGGTGATTCCGCACTCGTGCACTTTATACGCTTTGCCTCCGCAAAATGCCATTAAATATCTCCGGCAGCGGCCCGGGGGGCTCTCCCCGGCAATTTCCCCAGCTGGAAACTTATATATTTGAGAGGTCAAGGTACTCGCCCGCTTCCAATATGAAATGGGCGGGGTCTCCCTGTGTGAGCCATCACAACCATGGAGGCGGGAACAGCAAAATAGGTATTGGGGCATAACATTTCAATGTCTTTTCCAAAGCGGACTCATGTCAGTAAAAACGGTTCTGAACGCCATTTTCCCGACGGGCGTACAGGCGCCAACGGAAGCCGGAGAGAGATCCCTGAGCAAGAAATCCGGACTGATTCAGCCCTAGACATGAATTTTCTTGAGCTAAACTGCCTTACCCCTTATTCTGTCCAACATCAGGAAGAGAATGATAATTCAGAGAAGATTCAGGAAATGGCTGAAAACGAATCGTATATAATCGAAGCTGCGGGCCTGAGGAAAAAATTCAACGGCCACGTAGCCGTTGACGGGATATCATTTCATCTGGCTCCCGGTGAATGTGTCGGTCTGCTCGGCCCAAACGGCGCCGGTAAAACGTCAACTATTCGCATGATATACGGATTTTCTCCGATGACCTCCGGCAGCCTGAAGGTCTTCGGCCTTGAGATAAACTTCTGGTGGCGCCAGATAAAGGCAAGAATCGGAGTATGCCAGCAGGAAAACAACCTCGACCCGGACCTCTCCGTTCTCCAAAACCTGGAGTTGTTTGCACGCTATTTTAATATTGCACGCAAGGACGCTCGCGACCGGGCGCTTCAACTCCTGAATTTTATCGCTCTTCAAAGCCGAAAAGACGACAAGGTGACCAGCCTTTCCGGTGGAATGATGCGCAGGCTGGTGCTCGCGCGCGCGCTCATCAATAATCCTGAACTGCTCATACTGGATGAACCGACGACGGGGCTCGATCCACAGGCAAGGCATCAGGTCTGGGAGAGGCTGGAACTGCTGCGCGCAAACGGGCTTTCCGTTCTTCTTACCACCCACTACATGGATGAGGCTTCGCGGCTTTGCGACAGACTGATTATCATGGATCACGGCAAGATTCTGGTCGAAGGAAAACCTGCCGATCTCATTCGTTCCCATGCCGGTGACCACGTAGTTGAAATCGTGAACCCGGGACAGGAAGTAAAGGATTTCGTAGATGAGCACGACTACCTGCACGATGTCCTCGACCACCGGATTATTATCTACGGCAGGGAGGCCGACAGGCTTTTCGATATTATCGGGGACCGGTTCTGCGTGGAAACCTGCATAAAGAGGCTGGCTACCCTTGAAGATGTTTTCCTTAGACTCACTGGAAGGGAGCTTCGCGAATGACCGGCGCTCTTCAGGTTGCGAACATCTCATGGCGCTTTATGCGCGTATGGAACCGCAATTTGGTCGTGTACCGAAAAATCTGGCTGGTTAATTTCCTCGTTCCCCTTTTCGAGCCTCTGTTGTACCTTGCGGCCTTCGGAGTCGGCCTTAGCGCCCTTATCGGGAAGGTGTCCCATAATGGAACCGAGCTTTCATATATCGAATTCATAGCCCCGGCGCTGCTTGCCATCACTATTATGTACAACGCCTTTTTTGAAAACACCTACGCCTCATTTGTGCGCATGTACTACCAGAAGACTTTTGATGCCATGATGGCCACCCCGCTTTCCCTGGAAGATATCATTGCCGGTGAAATCGTCTGGGGCGCCACCAAATCGGTTATCGCCGCTGCTATAATGCTGGCGGTTATAAGCTTTTTCGGCCTGGTCCATTTTCCTCACGGTCTTCTGATATTACCTATCTCTTTTCTGGGGGGGCTTGTTTTTGGAACTGTCGGGATGGTTTTTACCGGTCTCGTACCCAGTATCGACATGTTCAACCTTCCGATTTTTCTTTTTATAACCCCGATGTTTCTTTTCAGCGGGACCTTTTTCCCAATCTCAACCCTTCCCGAGTGGGCTCAAACCCTTTCCCTCGCGCTTCCCCTGACCCACCTTGTCAACCTCTGCCGCTCTTTTTGCCTCGGCGAGATGACGGCCGATCTCCTGTGGAGTATCGTTTACATGACGGTGTTCTTTATTCTGCTTTTCCCTGTCGCCCTGATGGTAATGCGGCGAAAGCTGATAAACTGATCTTCGATGGCATCGCAAAAATATCGTCCGACATCCGTCTTCAGACGTCCGGTTCGAAAAGACGTGATGGGTTGCGCTTCCGCTCCACCAATCCTACGGGTCTTTTCATGGTTTCAGGGTGTCCCGGAGGGACATGAATAACCGGCTTGCAAATTCCTCCCAGATGCAAATCTTTATAAAAAGTACTTTGATTCAGGAGGAAGAAAAATGAAGAAGATTGCAGTATTGATCGGGAAGGATTTCGAAGATTCCGAATATAACCTGCCTGCTGAAGCCTTCAAAAAGGCCGGGTATCAGATAGTGCACCTCGGATTGAAAAAGGGCGATACTGTAACGGGCAAGAAACAGAATACCCCCGTTAAGATCGATATGGAAGCAGATGAAGCCAATCCTCTGGAATTCGATGCTTTGTTGATACCGGGAGGTTACTCACCGGACAATCTGAGGGCACACGCCGGGCCCGTCAAGTTCGTCAAGGAATTCATGGATAGCGGCAAGCCGGTTTTTTCCATATGCCATAGTCCCCAGCTTCTGATATCGGCCCGGAAACTCGAAGGCCGCAAGGCTACCGGATGGAAATCGATCACCGAGGACATAAAATACGCCGGGGCCCATTATATGGACAAAGAGGTGGTCGTTGACGGCAACCTCGTTACCAGCAGACAGCCATCAGATATTCCGGCATTTATTGAAGCCAGTTTGAAAATGCTCGAAAACCGGCAAGCCAAGGCGGCCTGATTCGTACACAACCGTGCTGGTGGGTCCCGTGAATCAGGGCCTCCGCTCGAAGTTGAAGAGGGCGTAGTCAGCCGGCGACCTTGAAGCGGCAAACCCGCTCAAAGCCGCTTGCATGGCATGTGGCCGCTTACCCGGACCTTCGCCGACATCGATAAGAAAATTGCTATAGCCAAAAGATCTAAGAACAGGGAGTTGATCGAGCCAACTCACGGGCCGGTCGGCATAGATTTCTGTGCGGCCGGATTGCTTTATCAGATGGTAAGCCTCATTTCGGGCGCTCAGAAACGGCCTGTCCTCGGACAGATCAAGAGCCAGGCGCGATGTAAAAAGCGGCGGCCAGCAATAGACCGCAAGAACCACTCTGGAGCTGAATCTGTTCAGCGCAAGTTCCCTCAGTTCTTCCTTTGTGGTCTCAAGGGAAAGAACGCTCCACGAACATCCCAGTTCAGCAGCCTGGGCGATGGCGGCGCTGTTACGCAGATTCAGCCGCGATCCAGCAACAAGGCGCACTCCCCTGCCCTGCCCTGTCAGATCGAAATGTCCCCAATTGTTGATCTCCCATAGCAGAAAACCCTTGTTTATAAACCACGCTACAGCGGCCCTGTAATATTGGAGGTCCCTTTTTTCAGAAATAAGCGCAGGTAAGGAGAATCCAAGTTTTTTCATCTGGGGTGGAGAAAACCGCTGTTTGGCAATGCGCTCCAGGTTATTCTTGGTTGCGCTTAGTAGAACCATTCCAGCGGAAGATCGTAAGGCGTCCACCAGGTCGTCCGGAGAGCCTAATTTCAGGATGAGGGTTTCATTCAGCTTTGTTTTGGCATCCGCAGGCTTTTGCAGGTCGTCCAGAATGGTTTGCCTTTGAGGGAATTTAGATTTAAAGCGAATAGCTGCGGGAACTTCCTCCCTTATTTTTTTCCATATTGCTGCGGCAGGTTCCGATTTTGTCCCAACCTTGAAAAGCCTGTCCCCCGGACGAAGCGTTTTTGAACAGGCAAGATATACTTGGGCGCCGGCTTGCGCGTAGAGAACGGTTTTCCCTGAGCCGTCAAAAATACCCGATACGGAAAAGGCCTCCACTTCTCTCCCTGCGGAGGATTCCGGGCGAAGCCGATCGCCCTTTGCGATCTGAGAGCGCAAATCGACCAGGACGCGGCCACCCTGAACGGATTTGACCGTGGCAGACCAGGCGCCGCTCGACCCGGAACGGTGTGGCGCCAGAATTTTCCCTGCCTCCTCCAGATGACCGGAGGTCAGGCGTCTGGAAGGAGCCTGCGTGAGTAATTCCTTTGCAAGCGTCAAAGCTTCTTTTTCCCGGTCACCGGATTCGGCGTCCAGAATCGCCCGGTAGGCCCTCACAACGTCGGCAACATAGGCCGCAGGCTTCATCCGGCCTTCTATTTTGAATCCGGCGATTCGCAGCCGCTTGAGTCGTGGAATCAGCGAGAGGGCGCATAGATCGCTGCATGAAAGGAAATACCCCTCCTTTCTACCCTGACGGAACTTCAAGCGGCATGGTTGGACACACTCACCGCGAAGGCCGCTTCGTCCCCCCCTGAAGCTGCTCGCCAAACACAGCCCCGAGTAGGAATAACACAGGGCGCCGTGGATAAAGATTTCCAGTTCGGCTTCCGTGCCGGAGCATATTTCTTCGATCTCTGCCAGATTCAGTTCACGGGCAAGGACCACCCGGTGGACGCCGACTTGCTGAAGAGTTCTAACCCCGGCAGAATTGTGAACTGCTGTAAGCGTGCTTGCGTGTAATCTGAGGCCGGGAAACCAGCGCCGCACAAGATGAAAAATCCCGGCGTCCTGTGCTATCAGGGCATCCGGTTTGAGCGATGAAAGAGCGCTAAGCGTATCGAGCAGTTCCGGAATCTCGCCTGATACAATCTGGCTGTTCAGAGCGGTGTAGATGCGGACACCCCGTTTGTGCGCAAACGGGATCAGCGTGGCGAGATCCTCGAGGGTAAAGTTGGCTGCGGTCGCCCGGGCGCTGAACTTTTTCAAGCCCAGATAGACCGCATCCGCACCGCTTTGGACAGCGGCAAAAAAAGATTCGATATTGCCGGCAGGGGCCAGCAGTTCGGGTTTATGATTCACTTGGACGCCTGTAAAATTAGATCTTTTAAATGATATTATAATCCAGACAGCAGGACCCGGGCATTGCCTCGATGGCGCATTATAAAATTTTACGCCTATTTTGCACCGAACACCCTGTCAAATATTAGATCCACGTTTTTAAGGTGATACTTCAAATCGAATAGGGAATCGATCTCACCGGCTGTCAGCCGGCTGGTTACCCGCTCATCGCCTTTTAGTTCATCTCTGAGATCTCCACCCTTGTTCCAGACTGACATCGCGTCCTGCTGGACTATCCGGTATGCTTCCTCTCTGGATATCCCCTTCTGAATCAGAGCAAGCAAGACCTGCTGTGAAAAGAAAAGGTTCCCGGAAACGGACATGTTACGTTTCATATTGTCCGGAAACACTGCAAGCCCGTCCAGAACGCGTGTAAGGCGTGCCAGCATGTAGTCGAGAAGGATGGTGGAATCAGGACCTATAACGCGTTCTACCGACGAATGGCTGATGTCGCGTTCGTGCCACAGCGCCACATTTTCCATCGCGGCCATGGCGTTACCCCGCAGCACGCGCGCAAGGCCGGAGAGGTTCTCCGTGGAAATCGGATTGCGTTTGTGGGGCATCGCGGAGGACCCCTTCTGGCTGGGCGCAAAGTACTCCTCGACTTCCCTTATCTCCGTATGCTGGAGCAGGCGAATCTCCGTTGCAATCTTCTCGATTGAACACCCGATTATGGCAAGCGTCGAGAAAAAGTGTGCGTGCCTGTCGCGCTGGATTATCTGCGTACTGACTGAAGCGGGCTTGAGCCCAAGCCGCGCGCATAGGGCGTCTTCGATTTCCGGGGCTATGTTTGCGTATGTGCCGACCGCGCCGGATATCTTCCCCACCCGAATTGTTTCCCGGGCCTGCAGCATACGGTCACGATTGCGCTCCATTTCCGAATACCAGACCGCGAGCTTTAGTCCGAACGTAATGGGTTCGGCGTGCACGTTATGAGAACGCCCGATCTGCACCGTGTTCTTGAACTCGAAGGCCCTTCTTTTCAAAACTGCAAGAAGCTTTTCGATATCTTCGACAAGGAGGCCGGATGCTTCTGTTAGGAGAAGTCCGAAAGCAGTATCCAAAACATCGGACGATGTAAGGCCTTCATGAATAAACCTCGCCGAAGGACCCACGAATTCAGCCACGCTCGTCAGAAATGCTATAACATCGTGATGGGTCTCGCGCTCGATTTCTTCGATTCTGTTAACGTCGAAGTTGGCCTTTCCCTTTATACTTTTATAGTCTTCAGGAGGGATCGCGCCTCTTTCGAAGAGCACCTCGCAGACAGCAAGCTCGATATCCAGCCATTTGCGGTATTTATTCTCAAGTGTCCAGATTCGCCCCATTTCAGGACGAGTGTATCGCTCGATCATTTTCTTTTCTCCCAGGGGTGCAGATGAATCAGCCTCGAAACAGTTCTTATTATTTCAGCAGAGCAACAATAATTCAAATGCTGCCGAAACACAAACCGGTCAATGAGGTACAAGGCAACTGCCGACGGCCTCGAAAGGGGTTTCAAAGTGCCGAGTCTAGGCGCTCACATGTCAATTGCAGGTGGAATTCACCTGGCTTTCGACCGCCTTAAGGAAATCCAGGGTAATGCGCTGCAGATTTTCACCACTAACCACAGGCAGTGGCGTTCGGGCAAACTCAGCCCCGAGGCAATTGGGCTCTTCAAATCCAGGTGGGGGCAAACCGGCGGTATTCCGGTTGCATCACATGGCATCTATCTAGTCAATCTCGCCGCCCGGGACGAACTGATCCTTTCCAGATCGATCACCGCTCTTGCCGAGGAACTGATGCGCTGCGCCGCGCTTGGGATAAAGTACCTGACAATGCATCCCGGTGCGCACCTTGGAGAGGGCACGGAGGCGGGCCTCATTCATTTTGTAAAAAACCTGGACCGCGCAATTGAAGCCTCTAGAGTGGAGTCGGTCTCGATTCTCATCGAAAACACAGCCGGCCAGGGTTCGAGCCTTGGGTCGACCTTCGAGGAAATCAGCTTCATCCTGACAAACTCCGGATTCGGCAAAACAATGGGCGTATGCTACGACACCGCTCACGGATTTGGGGCCGGATACGATATCCGTGATGAAGAAGCCTACTCTCTTACGCTATCGAGATTTGACGAAACAATTGGAATCGACAGGCTCAGATTCTTTCACCTGAATGATTCCAAACGTGAACTCGGCTCCCGCGTTGACCGGCATGAACACATCGGTAAGGGCAAAATCGGCCTGAACGGATTTCGGCTCCTGCTGAACGACCCCAGGTTCCGCGATCACCCGATGGTCCTGGAGACCCCTAAAGGGAAGGACCTCAAAGAAGATAAAGAAAACATGCGGGTCCTTCGGTCCCTTATTCGATCAGGGGACCAGTCACGTTAATTTTTCAAATAGCTTGTCAATGCAGGCACCTGAAGACCCGTTATTCTTTTGCCGCTATCCGTCAGGAAAAGAGGTGTTCCGTCTACTCCAACTTCCCCGGCAACGGCTTTGTGCCTGGCAAGCATTTTTTCGCCCGCCTCACATTTTTGAGAATCTATCTCCTTGTCGGACTGTGCATTCTCAAGAGCCGTTTCCTGATTTTTTGAACAAAGAATCTGCAAGGTTTTTCCCGGAGATTTGGGATGTATATCCAGGGGATAGAAAAATATATAAAGAGTGTAGTCGGTCTGCCCCTTTAGCCAGTCATAAGCCTTTCTGCAAAAAGGGCAGTCGACATCGGTAAACATTATGAGCTTCTTGGCTCCATTTCCTCTTTTTATCTGGAGGGCATCCTTCAGAGGGACCTTGGACATATCGACCCGGTTTACTTCTCCCGATCGTTCCTGAGTCAGATTCACCTTATCTTTGTTGATCAAGCTCCCCGCAATCAGATATTCTCCGTCTTTCGTAACGTAGAATATCTGTTTTTCTCTCATGGGCTCCTGTGCCACAAGCTCGAAGAGACTCCCGAGATCTCTTGCCTCTATCACCTGCACTTGCGCAGGTAAGAGACTCTTCACTATTGGAAGCGCTTTTACCTCTTCGAGAACGTCCCTGGCGAAAAGAATGCCCGGGAGAGCAAAGACAGCCAGCACGAGAACGATTGATATTTTCTTCTTCATTGGTCCCTTTCCGAGATTCAGACGGGAGTTACACAACCCGCCTCGATAAGATTCAGGTCAGTCGTCAATTGAAGCCCCGTATCATCACCTTCCATGAATGATGAGTTCTCAATATAGCAATCAGGGCTCGAAGTTGCCATGAGTTCGACAAGTTTTTGGCTCCGCTCAGGCCGCTATCGCTCAAGAACCGGAAGCGTCGCCATATATACACCGCGTCAATAATACGAGTCCACACCATTTATCCGCTGTATCAAATCCGATTGAAGCCGGGGGAGCCGAAGGGCTCCAGCGCCGCTGCTGAAGTTGGCTCCAGGCGCATGCCCCTGTACAGTTTTGCTTACACCTGCCACGATATCATGATACTAGGGGTCAGAACCTCCGATTTTCCCATTTTCGAAAAGTGGTATCATAAACTACGGAAACCAGCTTTACGGAAAATGGAGCATTTCTATGCCGCAATCTCAGGAGAAAATTGCTCAAAGCTATTTAGATTTCCTGGCAAAACGCTTTCCCGTAATGTGCGCAAGCGATGAGTTCCATTTTCTTCCCCGCGTCGCGTCGGCGAGCATGTATTACGACCAGATGGAAAACTTCGATCCGGACTTGATCGAAGAATATATTTTCACCCTCAGGGAGTTTCAGCGACAATTCAATTTGCCCACGCCTGGCGAGGTGGACCTCGAGAAACTGACAGATCTGGAATTGCTTAATTGCAGCGTTGCCGGCATCTTGATCGAATTGGACGAAAACCGTTTGTGGCGGCACAATCCCTTGATATATTTAAAGATAGCATTTATAGGGTTAGACCATGCCCTCACCAAACCGGCCGGCGATCATCAGGAGAGGATAGAAAGAACCCTGGCGCGCCTCTGCGCAATTCCACGCCTGTTAGAACAGGCCACCGGAAATATCGGTCAGGTTCCCGCAACTTATCATCAGGCCGCGCTCTCCATGCTGGACGATTGTGAGAGGTATCTGTGTGAAACGGCGAAGTCACTGAACACGCGGGACTGCGGGCGACTTGCGGCTGGATTTGAGAAGACCCGGGGTGTTCTCGCAGTTTTCGGCAGATTCCTTAGTTCCCTTGACCCGGTGCCCGACCGGGAGTTTGCCGTTCCGGATCTGGAAGCCACGCTGCGCGACAGGTTCGGCTCGGTTCGAAATCTCTCCGAAATCTTTGAGATTGCCGTCGAAGAATGGTGGGAAAACCTTGCAGAATTGGAGAAAATACAAAAGGATATAGCACCCGGCAAATCGTGGCGGCAATTGTATCATGATTATTGCCCAGCCGAAGCTGACAGCATAGATACAATCACGCTATACCAGCGCGAAATGGAAAGACTGAAGAGCTTTTTTTATTCTCATGGTTTCAGAGGTGTCCTTCCGGAGGGATGGCCGGTGGTTTGTCAAACTCCCGCCTATCTTCAATCCGTGCGCGGTTCGGCTTCCTTCAGCGCGGCCTTTTCGAAGGACCCCGGGGAAAAGGACTTTTTTTTCATTACCACGCAACATCGAAGGAACTATGAATCCTCGGAGCTTCTCAGGAAGCGCTTTCACAGGGAGTACAAGTTCCTTACCGCCCATGAAACTTTTCCGGGCCACTATTTATTGGATTCTACAAGGAGAATGATTCAAAATCCGGTGCGAAGCCAAATTGAATCCCCTCTCTTTTACGAAGGATGGGCTTATTATGTCGAGTCGCTCCTGACCGAGTTCGGGTATGCCGATCAGCCCATGGACCGGCTGGTTGACCGCAAGCGCAGGCTATGGAGAGCAGCACGCTGCCAGATAGATGTCGGGTTGAATTCGGAAAGGCTGACCCCGGATGATGCAATCGAACTTTTGACAACCGCCGGGTTTAGTCCGGAAGAAGCCAGAGCCCAGGTGGATCGATTCCGGCTCAATCCCGGCTATCAACTCTGTTATAGTTTAGGCCGGTTTGAAATCCTGCGGCTGAGAGAGGCCTGTGCGGGTCAAATAGGCCATGAAAGGTTCCACAGACTGTTGCTCGAAGGAGGAGAATTGCCCTTCCACCTGATCGAGAAGCGGCTCAGGGGATTCATACGCCATATGAATGATGAGGAGAACATGAAATGAAATCTTTCCAGGGGTACCATTCAGAGTGGAACCTCGGCAGCCCCGGCGGATGGGACTATCAGCGCATAACCCAGATTATCGGCAAAGCCGTCTGGTCAAGCCTCAACAGCATTTCGCCCATTGGGGTCGATCTGGACTTCGACCACCCTCTTTTGTTTCCGGTCTACGGATTTGTGGAGATGCTTCTTGCAGCCCATCAGGCCCGTGAAGGTAAGAATACGGGCGTGATTGCTGTGGTGGCTGAAGAAGAAACCCTTGAGGACGTAACCGAGAATATCAACCTTGCCTGCCACCTCAGCGCTATCGATGGAATCACCGGTGCTCTGATGAGCCCCCGGCAACTGGAACTCAAAAATGGACGAGTCTGCTGGAGGGATCAACCCGTATCGGTCATTTTCGTGGATTTCAACTCGGATGTCCTATTGTCTCTTCATCGCAAACACGACCTGACCCCGCTTCTGCAGGCCGTTCGTGAAGGGCGCGTGATCAACCCCCGTGGAACTGAACCTATAAATGTCAAAAGCATGTTTGAAGTTATAGGCGGTCCTCACCGTGACCGCTTTCACTGCGAGATTGTGCAGAGAACCCCCTGGACCCGTCAGTTCCTTCCACGCCGTACGGTTGGACCTGGCGGCGAAGAGATTAGCGATTTGATCGAGTGGACACGCCGTAATTGGAACGACCTGGTTCTAAAGCCCGAAAGAGGGTATTCCGGCAGGGGTGTACGTGTGGGGGTAGTGAACCCGGATGCCTCTGAAGCGATCGAGCTTGCGCTCGGTCAGGGGAACTACATCGTCCAGGAAAAAATCCCCCTTGGCTCGTGGGCGGAAGAGATCCCAATCCTGGACCATGACCAAAGGCGCGTGATGCTGGAGCGCTGTCAAACTGATTTTCGTTGTCTTGTGGGCCCTGGAGGGCTTTTGGGATTTCTCGGCCGTTATGGCGGGGTGCCGACAAACGTTGGAAGCGGGGGCGGCGTGCAGCCGCTGGCAGTACTTCGCTCGGAGATGAGTATACGGGACGCGGTAAAACGAATCAATGAGGCCATCCTGGCGATAAAGTATGAAGACCTGTCGGGGGTTGTCCAAATGCAGGAAACGTTGGCAGTGGAGCATCGCTTTACATATCTGCTTGGCCCCATCAAGGTGGCGCTCCGTCCCCGGGTTATCAGCGCCCCTCAGATCGAATCGCTCAGCGACTATGGTAGTGCACTCTGGTCTGACTGCCTGACGTTGGAGAAAATGTGGCTTTCCGGTGAACTGGACGGGATTGTCAAAATTGAAGAAGAAGAGCTTGAGATCGCTCGAATGCAGCCATGGGGTGGCAGTCCTGCCATTATTGCCTCAGATGGACTCTTTGATTTTGGGGCGAGTCCGGAGTCGTGATGACCATCAAAGTCGATCCCGAGTGGTGGAAAACGATGTTCGATGAGTTCTATCTTCTCACCGACGCCCGTTCCGTATGCGATGACGAGATAACCGGGCGGGAGGTGGACCTTATCTGCCAATTGCTTCCGATCCGTTCCACCCACAGGATTCTGGACCTCTGCGGAGGCCATGGACGTCACAGCCGGGAACTCAGCAAGCGAGGTTTTTCAAGATGTGTGCTGGTCGATTTCTCGGCATTCCTGCTCAATCGCTCCAGGTCATTAGCCCGAGAACACAATCACATTGTGGATTGCGTCCTGGCCGATGCCCGAAGAACCGGCCTTTCCTCGGAAGTTTTCGACCACGTGCTGATTATGGGCAATTCACTGGGGTATCTAGGGGACCCTTCGGCTGACATACAAATTTTAATCGAAGCCAAACGGCTGCTTCGCGCTGGTGGCTGGCTCCTGGTTGACCTCGCCGACGGATCGGCCGTAAGGAGCAAATTCAAACCTGACGCCTGGCATGAGATTGGTGATGACATCCTGGTCTGCCGCCGACGTGAAATGAAGGCTGATACCGTATCTGTTCGTGAGATGGTTCTCAGCAAGAAAAGTGGCCTTCTCCGAGACCGTACTTATTCGATTCGCTTCTATGAGCCCGGGAAAATGTCTGAACTGCTCGGCCAGCTTGGATTCAAAGGCATCAGGACGATCACGGATTTCTCTACACGCATGGACCATGGTGATTATGGCTTCATGAACCACCGCATGATAGCCATAGGGCAGAGGGAGTAGCAGACAGGACCCCTTCTTGGCCTCGGGTTCATCTGCAGGGCGGCAATATCTTGTTTGGGGCCCCCCACACCTCAAACTCAGCCCGGCTACACCCGGCAGGCTCTCACCGCATCGCAAATGTGGCCCATGATATCCGAAAGGCTGATCACGCCGGTCAGCGTCTGCCCATCCCTAACGAACAGATATTCCATCCCGGCAAAAGTCATCTGATAAATCGCCTCGTTAATCCGAAGTTCCCCGGAAAATCCGACTACAAAATGGGATTAAGTTACTGATTCGTTTTGGAATATTATTCTAAAACAACCTGCAATGTGTACCCATGTAAATTCATTTTTTTCTTTGCTGTGTGGCTAC
>JBKQLC010000103.1:0-3569 GCA_052147195.1 Syntrophobacteraceae bacterium
TTCGATGATTGCGCCATGTTGACATGGTCGTTCGGGTGAACCGGCGTCTTGCTCCCGAGCGGGGTGCCGGCGACCTGGCAGCAGCGGTTGGAAATGACCTCATTGACGTTCATGTTGAATTGGGTGCCGCTGCCGGTCATCCACACGTGCAGCGGAAACATGTCATAATGTTGGCCCGCAAGGATCTCGTCACAGACTTGAACGATCAGTTCGTATGGCTGGCCGGCAAGCCGCTTGCCATCGTGGTTGGCGAAGGCGGCGGCCTTCTTCAAGATCGCGTAGGCGGTGATCATTTCGCGGGGAATCAAATCTCTGCCGATGCTAAAATGTTCGAGCGAGCGCTGTGTTTGTGCACCCCAAAGCCTGTCGGCGGGAACATGAACTTCGCCGAGGCTATCAGTTTCTATTCGAGTGCCTGCCATCATGGTTTCCTCCAAATGTGCTGACAGCCGCTGGAAGATGCGCTTCGACGAAGTCCGCGAGAAGCAATGCATGGATCGGTGATTGCAGAAACGTAGGCATTTTTCGTTGCAACCGTTCTTTCGAATGCGCCGGGGGAATTCGAGGGTCCTTTTGAGTCGAAATGATTGCAGCTCATATAAAAACCTTAACTACTGGAAAACACTGGAGCAAGTGGCTTCGTCGGACACGACTTACGGATTCTGGAGGTAGAAGAATGTGGCAGGAAACCGGGCGTAGTGGTATATGTGACAAATTACGAACTGAAGGACTGGCTTCGATGAAGCTTTCATTGTTGAAGCAGGGCTGAGGCTAAATATCCACAAATCAGTGTAGCCCGGTACAACCGGCTCACTCAGTTGCTGCGGAATCAACTAAAAGGGGATGCAGTGAGTCGGCCCCACTTCGGGAAGAAGCCGCATGCGAGATCTTAGCAGTAAGGTGACTCAATTTTTTGAATTCCTCAGCACCCAAAGTCTGGGGCAAATGGCGAATTTTCTAAAAGAAGATGCCCGCCTTTTTTTTCCAAAGACTCAGCCGCTAATCGGCAAGGAAAGAATCCTCAAATTCTTTCAAATTCTTTTCCGCCAGTACCCTGAACTCACCTTTACTGTCGAGCACACCATTGCCCAACAGGATAAGGTCGCAGCCCACTGGAGAAACAGGGGAACCAACCGGAAAAATGAGCCCTATGAGAACGAGGGAGTGACCCTGTTTTTCTTCGAAGATGGGCTGGTCTCCCTAATGAGCGACTTTTTTAAAGATACCGGAAAGTTCTGACCACACCCGGGAGTCGGCCCCTGTCCATTGGGCCGGGCGATCGACAACGAGCCTGACCGGTCTCATTATCCTCCGCGATGTAGCCATGGTATTTTCATGCCCACCAAGCGCATCCGGCGCATTAAGAACTGGTGGGCACGGAAAAATTGTGCCCACCCTACGTGGCTACATGGCTGTACCCCCACTTTACACAGCTAAAAAGGCGCTCGTACCCTCGTGAATCCTCGGACACGATCTGAGTGCAGCCACATCCCTGAACGCAGTCCCTCTTGGAATCTCCCTACCCACAACACTAGAGGAGAAGTGTGCCGGCTCAATGCCGATCTTTTCGACGCACCGGATTGGGAGAGATATGACATCACATAGACATCAGTATCTCATGTCCTGATACGATCCTGCTCTTTCCCTTCTAAAAATCACTTTTTGACGTTCAAGTTTTTT
Source organism: Syntrophobacteraceae bacterium (assembly GCA_052147195.1). GTDB lineage: Bacteria > Desulfobacterota > Syntrophobacteria > Syntrophobacterales > Syntrophobacteraceae > SbD1. The sequence continues at coordinate 1,681 of JBKQLC010000103.1, forward strand.
GATTGCAGTACCGTATGCTTTACAGACATGGGGCTTTCCAAAAGCTTTTGGAACCAGATTCCGAGGGGTTCCTCAGGACCTCCCGGTCAAATTTTGCGCGAATTCAAGTTGGAGCCGTTTATCCCTGAAGGAGAATGACAGATGCACATAGGCAAATTCATGAGGCATACCCTGGGGCCGAGTTTGTTATTGATCCTCGCGTTAACGGCTCATAGCAAGTTGCGTTCAAGTTGATGTAGCATAGGGCCTTGTGCCCGTCCGCACTTCCAAGCGCCCACAAGGGGCTATGCTACTTTCGTATGCTCGCTTCTCGTACGTTCTTGAACGCAACTTGGTATCAGACCGGATTTTGCGGCTATACGGCCGATTGCAACCAGGCTCCAACGTGGGAAACGGGTTCATGGACAAAGAATGACTGTTTGGAATTTGAGAAGGCATGTGATGAGACAGCGAAGCCTGCAACACCCGGTGAAACCTCCAACAGCCTGCTTGCGATTGTGCCGCCTCGCCAATATGCTGGGTCTTGGCCGGCAGACCCTATCAACAATGCAAGACTCCATGGAGGCAAGATAAGCTGGGAAGGAACCCCCGGGAAGTCGCGCATCCGTGTGGCGGCGTTTATGTCCAGGCAGACTTACCTGGACTGGTATTATCCGTGTATGTTCGGTGGAAAAGACAAAGGCGGAGTTGATCACCCCGCGGGCGGTGAGGCAACATCGGTCTTGACGCAGGGTTTGTGGGTGACAGTCGTGCCCGAGTTGCGTAATTTCTTTTGGACCCAGTATTTTGAATCCTGTCCTCCCAGCAAAGAAAGGGTTACGCGGTTGATCGGGTTAAACCCGAGAAGGAACTATGATGTGGTCCTGGAGATCTGGGTCAACGTGGAAGATCTTTACAGGCCAACGCCTGACCCGGGGATCACCGGTCATAAGGCCGAGGTGGCGGTTCAACTCGATGAAACTATCAATGTATCGGGTTTGGATTGCAAGAAATGGGCTTTCCCCAATCCCTATCTTTTCTTTTCCACGGACCAGACCTACCAGACGTGGTTTGCGTATAATGCCGCCACAACGTACTACAATCCCTCTGCTCCGCAGAATACCGCTCCATGGACGCGGCTTGGGTATACCTACGACTGGGGCAACAAGAACCGTCATGTCGGCGCGAGCGAATTCATGCTCAGAGTTCACCCGAATCTTGGTGGGCAAGGAACCAGCGGAGTGTACGCAACCTATATCAGAGCCATCAAAGACTACGATAAGTCATGGAACGAATATTTCCGGTGTGCATGGCGGCGTGACAGAATCTCTGCGGACAACGTCCCCCATGCGGACGTCAATCCTGCCGCCGTAAGCCAGTGACAAACGAGCCCGTCCGGCAATTCAAGGCTGTGCGGCCGTAAAGAACCGGTAATGGCTCGCCGGGGAAACGAGAAGTCGGCTGCCATCCCGGGTCTTTCGGAATATGCGGTATGGCTTAAGCCAATCTGTGAAGTCCCTGGTTCCCTGCCCTGTCCGGGAAGACATCATAAACATAGTCGTGCGCTTCCAGGGCTTTTTCGCCAATCTTGCCTGCTTTCACCCGTTCCACGATTTCTTCCCGGGATAAATCGAAGATCGCCTCCAGAATCTGCTCGCGCTCCTGCTCGCTCGCTTCCGCTACGACAAACAGCACACGGGCGCTGTGCTGGATGTAGCGCGGCGAAACCAGTTGCCGTTTCAAAAGTTCCATTATGACCGGCGCCTTACCGCGGTCGAAACGTCCCGCATCGCCGAGGCGGTCTAATTCGGCGAAGAATCCCGCTGTCCATTCGTTGTGATAGTCCCATACCTTGTCGAACAACTCCCGGGTAAAGCGGGTCCCGGCCTTGATCGGGAGATCGTTTACCA
>JBKQLC010000104.1:0-8793 GCA_052147195.1 Syntrophobacteraceae bacterium
CAAGGGCCTTCATGTTGTCTCCTGTACTGCCGTAAACGTCTCCCTCACCATTATACACATTGCCCTGGCCCAGAGGATCGTTGGCCTTCACGAAGAACGGCAGGGCTTTCTCATACATCTCCAGGGCTTTCCCATTGTCTCCGGTTCTATAATAGACATCTCCCTCAGTTTGATACACATTGCCCTGGCCCAGAGGATCGTTGGCCTTCACGAAGAACGGCAGGGCCTTCTTATACATCTCAAGGGCCTTTCGGTTGTCTCCTGTTCTGAAATATACATCTCCCTGATTTTGATACACATTGCCCTGGCCCTGGGGATCGTTGGCCTTCACGAAGAACGGCAGGGCCTTCTCATACATCTCAAGGGCCTTTCCATTGTCTCCGGTTCTAAGATAGACGTCTCCCTCACCAATATACACATTGCCCTGGCCCAGAGGATCGTTGGCTTTCACGAAGAACGGCAGGGCTTTCTCATACATCTCAATGGCCTTCCCATTGTCTCCGGTTCTATGATAGACATCTCCCTCACTTTGATACACATTGCCCTGGCCCAGAGGATCGTTGGCCTTCACGAAGAACGGCAGGGCCTTCTCATACATCTCAAGGGCCTTCAGGTTGTCTCCTGTGCCGCCGTGAACGTCTCCCTCACCCTTATACACATTACCCTGGCCGATAGGATCGTTGGCCTTGACAAAGAACAGCAGGGCTTTCTCGTACATCTCAAGGGCGTTCCGGTTGTCTCCGGTCATGAAATAGACATTTCCCTCACCCATATACGCATTGCCCTGACCGATAGGATCATTAGCCCTAATAAAGAACGGCAGGGCCTTTTCGTACATCTCAAGGGCCTTTGGGTAGTCTCCTGTTCTGAAATATACATCTCCCTCACTTTGATACACGTTGCCCTGGCCGAGAGAGTCATCATCGCTTTCGTCTGCTGCGTGAAGATTCCCTGCGGGCAGCCACAATGCGAGAATTGCAATAGCAACGGCAATGAAGAGCAGACTTTTCCCAGGCGTGTCGCACCTCCTGTGAAATGAGGCGAGGGTATTCATGTCTTTCTTTACTTAACTAAGGCTCCACAGACCGCGACGCCAGGGGTGTACGCGCTGGGGCAAGCTAAAGTTCAAGAAGAACATCTGGGAAAGGGATTATGCCGCAATTCCAAGAGACCCGTTCAGTTTCTGCATGTCCGCCTACCGTTTTTGCGTCGACCTCGAAACATCGGTCTTTTTCTTTGAAGTGACATCGACTTCTTCATATTGGGCGATCCTTTAGCTCAAGAGTCATGAGATCTTTTCACTGTTAGTAATAAACCTTTAAAGCAGCTACCTGCTCAGGCTCAGCGAAAGTTCACACTCGCTTGCCAAAACCTTGCGACCCTGGCGTATCAAGATATGGTCCGGGCATCTTGATTGCGGAAAGGATGCCCGCCGCAATCAGCACGTCAAACCCCGCCTCTTCGGTTCTTCAAAGGAGTGGGGGCATATATATGGAAATGTCAGAAGGTTCGTTGAAAGGAAATGGTTTGAAATGGCTCTATCAGCGATGCCGAGATCCGATGTGAGAAGGCATTCCACTCGGAACGCATGATTTAAACCTATAATTTCGATTTGGCACGACCTGTGCCCGCCGCTTATGGAGGCTCTCTTTATGTTGACTTGCTGGGTTTTTGCAGTTACCGTTTGACGGCTTTATTTCAACGCTCACCATGCGCGGGATTTTCAGTGGACATCAGCATTTACAAAACTTTCACACTCGTTGCCAAATACGGCAGCATTTCAATTGCCGGGGAGGAGGTGCATCTAACTCAGCCGGCGGTTACCAAGCAGATCCAGTACCTGGAAGAACTCTACGGAGTGAAGCTCTTCGTGAGGGACAACAAACTTGTACTCACCGAAGAAGGAAACCTGCTGCTCGGTTATGCGCATCAAATTTTGAACACTTACAACGAGTCTTTGACCGCGATCAGGGAGAGTGGAGATCATGTAAGGGGGACCCTGAAGTTCGGCTCGAATCTCACGCTCGGCATCTATATTATACCGAGGCTTATTGAGCAGTTCTCTTCAATGTACCCCGAAATCAATGTCGAGATCTTTCTGCACAATTCTGAACGGATTATTAAAGCAGTGCGGCAAAAGGAATTGAATTTTGGTTTTATCAGTGCGGACATCAAAGAAAAAAAAGTAATACGCCACCTTTTCTATGAGGACAAAATCATCATCGTTGCCGGGAAACCGCTTGGAATAAAGACCAGGAATGCCGGATGGGACCAACTTCAGAATTTGCCGTTTATAACTCGTGAAAGGGGTTCAGATATACGGGAAATAGTCGAGCAGTGGCTGAAGGAGAGGAAAATAAGCCTTCGACCGAAGCTGGAACTGAACAATACGGAGGCCATCAAGGAGTGCGTTCGTTGTGGATACGGATTTGCCTTCCTGCCTCAGTGCTGCGTGGAACGGGAACTCAAGCTCGGAATTCTTGATGAAATCCGGGCGCCTTATTTTGAAGTCGTCCAGGAGTTTCATATTTACCATTATGAAGGCAGGAAATTCTCCAAGCCCGAAAAAGTCTTTCTTGAATTCCTTTTTCAGAAGATCGAGTCCAAGTCTATTTCTCCTCCCATGGTACCAATTTTGCCTCCAATAATAAAGAAGTCGATTAGCAAATCATCCATCAAGCAAGACGACTAGAACAAGAGCACATGCACTCCCGATTTTAATTCTACACCTTGGCAATAAATTCCTGAATTTCTCTTCGTATCTCTCGACATGTCCCCGGGAAGTGTGGCTTGTAACCTTTTGCATCCTTTACAAATCAACATCTGCATAAAAATACGTTCAATTATATCTCGATACATTTTTGTTCCATCCGCCCAATCTGAAACCTATAAAGACAAATTTGTACCTATAACTAAAGGTTATACGGTGCATGAATTTTATGAATTTGACCTCCCTGGCTGCGGTTTGCTATTCAGCATGCAACTTCAGTTGCAAAAGAGGAAATCGGCGTTTTAGGAGAAAGAAGTTTGAGGCAACAACGTGTTACTAAATTAGGACACCGAATGCAGGAGAAAAAAGGAATGGAAATCACTACTCTCGAAGCTGATGTTGTAATCGTCGGAGGTGGAAGCGCCGGCACGATGGCCGCAATCAAGGCAAAGGAAAGAAATCCCTCGGCGCGGGTGGTGGTCCTGGACAAGGGACCGATTGAAACATCGGGCGCTATTGGAAGAGGAATGGACGCGCTCAACATCGTCGCAGTCCCGGGGTACGGCACCCCCGAAAACGTGGTGGAGGCACTGACGAAGGTGACGGAAGGTGTTCTCGACCAGGAATGCGCCTATGTCCTCGGGGAGAAGAGCCTGCAGGTGATAAAGGACCTTGAAGACTTTACGGGGCGCGTGCCCGGCGATTTATTCCCGATCGATGAAAACGGAAACTACAAGGCGAGCTATCTCCATCCCACTGAGCACCCGCTGTATCTGGCCATGGACGGCGAGGACATTAAACGGGCCCTTGCCAAAAGGGTAAGGAAATTAGGGGTAACGGTCCTGGACAGAACACCGGCCGCGAAGCTGATAACCGCTGATGACGGAAGCGTTGCCGGAATGGTCGGGTTCAACATGCGCTCCGGAGAGTTTTACTTCATCAAAACCCCGACTGTAATTCTTACCGCCGGAGCGGTAGGCAAATTCGGCCTCCCCAGAGACGGCTATCTGAGCGGTGTCTATGAGTTCCCGGGCAACACGGGCGAGGGTTTTGCCATGGCCTATGATGCCGGCGCGGAACTGGTGAACCTCGAATGCTTTCAGACGAACCTTCTCATGAAAGATTTCAACGGGCCGGCATGCGGCTATGTTGTCATCCCGCGCGGCGGCTACGGGGTCAATGCCCACGGTGAGAAATACTGGTCGCACGGCTACTGGTCTGGGGATATGTTCCTCGCCGTCTGGCGTGAGTTCCTGGAAGGAAGAGGTCCGGTCTACCTGAAGCTGGACCACCTGCCGGAAGAGACCATTACCGGACTCGAAAAGATCCTCTGGGGGACGGAGCGTACGCTTCGCGGCGAGTTCCATAAACAGCGGGGAGAAGATTACCGGCGTTGGGATTCAGTCGAGCAGGGAATGGAAGAGATCTCTCTTTGCAGCGGCCACAGCATGTCGGGCATTCTCGTGAACAAGGATACGGAGACGACCGTGCCCGGCCTTTACGCTGCCGGGGACTGCGCCGCAGTGCCTCACCAGTACCTGACCGGGGCCTTCGTGTTCGGCGCCATTGCAGGTGAACAGGCCGTTGAATACGCCAAATCGCATAAAGCCAAAAGTGTCAACGTAGATATCCAACGGCTCGTGACCGAAATCAAAAAACCCCTTGAGGCCGAAGAAGGCCTGCCCGCCGAACAGGTGGAGTACAAGATACGCGCCAAGGTTAACCAGTACCTTACGCCGCCCAAGAGCGATCCGTTACTGACGAAGATGCTTTGGTGGACAGAGCGGATGACCACCGAAGACGTGCCGCGGATCAAGGTTGATGACTACCACAACCTGATCAAGGCTACGGAGGTGCAGAGCATCATCACTTGCGCCGAGATGGCTGCACGAGCATCTCTTCACAGAACCGAGAGCAGGTGGGGTCTTGGTCATTACCGCCTGACACACCCTCAGCGTGAAAAGTTCTGGGAAGATAAATGGGTAACGCTCAAAAAGGATATGGCAACCGGGAAAATGGTGGCCGGCGAAAAAACCATCCCGCCGCATAAGTGGAATTTCCCGGTAAAGCTCGAATACGAATATCCGAAGATGAATCACGATATCGGAAAAGGTTATGTTCATCCGCCAAACGACACGCACGATGCCTGGATCGAGGAGAAATTCAAGAGGGAAGGCTATGAAGTACCTCCCCGCATCGTTCCCGGAAAGGAGAAAAACTAATGGAATGCGCTCGGCAGAATTACAACTGGATAAAGATTGACGAGGACAAATGCACCGGGTGCGGCCTGTGCGTCGAATACTGCCCAAGAGATGTGTTTAGAATGAGCGACGAAAACTACTCTTGTGTGAAATACCGGGACGATTGCTGGTACTGCGATGTGTGCACTTTTGTCTGCCCGGCCAAGGCCATCACAATAGAAGAAGTCCCTTATCTAGTTAAATAAGGGCGCGTGGCGTGATGAATTCACGCTCATGATTCACAGTTCGTAAACCCGGTGATGGTAAAGCGAGTAAGCAGCAGGGGGGAACTCCGGTTCCTCCCTCCCTCGCATTCAGGAGGCTTCGATGTCAAACGAAAAGGATACCAAGGCTACAATCGAGCTGTCCCGCAGAGCATTCATAAAATATGCCGGGCTTGGGGCAATTTTCCCGACGGTGCTGGGGATGGTTCCGAATCCGATTTCCGGAGCGCTGGGTTGGAAAGCGTATGCCCAATCCGAGAAGCAAATATCCGATGAGTTGTTGGAAATCGCAAGCAAGTACGGAAAGCCCTCCGGCAAGTATGGAAAGATAGGAGAGCCTGTTACGCTGACCGTGGGCTATCAACCTTACTGCACTCCTTACTGGACCTCCTCCATTAATAAGCAGGCCCAGCTCTGGAAAAAATATCTTCCCGAAGGCAGCAATGTCGTATGGTTCCGGTCTTTATCGGGGCCCCTCATTAATAACAATATGTATGCGGGCAAGAATCAGATGGGGTACATGGCCGAAACGCCCGCTATGAGAAGCGGCGACACGGTGAAGTGCGATCTAATATCCGTCACCGGATACGATGTTGGCGAAGCCGGGGCCATATGCATCGATCAGAAATTGTTCGACGAGGGCAAAATTAAAGAGCCCAAAGATCTCGAAGGGAAGAACGTGGGGACGCCCGTCGGGTCGTTCTCGCATAGGCAGATACTTGCATGGTCTGATCAGACTGGCGTGAAGACGAATATCCTGGACCAGTCAACCGAGCTTCAAATTACGAACCTCAGGGCTCAGAACATTGCCGCTGCAGTTACCTGGGAGCCTTATCCGAGCTGGCTCGAACAGCGTGGTATCGCCAAACGATGGGTAACAGGGCAGGACCTGGCCTGCACATGCAAAAAGTACAATCCCGAAGCCGTGGAGCACACGTTCAGGGTTGTCGGGGCCTTACTCGCAATTCATGAATGGCTGAGGGATCGTCCCGATATCATTACAGCCTTTCTCAAAGCTGAGGAAGAGTCCCGAGACCTTCTCATGAATGATAGGGACTTGGCTGCGTACTACCTCTCGACCGATATCTCCGAGATCCATTCCGCGGTAATACGGGTGGTTCTGGACATGATGGTGTGGGACGGGAGAGTTACGCCGGAATGCAGGAAGCACCTCAAAGCCGTGGCGCGCATGTGGAGAGAGATTGACATTATCCGAAGCGAGCGGACAAAAGACCCGATAAAGTTCGTCGATGAATGGGCGGATGACAGGTATTTGCGCATGGCCATCAAGGAACTGAAGGCCCAGGGGCAGTGGACCTCCGACGAGTTGCCTGGGTTTCCAAAGGAGGCCCGACCGGATCAACTCAAGTCACATAACTGGAAAACGTACGAGAAGCTTGAGTTGCTGGGGAAGCCGTGGACCCCCACTAAAATCTAGCCTTCCCCGATAAGGCCGCGGCTAAGCAAATGTCGGGGTGGTGCCATGTCGGTCACGGCTTGGGACTGCATGGCATGTCCTCTCGCTGGGGACTACTCAAACTCCGGCCGTTTAAAGGGAGGTTTCAACTCGTATTCCAAACCGAGGAGTAAGAGGGAATGTCCAGTTCGCCACAGGAGAAAAAAGGTAAAGATAATTTCATTATAGGCCACATGCGTGATTCCGTTAAAGCGCGCTATGAAGAAGTGTATTTGAGGCGAAGCATAGAGAATAGAAAATCGAAGAGAAAGCAGGTGGTCACGGGTATTCTGGGCGGCATGACCTTTTTATGCGTGTGGTATGTGCTCTCCCAAACGATCATAGACAAGCTGCCCAGCCCCTGGGTGACGTTGGTCCAATCGATCAAAACGGTCTCGGACCCATGGTATTATAGGAGCGTCTATCACAGTCTGTATCGTGTCCTTGTAGGCTTCTGCACTGCATCGGCTCTAGCCATTCCCCTTGGGCTCATGATGGGTTGGAACCGCATAGTGAGGGACATGACGATGCCCGGCTTTGAACTTTTCCGGTCTGTCCCGCCAGTGGCATGGGTTCCGCTTTCCATCATCATATTTGCCAATATGGAATACAGTATTGTCTTCATTACGTTTACTGGAGCCTTTTTCGTTGTGACTCTGAACGCAAAGCTTGGCGCCGAGTCCATAGACCAGTCCCTGTTCAGGGCTGCGTGGTGTCTTGGCGCAAATCCACGCCAGGTTTTTCGTCACATACTGCTGCCCGGTGCCCTCCCCTCGATCTTCATGGGGCTGGCCCTCGGCATAGGTATCGCGTGGCAGACCGTGGTCGCGGCCGAGATGATTGCCGGGCAGTATGGGCTGGGATACCTTGCCTGGGAGAGCTACAGTCTCATACGGTTTCCGGAAGTAATCCTGGCCATGGCCAGCATTGGAGTCCTTGGCTACTTGTGCAGCGCTATTCTTCGTGCAATTGCAAACAAATATCTGGCATGGCGAAAAGTGTATACTGCTTAGAACTTACAAATACCAGTTGCTCGTATTCGAACACCATAAGGTTAGGGGTGACAACAATGGCAAAGGCAAAAGAGGGTAATGTCATAGCCAAGCACGTGAGCTTGGTATATGACCCGCTAGGGGTCAATGTCCTGGCTGTAGCCGATTGCAGCTTCGAAATCGAGGCGGGGTCCTTTCTGGCCATCGTTGGACCCTCAGGCTGTGGCAAAACCACTTTATTAAACATGATTGCGGGCTTTGATTCTCCCACAGAGGGTGAAATTTGGGTGGATGGTGTCTGTATTGCCTCTCCCACGGTCCATCTCACTCCCGGCCCCGACAGGGTCGTGGTCTTTCAGAACGGAGCACTTTTTCCATGGAGGACTGTCCTGGAAAACGTGTGCTGGGGACCGATCATGCAAGGGACCATGTCGACGCGGGAAGCTACCGAGAAAGGGCGGGAGATTTTAAAAGTTGCCGGCCTCGAGACCTGCGAGGACGAGTATCCCATGAACATTTCCTCCGGGATGCAGAGACGGGTTGAAATCGTTCGAGCACTGGTCAACGAGCCGAAAATCCTGCTCCTGGACGAACCTTTCCGGGCACTCGACGCCATGACCAAATCGGTTATGCATCAATATCTCCTCGATCTATTCGACGCGACCGGCAAAACGGTCATGTTCATCACTCACGATCTCGATGAAGCCATTTTCCTCGCTGACAGGGTTTTCGTGATGACGACCAGGCCCGGACGGCTAAAACAGATGATCGAGGTGGATCTCCCCAGACCACGGAATTTAAAGACCAAAGTGACGGACAGGTTTATAGAACTCCGTAACGAGGCCCTTGGCGCCGTCCACGAGGAGGCCCGAAAGGCCTTCGAGCGGGGCGAGCGAGAGATGGCCAAATAGATCGGTTGTTTGATCCCAAAGGAAAGTGAGGGGCCGAAGTGGCACGGATAACCATACCGAAGGTCGAAGCAGCAATAGAAGTCTGTCATTCGGATCACATAAAAACGGAGAGCCAGCAAATAGATTGGACCAGCAGGATCGGTGGGTATGCGGAATATTCCGCCTTCCAGAAGTTTTGGCGGCGCAGCGTCCGAGGTACGTTTAACTTCTCGAACCTGAGAAGGGTTCTATCGCTTGTCATTATTGTATTTCTCTGGCAT
>JBKQLC010000105.1:0-74865 GCA_052147195.1 Syntrophobacteraceae bacterium
CTGAGCCTGGGCTACCCTATGCAGCCCTTTCAGGGCAAGAAACTCAAAATCCCCCACAGAGGGCGAGTTCACAGCAGACAGATGCTGCCCTTTCTCGTCTGCAGGTACGCGTTTGCCGGAAGACCCATAAATCACTCCCATCTCATTCCCACTAAGTACGGGTAATATATCTCAGGATTAGATATTCTGCAGCGCCGGAAGTTTTCTACTTCTATTGTGGAACCTTCTCCTGTAAGTGGGGCTGCAGACTTTACATGATCTATACCCGCAAGACGCATTAGAAAAATGACGCCTTATCCGCATCCTCCCTTGGCAGCGGCTTTGCGTTGCAGCTTTACTTTCTTTACGTAAGCCGGTACGGCGGGTTCCGCTGTGCCGTGTGACTCGGCGAAAGTCGTGGCATTGCCGCCCTCCGGGCAGGTCACCCAAGGCAGGGTGCGGACCGAATCGGGATGAGCCGCCCGACTTTGGGCCCCCACGGCATAGCGGAAGTCATACCGCAACTCCGCAGGTCCAGGAGCGACGGCAGGGGCGGTGGGCCCGTCAACCGATTTGGCCACTGCCTTCAGCGGTGGGGGGCCGGGTTTTCCCAGCAAACAGGGCTCGGGAGTGAAAACCTCGAGCCATTTATTGATCCCCCCTTCAATTACATAGAGATTCAGCACTCCGCCGGCCTTTAACGCCTGCCAAGCCTTGGTTGACGCTTGCTCCCCATTTGAAACCAAAAATAAGATCGCGTTGTCCGGGGCCGCCAACAATGGTTTCAACGCAGCCGGCTTTGAAATCTCCGCCAAGTCCAGCCGCTGGGACCCTCCAATATGGAACAGGTTGAAATCAGCCTCGGGCCGCACATCCAGGATTTGAACGAAGAGAGAGGGGTCTTTCTTTAATTCCACCACCTCTCCGGGATGAACATATATGTCCCTGTTTTCCAATTTTTTGGCCCATTCCCCCTTCAAGCGCTCCCACCTGGCTTGCGGGGAAGGTTGACCCAGCACGATCAGCAATCCGCAGACAGTTAAGAGCGCGGCCGCCGCCGACATTTTAATGCGGCCGCGGGGAAGCCACGAGATCGGTTTCCTGCTTTCGCCAAACCGGGCTTCGGCAATTTCAGCAAGATAAAACATGGCAAGGGCCATCAGGGTTAACAACAAAACCACGACTCCGGCTGACGTTTCCAGCCAGTCGAAGAGCGTCAGGCGGCCATAGAAGGAAGAGTTAAAAAAATCTTCGAAATGTCCCACACTCTCCCCGAAAGCCCAGACGCCAAACAAACCGCCTAATACAAAAAAGATCCCATCCAGCTTGAGGGTCGAAGCAGCTACCAGGGAAGTGCCCGGGCAAAAGCCCCCTACGATGAAACCCACGCCCATGATCAGGCCGCCCACGATTCCCGGGTAAAGATAAGTGGGATTCACCCAGAGCCGGTCATAGTCGAGCAAACCCAGGCTGCAGGACAGAAAAATGAGCACAGCCGCCACTACAATAGCGGTAAACATCACCTTGAGCACGGTCATTTCCTTGAAATAGAACTGCGCCGCGAGTTTGCGGGAATCTCCAAATCCGGACATTTCGAGGATGGAGCCGAAAGCCATGCCGATGAGAAGAAAGACCAGGAAATAAACCTGTGTACCCGGATGCAGCAAATTTCCAAAAGGAGCCATTAGGGCCCTCCTAATTGACCAGCGTTTAATTCCAAACTCGCCTTAGAAACCAGGCTAGCCCATAGGCCCCGCCAAAGACCGCAAACATGAAGGCAAAACTGCCGGCCGAGAGGACTGCGGCGCCGGTCAACGCCTGTCCCGAGGTGCAGCCCCTGGCCAGGCGCGCACCATAAGCCATGATGAGCCCGCCCCCGAAAGCAAGCAGCAAGCGGGTGCCGGAGCCGATATGCGGACCTTTGCGAATTTCGAGTTTCATACGGCCGTTCAGCCAGCCTGACAAGGCGCCGCCAAGGACCGTTCCCAACAACATGAAAACCGACCAACTGTTGAGGGCATTGCGGCTGCCCCCGCCTATTTCGGCCATGTATCCGACCCGGTCCACATGGGCATGGTCAAATAAATTCAATAAGGCTACCTGAACATGGTTCAAACCGCCTGAAGCCCCGAGGCCTCCTCCCGTGATGAAAAAGGCCAGAAAAAGCAGTATCCCCAGCAGGGCGCCTCCCACGTAAGGGTTCAGATAAGGGCGAACAACTCGATTCATGCTCTTTGTCCTCCGGGACTCAAAGGGTTCTTTGCCGTAGAAACCGGATGCGGCCCGCCAATATCGGGCACTTCCACCTCTTCGTAGCCATCCATCATGCCGCGCAAGTGGGCCCACACCGTGTGCCCGGTAGTTGCGAGATAGATATGGGCCACCAGGAAGCTGATGAACATCCATGAGCCCAGGTTGTGCAGGGGAGCAATGACATGCAAGCCCCCGACCGCCGCCGCGAAATCCGGCGATTTCCCAACAAGCCAGATCATGGCCCCCGTTATAATTTGGAACGGAAAAAGGAAATTCAGCAGAAAAAGATAGGAGATCTGCTGCAACACATTCAATTTACGTTCATGAGAGGGCCTGAAGGGAGCCGGAAGTCCTTTGAAGATATCGTGTAAGTAATACCTGGTTTGAAGCTTTACCGCCTTTGCCACTCCTTTACGGCCGGGCAGAAATTGGCGGATGGCGGCTGTAGTCAGGTGGTAAAACAAGGCCAGAAAAGCATTGAGCGCCAGCACCGCAGCAAAGAAGTTGTGTGTGGCGACGGCATTGGCGAGCCCGAGTAAACGAACCCCGCCGGGGAAATGAATCCGGATGCCGGTAAGGGTCAGGGCCAGCACGCTCAAGGCCATCACCCAGTGCCAGATACGCTCATAGGCCGTAAAGAGGTATTCCCGGCGAGTGCCTGAAGCATGCAGGGTGCGGCCGCGCCTGCCCGCCATGCGAAAACCGGCATGCAGGGCTACCGTCAGGATGACTCCCAACAACATGAGCAGCCCCAAGCGGTCGGGCAAGCCGTTAGATGTCGATCCGAAAACGTGGAGGTTTTGCGATACATCGGATTCCGGACTCAATACTATTTTACCGCCCGGTCCTATCTTAATGCGGCCGGGCACGGATGTTTCGACCTTCGAGGCCGGCGCAACGCCGCCCGGAGCCCAGGAAGCCAGCAGAACGCTGCCTTTGAGCCGGGAATCGGGGCCATGACAGGCCAAACAATCGGAGAGCGCCTGGCTTTTTGCGGCCACGCCGTGGCTGATCCTGTGGGTACTCACTTCCGACCGGATAACGGGATTCTTCACTCCGGCAGCCATCAAGAGCCGTTCCACCGTTTTCCGTTTGGATTCAGTATCCAATTTGAGTTCGTGCCGATCCAGCCTGGCGTCATGATCGGTATCTAATGCAGCTAAGATTTCCGGCCGGTAATGCCCGTTCACCATCAACGCCTGTTGCAGTATCTCTCGGGAAATGGGCTCCCGGCTGCCGCCCGAGGCCCAATACCAGCGGCTTACCAGGTTGACCGGGCTTAGGCGCGGAGTTCCCTCGGCATTCTCCGGCGGAACAGGTGCCGGCGAAGATTCGAGTGCCGATCCCGGCGACGGTACCATCGCCAACAGCGCCGGTTCAGAGCTGTGCGTGTAGGCCGTATTCAGATTGGCCGCCTCTCCTTCAACTCCCCGGTATTCCACCAGCGGACTACCTGATTCATCCAAAAGAGTGGCATCGACCATTTGTTCGGCCGGCCCGAACTGCCGGGGTATATGACATGACTCGCAGGCCACCACCTGTAGATGGCGTTCAGGATAGGGAAGGAAGCCATGTCCGCGCTGCGGTTCGTGGCAGGTCCGGCAGTTTGCTGCCGCGAGGCGATGATCGGGCTGTTTCAGATACTCGCTCAGGGTCTCCCGCCGCGGTTCACCGCGCAGGCCCGCAATCGTGTCTGTTCGACTGCCCAGGCGCTGAGGATTATTGGGAGCGAAGTGGCAGTCCGTGCACTGCAACAATTTGCGGGCGTGAACGTCCCATGGAAACAGGAGATCCTGTTTGCCGGATAAATTGAGAAAAGAGGTCTTGACCTCCTCGGGAGAGAATATCGAACCACCGGAACGGGTCAATTGGTACCGTTCCAATTCCTGGGCGCCCAGAGGGTAGGCTGCGGCCCGATAATCCTCGGGTATCGAAACCGTGCCACCCAGGGTGCCGGTCAACCCGTGGCAACCGCCGCAATTAGATATGGAGGGCTTGCTGATCCTGATCCATTCGCGCTTTATCGTGCCGTTCGACTCGAAAGCCTCCGAGCTCCAATTTGCCTTCCCTCCTTCATAATGGCACGAAAGACAAGCTATTTTTCTTTGCTGATGCGCCGGCAAATTATGATCGGAGATAAAAGCCGCTGAATGGCACTGGCCGCAGGTTCGAATCTGATCGGGTTCCTTTCCCCCCTGCTGAATCACTTCTCCCCGGGCATCCAACAGCTTGAAAGCCGGGTGCATGGGATTGGGTTCCGGTTCGGCCCTGAGGGTAATCGCCACTGTCAAAAAACATGCCGTGAAGATCAGGGATTTCACCATTTGACTTTTCCGAATCACGGCCGTCCTCCTCTTCCCATGGGGTCGCCATCATAACCCAGCGCCTTCCAGTTGAGACGCGGGTTGGCGCCGTGGCATTCATTACAGGTCAGGGCCTGCTCTTTGGGCACCACTCCATGTGAAAGCGGCCAATACATCAGGGTTTCGGTAAACCCGTACTTGCCACTGTAGGTCAACCCTGCCAGGCGTGCTCCCATTGCCAAAGCCTTATTCCATTCGAATTCATGCCAGTACCCTCCCTCGCCTGCGGTTACCGGGGGCAACAGGTAGCCGTTGACCTCGTCATAGGGCTGTTTTGACAGGTGGACCTTGAAAGGCCAAATCCGCGCGCTCTGGTCCCCCTTGTCGCCGAGGGGCCGATTGATATCAGTCGCGCCTGCTGGGTTGGTCCTGTCGCCAAGCAGATAACGGTCAACCGAGAGATTAAACCAGTGATATTCAGGGGGTACATTGTTGGCATAAACGAATTCGCCCTTAATCTTCAGGTAGTGATGGGGGTCCTCCGGTCGCGAGCCATCCCCTGCCTTGCTCCAGTCCCATTCCATCTTGGTGGGTACATTGCGGGCAAAAGTCGGGATGTGGCAGGTAGCGCAGGCTACTCTAGCGGTATGCCTGTTCAAACGCTCATCCTTATGGGGTGGCCGGCGATGACAATCCGTGCAATTGATGCCGTTACTATGCACGGCGCTGACGGAAAAGGCCCGTCCGGGGATTTGGTGTTTCTCAGTGCGGTGGCAGTCGATACATAGAAAACCATTCTTGCCCATATGTACGTCCACTTCGGGGCTGGGGTTGTCCAGGGAATTATCGAGATCTCCATGTTTAACTCCCAGGCCTCCTCCCCCGTAGTAATGGCAGGTACCGCAGTTGTCCCTCTTGGGGTAGCCCACGCTTCGGGCGGCCGTCAGCAGGTCCACTCCTTTTTCTGGGAGGCCGGCGGTGCCTTTGACGTAAGTATTGCTCCAGTCGTGGCAAACCAGGCAGTCCACATTTTCCGAGCGCGAAAAGTCGTAGTCCGCCTTATCCCAGCCGTAGCCAGCATGGCACTTGGTGCAGCCCGCCCAGTTCCCATCGATGCTGATGCAAAAATTATTGATTAAATTTCGCTTGCCGATTCGCATGGGTTCATTTTTTCCCGGGATTTTCTCCTTCGGTCCCAACCACTGCCAATGGGCAGTCTTCATGAAATCCGCAGCCGCCTGCGGATGACATTCCTGGCACCTCCGCGTGACATCTTGCGGACCGGCGAATTTTGTATTGAAAAAAGCAGCATGGTCGAGGTGTACACGCGGCCGTTTGCTAAATACCGGCGCAGGGGCTTGGGGCCGCGCTTCGGTCTGCTTCTCGTAATAGAGATAGCCCCCCAGCGAAAACATCACCAAAATGAGCGCCCATACCCACAGTTGTTTCAGGTTCATTTTTCACGTCCCGATAATTAGGAATCTCCGGAAGTTTTTTGACCCGCTTATGCGTTTCCCGGCCGTTTACGGCGTTCCCACCTCTGCGGCGAAGGGCCGCCCGCAAGTGGCCGGACCACAGTTCATTTGACCGCACTCATCTTGCAATGCATTCTTGGCGAGGCTCCCGTTCACCAGGAGTTGACCAACGTCTTCAAGGCTTCTTCCAATTCCCGGGAGCGTTGAGCCGTCAGCTTCGACAGAAGCTTTTCTTCACATTCAACGAGAAGTTTACGAGCTGCCTGCCATTTGTTTCGCCCGGCAGGGGTCAACTCCAACAGTTGAGTGCGCCGGTCACTGTCCGCCGTTCGGCGATAAAGCAAACCGTGGCGCACTAATGAATCTGCTACACGGCTGGCGCGGGAGGGGGAAAGCCCCATGACTTCTGCCACCTGATTAACATTGAATTCGGTCTGCTCCGGCATGGCCAGCAGGAAAGTCAACTGGGAGGAGGTCAATGCGAGTTTGCGACACGTTTCCCTCTCCTGCCGCTGGCAGAAGTCCCGGATAGTGCGAATCAAGACGATCAGCGATGGGACGGCATTATTTTTAGAGTCGCCCTTCATAAAATATGCTCCTAGCATAATATGTTCTAAGCATAATTTGCTACTAGCATACATAATTTATTTGCCGGCAGTCTGTCAAGAGAATTCATCGAAAAATTTCTTTCCGTCTCGGAGCAAAAACCCACGGGTCGAGTTATGGTTATTCATAACTTACCGGGACGAGCGAAGTGTTCGGAATGTGGAAGCGAGAATTTGCAATCCAACTGGTCGCCCACTAACGTGGTTGCATGGACAAGGAAATTACTGGGAGTCGCGATGGTTAAGATTTTTGAGAAAAGGTGCTCGGAGTGCGGTGAGGAGTTTCAAGTTTTTCGGAAATGAAAGGTGTTATGGTAAATAGTTTTTGTGTGAAGATACTTTCTCAGTATTTCGTTTAGATATATTTCTGCTCGCCAATAATCTCGCCAATAATATTGTTAAAGGACCGGGTAATGTCGCCGAGACCTATCGGGCTTGACGTAGCATCAAAATGTGAAAAGAGGCGGAAACCGCGCCGGACTTTATCCGGGGTTCCCATTGCGTTCATTGCTCCTAAGTTGATTCCAGCGCGGCAATGACAAAAATGAGCCCGCGTTCATTGCTACCTGGAGTCATGTATAATTCAAGGCCCCTTGTATTAAGGAAGGACTTCTTTTCGAAGCGGCGCCGGCATGGACCGATAAGGACATATGAATCTGCGTTAGGGTAGAATTCGGGCCGGCAGGTAATCCGAATCGCCGCAAACCGGACTCATTAGAAATTGGCAAGAGTCAGAAACCGATCGAGTGCCGGTTCACATCGGGAAAAGACTTTAAAGTGTCCCCCGGTAGAAGGCCAGTCTCTTGGCATAGGGATGAAATATTCCCACAATAGCTTGCTGTTCCTCCGGGCTGAGCGGGCTAAAGCTTCGGCCTGTTTCGGCAAGCGTTCGAACATGAGGGCCGTTGGAACAGCCGACGATGGCAACAGTGATAGGCTGTGATAAGGCGAATCGCGTCAGCATTTCCGGTGTGATGCCAGCGTCGGGCAAGATATAGTGGGCGGAGCCAAGCACCTTCATTCCTATCACGGCAATGCCTTTTCCCAGTGCAGCGGGCAGCGCCGAATCCATGAATCCGCCAAGTGCCGCTTCGACGGGATTGACCGGCATCATAACGGAATCGACCGGCCATTCCCGTATGGCTTTCTCCAGGATTTTCGGATCGTGATGACCGGTGACTCCTATAAAGCGCGTTTTCCCGTTGGCTTTGGCTTCCATGAACGCTTCCAGCGCCCCGCCGGGACCGGAGATTACTTCCAGGTCATCTTCGGTTCTTACGTCATGGATTTGCCACAGATCCAGGTAATCGATGTCCATATTCTTGAGTGTCTGATCGAGATCGGCAAGAGCCCCGTTCTTGCTTCTCGACCCTGACTTGCCCGCTTGAAAAATCCTGGCTCGATCCTCCGGATGCCTCGACCAGACCTGCCCGTAATACATCTCGCTTCCTGCATAGGCCCGTGCGCAGTCGAAGTAGCCAATCCCTTGATCTACGGCTTCCCGGATAACCCTCCATGCCTCGCCTTCCTGCCCGTAAGTCCTCAAGATCCCTTCACCGCCCAATCCTGTGACGGTAACATTAATGCCGGTCTTTCCAAATACTCTGGTGGGGATGATACCGATTGGCATGGCGGCGTTCTGACTCACCGGAAACTCCTTCTTCCTTATGTTAATGAAGCCGGGCAGGATTCCACGCTGCTTGAAGCCTTATGGCGCGCATCAGAATAGCATACCCGGCTAGCTATAGCTGCAAGAAGGCGATTTTTACCATATCAAAATAATCTGCATTTTGAATTATCTCTCTTTGCCCTCGAGAGAATAAGGCGCCAAAATCCCCGCTGTTTTCGAGTCATTTGCGTACCGAGTCGCTGCCAACCCGACTTTTTGAAATTGGCTGTGCGGACTTTGACTGAGCCTGAACCGGCGGCTACTCCAAAGAGTTGTTACTTACAGCGAGCTTAAACGGGGGCTGGCTCCTTAGTCAGATAGATATTTTGGCGATCTATCTTCGTAGTTCGCATGGAACTGAGATATAATCCGCTGATGCAAGAGACAGCGCCTGGCTCGGGTGGGCTTGGAGCTGCGTCGCCGGCCATCTTCGGATTATGGAAAGAAAAATGAAGCGCATCCCTTTTTCAGACTTCTTTAAGAGATCTCGCTGTATCCTTGGCGAAGGGGCTGTCATCGAGCGCTTGCGCCGCTACACCGACTTTGAGATCGATCCCCACATCGTCAATTCGGCCTTCATCTATGACGAAGCAAAACGCGCGGCTCTAGCGGTCATCTGCCGGCAGTACCTGGACATCGGTTTTCAGCACGGCTTGCCGCTCCTCCTTTCCACTCCGACATGGCGGGCCAGCCGGGAACGAATTGCGGCCGCCGGTTATGAAGGGTTGGATGTGAACGGCGACAATTTCAGGTTTCTCGATGCACTGCGAAACAGCTATGGGGAATACGCACAAAAGGTCGCCATCTGCGGTCTGCTGAGCTGCCGCGGGGATGCCTATAAATCGGCTGACGCCCTCGCTACCGGCGAGGCGCGTGAGTTTCACATCTGGCAGGCCATGATGCTGGCGGAAGCGGGAGTCGACTTCCTCCTTGCCGCCACTCTACCGGCCCTGAGCGAGGCGACCGGACTTGCATTGGCCCTGGCCGCGACCGGTAAGCCGTACATTGTCAGTTTTGTTGTTCGTGCCGAAGGTACGATGCTTGACGGTACGCCCCTTAAGGACGCTGTTGCCTGTATCGATGCCACTACTACAACTAGTCCACTGGCGTACCTGGTCAATTGCACTCACGCTTCTATCTTCCGATCTGCTCTTCTGCATGAAGTCAATTCATCTCCACTTGTCAGAGAGCGGGTTGTTGGTCTGCTGGCCAATACGGCAGCGCTCAGTCCTGAGGAATTGGATAACAGCGTTGGCCTGGTGGAAGAAGATCCTGAAGCTTTCGGACGATACGTTGCCGGCCTGCACGGGGAGTTCGGCATGAAGATTCTGGGGGGCTGTTGCGGAACCGACGACCGGCACATCCGTTGTCTGGCAAAACATCTTACCCAGGCTTTGGCAACGAGTTAACTCTAACTGCAATCGGAAAATTTCCCGCCATTTTTATAATCTTGGAAAACCCTCACAGACTGGTTTCTCGCGGGCTCAATCAGGGATCAGCACGTCTGCTCTTTGCCGCTTCTCGGTTAAGGTTCTATACGCAAATCACATGTTGAAACATCGCGAAATTCGCCTGGTGGCAAGACAGTTCAAATCGAAGAGGCATGAAAAGCGGAATGGCTGGGATCATTCACTATGCTTACCTTTTGGAACAAGCTCAATGACAACTCTTGACAGCATCAGTCCCGGTCCAGGTGGGCAGTGGACGGAAAAGCAGTATGCCGGATGGTCGTGTAGAAGGAGAAGAGATGGAAGATACGAAAAGTTTTGCGAAGATCACCGCGGAGGAACTGTGCGACAAGATCAGTCAGAAGACCGATCTGATCATTATTGACACCTTGCCAAAGGAACTATTCGAGAAGAGGCATCTGCCAGGCGCCCAAAATGCCTGCGTCTTTCAAGTTGCCTTCCCCTCGGAAGTGGAGGCTATCGTGTCCGATCGTGACCGGGAGGTTGTTCTGTACGGCTCCAGCGGGGCTTCCCATGATTCAGTCACCGCAGCCGAAAAGCTTGTGCGGCTTGGGTATTCGAAGGTGTTTGCTCTCACCGGGGGGCTGGCGGGGTGGAGAGAAGCCGGATATCCTCTAACGGGTACCGATCCGGATTCTGTAGACGAGGACGATCAGTTCAGATTGGACGATCGCAGCTACACTGTCGACATCGAACAGAGCATTATCGAGTGGATCGGGCGCAACCCAAACTCGACTCACTACGGCACACTACGCCTATTGAGGGGCGATATCACCGTGCAGCAAGGCAAGTTAAACGGAAGTTTCGAAATCGACATGCACTCGCTCAAGAATCTGAACCTGGAGGGTAGCGAATGGCAGCCGGTCCTCATTTCTCACTTAAAATCGGATGACTTTTTCTTCGCAGAAAAGTTTCCGACGGCCCGGTTCACGATCGATTCGGTCCGGAGAATTAGTGAATCCTTGAGTGCACCCAATTTCGAAGTGGAAGGCACACTGGAACTGCGCGGTGTGCGTAATGACATGAAGTTCCTCTCGACTATCAGCAATCTACCCGATGGTGCGATCACCGCCGAAGCGCATTTTGACTTTGATCGCACACTGTGGAAGATTATCTACGGATCAAGCCGCTATTTTGAACATCTAGGCATGCACCTGGTTTTTGATCCTATCAGCATAAGGTTACGCATCGTAGCGAGGTAGGCCAAGGTTTCAAGAAAACTTCAAGCCGGCCAGGCAGCCACCATCCCGCCGGCACTCCATCCGTCAGTCGATTCCTAAAAAATAAGGAGTGCTCGCTTTGAAGCAACTGGCCGAGTACCTCTAGGACCAGCGCATCTTGTCCTGCTCTGGCAGTATATGACCCTATCTTCTGAGCGAGGTGGCCTGTTCCGGGACTACAAGTGCGGCATCTCGAGGGGGTGTTCTCGGGCTTGCCCATGGCCTCCTTTTCACTGTACCTTTGGAGAGGAGGCAACCTCGAAAGGGTGAATACAAACGATAGTAGGCACGTAATCGAGCGATTTTTTACAGCATGCGATTTTGGCCGCTACTGACGCCGAATCGGATGGCTGTAGTTCAAAAAGGGCCTGCGCGACCTGCTCCCGGATCTCGTGTGGCACGCGAGGGGATGCCGCTATAGGAAATTCAGTATAGAGCGGGGTGGAGTGTACCAGGGGGAAATCATCTGCTATTGGATGAATGACCTTAAAATCCTCCATTTTGATTTCTCCCGCGGCGACCATCAACTCCAGGGTCCCCGTACGCACGGCTCCGGCGTGTACCACCCCATAAAGGACGGCGTACACTACATTCGGGTGCGAGGCAGTGCCACTGACGCTATTAAAGTCGGTTTCCGGGTCTATACCGTTCTCAACGAAAAAGCGATTGACAGCCCCCCAGCTTCCAAAGGTCTCACGCCCGCTGAACGTGAAATCTTTGCCCTTCAGGTCGGCAACCTCATTGATGGGGCTGTCCCGCCTCACTAAAATCACAGATCCGATCTGATCGGTCCAAGCACAAGGCTTGACGCTGGTGACCACGGTTGCGATCGCCTCGATGTCGTAGAGTTTGGCAAGATCGCTGTACTGGGCAGGGTTAGTATAGATGAAGTCCAGTCTGCCCTCCTTTGTCCACCACCTCGACTGCTTATCCCCGAGCGGGACGACCGAAAAGTGCTTTCCAAGCTTTTCGGAAAGATAGGCGGCTGTGGATTTCCATTCTTTCAGGGCCTGATAGCCTCCCCTATTGCAGAGAACGCCGATTGTGTATTCATCGGAGGAAAAGGATAAAGAGGGTGCAAGTAACAGGACCAGTACTATCGGCACAAACAAAATGGTTTTTTTTGTCATAACGGTTGGCCTTGTGTGATGGGTTCAATAACTGATTCTGTTAAGGGTCTCATGAATATGGCTGCTTTTTAGCACGCACCGAGTTGAAAAAAGGTTACTCATAGAAACTTGACAGATGCCAGTACTTTGCTTCTCAACCTATTGAATATAAACCGAAATCTGCAGAATATCTCAACGGTTGGAAATTACGATTTTCCACTAATAATTTACGGAAATTGAGAAAATGACTTGATCCAGTAAAAGGTACTGATGAGGGGGATTTGGTTTAAGACAGGTTATTGATTTTACAAAATTTTTTTGTGGATGAATACTGCCAGCCTGCATGGCTCGACTCCAACCTGGTTTTTTAGGCTCTGTTGCACTCTTCGTACACTTTTAAGGCTTCGGCCCGCATCCCGCGGTTCGAGTAAATCAGCATCAGTTTCTGGTATACTTCTTCGCGTACGGGATCTGCTTTTATAATCGACTTATAACACTCGATGACCTTTCTCTAACACCCCCGCCTCGCATACAATCCGGAGGATCTGGCAAGTGTGAAGGCAAGTAACGAAGACGGTGGGAAAATTCATCCAATTTACTAAATCGCTTACAGGAATTCAAAAATGGGAGATCCTCTCAAAAAAGGAAATCTGCAATATAACAAGAGGAATTAACTATATGATTTTGGAAGGGTTTTCAGCACTTTCGCTCGTTTTTTTAAAGGTCAGTCAAATTTTTACCTCTCCTCTTTAAAAATTCCGTTTACTTTTAGTCGATTTTATGCCTTAAAGAATGCAGCTTGGTATGTATTCGCCCAGACCTGCACCTATTGGGAATCTGAAATAGAGCCGCCTCCTGTATCTGGTTAGTCTTAAAACTTCCTTCAATTTCGCTTCTTTGTTGCCCTCTCAACTCCAACTCTTTCTACCGGCTTCACCTCACATAGCCGTCTAAAGCCAACTTTTCCAAAATTGCAGAGGCCCACTTGGAAAGGTCTTGCGGGAAATGAACTCTTCAGAAAGGGGATCCGACCAGAAAAAGATTCCTCAACGCTATAGGTTAGGAGGAACTGATGGCATTGGACTTTGGCGTCTATTCCAACAAAGTGTGTACAGCAGATAAAGCGGTGACAACCGTCCAGTCAGGGAGCCACGTCTTTGTGGGGACCGCCTGCGCAACGCCTCGTTTGCTGCTCGGCGCATTGGAAGCTCTTTCCACTCCCCCACGTGATGTTACGATTCTCTCGTTCCTTACAGATGCTGCTCTTCCACTCTCAGAAGGAAAAACGATAACGAATTACAAGCACAAATGCTTCTTTGTTGGAACGGAAATGCGCAATGCAATCCAACAAGGAGTTGCTGATTACATCCCCATTTCACTTGCCGAGTTGCCGAGGCATATAAAAAACGGTCGATTTCCGATTGAAGTGGCTTTGGTTCAGGTCTCGGCACCGGACCGAAACGGATTTGTGAGTCTCGGAGTCTCAGTTGATATAACTCTCATTGCCGCGCGCTACGCGAAAAAGATAATCGCAGAGATCAACCCCAATATGCCTTTCACTTTTGGTGATTCTGCGATCCACCTCAGCCGATTTGATCAGCTGGTGATTAATGATTCGCCCATATACGAATACACACACCCACCGGCGGATGACGTGGCGGAGCAGATC
The DNA here is from genome assembly GCA_052147195.1 of Syntrophobacteraceae bacterium. Taxonomy (GTDB): domain Bacteria; phylum Desulfobacterota; class Syntrophobacteria; order Syntrophobacterales; family Syntrophobacteraceae; genus SbD1. The sequence goes on from JBKQLC010000105.1 coordinate 13,752, forward strand.
GCCTCTTACATTGCGGGTATCATCAATGACGAATCGACTCTTCAAATCGGATTGGGGCGTATCCCAAATGCTATGGTGCACTACCTGTTTGACCGGCGTGACCTTGGCATACATACAGACGTAATCACCGATTGGATTCTTGATCTTATTGAAAAAGGCGTCATCACAGGACGCAAAAAGACGCTGTCTCCTGATAAGGTGGTGACAAGCTATTGCATGGGGTCAAAACGGCTCTACGACTTTATCCATCTAAATCCATTGTTTGAATTTAGACCCATCGATTACATCTGCGACCCATTCATCATCTCCAAGAATCATCGCATGGTATCGATATCACAAGCCTTTGCCGTAGATTTGACCGGGCAGGTTTGTTCGGACCAATTGTGTGGACAGTTCTACGGGGGTGTATCTACCCAACCTGAATTCTTGCGTGGAGCAGCCCGATCCCCTGGAGGCAAACCTATTATTTGCCTGCGCTCCACAACCGAAGATGGCAAGGAATCGCTCATCCGACCTCAGCTCCTACAAGGCGAAGGAGTTGGCATTTCCAGGGCTGATGTTCATTATGTGGTAACCGAATATGGATTGGCATATCTCTTTGGAAAGTCTATACGTCAACGTGCGATATCTCTTATCGAAATAGCGGCACCCAAATTTCGACCTTGGCTGCTGGAATGCGCCAAGCAAATGGGTTACCTGCCTGCCCAACAGACACTCAGGTCAGACAAACCATATCTTATCAAAGAGGAATGTACAATAGTGCTTAGGAATGGGGAAACCGTCCGCCTCCGTCCAAGTCGGGCCAGCGATTCTGAGGCGATCCTTGAACTCTTTCATACACTCTCTGAAGAAGATATCTATATGCGGTTTTTCCAGCGCCTCAGGACCCTGACCTTTAATCAGACTCAACAGCTCTGCAATGTTAACCTGGAGACCGAAGCCGCTTTCATCGCTGCTGTCGGTGAGCGGGAAAGCGAGAAAATTATTGGAAGTTCCTGCTATTTTCTCAATCTCTCAACCAATATTGCGGAAGCTGGATTCATGGTTGCACCGGAGTGGCGGGGAAGAGGCCTCGGGACAGCACTGCAGAATAATATGGTAGAACACGCCAAAGCACATGGAATTCGGGGTTTTTCAGCGGTGATTCTGAGTTGCAATGCTAAAGCGATGGCACTAGCACAAAAAGGGGGCAAAAACCTCGAGATTTTCCGAGATGGCGAAGTTTACGAAGTGACAAACTACTTTTAATTCGAGCTGAGAAGGGGGGATTTGATTTAAGACAGGTGATTGATTCTCCAAAATTTTTTTGTAGATAGATACCGTCCGCTTGCCGGCAGTAAAGCCGTTGCTCCGGATTGATACCGGCACTGCTCCATGAAAAATTGTTATTGGTCAGTGCTGCGATTTCCCGGATCTTGTCCTCAGCAACTGATCCAGGGATTTTTGCAGAAAGACTTCAACCTCGGGTGGAACTGAAGTGAATCCCACAGTGAATCCTGTCCGAGCCTGGGCACGGTTCTCAATCACCTTTGCATAGAGATCGGCTGTTATTTCAGTTCCCAGCCTACCGTAGAGGGTTATCCTCAAATCTGCCAGCTTGCCGGGAAAATAATCGGATCTGATTTCCGCCACCTGAGGATGTAATTTCATGATCTCTCCAAAATGGCCTTTTTCACTGGAGTCCTTTCCGGTCAAAATTGAAAATCTGACAGTAAACGGTTCCGGCAGCTCAACCATTTCTATTTCACTCTTCAAGGGAAGGAATATATTGTAATCTCCCTCGATGCCGATTAATTCGCAGATTGTAAGCGGTTTGGAAACGCCTTTAGGCATGACCTCGAACTCTTCTTTGATCCTGATGATCGGGCCGCATGCCCTTCGCGTACTTTCAGAAATGAATACCTGCCCGGCAATCGTATAGCTCTCGATCCGTGAGGTAAGATTGACGCTTCTGCCGACTACTCCATACTTGGCCCTCATATGGGAACCTATGTTTCCCACAACAACTTCGCCAGTGTTCAGCCCTATACCCATAGCAATTTTCGGATACCCCATTTTTTGGAGTTCCTCGTTGACCTTGCCGATGGCGATCTGCATTTCGAGGGCGCAGGCAGCAGCCCGACATGCGTGGTCCTCACAGGCTAAAGGGGCTCCGAAAATGGACAATATTGCATCGCCGATAAATTCATCGATAGTACCGCCATAACGGAGAATGATTTCGGTCATTGCCTCGAGATATATATTTATAATCCGCACAACACTTTCGGCGGGCAAACTCTCAGTTATCGAAGTGAAGCCTCGCAAATCACTCATCATTAACGTAACAATTCGCTTTTGCCCTCCGAGCGTCAGTCCGTCCGGGGATTCAAGAATGCTTTTAACAATCTGCTCGGACAGATAACGGCCAAAGGTCTTGCGAATGAACTTGTTGCGGATTTCGAGATCTTTCGCAAGCAGTTCCAGAGACTCACGTGCCTGCTTGAGTGAGAGGTGGGTCTGGACTCTTGCCTTGACCTCCACGGTTTCGAACGGTTTCGTAACATAGTCAACGGCTCCGAGGTCAAAACCCTTTGCCTTGTTTGCAATCTCGGTGAGTGCAGTTAGAAAAATAATTGGAATATCCCGGGTAAGCGGATCGTCTTTCAGAAGGGTGCAAACCTGGTAGCCATCCATCCCCGGCATCACGATGTCAAGGAGAATGAGGTCTGGTTTCGCCGCGCGCGCTACTTCCAGCCCCCTTTCTCCATCCATGGCGACGAAAAGGTCATAGTCGTGAGAAAGGGTGTCCACCAGAATATCTACATTGGATTCGGCATCGTCCACTATAAGTATGGATCTTCGCCCCTCACTCATCGGCCTCCCCCGTTCCAGCAAGGATTCGGCCCAGCATCTCCAGGGCTTCCAGGAACTTATACTTCGTGACGAGTTTGGTCAATTCTTCGAGGTCGCCTTGGAGATTTTCAGGCCATGGAAGCATCTTTATGTTTTTGATAGCCTTGGAAGATTCAATCGGCTGGTGTGATTTCAGAGAGGGTGCGAGCTCTTTTAGAGATTTGACCAGAGCCCCGGTACATTCAGCCTGGGCCGTGATGCCGATGGCGAGAGGAGATTCGCCGGATGGTGCCGTGATCAGTTCCAGCGCTTTCATCACCTCTGTCAGCGCCTTTTCGAATTCGTCCAGCCCGGCGGCGAGGTCTTCACCCCCCTCGATCGCACATTCCAGAGCGGCTGAAGCATGCTGGAGTTCCGATGCTCCGAGGTTTCCCGCCACTCCATTGATTGTGTGCGCCATGTTTCGAGCCTTGGAAGTGTTTCCTTCATTCAAGGCGGACCTAATGAGTTGCGCATAATTTGAGTAATCTGAGCGGAAATTGAAGAGAAGTTTCCTGTACAGAATCTTCTTCCCTCCCAACCTGGACAAACCGGCCCTGAGGTCGATACCCGGCAAAGTTTCGGGGAGATCGGTTTCTGCATCGGCCCGAGTCTCTAGCCGGTTCACGGAGACGAGACGCCTGCGCTGATTTATCCATTTGAGCAGAATCGAGAAGAGTCCAGCGGGTTCAATCGGTTTGGATAAGTAGTCGTTCATTCCGGCCTCAAGGCAACGCTCCTTGTCTCCGCTCATAGCGTGAGCGGTCATTGCTATTATAGGGAGGTCCTTAAAGCGATCGTCCGCACGCAGTCTTCTTGTCGCTTCCAACCCGTCCATTTCCGGCATTTGCAGGTCCATGAGCACGAGGTCGAAATCATGCTGTTGAGCGAGTGAAACGGCTTCCCTGCCGTTATTTGCTATCGTCACCACCATGTCGGCCTCGAGGAGGATCTCCTGTGCTACCTGCTGGTTGATTGCATTGTCTTCCACAAGCAGGATCTGCGCTCCGCAGATGGCGGAAAGCTCGCGGTCCGGGCGTATCCTCGCGCCGAAGTCTGCATAATGCCTGGGTTCCTCCGGACAGAGCACTTCCATTATCTTATCCAGAAGCAGCGATGGGTTGACGGGCTTGGAGAGAAATCCCTCCAACCGGAGATCCTCGCCCTGGTGCATCACTTCCTCGCGTCCATACCCCGTGAGCAATACAATGGAAGGTATTGCCGAAAGGCTAGAGTTCGCTTTGATGAGTCTGGAGGTCTCGATCCCGTTCATGTTTGGCATTTTCCGATCCATGAGAACCAACCGGTACGGATTGGTCCTGTCTGCCTTTTCGATCAATTCCAGGGCTTCTGCCCCGGATCTGGCAAGAGTCGGCTCCATCGACAACATGCTTGCATATTGCCCGAGGATTTCCAGTGAACTCTCGTTATCGTCCACAATCAGCACGGGCAATCTCATGAGAGCATCAGGCAGCGTCGTCGCAGGCCTATAGGAGCTTAATCTTCTGTAGCCGAACGGGATAGTGAAAGCAAAAGTGCTGCCCTGACCATATTGGCTTTCAGTATAGATCTGCCCTCCCATTAGTTCCACCAGACGCCTGCTGATGGCAAGGCCCAGGCCGGTGCCTCCTTGCCTCCGGGTCAAGGATGCGTCTAATTGGGTAAAAGGCTGAAAGAGTTTTGCAATCTGCGCCTCGGTCAGGCCTATGCCAGTGTCGCAAACGGAAAAACGAAGCATGACACTGCTGTTCTCCGGGCTTGATGTCATGCCCACGGACAGGACAACCTCACCTTTGTCAGTAAATTTGATCGCATTGTCAGTCAGGTTTATGAGAATCTGTCCCAACCGGAGCGGGTCCCCGATCAGTTCCCTGGGGGTATCCGGTTCGATCCTGATCAGGAACTCCAGTTCCTTGTGGGCGAGTTTCGAAGATGCCAGGGTCGTAACGTTTTGCAAAACATCGTCCAGTACAAAATCAATTGACTCGATATCGAGCTTCCCTGCTTCAATCTTTGAGAGGTCGAGAATATCGTTCACGATATTCAGGAGGGATTTTGCTGCCGTACCGATCTTGTCGACATAGTCGTATTGCCTGGCGCTAAGATCGGTTTTCAGGGCAAGGTGAGTCATTCCGATTATGCCATTCAGGGGAGTGCGTATCTCATGACTCATATTGGCCAAAAATTCACTTTTTGTCTTTGTGGCGGTTTCTGCTCGTTCCTTGGCGATCCTGAGTTCTTCGGTCGCCTTTTCCTGGGTAATGTCCCTGAGGTTTCCCTCAAAATACAGGATTCGGCGACTTTCATCCCGGACCGTACGCATGTTCAGAACTACATCGATTATGCTCCCGTCCTTTTTAAAAAACCTGGTTTCAAACTCTCGCACAAAATCTTCGCCCCCAAGGAGTGGTTTGGTAAGCCTTTCCCTGTCGGCGGGATTGACGTACAGAGCAACCGAGGAGCGCACACTGGCCTGCAGCTCTCGGAGCGAGTCATACCCCAGTATTTTGGCCATCGAAAGATTAGTTATTAGAACGCGTCCGTCCGGAAAAGTTTGAAATATGCCCTCCATCGAATTCTCAACTATGGAGCGGAACTTTTGCTCCGATTCCTGCACTTTGTTGAAATACCGGGTGTTTTCTATGGAAATAGCCGCATGTGCCGCTATGAGCTTGAGCAATGCCACCCGGTTGCGAGTGAAAGCTCCCGCAAGCTGGTTGTTCTCCAAGTAGAGTACCCCGCCCAGTTTGCTCCGGTGCATCAGCGGTACGCACACGATCGACTTGGGAAGAGCCCTGAGGACATATTCATCCTTCGTGAAAATCCCTTCCCCTGCGGCATTGCTCAAAACCACGTTCTCCAGTGTCCTGATTGCATACCGGACAATCCCATGGGAAAAATCTCTGCACCTTTCAAATGGAATGGAATCGAACAAGAGCTTATTCTCGCCCGTTATTTGAACCTCTACGGAAAGAATGCCCTCCTGTTCCAGGATCAAAAAACCCCTTTCAGCCCCGGCGTTCTTAATCACCATATCCATAAGGCTGGTCAGCAAATTTGTGAGATTGGTTTGTTCCGAGACAGCCTCCAGCGCTCCGATTACGGTCGAGAGGTCGAGCTGATCGGAGTCAATACTAACGCTCGATGTGTGCGGCCGGGCAGGCAGGGCATCCTCCCTGGCCGCCTTTGCTTCTTGCTCCAGGAACTGGTCCAGGAGCTGAGGATATCGATCTTCCAGATCCTTGACCTTGTGTTTTGCTCCCCAGGTTTTATACAGAATGTATGCCCGCCCCAAATAGATGCGGGAGAAATCATCCTTTCCGAGCGTGAGCCAGAATTTAGCAGCCAGTTCATTGGCAATCGCCTCAATCTGTATAAATTCATTTTCTCCGGCACACTTGATTGCCGAATCATAGAGGTCAATCGCCTCTGTAATCTTCCCTGTCAGCCGTGCCATTTCCGCTTCGATAAGCAAAAACCGGTGCAGGAAGTTTTCAGGACAATTCTCCGCCCATATTCTCATCTGCTCCTGGTTGGCCTGCAACTGCGCCCGGTAAAGCTCTCGGGATTCGGCTGCAGCGTCCGTATAGAGCGCTGCCAGGATCAACGAGTGGTAGAAATTAAAATCGGCCGTAGTGACGGTACCTGCGATGTAGCCCTGCACCTTCTGAGCTGCCTGGATTGATTCAAAAGCCTTATCGTGCTGGCCGTAGAGATACAAAACCAGGGACTTGATTGTCTGGTAAAATGCTATAGCGCCAAAGGTATGGTTTGTGCGGCATTGCGCCAGATGCTCAGTTTCGGTGATCTCCTCGGTATCAAATAAATCCTTCGCGGCAGTCATGCTGCATAGATTCATAACGAGCAGGCGGATCCCTCTAATAGTGTCCGTTGAGACTTTGTGGTTTATCTTGTGCGTAAAAGTCAGATAATTTTTCATGTCCTCCAGAAGGCGTTCCAGATTGATCCCCCGATGAAACCTGTTCACTGTGCTGCCGTATCCAAGAATATAGCCGACAAAGTGTATTTCCCCTGACTCCAGGCCGGCCCAGTATCCTTCTTCGTCAAAGCGTTCAACCTCCCGCAGATGTCTCACCCAGTGGTGTAAAAAAGCCGTCAAAATTGCGCAGGCTTTGCATTTGAGGCTCTGGCTATTATACTTTTCGCTAAGCCGCAATCCGAGCAGACCGAACTCGTAGCCTTTCTGATATTCCTTTTGGTTGACGACCAGAATATTGCCGAAACTCGCATACCCCTTGGACGATTCGGGAACATGACCGTATTTGAGTGAGAGATTGGTCATCCTGGCCAGTGTCCACCCGTAAAGATCAAACCGGTTGGCGAAATAGATTGCAGTATGCACGGTCATCAAAATTTTCATTACTGCTTTCATTTTGAGATCAGTCATATCCGGATGATCGATCAGGGAAGCCACCGTCCTGGTACCAAGGTTTTTCTCGACTTCAGCCCGTTCGACATCCTGCGCCGCCTGGATATTCTCCTCGGGAAAGCCCATGTCCAGGAGAAGCAGGGCCTTGGCTGCAGACTCAATTGCTTCCTCATTCATGCTTAGCAGAGTCTGCTGGTTTATCAACAGCGCATATGCCTCGGCTTTATCCACTACCGATTCCGCTTTTTCCCAGATTACATTGATAATTTCTTCAGCCTTCGGATAATTTCCATTCAAATACTCGACTTCCGCACTTTCCTTGTGAAGATCCAGAACCAGCTCATAGTGTCGGGACCAGTCTGATTCGACGAGTTGCATTCCTACCCTAAGGTATACAAGGGCAGAGGCGTAGGCCGCGGCGGACTTGGCTTTAAGGCCGGCTTCGAGATTCAGCCGTGCAAGAGCGATCTTCTCGTGTTCCTCAGTTATAAGCTCATGACCCAAGTTGAGGTGATCGGCAAGTTCGAAAATCCTTTCCCATCGTTCCTTGTCAGAGAGGCTGGCGAGCAGGAGTCGTCCGATTTTAAGGTGCACGGCACGCTTGACCGTATCGTCGATGAGAGAGTATGCAGCCTGCTGGACCCGATCGTGAAGAAACATGTGACTTGGGAACAGGAGCTGGTTGTCCAGCGGATTGCGGCATGAAATTTCCAACCCGGATATGGGGACTATCAAGCCTGCTCGGATGGCGGGGAAAAGGTTCTCATGCGTTTGCAACTCCGATTCCTGATTAATGATGGAGAGCGTATGGAGTTCGAAAGAACTGCCGATGCAGGCCCCGAGGCGCAGGGCTTCGACTGTCGGCTCAGGCAATTTCAGCAGCTTATCTATCATCAGAGAGACGACATTATCCGTAATATTCGTCTTTTCGATCTTCTCCAGGTCCCATCGCCAGGGAGAGCGTTCCGTACGGGCTTCTATGCGGCTCACATCGAAGACGATAAGCTTCATCTGGTAAAGGGTATCCAGAAATTGCCTGACAAAAAAGGGGTTGCCGACGGTTTTGCGAAGCACCAATTCAGCCAGAGGATTCACCGCCTCCAGGTTGTCGTGCAAGGTATCTGCAATGAGCAGATTCAAATCCTCGCGCGTCAACGGAAGCAAGGAGAGCGTCTCCGGGACGACACCGGCCTTTTCGAGCTTGCTGAGGGTTAGGAGAAGCGGATGGCCAGTGTACACCTCATTGTCTCGGAAAGCTCCGAGGAGAAGCAGAAAATGGGTATCTTCGTCCACCATTATCATTTCCAGCAACTTCAACGTACCTACGTCCGCCCACTGCAGATCGTCCAGGAAGATGACAAGGGGATGTTCCGGCTGATGGAGAACCTGAATGAACCTAAGGAAAACGGCATTGAAACGGTTCTGAGCCTCAGTAGGAGGAAGTGGGTACAAGGCTGGCTGTGGACCGACGATCAGCTCCACTTCGGGAATTATATCAATGATAATCTGTCCGTTAGGGCCAAACGCATTCAGCAACGTCTGACGCCATTGCTGCAGCTTGGATTCGCTTTCAGACAGGATTTGGCGTATCAACTCCTGGAAGGCGCTTACCAGGGCGGTGTAGGGAGTATCCTTCTGAAACTGGTTAAATTTTCCACTTATGAAATACCCCCGCTGCCGCGTGACAGGTTTGTAAATCTCCTTTACCAGGCAGGTCTTTCCGATCCCAGAGTTGCCTGCCACCAGCACAAACTCAGCAGAGCCCCGGCTTGTGCGGCCGAAAGCCTCCATCAATTTCTCGATTTCCTTTTTTCTACCGTAGAGCTTTTCCGGAATATGGAATCCTTCCGGAATATCCCTTCGGCCGATCGGGAAAGGTTCTATGAGCCGGTCTCTTTCAAACCGTCGCAAACACTCTTCGAAGTCGGCTTTGATTCCCCACGCGCTCTGGTAGCGCTCCTCGGCTGACTTGCTCAAAAGCTTCATTATAATTTCCGAGACCGGCTTTGGTATGTTCTCATCAACTTCATGTGGCGCGGGGGGCTGCCGGGACATATGTGAAAAAATCAGATCGATTGGGTCGGTGGCGTCGAAAGGGAGCCTACGGGTAAACATTTCGTATAGAGTGACGCCGAGCGAATAGAAATCGGTACGGTAATCCACCGAGCGATTCATCCTGCCGGTTTGCTCCGGAGAGATATAGGACAGGGTTCCTTCGAGGGTGGTCGGATTTATTGCCTGCGGGTTTTCAGAGGAGAGCCGGCTGGCAATCCCAAAGTCTATTATTTTGAGTTCTCCGGTCGACGAATTGAAGAGTATGTTGGATGGATTGATATCCTTATGGATTACATGTGCAGTATGGACTTTGCCTAGACAGTCGGCAATTTTCGCCGCCACCTCGAGGAGGTCGGAAAAACTCAGTTTTCCAGAAATAATATACGTGTGCAGCGATTTCCCTTCAAAATCTTCGAAGATGATGGCCGGCCTGTTTTTTAATTCCTCCACGCCCAGAGTGCGCACAATCTCATCCAGATCCAGCTCCCGGGTCACTTCGTATTCGTGTCTGAATCGACTCAGCTCTTCAGTTCTCGGGCGACCTTCCTTCAAAATCTTGACAACAACCTGACGACGATCATGAATACGCCATGCCCGATAGATTATGCTGTTTTCGGATTCATGTAATTTGGAGAGATTGCGATATCCTGGTAAGCTTGAGGGCATGTGATCCTCCTTTGAGGAGAGGAATGGAAGGAGCATCGCTATGGTTGGAAAGCCGTTCAGCGCTGAAAGATTTCCTGTGCTGGAAGGGTATTGAGATAGAGTTGTGACGTACCAGCGGGATTGTGAACCGGAATTCAGAATGGAGCCACGATTGCACTCTTTCGTTTCCGTTCGAAACTTTGCTTTCGGCTTTCACATCACCGTCCGTATCTGAAAGGCCGCCCAAGCGCCAAACTATGCCCCGGAGCATGTTCGGCGCAGGATCCAAAGCTGCTGGTGAATTTCGAATACCCGCTTCGGCGCTTTCATAGAAGCAATTCCCAGGTTCGGACTTTTCAGATCGGCCTCATCCTGGACGATATGCTGACAATATAATATCAAAGGACCAATTTAGAAAGAAATTTCGCTCCAATTTAGTTGCGGTGTACCTGAAATGAAGCCAAATTGGAGCGATCGGATTACCGGGATCACCACAGGAAGGTATTTTTTAGGGATTGAAATGAGGCGGCCTTTAAATTTCCTTGCTTTCCGATTGGCGGTTCTGCTATGTTAATTCTTAGTTATTGCCTTTCCAGAGGTTCAATTTTCAGCTTTGACTTCATCCTCTTGCTGCCGCCGGAGATAGTGCTGGATGATGTCGCTATCTATGCCTACTGTGATTACAAAGTACCTTCGAAACCAGATGTGCATGCGCCGATGCCGCTTGCGCAACTCGGGGAATTCTTCACGCCAACGCTCAGAACTCTTGACCTTGAGGATCTTCATCACGTGTGATGGAGCGAATTTTGGCGGCACCTGCAGGTACTTGTGTATGCGATCAGGGCAGACCGTTCCTTCTATGATTGTTATGTCGAGCCGGTTGCGCAGCTACAAGGATTCCTTTGAGCCTCGCTTTCACCTGTTTCACCAAGATATTACAGCGGCGTTCCGGTACCTTCACAAAACGGCACTCAGTGCGATAGACCGCATGAGACGAACTGTTGTAAGCTTCCATCGAAATGCCTCCGATTCCAACTTGCGACAGCTCGTCATTGCTCAGCAACAATGTCGCTTTACTTGAGGTATTGGGCCTTGGCCCCCATGCTCCGCCACTAACTGTGCCAGCGGTTTAGACTGTTAATTAATAAGAGTCCTATAGTCGCATGGGTAAAGGATAGGGTTTTCCTGTCGGTCGATAACTTGCTGAATTCTATTATCTTCTCTTTTCGACCAATGATAATGGGTGACATACTCACTGTGAAGGAGAACGACATGGTTGATTCCGCACAATCGAGAGGAACGTTGAGGTATGTCCAAACTATCGGGAGGCGCGGAGCGCCTGGTATGCTAGTAGATACTGATAAGCCCATAGATCCTGATAAGATCAAGGATATACCTATTGGTCCTGATTTTACTCTTAACACACCTGTCAGTATCCTTATGGATAAGTGTAAGAACATATGGGTAACGGATACGGGTAACAGTCAAATCATTGTTTTCGATTATGATCTTAATAATGTTTTATATCTGATCAGGGATAGAGGAAAGTCTGTCGGGTTTGCAAACTCAAAGAAATTGATTCTGCCATTTCACATGTGCGACCATCCCTATAAGCACCACATGTACGTGACGGACCCGGGTACCGGGTGCGTTGATGTGTTCCAATATGGAGAAAAAGAAAAGCCAACTTGGGTCAAATCATTTGGTCATAAGGAGGATAAAAATAAAGATTTCCATCCCCTGATGGTGCCCAACGGGATTACGATCGTCCCCGAAGATAACGGTGAGAAAAAGGGCTGCTCCGTCTGGGTCAATGATGAATTTTATCACGATAAAAAAAGCGACAAGGACGAGGATGGAGGGAGTAATCGATGCGTCAAGTTTGACGATGATGGTGGGTTTTTGGCTCAATTCAGGAAAATCAAATGCAAGGGCAAGAAATCGCCTCATGTGCTCCAATGGCCCCAAGGGATGAGTTCGGACAAGAATGGGAATGTTTATCTGGCCAATACAGGCCACTACGAAATCCTGAGGTTCAAATCCACTAGCGAAATCAAGGACGAAGTTCTTTACGTCGATGAGGAAGCTGCCCTTTTTCACAGCCTTGGCGATCCCAGCGGTCTTGGAAAACTTGATGTCATGCGAGGGGTCAGTGTTGCCGGTGAATACATTTTTGTACCCGACCAGTCCATCAACAGCGTATCGGTCTACGGCCTGGATGGTAAACACCGGTCCATAGTTCGATTCACATCTCCTCATTGGAATTCCCTCTCTCTGGAGATGAATTCAATATCCGACTTCCTCTTTTCACTCTTCAGAAACTGGATTCTGCTTGATCCCTACCAGGTCTGCAAGGGCGTCGAGGAGGATGTCTTCTTCATCACAGAGCCCTGGATATCCAGGGTGTGCAAGGTGAAAATGAAGACTGGAGGGGATGGATCGGCGAAAATGGAATTAATAAAGGGCCTCGGAGCCAGGAGAGATAAGTTCTGGAAAAAGGCCAGGATTTCCCAGTTAAACGCAGTTGCTTCGGTGATTGGAATGAAGGAAGGAAATGGGCCCAAGCCCGAATCCGTGTCGCCGAGCCTGCCGTTTCATATGAGATATAATCCACTTCAGCGTGGCTTCCAGGTCTTGAGCAAGGTGGTAACCTGGCAATACAAATCGCTCTACAATCTTCTACTCAAGGATTTCTCCTCTTATCTGAACGAAAAGATCAATGAAAGAATATATTTGACGGACGCCGGCAATTGGACCATCAAGGCTTACTCTGAAAAGACCGAAGAAAAGACCGAAGAAAAGTCCAAACCCCCTGAATCCCAAGAAGTGCCGGATGCGATGTGGGGAATGGAGGTCTCCGGCAACCTGGCCCTGGCTGTCTACCATCCACCGGAGCCCCTGCTGGGGCAGCTCTGTCCGGGGACCCCAATTCTTTTTGCCAGTAATTTTCTCTGGTCGACGATTCTTATGTACCAGTTCAATCCTTTGGGCGAATTGGTGCTGTACGGTTTGCCTTTTGGAGTTCCCGGCAAATTCAACTCGGGCTTCATGCTTGGCGCATTTGGAGTAGGCGGGCTGCTCGGGCCTGCAGGGATAGCCGTGAACCCGCAAGGGGAAATATTCATTGCCGATACAATGAACGGGAGGATTTCCAAATGGCAGTTGCTGCAAACGGGCCAGGCCGTATTCCGCGAGACATTTAAGTACTCTCAGTACCGGAAGACAGAAGTTGTCTTCACCCCGGTCGATGTTGCGCTTGACAGCAAGAGCCGGGTCTTTGTGTGCGATCAATACAATTCGGCCATAAGGCTCTTCGATTCCGAAGGAAAGTCTCTGTGGTCCTATGGCAAGGCAGGCCACTGCGATAATCCCGACCAGGACGATCCGGAACGTTTTATGATGCCAACGAGTATTGCCGTCGACAACGATTACCTCATAGTCAGCGATCCGGTAAACAGGGTCTTGAAAGTCTTCAAAATCGATACAACCAGGGATGAGGATTGCCTGGAATATGTTGCCGGGATGAGATGTTTCTACAACCCTCCGACTAAAGGGGGGATGTGGTGTCCGTTTTTTATCTACGCCGCAAATAACCACATCTACGTTCCAGACAGCTCGCTAAATATAATTAATGTATATGAGTACAAAGACGAGGGCAAGGACAAGAAACGGGTGGGCACGAGTGAATCGGCAGAGGTAGTGGGGTAGCGTCTATCCCGGGCGCAAAGAAAATAGTGACGGCCGCGTTGACACCGATTCTCGCCGGGCCAGGTTTATAACCATCCTACATCGCGGCCGTCTTGTTTATGCGGGCCTCTCCGCATTTCGGTATGGCGGAGGACTTCAAGACTTCTGCGAGTTTTGACGGCTTGTAGTGTTTTGATCTTTTTCCCGCGCGCCCAGAAACTTTTCCAGGCCGTCGAACTCTTTATCCATTCGTTCTTCAAGCGCATTGCAGCAGTTTTTGGCGCCTTCGGCCCATTTCCCGATAAACTTGACCGGCGTCGGACACCAGTTGTTCCTTGCCACGATCTCGTCAACGACTTTCTCGGTTTTATCCCAGAAATTCGCGACCATGCCTACCATGAAGCAGGACACGTGTTTTCGCAATTGGAGCATGACCAAGAGCGGGCTCGGTTGATCTTCTTTCATGACCATATCCTTTCCTGAATTGGAATTAAGACTCCATAACGTAGCTACCGGGGGCTTTTCCGAGCGGGGGGTATTTGGGATGACCTTCAGGGGCGGGCACCACTGGGCCACACCCCCCGGAGAGCCACTCCACCCACTCCGGCCACCAGGAACCTCGCTTTTCCTCTTGCGAGAAAACCCATTGGTCCAGGCCTTTTCCGCCGGCATCGCCCGAAATGAACTTTTTGCGGTTGCGAGGCGAGGGCGGGTTTACAAAACCGGTCACATGGCCCTCGCGCACCAGTGTGTAACGGGTAGGAGCGTTTACAAGACTGCAGATCTTGAAAGTCCCCTTCCAGGGTGAGAGATGGTCCTGTTCGGCCCCGACAGCATAGAGGGGCTGGCTTATACGGCGCAGGTCCAATGGTTTGTTTGCGAGAATGATTTTGTCCTTTTGGACTAGATTGTTTTGCAGGTACAATTGGTTCAGAAGGAAAGAACACGCTGATGCGGGAATACGCGTGTGATCGTTGTGCCAGAAGAGAAACTCCGATTTCGGGGGCTTCTCTCCCTGGAGATAATTGTGAGCGAAGTATCGCCAGACAAGGATTTCCGGTCTCAGAAGGCGCACGGCATTTGCCAGGTAAGACGGATGCAGATAGCCGTCCTTCTTCATCAGTTCTTCAAGAAACGCAATGGAATTCTCGGTAAGGTAGACGCCGATCTCCCCCGGTTCGGAAAAGTCCACCACAGTGGCAAGCAGGGTCCAGTGCTTTATCGGAATCGAATGCACCCCCTTGTATCCGAAATTCAGCCATGCCATCAGCGCAGCCAGAACCGCACCGCCTACGCAGTAACCGACGGCATGGACTTGTTGGACCCCGCAAATATCGCGGGCTGCTTCAATACCTGCCAGGGCCCCCCGAAACATGTAGTCATCGAAACCTGTGTTGCACATGTCTGGCCCGGGATTTTTCCAGCTTATCATGAAGACTGTAAATCCAGCGCCGACTAAGTACCTGATCAAGCTATTTTCTGCGGTCAGATCGACAATGTAGTATTTATTTATCCATGCCTGAACAAAAACGATCGGAACCGAATGCACCTCTTTTGTAGTGGGAGAATACTGGATAAGTTCCATCAGATCATTGCGGAAGACCACAAATCCCGGTGTGTTGGCCAGGTCCCTGCCAACCTCGAGCGCGTCCGGATCGGTGATCTGAATGAGATGATCTCCCCGGGCTAAATCTTCTAACAGGTTCCCGATCCCGGTGAGCAGACTCATACCGTTGCTGTCCAAGAACTTTTCCACCGCAACAGGGTTCGTCCAGAAATAGTTCAAAGGAGAGATGGCATGGATGATCTGGTTTGCCAGAAAAGACAGGATCTGCCGTTCCCTTCCTTCAATGCCTTCAATTCTGCCTATATATTCTTTCGACCATCTGCCGTACGCGGCCTGGAATTCAGAACCCAGTTTCGAGCAGGCCCTGGTCATGTTGAGCAAGCCTGTCTTCCAGTGTGGGTAACTTTGATCAGAAGAGAATGTGAGAGATCCATCCTTATCAAAGGATGTGAGATCTGAGTTCATGTCCATCACGAGTTCGAGCAGCTTCTCCGGCTCTTTGAGCCAGGCTTTATGGACCTTCAATAGAGAAGGAAGTATTCCAAGAGGATCGAAGAAAGCTCCAGACCGGATCATGAACCAGAACCTCTGAGATAGTGTATAATGTCGCCGATTGTAGAGTCTCCCTGTACAAGATCCAAAGGTATACTCGTCTTGAATGCGTCTTCCAGGAACATTTGAAGCGTGACCGAGTGTAAGGAGTCCCAAGTGGGGATATCGGCAATGGTTGTCTCCAAAACAATCTGACGGCCTGCTCCGGGCATGATTTCCTGAATACCATCTTTCAGTTTAGCCAGAATTTCCTGCATGGAATTTCCTCCTCGGTGTTGAGTGGGTTAAAGGCTTGACTACCTCTAAAAGACTTTAGCACATCAATGGCGAGAGTGACGAAATGCATGGCATTTTCCGAATCGAGATACGATGGAGAGCAGGAAAATACTTTCAGGAAGACAGTCCTATAATAGATTCAATTTACTGATTTGGCAATATGTCAGTAATGGTCTGCCCACGTGCGGCAGACTCGCATATTTCTCTTATTGCCGTTTCAGCTACAGGAGGCGCTCAGCTCCATTTCCGCAGGTTCAAAATACCAGGCCATTTCGATAAGAGTCTCTCCGGCGCCCACGTTATTTAGAAGCGAGTGGCCGTCGCCTGCTGCCGGCTGACGGATTTTCTCGATCCATTCCTCATCCCATCCAAGGTCATGGCCGATGGCCGGAGCGCGCCGCCTGCCATTCCAGTTTGCAGGCACAATTTCACTGCGCGGGCTGATGTTGTTGCTGACCCAATCTACGATGTCCTTAGGTTTTGCGCCGGGTTCGAATATTTCCTTTATCCCTATCTCTTTGAACTTAGGGATATCCTCGGGAGGGATTATGCCTCCACCTACTACCGGTATATCCTCCGCGTTACTCTCCCTCAGAAGCTCAAGGACCCTGGGGAAGGAATATCTGTACAGGCTCGAGAGGGTGCTTAACCCTATCAGGTCCACGTCTTCCTGGACGGCGGCGCTTACGATCTGCTCCGGCGTCTGACGGCATCCGGTGTAGACGACCTCGAAGCCCGCATCACAAAATGCGAGGGCTAACAGCCGGGCGCCAAAGTCGTGGCCGTCCAGCCCAATCTTGGCAACTAATACACGAAGTTTCCTCGCTGTTTTCATGAAACTACCTCCTTAGTGAATCTGAAGAGAGTTCGGTCGCCCTGCATAGAGCGTCTCTATAAGTGCGGTCATGACGTTTTTTTCCCAGTGCTGCGGGCCTCACATCTGCGCCTCAAATGGCCATCGTTTTTTAATCCCTCACTTTGTCGCGCTTTTCCTTGAAACGGATGATGCGTTGGACCTGCATTCGTTCGATCTCGCCGTCTATCTTGAGGACTAATTCGGGTAAACGTCACACGAATTTGGCTGTTTTATAGCACGCACCGGGTTGAAAAAAGGTTACCCGGAGGAGCTTGACAGGGGGCAGTGCATTGCTGGCCAATATATTGAATATAAATCGAAACCGGCTTATGAGCTCAACGATCGGGGATCACGATTTTCCACTAAAAGTTCTCGGGGGTTGAGAAAATGACATGATCAAGTAACAAGAGGCACTGATGAGGGGAATTCGTTTAAGGCAGGTTATTGATTTTCCATAATTTTTTTGTGGATGGATACCGTCAGCCTGCAGGGCTCAGCTCCAACCTGGTCTTCCAAGGCACTTTTGCACTCTTCGTACACTTTTAAGGCTTCGGCCCGCATCCCGCGGTTCGAGTAAATCAGCATCAGTTTCTGGTATACTTCTTCGCGTGCGGGATCTGTTTTTATAATCAACTTAAAACACTCGATGGACTTTTTTGAACTGCCCTGCCTCTCATACAGTTCGGCCGCCCGGGAAAGAAGATCGATGTAAATGGCGCGCAGTTCATTCCTTTTCGGCTCGGCCCAGGGGACATAAAGGTCCTCTGAAAGGAAATCGCCCCGGTACAGTTCAATGCATGACCTGTAGCAAAGCATGGCTCGCCTGGTATCTCCCGCATCCTCGGCTTTTTCACCCCGTTGACGCAGGATCAGAAATTCGTCCAGGTCCACCTGACACAAATCCTTTCTGAGTGACACAAGGTTCTCCTTAAAAACCACATACGAAGAGCCCAGAGCCTTATCCATGGAGGGTTCCAGTGTTTTACGCAGTCGATGCAAAAGTACCTTGAAATTGCTATCGGCTGAGATTGGTGATATCTCCGGCCAAAGATCCTCAATCAGAACGTCTTTGGGCACACCTTTAGCCCCTCGGGTTATGATCGCCTTGAGCAGCAATTTGCGCTGCTTTGCCTTCCATTCCTGCTCACCGATAAGCGCTTCGCCCCGAAAAACCTGAAAATTCCCGAAAGTCTTGATTTGAATTCGAGGGATACCGGGACCCGACGTTCTGTGCTGCTCGTCTGCCAGACCATCCACAGGTTCGGGATCGAGGCCTTCGGTTTCAGTAATATGGTTCGGTTCTCGTACTTTGCTCAATTGGCGGTCTTTTTCGGCAAGAGTACGTAGAAATGAACTTTCAGAATTGAGCATGCGCTGAGTGAGGCCTTGCGCGATGGCATACGCAACTGAAGGCCGTCTGAGGAGAAGCGCTTCAAAATCATCTCTTTTCAATTCCAGCAACTTCACCAGGGTCAAAGTCCTCACAGTCGCAGACCTCACTCCCGATGGGTTGAAAAAACACATTTCGCCGACATATTCTCCGGCCGGACAAACCCTAAGAAGGTGCTCCTCAGGACTACCGACAGCTTTAACGGCTTCGAGTTGGCCATCGATAATGATGTACAAGCTGTCTCCAAAGTCCCCTTCATGAAAAAGTACGGTATTCGCCGGATATTCGACCTCTCTGGCGATCTCGGCCAGGAAATTGATTTCTTTCTTTTTAAGCGAAGCAAAAAGAGGGACTGTCCTAAGCAGTTCTATCATTTCTGCCGCCTTAGAATGATTTTTGTGGAAAAACCGCCAGAAACATCCGTGAATAGGAATTTAAGTCATAGTTACTTTAGGGCAATACCGGTTGGCAACCGAAGTTAGCATTCTTCCAGATCCGATAATCATCAAAGCTATTGCAACTCTCCAGGAAATTATAAACCAGAACGATCCAATTCTCAATATTCCCGCATCATAGTTGGCCGCTGCCGCTCGGACATCCCTCGTCGAAAGTAACCTTCGGGTAACCACTGTGTACTATAAAGCAGCCAAATTCGTAAGAGCGTCGTGTACCGGGGTGAGTTTTTGGGAGGATCTTTTCAACTGATATAGAGAGGTGACACTCATGGGAAAGTACCTCAACCAACTGACGCTAAAGATCCGGGAAGGCGAGTATGATGAACATCCTGAGGAGCTGTTCAAAGTGACCCTGGTGTGGGCGCTTCTGGTTTTTCTTGCTGCTTTTTGCGTTATGCTCCAGTTGGGATGTTTTGAATACTATTCTGACGCGTTGAAACCAGCCCCTGGCATCGAATGGCCGGTTTTCCCGAATTGATCGCTTGCCCTTCTGATGCCTGCGCAGAGTCAGTGTAGGCACTGAGAGCAAGAATATGTAGCGACCGCCGGCTACGATTCCCTGAGGAGGAGTTAATGAATTTCTATAAGATCAGCCGATTGATTAGCCTTCACGAAAAGGCTGAACAGCATTCAAATGAATACAAAAGACTCTTGAGGAACTGCAGCGCTAGATCGAAAGCTCTCTGGCATCTGCATAAAGCGATGGAGCTTCGTTACCAGATTTCGGGCCTTATCAGGGATTTTGCTCTGCTGCGACCTGACCCAGAAAAGGGTCTCCCAGATTCCGACTTTCCCGCAATTCAGAACTAAGGAATGATCCTTATCTCGGATCTTCAATACAATTACTTCAGGCAACCAAGTTGAAGGATTCCTTAATCCGTGAGTTTACGTATATCGGGCGCGACATTTAGCGTTACCTCCCGGCAAAGCAGCAAACGAGGTCCTGATGAAAAGAGAAGACCCCACATTAGTAGTATTGATTGCGGATGACGACGAAGACGATTGTCGTCTTGTGGAATCAGCTTTTCAGGAGTTTGGCGCTGCCCATGATTTGTGCTTTGTAGGTGATGGACAGCAACTCTTGGATTATCTGTACAACGAGGGGGAATTTACGGACCTTGAAAAGTATTCCAAGCCCAACCTGATCCTCCTCGATCTTAATTTGCCGCGAATGAATGGCCATGAAGCCCTGGCAAGAATAAAATCCGATCCGCAACTGAAGGACATCCCCGTATTGATCCTAACCACCTCCAAAGAGGAGTGTGACATAACCTTGAGCAAGCTGGCCGGTGCATCCTCCTTTCTGGCAAAACCGGAGGCGTTTGAGGATTTGATTGATATGCTGTCGAAGTTCTGCGTTGCAATCCTACATAATCAGGATGTTCCCTTTCAAGTGATCGGATGCTGACCTAACAACTCAACTCGAAAGAGTTTAGGTAAACGCATTACGGAGAACCCATAAATGACGCAAAACTCGCCTGTAAATGCGAAGCAGGCGAACTGGCGATGACCAAAGAATTTACTATTTATACAAGATAATTGAATGGGCCTTCTGGGTATTTCAGGCGCTTTTGGAGAGTGAATCCAGGCCCCAAAAAAAAATTCTTCGGATGGGATTTTCCCTGAGATACAGTCCAGAAGCTCCGCCAACCTTCATGAGGTTCAGTTGCGTTGTAACCTTTGAGAAACCTTCGTATGATATAAGCCAATCATACATTTTTGAGAACTTCAGTCTGGAGTAAGCCATGAAGTGGACTTTCCAGAAAGTGCCGATGTGAAGCCTCCAAGGGGAATCTTAGGTATCCCTTGGGGGGTTCTTTCGCTTTTTTCCTCCATAAAACTTTTCTCTACGTGAAGGTGCGCATTTCCGGGTGACGGGATGAAAAACCTTGTCCAGGGAGGAATTTGATATGAGACTTGAAGAGATTAAAGATACGATTATGAGTATGGATAGGAGCGAACAGAAGCGTTTGATCATGGAGGTGATTCCGCATCTGTGGGAGGGGGCGTCTGATGACGCATCCTGCGCTCTCAAACTAAAGGAATTTGTGGATAAAGACATTACCCGGCTCTACGACGAAACGTTCTCTTTATGAGAGCATATCTATTGCCAATGTGAAGCCTCCAAGGGGAATTTTTGGTATCCCTTTGGAGGCATTTTTGCTTTTTTGCTCTATAGAACTTTTATCTAAGTGAGAGTCCCCATGAATCGGACGTAAAACGACCCCATTAGCTCCTTTCTTTGGGAAAAGGCTATGGATGCGGCACTTATAGTATTGTTCATGAGACTGCAGGTTATCCTAATGAGGCGATTATGCTCTACTGATTGCCTAGAAAATGCCGTTTTCATGCTTCGCGGGTGAGGCAGCATCATGAAAAATTGCGGTATGATCCATTCACTTCAGGGGTTCGAAGCTCTGCCACGGGTCTAAGCATCTCGGATCTGCGGCCACGCCTGACAAGGCTTAAGCCCGTAGCCTGATGAATTACTCCGGGGCCGAGCGCCGGACCCATGTTTTGGGGGGACGAGCCATTTTGTCCAAGAGTGAGGAGATGAAGGTATGGAGAGCAGGATCGTCTATTTCGAAGAGAGAAAGCCGGAAAACACGGATGTAACCTTCAGTCTTGTTCAGGAGAAATTGAAGACCGCAGGGATAAAGAAGCTGGTGATAGCTTCAACAACCGGCGCCACGGCAGGGAAAGCCATGGATTTCTTCAAGGACTCGGGTGTAAAGCTTATCGTTGTGCCTCATCAGTTCGATTTCCGAAGGAAAGTGAATCCGTTTCCACCTGAACTGATAAGGTCCCTAAGAGACTCAGGTCACGAAGTCCATTTCGGCACCATGCTATTCCACACCAACTGCCTATACGAATCCAGTGTGCCGATCGTCATGGGAAACCTGCTTCGCTGTTTCAGCCAGGGGGTCAAGGTATGTTTTGAAATAGTTCTCATGGTAACCGATGCAGGTCACGCGGCATCCGGAGAAAAACTGATCGCCATAGCCGGGACTGCGAGAGGTGCGGATACGGCACTGGTCATGCAGGCAGCCTCTTCTCAACATCTCAAGAGGCTTCGTGTTCACGAAATCATCTGTAAGCCTCTCAATCCGCTGAACATACACGAGGTCCTGGAGGAGGAAGCTTCCCTGGGAAGCTTCCAGGATTATTCA
This sequence comes from Syntrophobacteraceae bacterium, assembly GCA_052147195.1. Classification (GTDB taxonomy): domain Bacteria; phylum Desulfobacterota; class Syntrophobacteria; order Syntrophobacterales; family Syntrophobacteraceae; genus SbD1. The sequence goes on from JBKQLC010000105.1 coordinate 35,666, forward strand.
TCCGAATGACTGATTCCCGAAGTTATAACCTCGCAAGTTGACGAGGCCCATCCCATCAATATAAAATAGTGAACAAGAATAAATCGGGGGCCAGTGCCGCAGGGCCTCCGGTTTTTCGGGAAATGCCGTCCAGTGATGAAAGAAGGAGACAAGTAATGCGATACGTCACACTCGGGAAAACAGGGCTCGAAATCTCGGAGGTGGGCTTTGGGTGTATTCCCATCATCCGTCTGTCGACCGCCGAGGCAGTTGTGGTCCTCAGGCGTGCCTATGACAGGGGGATAACCCTATTCGACACGGCCAATATGTATCTCGACAGTGAGGAGAAAATAGGGCTGGCTTTTGATGGCACGCGAAGCCGTCTGGTTCTTGCCACTAAAACGTTGAAGCGCGATCGGGCGGCTGCCGAGGCAGATATCGATCTCAGCCTGCGGCGCCTGCGCACTGATTATATTGACCTGTTTCAGATTCATCAACTGTCGCTGGAATCCGATTACCAGGTGGCAACCGGGCCGGACGGGGTACTGGAGGCAATTTCCCAGGCAAAGCAGGCCGGCAAGATCCGGCACATCGGCGTGACTTCCCACAGCATCGAGATGGCCGTGAAGCTGGTCGAGACCGGGCTTTTCAGCACCGTCCAATTCCCCTTCAACTTCATAGAGTCCAAACCCGTCGAAGAACTCCATCCAGCCGCCAGGCAGGAGGAAATGGGCATTATCGCTATGAAACCGTTCGCTGGAGGGGTACTGGATAGCGCGGAGCTTTGCTTCAAGTTCCTTCGCCAGTTCACTGACGTCATCCCGCTGCCGGGGTTCGATGCCGTCGGGCAGGTGGATCAGCTTGTAGCCATTTACGAGACTGAAAACGTTGTCTTCCCTGAAGACCTGGCCGCCATGGAAAGGTACCGAACGGAACTGGGGCAGCAGTTTTGCCGCCGGTGCGAGTACTGCCAGCCCTGTGAACAGGGGGTTATGATCACATCTGCGATGGGCTACCCGATAGTTGCCCGCAGGATGTCCGACGCCAAGGCAGCAGGGTTCGCGGTAAATATAATGGAATCCGTAAGGAATTGCACTGAATGCGGGGAGTGCGTGAAACGCTGCCCCTACAGCCTGCCTATCCCCGAAATGCTAAAAAAGCACCTGGCCCTTTACGAGCAACATGCAGCAGGGGTTTGATGCTCCGATAGAAAGAGAATCGTATGTCAAGGGCAATGCGGCTCTCATCGCTGCAACCGGCAAGCGAATGGGAAAGTGGCGCCGGTATATCAAAGTAGAGGGGGCATCCTATGGATCAACAGGATAGAATCGTCCTGGAGGTTTTTTCCGATTACATCTGACCCTGGTGCTATTTCATCGCCGGGCGCGTTGAAAGGCTTAAAAAAGAGTACGACATCGGAGTCAAGTGGATTGCCTTTCCCCTGCATCCGGAGACGCCGGAAGAGGGCCGTTCGCTGGAGGATCTTTTCGCCGGACGGGGAATCGACATTGCCGAGTCCATGGGGAGGCTGCAAAGAGTAGCTTACGAGTGCAATCTGCCATGGGGTGCGCGCACCAGGACTTACAACAGCCGCCGGGCACAGGAATTGGGAAAATGGGCTGAATCGGTGGACAAGGGAGATGAGTACCACATGGCCCTTTTCAAGGCCTACTTCGCCGACGGACTGAACATAGGTAAGGTTTCGGTCCTGGTAGAGTTGGCCGAGCCGCTTGGCCTTGATCGTCGAAGGGCGGAGGAGATCTTGAGCCGGCGGACCTTCAAGGATGAAGTGGACCGGGACTGGGAATATTCCAGGGCCTGCGGCATTACAGCGGTCCCGACGTTTCTGGTCAGAGGACGAGTCGCGGTTGGCGCTCAGCCTTACGATGTGCTGAGCGAGTTAGTCAGGGCCGCAGGAGCGAAGGTGCAGAGACAATCTCACCGATCTTGACGAATCGGATAGCCGAAAAGATCAAAATTAAGATTACCAGATCATACGGAGGGAACCTGGCAATTCGCCATATTGGCAAGAATGCTTGACATTTCTTTGACATGATCGTGTGTATTCTTTCTCGCCTCTAACCTTCTTGTCCTGGCACCCATACCGTCACACTCTATTCGCCTTAACCCCTCAACTCGGATAGTGAAAGCGGATTATGAAACTCCGGGGTATAGGCGCATCCGGAAACCGCGAAAACAGATCTTACCGGTGTATTTCTTGCTCTTCCGATATCGAAATTGTATGGCTTTTCGCGGGATTCAGGATCTTAGCGGAAGTCTCAGGCAAAAACCCGATCCGAATGCATAGTGCAGAATTTGATGCATTATTCCGGGCAAAATGCCGAACAAATATCAAACGGTTGATTCTGTTGACTTTACGCCGGCTTCGGCAAGAAATCGGAGGGCGTCTTGTGCGGGCAGATACTTGGAAATCCGTACCTTAAGAGGATCAATTAATTATTTTTCGGAGGAGCGATGAAGCCAGCAACTCTAGACGTCGAAGCCCGAAAGCCTGTTTGGGAAGCGCTGTCCACCTTGTTTCTCGATACGGACGTTTCGCTCGATCGCGAGTACCGAGCAGCCAAATTGGCGGAATCTCCTTACACGTTAGGAGAGCTTGACCAAATCCTACATGACGAGGTCTTCCCAGTATGTAGCTGGAACTGGTTCTTGATTGCGGGCGAATGGGCCGGGTTTGATTCGGAAGCGCTGGCGAGGGCCATCCTCCGAAGACTCGGCAGGCGTTTCAGATTTCGCGTTGGCTTCGGACACCATCTGATCGTCCGATCCAGAGAATGGAAGCGCACAAAGGCTTTGATCGAGGCGAAGCGATTATTCGGTGGTGGTGCTGGTTGCCGACGTGACCTCACGGACGGAGAATAATCGCATTAACAACATTTGCATATGAGATATACAAGATTTCTCAGATTTCTTCGTCGAGCCATTTTGGAGAACCCCTCGATGACCCCTCACGCTGACATCCAATCGATTTCTGATCACATCGAGAAAACGATCGGTCGAATTCACATCGTGTTTCATGAAGTCGTGTCTGATGATCTGCATATCGACATCCATTATGTGAAGTCTACACTATTCCGGAGGTATGAGGTTCTGGTCACATCAGGAATGAGCGCCGTACCTATGGCAGTTCCTCCCGACGCACAGCAGCCCCGTTTCGGTGAGATTATAACGGTGCTGCCAAAGGGATGGCCACTAGTCATGGAAGCCTTTTCGGATGAACGTTATTACTGGCCCCTGCGGCTTATGAAATCACTGGCGCGCCTTCCGTTTTATGAAAACACATGGTTGGGTTTTGGCCACACCGTAGCAAACGGCAATCCTGAAGAATCGATCAAACCTTATGCGGAAGGAACGAAACTATGTGCAGCAGCGGTTTTGCCGCCTTTTTCTTTGGGACCAAAGGCTTGGTGCATGGAACGTGAAGACGGGGAGAAAGTATTCTTCTGGGCCGCAGTTCCCCTCCACCTTGCCGAGTTGCAGTTTAAGATGGAGCATGGGATTGATCCATTGCTTGACCTATTCGACCAGCATGGAGTTACAGACAAGATAGCCCCACAGCGCCGGAGTGTTGTCTAGCTAATTATCGCCTAAGCTGGCCTTCAAACTGACCTAATACAGGAGCAAGTGTTGCGCATGAATTCTTGTGCGTTGATGGAGCAATTCGCCATGTCAGATAATGATTTCTCTCCTATTAGAGCGCTCCGCTGACGGTTATCCGGGACCTTTCAATATTTGGATCATGTTCTGCATTTTCCCTCTTTCCGAAAACACAGGGCAAATTGATATGGGCTGGGTGTAGAAGGCCCCGAGAAACGGCAGTCTCACGGGTAGGCAGGTGGGTTCGGACGCGGCCAGCGCCTTAAAGTATTCGCCATAGCCAAAGCACACGTTTCTTTGATTGCCGCAATTCAAACGTCACCCTTTAGCGGCGGGACCAGAGAACAATCCGTCGGAACCCATCTCAGCCTGAGAAGGAGAATTTCAGGTTCGTAAAGGCTGGACAGAGGCGGGAGGGTGAGCTGCTTATCGGGGCGCTTCATTTGTGCTCTCCTCCAAAGTTCTCCCGGCGAGTTCAAAAATCTCTCTGTCGAATTCTTCAGGTATGGGTCATTTCTTTTACAAAAATCCATTATTGAATGAATCTTCGTCTTACTCAAAATAAGCACCGTACTTAATGTACCGGGATTACAATACTCAAGTGGCTAGTGACATTTTTGCACAGCGTGTATTCAGTGCTCAAGCACACTATTCCAAGATGTGAAATTCTGCACTAACTTATCACATGTTGCACATTGTTACACTTCATTCTTGCTTTTCGTCAAAGTTCTCCCGGCGAGTTCAAGAATTTCCCTGTCGAATTCTTTAAGCGTGGTTCATTTCTTCAACAAAATTCCACTATTGAATGAATCTCTTCATCTTATACAAAACAGGCACCACAGTTAGTATCCCGAGATGACAATATCCAAGTAGTTTGTGGGCATTTTTGCACAATGTGCATTAAAGCTAACCATTCGATTCCACTATGTGAAACTCGGAGCCCGCTTATTACATTTTGCACAATTGTGCATTTATTTCTTGACAGACAATCCCAAACAAATGAGCATGTCATTACATATGTTGTTCCTTTCTCGCAGGCAGGGTCAAGAGCAGTCGCTTGCAATTCCAAACTGCTGGCGGCCCGGGCGTCGCGGAAGGACAACCTACGGAATGATGGCGCGTATAGCGGTACACCTCCCCGTGATCGCTCATGTGCCGTAACAGGCGCGCCGGACATCATCCCGGGACCTAAACCACTCGCGCACCGGAAAAGAGGCGGACGATGAAGATGGAGACACAGATCGCAGCAAAAACAACTGTAGGGGTTCCCAAGGCCGTATCGACCGCACCAAAAGAGAAGGACGAGGTCGCGGCCATCGCGAAGAAGTGGAAGAAGAAGCGCGGCAGCCTGATTATGGCGCTTCACGATCTACAAGGCCGGATGGGTTTTGTGCCGCGCGAGGCGGCCATGAAGATGGGCCATGAGATGGGCGTGCCGTTGGCGCACACCTATGAGGTCGTCACGTTCTACAACTACTTCAAGCTCGAAGCGCCGGGTAAGTACATTATCTCTGTGTGTACCGGTACCGCCTGTCACATCAAAAGTTCCGCCGAAATTCTCGCGGGACTGGAAAAAGAACTGAAAATCCACGAGGGCCAGAGCACCCCGGACAAGGAGTATCACCTGCAATGCGTCCGCTGCCTCGGCTGCTGCGGTCTCGCGCCTCTCGTTTCAGTCAACGGCAAAGTCTACGGCAAGTTGAAGTCCACTGATAGCTGCTATGTCATCGAGCGCGTTCAGCAAGACCAGCCGGTGATGGCTACCGCCCCACAGGAAGCCGCTGCCGAGTAAGCCATTCACAAGCAGAACACTTTCCAAGCGACCGCAGAGGAACTTTATGAAACCTGAAGAACTCGAAGTAAAGTCTGCTGAGATAAACGCTAAGCAGCAGGCTTTTGATGTGCGCCTGATCTGCTGTTCGAGCACAGGCTGCCAGTCGTCCGGAGCCGGGGCCATCATCGACGGGCTCAAGGCGGAAGTCAAGGCCAGGCAGCTCGACGCAAGAGTCCAGGTGAGCGGCACTGGATGCATGGGGCTGTGCAGCAAGGGCCCACTGATCCGCATGACATCGAAGACGCAGAAGGACGTTCTCTTCTCCGACGTCAATCCGGAGGTGGGGGCCATTATCCTCGATCAGGTAGTTACCCCGGTTCTTGCCGGCCGGAAAATCGAGAAACCGGCCGGCTTTCTCGAAGCCCATACGCTGGATCTCGATTCGCCGTTTTTCACTATGCAGCACCGCGTGGTGCTCGGCAACAACGGCAGAACCGATCCGGAAGACCTCGGCGATTATATTGTGCACGGGGGCTATCAGGGGCTGCGCAAGGCGCTGACTATGAGCGCCGAGGATATCTGCAAGGAGGTTCTGGCTTCAGGCCTGCGCGGCCGCGGCGGCGCGGGTTTCCCCACAGGTTTGAAGTGGGACCTGACCCGCAAGGTGCAGTCGGAAGTGAAATACGTCATTTGCAACGGCGACGAGGGCGACCCCGGCGCGTTCATGGACCGGTCGGTACTGGAAGGCGATCCGCAGGCGGTGATTGAGGGAATGCTGATTGCGGCGCGCGCCATGAATGCGACCAACGGCATATTCTACATCCGCGCCGAGTATCCGCTGGCTGTCGAGCGCATTGAGAAGGCCCTGAAGCAGGCGCGCGCAGCCGGACTGGCGGGCAAGAACATTTTCGACTCCGGCTGGGGTTTCGAATTCGAGATGCGCCTCGGCGCCGGTGCGTTTGTTTGCGGCGAGGAGACGGCGCTGATCGCCTCCATCGAGGGCCTGCGCGGCACGCCTCGGCCGCGTCCGCCATACCCGGCCGTCAAGGGACTGTGGCAGCAGCCCAGTTGCGTGAATAACGTGGAGACACTGGCCAATGTGCCGCGCATCCTGCTTAACGGTGCGGAATGGTTCGCTTCCATGGGCACGGAAAAGTCCAAAGGCACCAAGGTCTTCGCGCTCACCGGCAAGATCAAGAACAACGGCCTAGTTGAGGTGCCGATGGGCATCACGCTGCGCCAGATCGTCGAGGTGATCGGCGGCGGCACGGGCACGGAGCGCAAGATCAAGGCCATACAGACGGGCGGTCCCTCGGGCGGCATGATTCCCGATCACCAGTTCGACACGCCGGTCAGCTACGAGCATTTGAAGGATCTCGGGTCCATAATGGGCTCCGGCGGTCTCATCGTCATCGACGATCATGACAGTGTCGTTGAGCTGGCTCAATTCTATCTGGACTTCTGTGTCGATGAGTCCTGCGGTAAGTGCGCTCCCTGCCGGATCGGGGGAACTCAGATGCTTCGGCTTCTGGACCGAATCGTCGGGGGCAAGGGAACCGAAGAGGACATCAGGACGATCCGCAAGGTCGCCAAGGCGATGCAAACGGCCTCGCTCTGCGCCTTGGGTCAAACCGCTCCCAATCCGGTGCTCTCGGCCTTGCGTCACTTCGAGCATGAATTCACCAGCTTGCTGCAGCCTGCCATCGCCAAACAATCCTGACCACTACGGATGGAAAAGAAGCCCTTATGAACGATATAATTCACGCTACGATCAACGGATTGCCTGTGGAAGTCGCCGCCGGCGCCACCATTTTGGAGGCCTCGCGACAGGTGCACGTGCACATTCCCACGCTGTGTAAGCATCCTGACCTGGAGGCCACGGCGGCCTGCGGCATTTGCACCGTGCAGATCAAGAACAACGGCAAGATGCTGCGCGCATGTTGCACGCCCGTCGAACCCGGGATGGATATCCTGACGGAGACTCCGGAGATTGTGCAGGTCCGGCGTTTCGTGCTTGAGCTGATTCTTTCCAGGCACCCTAACGAGTGCCTGACCTGCCAGCGCAACCACAATTGCGAACTGCAAACCCTGGCCGCCGATTTCGGATTAACCTGGACAGGGCTGGACAACATTGTTCCCGACCTGCCCATAGATGACTCCACGCGAAGCATCGTGCTCGATCCGCGCAAGTGCATCTGCTGCGGCCGCTGCATCCAGGTCTGCCAGCAGGATCAGCGCGTCTTTGCCCTCAGTTTTCTCAACCGCGGCTTTGATACCCGCATCGCCGCGGCCGGCGACATTTCCATGGCCGACTCGCCCTGCGTCCGTTGCGGCCAATGCTCCAACCACTGTCCCACCGGAGCCATCGTCGCGTATGGGCAAACCGTGGATGTGTGGGAGAAGCTGGAAGATCCGGATACTTTCTGCGTCGCGCAGATCGCGCCAGCCGTGCGCGTGGCCATCGGCGAGGCCTTCGGCTTTCCGCTCGGCACCAACCTCACCGGCAAGATCTACGCTTCACTTCGCCGCATGGGCTTTAAGGCTGTTTTCGACACCAACTTCGGCGCTGACCTCACCATCATTGAAGAGGCGACCGAGTTCAAGGAGCGCCTCCTCAAAGGCAAGGGCGAGCTTCCGCTCATCACGAGTTGCTGTCCCGCCTGGGTCGACTTCATGGAGAAGTTCCACAGCGATATGATCCCGAACTTCTCCAGTTGCAAATCGCCGCATGCCATGATCGGCGCGCTTGCCAAGACCTATTACGCGGAAAAGGAGGGGATTGATCCGGCAAAGATGTACGTTGTCTCCATCATGCCATGCACGGCGAAGAAATTTGAGATAGTTCGCAGCAAGGAGATGGCCTCTTCAGGGTATCAGGACGTGGATGTTTCGATCACCACGCGCGAGTTCGCCCGGATGATCAAGCAGTCCGGCATCGACTTCGTCACCGTCCTCGACGAGCAACCTGATTGTCTTCTCGGCGCCTACACGGGTGCGGCCACGATCTTCGGCGCCACTGGCGGCGTAATGGAAGCGGCTCTGCGCACGGCTTATTACTTCGTCACCGGTCAGGACGCTCCGCGCGTGGAATTCAAGCAGACGCGCGGTCTGGCCGGCGTCAAGGAAGCCGAGGTAACAGTGGGCGACGCGACGGTGCGCATCGCCGTGGTTCACGGGCTGCACAACGTCGAGAAGGTGATTGAAAAGGTGCGTGCAGCCAAGGCGGCGGGTGAGGAGATGCCCTACCACTTTATCGAGGTGATGGCTTGTGCCGGTGGTTGTGTCGGCGGCGGCGGCCAACCTTATGGCGTCACCAACGAACTGCGCGTCAAGCGCGCCGCCGGACTCTATGGCGACGATCAGTCCGGCCTGTGGCGCTGCTCACACCACAACCCCTATATTCAGCAGCTCTACGACGACTTCCTGGGTGAGCCGCACAGCCACAAGGCTGAAGAGCTTCTCCATACCAGCTACCAGGCCAGGCCTGAATACAAGCGATAAGATTCAACAATTCGCCGTTCGGCCTTACGTTTCAATCCACGCCCCCCCCGTCTGAGGGGGGGGGTGGAAGCTGTCATGAGCACCACTCTCAAAGGTTTGCGTTTGCACATCGACTTTTTCGGCCGGCGCAACGTGGGCAGACGAGGTGGTGTTGAAGGAGAAACCACATGGTTGTAAGCAGAGCCGATTTTATAGACGATCAAAGAATAGTCAGCGTGCTCCAAAATGCAAAAGCCGTCCAGTCCAGCGCTGAGGTGGTGCGGGTTATTGAAAAAGCTGCGCTTTCCGAGGGCCTGACGCCTGAGGAAACGGCCGTGCTCCTGAACGTGGAAGACCCCGCGCTGCTTGAAAGGATCTACCATACAGCAAGGGAAATCAAGGAGAAGATTTACGGCAAAAGGCTGGTATTTTTCGTACCCCTCTACATCAGCGATTACTGTATCAACAATTGTGTTTACTGCGGGTACCGGCGGGACAGCAGCTTCGGCCGGCGCAAGCTGACGATGGATGAGATTCGCAACGAGGTGACCGTTCTCGAAGAAATGGGACACAAGCGCATGGCCATGGAATGCGGCGAGGACCCCAAAAACTGCCCAATTGACTACGTCATTGAAGCGCTCGACACGATTTACTCCGTAAAACAGAAAAAAGGCTCTATCAGACGAGTCAACGTCAATATTGCGGCCACGACGGTTGAAGACTACAAACGGCTGCATAGCGCCAGGATAGGTACGTATATCCTGTTCCAGGAGACATACCACCGTCCGACGTATGCGAAGATGCATCCATCGGGGCCGAAGAATAACTACGACTGGCATACCTGCGCTTTCGACCGCGCCATGGCGGGGGGTATTGACGACGTGGGTGCGGGGGTGCTCTTCGGGCTCTATGATCACAAGTACGAAGTCCTGGCCTTATTGCTGCACGCCCTGCACCTCGAGGAAACATGGGGGGTTGGTCCTCATACCATCTCGATGCCGCGGATAAGACCCGCTGGTGGAATTGATTTGGAAAAGTTTCCTTATCTGGTTTCAGATCAAGAATTCAAGAAACTGGTTGCCATTATCCGGCTGGCTGTTCCATACACCGGGATAATTCTTTCCACGCGGGAGACGGCGGAGTTGCGGGATGAACTCATATCAGTCGGCATTTCCCAGTTGAGTGCGGGTTCCTGCACAGGTGTCGGCGGCTACTACCGGGAAAACAATGAGGGCAGGGAAGCACAGCGGCCTCAGTTCAAAGTCGAGGACTGTCGAAGCCTCGATGAGGTCGTAGCCAGTGTTTGCAGGTCGGGTTACATCCCCAGCTTCTGTACGGCCTGCTACCGCAAAGGACGCACGGGAGACCGCTTCATGCCCCTGGCGAAAACGGGAAAGATACAGGACATGTGCCAGCCTAACGCTATCCTCACCTTCAAAGAATTCCTGCTCGACTACGCCGGTTCCGAGACGAGGCTGGGGGGTGAGCAGGCAATAATGAAACACCTGGATCAAATCGCCAACCCGAAGGTGAGGCAATTGACCATGAAGAGGCTTGCGCAGCTTGAGGAGGGTACGAGAGACCTTTATTTTTAGCCGGTTTGTCTGCTTAAAGTCCATCAGCCCGTGCGCAGCTTTGCCTAATTAAATAAACTCGCGACGTCCTCCACGTCCTCCAGATTAAGGGTTGCCTGGAGGAGTGTCTCGACCTTTTGCTTGCTCCAGGAGTGCCCCGCCAGCCAGCAAAACTTGGATATCAGTTTTTCATCGTCCAGTGGATTTTCCGGGTCGCCCCTGGGGAAATCGGTCCTTGCGGAATAACACTTGCCGGTCCCTGTAACTATCTCGACCCGTGCGCCCCACCGGGCGGGGTGAAGCGACTCGCATTCGTCGTCTACTTCGAGACGGACTCGCCCCGCCAGGCGTCGGATTTCGGAATCCCGAAGACATTCTTCGGAAAAATCTTCCAGTCCGCAACTCCCCCGCACAAGAGCGAGCGCCGCACAGAAGGGAAGGCTGAACTTTGCCGCAAAAGCTGAATCGGGCTGCGGGTTGCCCGTAATATCAAGCGCCGTTCGGTACGTCTTGACGATCAGGCATGTGACCTCGTCGGCCCTGATGTTGTTGCGGGCCGCAAGGTCCAGCATGAGGTCTATCGTTGGATGAGTATGCCGGCAGGAAGCGTGAAATTTGAACGAGTTTTCCTCTATTTTATAGGGAGTATTACCAAGACCGTCTGTGATTTTTGATAAATCGAACGCCGGAGCCATTGCCCGGCAAAAACCTCTTTCGCCATCGATGATGGCTCTGGCGCCGGTAAATCCCTCTTTTGCAAGCAAGGCAGCAAGCAGCCCGTTATACGCCGCTTTTCCGGCATGAAGGTGCTTTGACATCGCCCCATCGCTGATAAATTCCCACAGGCCCGCTGCCTGAGTACCCGCGTTGCCAATGGCCCAGACCATCCGGTCGCGGTCGAGGCCAAGCAGCTTTCCCGCCGCCGCGCATGCGCCAAAAGTGCCGCACGTACCGGTGGTGTGCCAGAAATAGTAGTGGGAAGGGGTGACGGCTTCTCCCAGGCGAATCGCCGTCTCGTAGCCGGCAACGATTGCCTCGATGAGTTTGCTCCCGCCGGCATGGACCATTTCGGCTGTGGCAAGCGCCGCTGGAATGACGACCGCCCCGGCATGGAGAATGGCGCCCCGATGAACGTCGTCCAATTCCACGATGTGAGACCCAATCCCGTTTGCGAGGGCCGCGTTCAGTGCCGATGTTTTCTCCCCGGAGGGTAAAATTGTCGCCTGCGGAAGGCCGCCCTGGGCCTGAAGGACGGATTGGGCCATCCTGGCAGGCTCTTCTGCCCCGCCCCGCAGAACCGATCCGAGCCAATCAAGGAAGGCCAGACGAGTCATCCGGACCGTTTGCGGCGGAAGGTCGTCAAATCGCAGTGTTTGTATAAAATCGGCGATCTTGTAACTCAGCATGGAATAACCTTTGTTTGCGAAGTGCCGGGTGCAGTCCTTTTTATTGTGAACGCACGGAAAACTGAGCCGCCCTACACTGGAGCGGAAAAGATATCGATCCCTTTCGGGCAGCTCCTCGGCAGTTGCTTTATAAACAACCTGAGAACCTCGGGCGGAAGCTGGAGAAGGCGGAGTCGATGGGTCCCGAGGGTATCACGCGGGTCCAGGGCAAAGCGCAAAGCCTTTACCACGCCCGCGGGCTTAATTTCTGCTTCGCCGAGGTCCGCCTGGCAGATTCCGCAAAGAATGCAAGTGGCCGGGTTTTCGATTTTTCCGACTGCATCGGGGTCCATGCGGCCGCGGTACTGATCGCTAAGGAGCAGCCACGGAACGGCGGCTTTGAGAGAATCAAAAAGTGGTTCCAGGTCCACCACAAGGTCTTTGAGCTGCCTGAAGTGGGAGAGTGGCCCCAGGGTCAGGACGCCGCCATTGGCTGCGGCTTTCCCGATCAGGGTCTGGCAGGCGAGGGCGGGCTGACCGTTTATCACGATCGCGCACGAGCCGCAGATCGCGCTGCGGCAGGAGCGGCGAAACGAGAGGGTCGGGTCCTGTTCCCACGCAAGCAGAAGGGCATCCAGAACCGTCCGGTTTCCTTCTATGCTGACCGCGAGTTCCTGGAAATAAGGAGAGGTGTCCTTTTCCGGATCGTATCGACATATTTTGAGCTCGACATCCATATCAGTAGCCTCTCTGCTGCGGTTTATGGCTGGTGATGGCGACAATGCCTCTGGAAAACTCAGGCCCGGCCTCTCCCCGGCGCGCAAAGGTGTGGTCCAGCCAGTTGAGGTCGTCGCGCTCCGGGTAATCCAGGCGGAAGTGCGCCCCCCGGCTTTCGGTCCGCGCGAGCGCTCCGCGCGCGATGATTTCGCAAAGGTCCAGGAGATAACCCACTTCGAAAAAGTCCATCAAAGCATAATTGAAAGGTTGGGCGCCGGCCGGCCGGGAAAGCCGCAAATAGCGCTCTTTCAGCAGCCCGATGCCTGTAACCGCATTTTCGAGTTCGGTCCCGGTCCTGAAAACACCGACCTGATTGTTCATAAGGGTCGACATTTCGCGCCGGACGGCAAAGGTGCTGTCGCCCTTGGGGTTTTCTGCAGGGCTTGCCGAAAGCAAGGCATTCCACGGCTCCAGGACACGCTTCGCCGCTTCCCTGGAAAAACCCCGGTAAGAGGTCTCGCGGGCAAGTTCCGCCGCCTTTCGGCCGGCCCGCCTCCCAAATACCACGGTTTCCAGCAGGGAATTGCCTCCAAGCCGGTTCGCTCCATGGACACTGACGTTTGCAACTTCGCCGGCGGCAAGGAGGCCCGGCAGAGTGGTTACCCCGGAGGTGTCCGTCCTTACGCCTCCCATGCTGTAGTGCTGAGCGGGTTCGATGGGCATTGGCGCCGTCACGGGATCGACTCCCGCGTAGCGTATGGCGAGGTCCCTCACCTGGGGGAGCCGGTCCGCGACAAGGGCTTCGCCGAGATGAGTGAGATCCAGGTGGACGTAGTGCCCTTCCAGGCCACGCCCCTCCTTTATCTCCTTGAAAATGGCCCGGGCCACCACATCGCGGGGAGCAAGCTCCATCTTCGCGGGCGCATAGCGGGCCATGAATCTTTCGCCCTCAGCGTTTCGCAAATAGCCCCCCTCGCCGCGCGCCGCCTCCGATATGAGAATGTTGGTCCCGTATAGCGTCGTGGGATGGAATTGCACGAATTCCATGTCCGAGAGCACGGCTCCGGCCCTATAGGCGATTGCCATGCCGTCGCCGGTGTTGGCGTGAGCGTTCGTGGTCTTGGCGAATGCCCGGCCGTAGCCGCCTGTTGCCAGCACGACCTGCTTTGTCCGGATGATTTCCGCCCTCGCATTGGCAAAATCGTAGACGACCGCGCCCGACACCCGCCCTTCATCGACGATCAATTCAAGCAGGTGCCACTCCGAATATACCTTTACACCGCGCTTTAAGAGCTGTTCATAAAGGGTATGCAGGACTACGTGTCCGGAAAAATCAGCGGCGAAACACGCACGCGGGAAACCGGCCCCGCCGAGCGAGCGTTGCGCGATGGCGCCGTCGGGCGCGCGGGTCCAGAGCACTCCCATTTTTTCGAGCTCGAAAATCACCTGCGGCCCGTCAGAACAGAGCACCTCGATGGCATCCTGGTCCCCGAGGTAATCGCTGCCCTTCACGGTATCGAAAATGTGCGCTTCGATGCTGTCGTCCTCATGGAGAACGGCATTGAATCCGCCCTGAGCCGCCCCGCTGTGGGAACGGGTGGGATAGACCTTGCTCAAAACCGCCACATCGGTACTGCCCGATGCGTTGAGGGCCGCCATGAGCCCCGCCAGCCCTCCTCCAATTATCAGCACTTCATGGCTTTTCATTTTAGACTGCTCCTTATTTTGTACCTCATACTATAATAGAATGATCAGAAAGGGGTTATTTGATTTTTCATTAACGTGTAACGTGCAAAAGTTGTAATCTTTCGGCTGGATAATCTTGATCTGTTTGAGGATAAACAGGGATGAACGGCTGCCTTTCCGATATACGCGTACTGGAATTAGGACAGGTGCTGGCGGGCCCCTATGCCGGGATGATCCTGGGCGACCTGGGCGCCGATGTCATCAAGGTGGAATCGCCCGAAGGAGGCGACAGCGCCCGGCGGACCCCTCCCCACTTCTACAAGGGCGAAAGCATTTATTTCATGGCCCTGAACAGAAATAAGAGGAGCGTTGTAATCGATCTCGCCGTAAGAGAGGGACGCAGGGTCTTCTATGACCTGGTGAAAAAATCCGATGTTGTAATAGACAATTTGAGGCACGGAGTACTCGAACAGCTCGAGATCAATCACGAGGTTTTGCTGAAATATAACCCCCGGGTTATTTCGTGTTCCATCAACGGCTATGGATCGGATTCGCCCGATCGCTCCAAGCCCTCTTTTGATCTAATGGTCCAGGCCAGGGGAGGCGGAATGAGCCTGACGGGCGTAGCGGGCGGGCCTCCTGTAAGAATGGGTGTTTCAATATCCGACCATGTTGCCGGAATATATGCCGTAACCGGGATACTGGCGGCGCTCCATGAACGTGCTCGAACGGGAAAGGGCTGCAGGATCGAAGTCCCTCTTTTCAGCACGATGATTTCCCTGCTTAGTTATGAAGCCGCACTGCACCTCTATTCCGGTGAAGTGCCAGGCCCGGTGGGGTCCGGTCACCGGTCATTAATGCCCTACAACGCGGTTGGAACCAAGGACGGCTACATAGTTATCGACGCCCACCTGCCGAAGTTCTGGAGCGCGCTTTGCGGCGCACTGCAAATAGAGGCAATCGAAAATGATTCCAGGTTCCGCACCCTCGATGTCCGCAACAGGAACCGCGATGAACTCCTGAAGATTCTAAACGAGATTTTCCCGGCAAAAACAAGCCGGGAATGGCTCGAAATCCTCGAAACAAAGGGCGTGCCCTGCGCCCCCATAAACGACCTGAAATCGGCGCTCGATGACGAGATCACCAGTGCGTTGAAGATGGTCGTCGATATCGAGCATGAAGGGGTGGGCCTGACATTCCAGGCGGTCGGAAATCCCATCCGAATGCCGGATGCAGGGGAAACACAATACTCCTCGCCGCCTCTTTTGGGAGAACACACCGAGGTAGTCCTAAGGGAAGTTGCGGGATACAGCGATGATAAAATAGGGCTCCTCCTTCGGGATGAAGTTGTCGCACAGAAATCGGAGACACAGTTATGAGAAATGCCGGTTACAAAGTCCTTTCGCCCACGGCGATTCTCGGCTACGGGTTCCCGGAAAAATCTTTCAAGGCCGGTGTCGAGAGTAGACCCGACTGCATCGCAGTTGACGCCGGCAGCACGGACCCGGGGCCATACTATCTTGGCGCGGGGAAGTCCTTCACCAGCCGGGCGGCGGTGAAGCGCGATTTGGAATTCATGCTGGCGGCAGCAATGGAATTATCTGTTCCATGCATCATCGGGACCGCCGGCGGGTGCGGCGCGCGCGAACACGTGGAATGGAACGAATCCATAATCCGGGAAATAGCCAGGTCCAAGGGCTACTCCTTTCGCATGGCGGTTATCTACGCCGATGTGAGCGCAGAAGACGCCGCGCGAGCCCTCAGGCTGGGAAAGCTCCATCCGCTCCACCCGGCGCCGGAAATAGACGAGGAGGAGATCGCCAAAAGCATTCGGATCGTAGCCCAGATGGGGGCCGAGCCGGTTATAAAGGCCCTGGAAATGGATTGCCGTGTCATCCTCTGCGGCCGCTGCTACGATCCTATTCCTTTTGCCGCGCCGGCACTGAAGAGAGGCTTCGATCCAGGCCTTGCGGTGCATATGGGCAAAATCCTAGAATGCGCCTCCATTGCGGCAACTCCCGGCAGCGGCAGTGACTGCATTATGGGGACTCTCTATGATGATTGCTTCGAGCTGGAATCGCTCAATCCTCAGAGGCAGTTTACGGCCGTTTCAACGGCGGCCCATACACTATATGAAAAAACCGACCCCTACAGGCTGCCCGGCCCCGGAGGGACGCTCGATTTGATGGAAACCCGGTTCGAGGGCCTCGAAGGCGGCCGCGTGCGCGTATCGGGAACCGGTTTCATTGCCTCGGACCCCTACACCGTGAAGCTGGAAGGGGTAAAGAGCGCGGGATTTCGCACCATCTCGATAGCGGGCATTCGCGATCCCATACTGATCGACGGAATCGATTCCGTTCTGGATTCGGTCACGAAACAGGTTCGGGGAGATACGGGATTTACAGGAGCCTTGCTTTTCCATGTCTACGGAAAGGACGGGGTCATGGGAGCGCTGGAGCCCGAAAGAACCCGCGCTTCGCATGAACTTGGACTGGTAATGGAGGTAATCGCCCCGGACCAGGAAGAGGCGAACACGGTGTGCTCGTTTTTCCGCAGCACTCTTCTGCACTACGGCTACCCGGGGCGCATATCCACCGCGGGCAACCTGGCCCTGCTCTACAGCCCGTCGGACATTTCCTGCGGGCAGGTCTATGAATTCAATATCTACCACCTGATGGAAGTGGACGATCCCAAAAGCCTTTTCCCCATCAACGTTTACGAGGTGAGCTGATGGAAACGGTTCCTCTGACCGACCTGGCGGCGGTGATCCGCAGCAAGAATGCCGGGCCCTATGAGCTGACAGTCGATATCCTGTTCAAGAACAGGGATGATTACGAGTTCATTAAGGAAATCAACTACTTCGACAGGAAACTCTTTGCGCGGCTCTACGGAATCGGAGTTGATAAAATTATAGCGCTCGTGCACTTCGACCCCGCATCCGCAATAAAATGTACGATGGTGCGGCCGGTCATTTCCGGCTCTCCCGGGGACACCGACGTATACGGGGCCCAGCAGCACGCTCCCATTCTGGGTCTGAAAGTCCCCACACCGGCGCCCCGGAAGTCATCGGTAATCATCAGATGACATTCCAAAATGACAGGTGCGAAAGATCAGATCAATTGTTTCGGATACCGCTCTAATTGAGAGCGACGAGTTAATTTTCAAGCACATCAAGCGATTACAAGAACTCCCGGTGGGCGACCATGCCCGCCCTGATCTCTACAACCCAATCGAGAGTGTACTATCGATATGGAAGGTCTTGTCCGGCAGACGATCGAATATCACGAGGCGAGCAAACATCATTTTGACAGGTATGCACGCGGGCCGGGTTATCTTGACTGGGCATCCCAACCGGACCCTTTTCGGCGCTACCTCGGGGCGCCTCTTCATAGGCTTGCCATAAACCCACCATTTAACGAACCGGTCTACGATCTTGCTTTTGACTCCGGGCACATTCCATCGATCCAATTGGATGCGCACAGCCTCTCACGGCTTCTTTTCGACAGTCTGGCCCTCTCGGCATGGAAGCGCGCCGGCACGGAAAGGTGGGCCCTTCGGGTGAATCCTTCCAGTGGGAATCTGCATCCGACGGAAGGCTACGTGATCTTTGGACCGATGGCAGGGATGGATGAATCACCGCTTGTCTGCCACTATGCGCCCAAAGAACATGGGCTGGAACTGCGGGCACGATTTCCTCTCGATTTGTGGGACGAGCTTATCTGCGGGCTTCCAAAGGAATCGGTCCTGGTGGGGCTGACCTCCGTTCATTGGCGTGAAGCCTGGAAGTATGGAGAGCGCGCATATCGCTATTGCCAGCATGATATCGGGCACGCCATGGCGGCAGTCAGTCTGGCCGCCGCTGGTCTCGGCTGGCAGGCAAGATTGCTGGACGGCCAGAGCACCGAAAGTTTGTCTTATCTGCTCGGGGTCTTTGATCCGCAAGGCGCGGAGGCGGAAGAGCCAGATTGTCTTCTTGCAGTGTATTCTCAACATGCGCCCCCTGTTTCTCCTTGCTCGCTGAATCCGGACACATTGGCCGCCTTCAGGACGCTCTTATGGAATGGTAGTCCGAACCATCTCAGCAGGACCCATGTGGAATGGCCCGCCATTGACAAAGTTGCGTTGGCTTCTCGAAAGTCTCCCACCTCGGAGAGTACTTTCGGAGCCGAAGATCCGGTTCAAAATGTCCGGGAACCGCTCCGCGGTCCGGAACTTTCCAGTGACTCCGGGCCAAGTGACGGACGCATGGTTGGGCTTCGGCAAATCATTCACCAAAGGCGCAGCGCTGTGGCCATGGATGGCGTCACTTCCATCCCCCGTTCGTCTTTTTTCGAGATGCTCCTGAGAACCATGCCCGTCCCTCGGCGGATACCCTTTATGACTCTCCCGTGGGAAGCCCATACACACCTGGCCCTCTTTGTCCACCGGGTTGACGGATTGGCGCCGGGATTATATTTCCTGCTTCGCAACGTCCGGGAGAAAGATGAACTTCGTTCGGCAATGCGCGGCAGCTTTGTCTGGAAAAAGCCGGATTATTGTCCTGATGCCCTGGAGCTTTATCTTCTGGCCGAAGGCGATGTCCGCAAAGCCGCCATGCAGATCTCGTGTTTTCAGGAAATCGCCGGCGACGGCTGCTTCAGCGTTGCCATGGTTGCGGCCTTCGAAGGTCCACTGAATCGGTATGGGCCGTGGTTTTATCCCAGGCTGTTCTGGGAGTGCGGGATGATCGGCCAGGTCCTCTATCTCGAAGCGGAAGCCGCCGGTGTGCGCGCAACCGGCATCGGCTGTTTCTTCGACGATCCCACGCACGAGGTGCTGGGCTTGAAGGGGCGCTCCTACCAGGACCTTTATCATTTTACGGTCGGAGGACCCATCGAGGACCACCGTCTGACCACGCTGCCTCCTTATCCCATTGAGCGGTAGCTCAGTGCCTTTCCGGAGGTTACCGCCTCTCCTTTCCGGGAAAGGACTACTGAATCTCCCCTCCACCGGCAGTCGATGTTGTTGTTAAAGAGTTTGAAGAGGCATGGCAGGCGGGATAAGACCGATTGGCGTCGTTGGCGGCAAACAATCTGAGGTCCTACCTAAACTCCATCGAATTTTAGTGATTTTGCGTCACTGATATTTCACTATTCTTTCAACGTCGAAAAATCCTCGAACAATACCGACCTAAATAGAAACGCCAGGGCGAAATCATTTTTCATCATGAGGGCTAGATCTTCGGTCCCTGAATCCAAGTTCACATAATTTGATGCCCAAGCATACAATGTGAACTTCCGTAAGGGTCCTCACTATGACAAAAGCTATAAGGGGTAAATGTTCTGACATTCCACCGCACACTCCACAAGGACGTCACATGCTGAGATTGTCGCGAATTTCATTTTCGGGGAAAATCGTTGCCCTGGTCGTGTTCACGGTTATTGTCGTCGGCGCCGCCGCCTTCGGCTCCGCCTATTATTTTTTTTCCAAGTCATTCGATGAGCAGGCCGAAAAGAGAATTGACCTGACTTCCACAGCAGTCCAAGGGACTTTGGACGATCTGGCAGACAAAGTGAAAAAACATGCCCTCTCTTTCTCCACCCGGCCTGATCTGGCGGAGGCAATCGAGACGAAGGATACAAAGCGACTGCAGAAACTCGGCAAAGAGCTTATGACCGACAATGGGCTGGAAGTATTAACCATTGCCGACTTTGCCGGGAATGTCATCGCCCGCGGGCATTCGGAAAAAACCGGGGACAGTGTCACAAACCAGATCAATGTCAAGAAAGCACTGGCCGGGGAGGTCTCCGTGGGCATTGAAGAGGGGACAGTGGTTGCATTTTCGCTTCGGGCGGGAGCCCCTATCAAGATCAACGATCGCATTGTGGGGACCATCACTCCGGGGATTGATCTGACCGCAAAGACCACATTTGTTGACGATATGAAGAAGCGGTTTAATGTGGAATGTACCATCTTCAAAGGCGACGAGCGTGTCTCGACAACGTTGGAACAGGATGGAAAGCGCCTTATCGGCACAAAAATCGACAATTCGAAGATCATCGATGCGGTACTCCGAAAGGGACTGAAATACCTCGACACGAACTTGATTAAGGGACAGGTTTATAATACCGCCTATTGGCCTATTATCGGCACCGATGCCAAGGTCATAGGAATGTTATTTATCGGCAATGACCGGACCAGCATCGAAAAAGCAGGTCGCACCGTTATTATGGCCGTCCTGATATCAGTTCTGACCATCGGTCTCCTTATGGTCGCCGCGGGCTATTTTCTCTCCCGTTCACTTGTCGGGCCAATGTTAAAATCGATGTCTTTTATTGATCGGGGTGTCAATGAGGTATCTACTGCCGCGGATCAGGTTTCTTCATCCAGCCAGCAACTTGCGGAAGGAGCATCCGAGCAGGCGGCTTCCATAGAGGAGACTTCCTCGTCGCTTGAAGAAATGTCTTCGATGACAAAACAGAACGCGGATAACGCACGCCAGGCCGACCAATTGATGGCAAGTACAAAAGAGTCGGTCTCTCGCTCTACTCAGATAATGGATCAACTTTCCACTTCCATGGGAGAGATATCAAAGGCAAGCGAGGAGACCTCGAAGATAATCAAGACAATCGATGAAATCGCTTTCCAGACGAATCTTCTTGCCCTCAATGCGGCAGTTGAGGCAGCACGTGCGGGAGAAGCCGGCGCCGGTTTTGCCGTTGTCGCCGATGAAGTTAGAAATCTCGCCATGAGGGCGGCCGAGGCTGCAAAAAACACCGCCAACCTGATCGAAGGTACTGTAAAGAAAATCAAAGAGGGTTCGGGACTGATGGAAAAAACGGACGCTGAATTTCGACAGGTGGCGCTCAATGTTGAACGGTCCGGAGAGTTGGTTGGTCAAATCTCTGCAGCCTCCGCCGAGCAATCCGAGGGCATTGAACAGATAAATAAGGCGGTAAGCGAAATGGATAAGGTTGTCCAGCAAAATGCCGCTAACGCCGAGGAATCCGCCTCTGCATCTGAGGAAATGAATGCCCAGGCAGCGCAGATGAAAGATTTCGTACGCGCCTTGATCATGGTCGTTGAGGGCAATAAAGGTAATGGCACCGTCCAGGCTCAAAGCATAGCGCTACCTGCCGGCAGGAAATCACCAGGCGAAAAGAATGGATTTGCCTTCATAAAACCTCATGCCGCGGCAATTGACAGGAAAACATCCAAAAACCATAAAGCTAACGGTAGCCTAACTCCCAAGCCGGAGATGCTTATTCCGTTTGACGAAGATGCAGGTTCTTCGGATTTCTAAGATTAAGCCCCCAGGATACCGGTTCCGGGTGCTTAATTATCGATCAAAGGATTACAATAGGTCACACTACCGAGAAGGTTTATTTGATGAAGAAGAATTGGCCGGCACACATGGGACTCTCAATAGTGTTCTGGTCCATTAAGAGGATAGAATTATGCAGCGTTGTAAAGTTCTCCTTGTCGATGACGAGCCGTTAGTGGTCGATGCCATCAAACGTGCGCTCCATAAGGAATCTTATGAAGTTGTCAGTGCCGGTTCTGCGATAGAAGCACTCGATATTCTGTCAAGTCAGAGTTTTGATGTTGTGGTCTCGGACGAAATGATGCCCTGCATGCTGGGGTCCGAATTCCTCGGAGTGGTCTGCGATCAATATCCTGAAACCATCAGAATCATCCTGACCGGCCATCCCAATCTGGACACCGCCCTTCGTGCAATCAACAATGGCCACATTTACCGCTTCTTGATCAAACCCTGCAGTGGAATGGAACTCAGCCTCGCGATAAAGCAGACTGTTCAGCAAAGGGAACTCTCCAAGGAGAGCGGCAGTCTTTCGGAGACTGTCAGACATCAGAGTTCAATCCTCGAAAACCTCGAAAATCAAAATCCAGGGATCACCAAGGTCGATAGGGATACAAGCGGGGCAATATGCATTCCAGATGTGGAATACGATCTTGATACTCTGATTCAGAAAACTAACAAATAAGTTGGTCTGCCATATCATAATCAGGGGATGGTATTGTCATTATCGCATCGGCGTTTTCCCTTGTTCGCTGCTATCGCATGATTTTCAACTGAATTCTCTCAGCACGAGGCGTGGAAACGTGGCCATCAACTGTGGGGAAGGGAGGTGTGTCTAGAAGTTGCGAAAACCGATCTCATCGGCTTTCCGCTTGCGTTTCGATTTGAATATCGTATGATCCTATGGACCTGCCGTGTTTTCCCACGACCCACGATCTCTTTCTGGAAACCGGGGTGTTCCTGGTGTCAGTTAAGATTATTGTTATGGCCCATAGGAATAGCGTGGCGGTTGGTCACTTGGATGAGAAACTTGACACGATCCTGGCGGCGCTCTCAAAGAAAAACGATCAAAGCACCAATATGACCGACGGTTCACAAGATCGGTCCAATCCGAGGGAGTAGACTGTACTGGATGGTCTCCAGCCATCGGCTTCCGGTACATAGTGAGCAACCTCGAATTTGAGTGGCACATCGTGGGCCCGCTCACGTATTTCGCAGATAGCCATCTCCCCATTTCCTACCAGTTACATAGCCTTATGCAGCCAACGGTTTTGCAGTCCCGTTCTCATTGCCACCGTGCTGGGACGTCTGAGTCGCACGCAGACAGAGCAAAGCTCCCAGGGCAGATAGGCAAAGGCCCGACGAGACAAGGATTACTGATTTACCCATGAGGTCAAGTAAGAGTCCGAACCCCAGCGGGGCAAAAGCTTGTACGGCCCGGGCCGGAGCGCCGAGCAGGCCAGTACGCTCGCCATAGCCGTGCGGACCGAAGACTGCCAGCGGCACAGTGCCGCGGGCGATAGTCAGAAGGCCATTGCCCGCACCATAAAGGGCCGCGAAGATCGCCGCACCAGATGGGCCCATAAAGACCAGGGCGGCAGCTCCAAGTGGATGAAGCAGGGTCGCGATTCTCGCAGAGACCAGCGGATGTTTCCGTCGCAGGATGAAGAACTCGGCAAGGCGCGCTGCTACCTGTGCCGGTCCTACCAGAGCTGCGGCTGCAACAGCTTGCAGGGTTGTTGCGCCCGCTCCTTCTAGTAGCCTTGGCAGGTGCGCTGCCATCGAGCCAGTAACAAACCAAGCTGCTGCAAACACATAAGCAAGAAGGAACATCTCCTTGTACGGCTTCCAACTCACGGGAACTTCCGGCATCTGCCGCAAATGAGCGACCTGCGTAGGAAGGGGCAGTAGGAACCGATTGAGCGGAAGGCTGATTAGAAGGTTGACTGCTGCCCAAACAAGGCAGGTTTCACGCCAACCCAGCGAATGATTAAGTAGCGAGGACAAGGGCCAACTCACCGTCGATGCAAAGCCGGCAAAGAGTGTTATACCGGTGATCGGGCCGCCCGCTTCGTTGCCATAGAATGTTGTCAGTGCCGCGAAAGCTGCGTCGTAAAGCCCTAGCGCCATCCCGATACCGAGCACTGCCCAAGCCACGAAAAGACTGAGGGGTCCAACTGCGGCGGCGAGCGCGAGCAATCCGGCAGCTAACACAAGGCTCGATAGCGTCAACACGCCGCGCCCCCCACGGCGATCAATAACTCGCCCCACGTAGGGGCCGGAAAGTGCAGCGATCAACAGTGAAGCCGAGAATGCAGCAAATACCCAGGCGCTCGGCACGCCGATTCCAGCACTAATGGGATCGGCAAGGATTGCCGGCAGGTAGTAGCTCGACGCCCATGCCAAAGTCTGTGATGTCCCAAGCGCTACGACTACCACCGACCGGGATCGGGTTGGGGTCGAGGATGCGTAATCTTTAGCCAAGCAGCCCTACCTCGCCGCTCCTGCGGCCCGCCTCATGCTGCTTCTCATCGGTTGGTAATGTGCCGTCATCGGCCCCCAACGCGCGCTGCATCAGTAAGGTATCGTTTCAGAAGGACATGGCCGCGATAAGCCTGCCAATTCTTTCGAGCGATTTGCGGACCACGGTGGTCTTTCTTGACGTACCGCCAGGCCCCCGGCCTCTTCACGGCTGAAGTCGCGGTCAATCGCAAAGCCGTATTTAACACTGGAGATATGAGAGGCCCAGGTGGATGGGCGCCGTTGAAAATCCTAAAATTCTCTTTTCAAGTCCTGATTCCTTAACTTCATATGCAAAAGCTCTCGCGATCCATCCTCTTGATCTCTTCTTCTATTTTTTCATGAGGTCCAGGAACTTGTCGTGCTCACCTTTGATCATTGGGTAACAGTGCTCTTCTCCCGGGAACCTTCCGGCACGCACATCTTCGCAATAATCTTTCATGGCCCTGGTGATCATCCCGGCTACATTGCAGTATTGTTTGACGAACTTGGGCGTAAATGCCTGGAATTGCCCGATCAGATCGCTTACTATCAAGAGCTGGCCGTCGCAGTGCGGGCCGGCCCCGATGGAAAGTACGGGGATAGTGAGCTTTTCCACAATATAGCCGGTGACCTCCGGGGGCACGGCCTCCACCAGCAGCATTCTTGCACCAGCCCCTTCAACGGCGAGGGCGTCTTCCACTACCAGTTTGGCGCTCTCAGCGGTGCGGCCCTGGGCCTTGTGGCCACCCAGTTGGCCGGAGCTCTGCGGAGTCAGCCCGATGTGTCCGATCACCACCATGCCCGCATCGGTAATAGCCTGGATCTGACGGGTTACACGAACGCCGCCTTCCAGCTTGACTGCATCCACGGAAGCCTCCTTGAGAAAGCGCCCGGCGTTCGACACTGCCTCCCCGACCGAAGTCTGGTAGCTGAGAAAAGGCATGTCCCCTACGATATAGGTATTCGGGGCGCCGCGGCGTACAGCCTCGCAGTGCACGATGCACTGATCCATCGTCACCGGCACGGTGCTCGAATACCCATAGACGCACATGCCCAAGGAGTCGCCGACCAGAATCATATCCATACCGGCGGCTTCTGCAAACTGGGCCGTGGGGTAGTCATAAGAGGTCAGCCAGCAGATCTTTTCCCCGGTTTCTTTCATACGGTAGAAATCGTGAATCATGAGCTTCTGTTTTCCCATTGCAACCCTCCCTGTTTCTCAGCGCTTCTCATTCAGTCAGGTGTATTCTTCAGTTCGATGCTCGATATTCAATATGGAGTTCTAATTCCGCCGGATGATGGCAAGATTATCAATAAATTGCCTTGCGCTCCTGGTCCAATCGTGGGACAGCGCAAATTCCCGGCATTTGCGGCCATCGATTGTCATTGCTTGAACGACGGCATTGCCAAGTTGCTCATCCAGAAACCCTGTCTCGCCCTGCCTTATTATGTCCAGTGGACCTCTTACGGGATAAGCCGCAACGGGAACTCCACTGGCCAAAGCTTCAAGTATGACAAGGCCAAAGGTGTCCGTCCTGCTTGGGAAGACGAACACGTCGGCAGACGCATAATAGCCTGCCAATTCCTCGCCGCTTTTGAACCCGACAAATCTCACTTGAGGGTATTTAGCCTTCAGCCTGGCATAATCCGGTCCGTCACCGACGACATATTTGGTTCCCTCAAGATTTAGATCGAGGAATTCTTCGATGCTTTTCTCCACTGCCACTCTGCCCACAAACATTAGAATGGGTCTCTTATCGGTCACAATACCCGGTCTGGCAGGAGAAAAGAGCGTCGTATCAACTCCAGGGGTCCACTGAACCAGGTTCTTGAATCCCCACTTGCCAAGCTCGCTTATCAGGGCAGGGGTTGACACCATTACTCCTGAAGAGGCGCTATGGAACCATCTGTACACTGAATAGCTTATGCGCAAAGGGATGGGGAACCTCATTTTGATGTATTCGGGGAATCTGGTCGTATAAGAGGTAGTAAAAGGGTAGCCGGCTCCCAGACAGTACGAGCGGGCAGCAAACCCGATGGGGCCTTCGATCGCCAGGTGAATAAAATCAGGAGCAAAAGAATCGAGAATCTCAGCCATTTTTTTGTTAGGATAGAGCGCAAGCCTGATCTGCGGGTATGTAGGACAAGGAACTGTCCTGAACATATCGGGCGTGATCAGGCACACTTCGTGTCCCATCTGCTCGAGTTCCCTGGCAATGCGCTCAAACTTTGTAACCACGCCGCTGACTTGCGGATGCCATGCATCTGTGGGAATAGCGATTTTCATTTCGTCCACCTTCAGCACCAGGCCCTCTGGTACAGAATGAATCCCCGAAAACTTATGCACTCCAGTGGAGCAAAATATGACAATGAGGGAAAAATTACCAGGGACTTTCTGTGCGGTTGTGAGCCCGGAGCTTTCGGAGGTTGACGAACTTATGCGCCACGTACCGAGAGAGAGGCTGCATAATTTTCTACTGAGTTCTGTCAACACGAGGCGCGGAAACGCAGCTATCAATTGACTTGCGTTTTGATTTGGATATCGTATGATTCCATTAACCTGCCGTGTTTTTCAAGAGGTTTTTCGGGCGGAATCCGACTCCGAAATTACGCCTCAGGATGTGTCTGTCGTCGAGTTGAGGCATTATTCAGGATGATAGTGAGAACGGATTGGCAGCAGGCTCTAAATTGTTGTTGGACCTGCGCTGTTGCTTGGAGTTGCCATATATCGAAAGGATTTCAACAATGACCGGACAAGAAAAAATCGAAGAAATCAAACAGCGGGCCAGGAAGAATTTTTCTCTGGGGTACAATTGCGCCGAGTGTGTTACCGAAGCGGTTTTATCCCTGATCGACACCGGGCTGCCTTCCGAGGTAAAAAAACTTGCGACGGGCTTCGGCGGTGGAGTAGGGCTTTACGGCGACACATGCGGAGCGCTCGTCGGGGCGGTCATGGCGGTCAGCGCGGTCCACGGAAGAAGCTCTCTTCCCGAGGGTGAAGGCAAAGAGGCCATGTTGAAATCCAAGGAGCAACTCTACGGCAAGCCCGGCCTATACAGACTGTTTAACCAGATTCCGAATCGGTTCAAGGAGCAGAACGGTCACACCCTGTGCAGGGAGTTGACAGCCAAGTGGCAGGCAACATGGCTTTGCCGGGATCATGCCCTGTATTGTCGCGAAATCATCACGGGCGTGGCGGGAATTGCAGCGGAGCTGATATTGTCTGACAAGGACGAAAGCGCGTCGAAGCCGTATGGCGAAAACGTGGAAAATCTCGGGGAATAGCGCGCTCGTGTTGCGATGCGTACGTTACCATAACTGATGAATCCGTTCGAACCGGGCGCCGCGAGATCCGAATCATGTTCATATTCCCGCGCCCGGAGCCCAATGAGGGAATTTCATTTCAGGCTCTCCATCCTTTTCCTCGGACTCTGCCGGCAAGCAGGGCTCGTCAAGCACCAGACGATAGAACGGCACAGCACTTCGGCTCCTGTTTTACAAAACAATCGACAACTGAGAGTGGGACACTGGACGCAATCTGAGAAGGCGATCTTAGGAGGACACTAGGGCGAAAACAGTAGTGATCATAGGGATTGTAGCAGTTGTCCGCAAACTCTATGACTAAGGCAAATTGAACGGAATCATCGGCATGGGAGGGACCGGCGGCACATCGATCGCCACGGCCGCATCATTTTTTTAACGGATGGACTGATGGTTGATAAAGTCTGATATACCAGGCGGAATCCTGGCAGAGATCATTGGAAAGAACTGCGGTAAGGCCTTGTCGTTTAACAGCAGCAGCCCGAACATGAAATGAGTCGGACGAACAAACTGCGCTATGGTCTTTGGGTATGCATGAAAGTTGGCAGGCGCGGTTTGTGCTCCACTCATTTCCCGGTTGACAATTCCTATGTCTAAATCTTCTCGCGGAATGGTACATCCGAAGATATGCACCATGCTTTTCGCGGTGTGCGTCACACTGGGTCTGGGCATGCTCACCGCCGCGACGTGCGTTGCTGCCGCGCAGTCATGCACGGCAGCCGCGGCACAGGCGGCTGCTCCGCCGGGAATGAAGATCGGTCCGATCAACGATCTGAACCCGAACTTTCCGCCAGTGCCTGACGGGGCGATCCTCGTTCCGGCGGCGGGGAGCACGCCTTCCTACTGTCTTGTCACCGGCTCCGTCGTAACGAATCCAAGCACCGGCAAGACGGCCAACTTCGGAATAGCCCTGCCGCTCGCATGGAACAAGAAGTTTCTTTTCCTCGGATGCAGCGGATACTGTGGAGTGGTGTTTGTAAGCCGCCTCGATGAAGCACTCGGGGGCGGCTTCCCGGCGGACGCGCTAGCAAAAGGGTATGCGATCGCCGCGACTGACGACGGCCATGCCAGCGACCCACGGGGTTTTGTCGTCGACGCCGCCTGGGCCCTGACGGAACCCGGCGTAGCTGACACCGAGGCGGTAACTGATTTCTTCTACCGCGCGGTTCATACCGTTGCAACGGCGGGCAAGCAGTTCGCGCAGAAGTGGTATTCCGGCGTGCTTGCGCGCTCATACTTTTGCGGGTGCTCGACCGGCGGCCGTGAGGGGATGGTGGAGGCGACTCGTTATCCTGCGGATTTCGACGGCTATATAGCCGGCGATCCAGTCTTCGACGTCCCGGGGGTGATTCTCTCGGGCAGAGCCGCAAGAGCACTGCTGGACGCGCCCGACTCCTATATCCCGCCTGCTCTGCTGAGGCTCATCGACACCGCCGTCTACGCAAATTGCGATGCCGCCGACGGTGTGAAAGACTATCTGATCCAGAACCCGGGAAAGTGCTCCTTCAAACCGGAGAGCCTGCTCTGCAAGGGCGGCAAGACCGCTGGCTGCCTGACGCAGAGCCAAGTAAACACGCTGAACGCCTGGTTTTCTTCCGCGAAGGATGAACAGGGGAGGGTCGTTAGCCTCGGGTATCCGGTCAGCGACATCTATAACAATGGCGTAGTTGGGAACAACCTGTTCCAAAATACGGAAGCCGCAGGTCCACCGAATGACATTAACGCTGCGGAGCCGTGGGGAGATTCAAGGGGCAATCAGCCGACCGGATGGGCGTTCTACGATCAGAGCCTCAAGTACCTCATCTTTCTCGATCCGAAGTTCGACAACAACCACCATTCCATTGTGGACCGCCGCGGCGTTGTGAACGATGCCGCCATGGTACTGCTTGAGTCCCGCACTGAGGAAGGGCGGGGTGACGATCCGCAAAAGCTCGCGCCATTTATCGCGTCCGGTCGCAAGCTGATCCTCTATCACGGATACAGCGACGGCATGATCAATCCGTTCCGCACCATCCGTTTCTACCAGGACTGGGTCAAGCTCGCGGGCGGCTATAAGGCGCTGGGAAAAAACGCGCGGCTGTTTATGGTGCCCGGCATGTATCACTGCGGCCGAGGTCCAGGGCCGAACTTTTTTGACGCGCTGAGCGCGCTCGAGCAATGGGTCGAAAACGGCGTGCCGCCAGAGACGATCATCGCGACCAAGTACTGGAAAGATAACCGATCTAAGCCGGTGATGCGCACGATGCCGCTTTGCGCTTTCCCGACGCAAGCCCGCTACTCGGGCCACGGCAAAGTCAATGACGCGGCGAACTGGTCGTGCGCCGCAAACCAGGATCTGTTGCAGGTTGGCCCCGATGGAGCATTAGCGGGACTGGTCGGGCCCGTGCGTCCGAGGTAATTTGCGGTTACATGGGTGGGTATGCGTCTTCGGCAAAGCCGCTCATTACAACCTGGAGTTTTTGAAATTCAGAGCCTCCACAAGAGAGCTTTCGGCCTATGTGGCAAAGTGGGGCGAAAAGACCACTTTGATTTATTACCCGGCCCTGCCTCCCAATATGATCGAGCCAATGGCCGAAAGGCTTCCAGGTGTTAGCCTCTTGTTTAATCTTTCGGACGGGACCGCCTTTCGCTCAACCCCTGCATGATTACGTAAAACACCGGAACAAAGGGGATGGCCAGGAGCGTCGAGGAGAGCATGCCGCCGAATACAACCGTGCCGATGGCCCTCTGGCTGGCGGCGCCCGCGCCGGTAGCGTACAGCAGGGGAGTTACCCCCAAAATGAAGGCAAATGAGGTCATGATGATGGGCCTGAAGCGCCGCCGCGTCGCTTCCACCGCGGCCTCGGTGATGGGCGTGCCCTCGGCGTGAATGTCCCTGGCGTACTCCACGATAAGAATGGCGTTCTTACTGGCCAGGGCTATCATCAGAACCAGCCCCACCTGGGTATACAGGTCGTTTTCGAAGCCCCGGACGATCAGGGCCAGAAGCACCCCCACCAGGGCCAGGGGCACCACCAGGATGACCGCCGCCGGAGCGGTCCAGCTCTCGTAGAGGGCGGCGAGCACCAAAAACACCAGCGCAATGGAGAGGGCGTAAATGAAATAGGCTTGACGGCCCACCTGCTTTTCCTGGAAAGCCGTGGCCGTCCATTCCTGTGAGAGGCCCTCGGGCAGGGTGTTGGCTCCACCTGTTCCATCAGGTTCAGGGCCTGCCCGGAGCTGAACCCAGGCGCAGCAATACCGACAATGGGGGCGGCAGGGTAGAGATTGTAGCGGGTGATCAGCTCGGAGCCCAAGGTATGCGTGGCATGCATGAGCGAGGATAGCGGCACCATTTGGCCCAGGCTGTTGCGAACGTAGAGTTCGTCGAGGTTCTGCCGATGGAGCCGGTAGGGAGCGTCGGCCTGGACATAGACCTGGAATACCTGGTTAAATTTATTGAAAAGATTGACATAGGAAGATCCCAGGTAGGACTGCAGCGTGGAAAATAAATCTCCCAGCGGGACTTGCAGGGATTGGACCTGTGTCCGGTCAATGTCCAGATAGACCTGGGGGCTGTGAGCGCTGAAGGTGGTGTTCAGGTTGCGCAGAGCGGACTGTGAACCGGCGGCGGCGATGATCTGCCGGACACTCTTTTCCAAAAGAGGCAGCCCCCGGCTCTCCCGGTCCTCCACCTGCATCTGGAAACCGCCTGACTGACCCAGGCCCCTGATGGGGGGCGGCACCACCACAAAAATAATCGCGTCTTCTATGGAAGCCACCTCCCCGCGGAGTTTGGTGAGGATGTTGTCCTGGCTCAATGCGGCGCCGCGTTTGCTCCAGTCGTCGTACACGATGAAAGTGGTGGCGATGTTGGAGACGTTGGCGGCATCCAGGGCGGAATAGCCTCCGAAGGTCACCCAGGCCTCTATTCCCTTGGTCTTCTTGAGTACCTCATTAAGTTTCTTGACCACGGCCAGAACCCGGATCTGGGAAGCCGCCTCAGGCAGTTTGGTTATCACGATGGCATAGCCCTGATCGTCCTGGGGTAAAAACCCGGTCGGGTGACGGGCGAACCGCCAGCCGACCACTGCAACGATGACTACAAAGACCAGCAGTGTGAGCATGGGGCGATGCACCATGCGGGAGACCAGGCCGACATAAACATCCTCCATTGCCGTATAAACCCGGTTAAAACCCCGAAAAAACAGATTGGGTTTCTTCTCCGGGCGAGGACGCAGCCAGAGGGCGCACTGCGCCGGCTTGAGGGTAAGCGCGTTGATGGCGCTGATGACGGAGGTCGCAGCGATCACCAGGGCAAATTGCCGGAAGATCTGCCCGGTGATGCCGGGTAGAAAGGCTGCCGGCAAAAAGACTGAAACCAGGGCCAGGGTGATGCCGAAAACAGGTCCGGTCAGCTCCTCCATTGCCTTGATGGCCGCTTCCTTTGGCGAGCGTCCCTGTTCGATATGGTAGGATGCGCCTTCCACGATGACTATGGCGTCGTCGACGACGATTCCGATGGCCAGGATCAATGCGAACAGGGTCATCAAATTGATGCTGAAACCGAGGGCGAGCATGGCCGCAAAGGCCCCGATAATGGTTACCGGAACGGTGGTGGCGGGCACCAGGGTGGCGCGCCAGTTTTGCAGGAAGACCATAATCACGATGAGCACCAGAATACCGGCCAGGAGCAGCGTATTGTATACATCTTTAATGGTCTGGGCCACAAACTTGGTGGTGTCATAATGAGACTCCCAGATCATGCCCGGCGGGAACCTTTTGCTCATTCCCGCCATGGCCTGTTTCACCTCCTGGGCGACGGTCATGGCATTGGCCCCCGGCAGGAGAAAGACGGGAATATCCGCCGCCGGGTGGCCGTTTACTTCTGCAAAGGTGCTGTAGGTCTGCTGGCTGAGTTCGACCCTGGCCACGTCACGCACGCGCACGATCTGCGCTTGTTCGGGACCGCGGGAACTCTTGACGATGATATCTTCGAACTGCTTGACGTCGGACAAACGGCCCAGCGCATTGACGGTAAACTGGAACACCTGGCTGGGCGGCGTAGGCGGGCCGCCCATCTTACCGGCCACCACCTGGACATTCTGGCCCTGGATGGCATTGACCACGTCCAGGGTCGACAGGTTGAAATCCTGGAGCTTTCTGGGGTCCAGCCAGACCCGCATGCCGTAAGGGCCCGAGCCTTTGACAATGACCTGCCCCACTCCCGGCAGGCGCGCCAAAGGATTTTCCAGATTGATGATTGCGTAATTGGAGAGATAATTGGCGTCGTATCTGTCATCTTTCGATGAAATGCTGACTACCAAGATGATATCGGTGGAGACCTTCTTTACAGTGATTCCCTGGTTGGCCACCCCGGAGGGCAACTGCGCCAGGGCGCTGTTCACGTAGTTTTGCACCAGGGAGAGCCCGGTATTGAGGTCGGTTCCCACGTTAAAAGTGACGGTCAGGCTATAGCTGCCGTCGCTTGCGCTGGTGGATGACATGTAGATGGCGCCCTCCACCCCGTTGATCGCCTGTTCTATGGGAATACCCACGGTCTCAGCCACGACTTCGGCGCTGGCCCCCGGGTAGTTGGTGGTCACCTGGATGGTGGGCGGCACGACGGGCGGGTACTGCGACACGGGCAGGACATAAAAGCATACCAGCCCGATAATGACAGTAATAATGGCGATAACGTTGGCGAAGATGGGCCGTTCGATGAAGAACGTAGAGATCATGAGACACCTTCCCCGGCGTGGCCGGCGCCAGGCATAGCCCCGGTCTTTTCCGGCCCGGGAGTCAGCGGCTCACGGACGGGGTTCACCGGACGGCCGGGAAAAGCCTGCATTTGCCCGTTCACAATGACCCAATCCTCCCCGGTCAGGCCCTTGCGGACCACCTGGAAGGGGTCTAACCGGGCGCCCAGTTCGACAGAACGGCGCTCCACTATTTTGTCGTTTCCCACCACCAGGACATAGGAGCCCAGTTGGTCGTAACCGACCGCTACTTCAGGGATCACCAGGGAGGGTTTTTCCGAACCCACTATAGGGGCCTGCACCCGGGCAAACAATCCGGGCAGGATCTTGCCGTCCGGGTTGGGAAAGATGCCTCGCAGTTCCAGGGTGCCGGTGGTCGGGGAGAGACTGATCGCGGCAAAATCCATGCGTCCCTTATGAGGGTAACCGGTTTCGTCGGCGAGCCCTAAAGATAACGGTATCTTTATCCTTTCGGCTTCGGCTGCCGAGATGCCGGTCTCGCCCACGACCCGCAGCAGGTCCCGTTCACCAATAGTGAAGTATACATAGAGCGGGTCGATCTGATTGACCCGGGCCAGATCGGTGAATTCTCCGGCGCCCACGAGGTTGCCGGGGTCCACCAGGCGCCGTCCGATCCGCCCGTCGAAGGGGGCGTTGACCATCGTATAGTCCAGGTTGAGCTTGGCCAGGTCCCGGTTGGCCTGCGCAGCCACGACTGCGGCCTGGTAAGCGTCCTTCTGATACTTCCAGTTGTCCAGGTCCGTCTGGGAGGCCGCCTGCTTTTGTACCAGTTTCTCATAGCGGGCGGTCTCTACAGTAGCATGCTCCAGGTTGGCCTTTTGTTGGAGGATTTGGGCTTCTGCCTGCTTGAGTTGGGCCTGGTAGGTGTCTTGTTGAATCAGGAACAGCGGTTGTCCCTTTTTCACCGGGTCGCCGTCCTTAAAATAGACCTTTTCCAGATACCCCTGCACCCGTGCCCGGAGTTCCACCGTATTAATGGCCTGAGTGTTGCCGGTGAATTCCAGGTAGTCGACCACCGACCGGACCACGGGCTGGCTCACCGTAACCTTGGGCGGGGGCGGGGGCGCATAGACGTTTCTTTCGCCACATGCGGGAATAACCAAAAATCCGCAGATAGGGACCCATGCAATCAATTTGAATTTTCTGCCGATTGACGGCCCCGATTGAGATGCTGTCATTTTCACGATCTCCCCAAGGCGACATTGAAAAAGCAGGGACTCACCAATTATTTACCACTCGGGAGTCCGTATCAGGGGCTTCTGTTCCTGCTGCTCCGGCGTGGGCGGCGGCCCGCTTTTTGGAGTCAGCAACCCTCCCCAATTGGTGCGTTTTTCCATTATCTCTCTGATTTCGGCCGGGACAAAATCCTGGCATTCCCGGATTTCCCATCCGCCTCCCAGGGCGCGATATACCCCGACCAGAAAAGTGGAGATATTACCCTGGGCGCCGGCCAGGCTGTCCTGAGAACCCAGGAGGGACTGTTGGGCGGTCAGGACGGTGGTGAAGTCCGTGATGCCTTCGGAGTACTGGATCACTGCCAGGTCCAGGGAACTTCGAGCGGCATCGGCGCTTTCTTCCAGCGATCCGGCCTCCTCTTGTGAGCGCAGGAAGCCCGTCAGGTTATCCTCCACGTCCTGCTGGGCGCCGAGGACGGTATTCAGGTAGGTGACCAGCAGTTCCTGGAAGCGGGCGTCCTGAACGCGCACCAGATTGGTAAGCTGGCCGTAGTTAAAGATATTCCAGGCCACCGACGGACCGATGGTGCCGGTGCGGCTGCCCCACAGCAAGAGATCTCCCAAACTGAAGTTATTAATGTTGGTGGATTGGAAACCAAAGGAGCCCACCAAGGAGAGGGCCGGGTAGAGCTGGGCCTTGGAGACGCCGATTTGGGCGCATTGGGCCATGGCGTTGTACTCCGCCGCCCGGATATCCGGCCGCCTGCGCAGCAGGTCCACCGGGATACCCACGACCACTTCGACAGGAGGGGCAGGAATCTTCGCCTCACTGCCATGTAGTTGCTCGGTCAGAAGACTGGGCGGCATCCCCAATAGTATGCTCAGGGCATCTTCGGCCTGCCTCAACTGGATTTGCAGGACCGGCACCGTCGCCTCGGTGTTGGCCAGAATAGTCCGGGCCTGTTCCACATCCCGTTTGGAGGTAGTGCCTCCTTCGAAGCGGTACCTGGCTATCTGCAGGCTTTTCTGCTGGGTTTCAACATTGGTGCGGGCGATGATAAGCCGGCGCTCCAGGGTGCGTATAGTGACATAAAGATTGGCCACGCTGCCGGTGAGGCTCACCAGTATGCTGTCGTAATTGGCTATGCTGGCCAACAGGCTCGCGTCTGCCGACTCGACGGCACGGCGAAATTTGCCCCAAAAGTCGATTTCCCAGGTGGCAGTCAGCCCCAGCGCCGCTGCGCTGTAGCTGACGGACTCAGGCACTCTTTCGCTTTCCCGCACGTATTCCACCGAACCGGTAGCCTGCTGCGTCTGGGGATACAACTGGCCGACTGCGGCGCCCAATTGGGCACGGGCCTCCATGACCCGCAACCCGGCAACCCGCAGATCCAGGTTTTTCCGGTAGGCAGTCTCAATAAGCCGGTCCAGAATTGGATCTTTGAATAATTGCCACCAGGCCCGGTATTCACCAGACCCCGTCTTTATCCCGCGATCCTGCGCCTCCAGCCAGTTTTGATTCAGTTCAGCGGCCGGCCTGGCATAGTTCGGTCCCACCTTGGCGCAGCCGGCGACCAAAAGCAATGAGACGAGCAAGAAACGGCGCCATCTGCAGGAGCACATGTTCTTTGGCATATTCATCGGTTAGTCAGGTCCGTGAAACTAAGCCATGCGGTCGGGGAGCTAAGCCGAAAGCGCTCCATAAGGGGGTTTTTTGCCAAAATCCGCTTCGCGTCTGCTCATGTTTTTATGCCGGCAGCCGCAAAACGATGAATATCTTAACATCGAATATAGTCTTGCCGCACAGGCCCGCTCTGGTCGGCGAGTCGCGGGTTTCATCACAGGGCATTGCGCTTATAAACCTGGCGTGAATATAATCACCGAGTCGCTCGTTTCAAGATTTTCAATAGGGTATTGGCTGAGGGGAATTCCGCAACCAGATGCATCCATGAATAGTCCGATTTTGCGTGGAACGTCACCCCGGGCGGGCCCCGGATCAGAGCCGGCCCTGGACTTGATCCAGGGGCCGGGGCAGGTGCCGAAGTCCGGTGTCTCGTTACGTGCCATATTGGCCCCAATACAGGAGGGGTTTATGGCATGTGGGCATTGTAAACATTAATACATTCAGCAACTTACCATTATATTTGTGTTCAGGGTCACACTTCCGCCAGTTCTGCAGAGGGCAGGGATTCTCGCCGGGCCGCTTATTAGCCTGCTCTTATCCCGCCTTCCGGGGCTGGAGCATCGACTTGAAATCCCAAGGAATACTGTTTAGTTTCTTAATAAAATCCGGCGTATATCCTCATTCTTGAGCGAAATGACATGAGACGAGTAGTTCGCTCGCCGGCGCGCTTTGCAGGTAGTGGATCAACCGGACGCAGTGCGACACTGCTGGGGCATTCAGTCAGGCTTAACGGGTTGCGTCTTCCTTTCTTAAGCCTGTGATGAACGTGCGGCCTTCAGATCTCAACACGCCGAATTGATTTACAAGGGGGAGCATGTGGAATTAACTCAGATTGTTGGCACTGATTTGCAGGTTTCCCGCATCGCTTTGGGCACCTGGGCCATGGGTGGCTGGATGTGGGGCGGAACTGATGAAGAACAGGCTATTAATACCATTCATGCCGCACTGGAGAAAGGCGTCAACCTTATCGATACAGCCCCGGTATACGGCTTCGGCCGTTCGGAGGAAATCGTCGGCAAAGCCCTGGCGCAAAAGAAATGCCGGGATCGGGTCTTCATCTCCACAAAGACCGGGCTTGACTGGAAGGACGGCCACGTCTTTCGCAATTGCTCGCCGGATTATCTCAGGCGCAACTTCGCCGACTCCTTGAAAAATCTGCAAACCGACTACGTGGATATTCTTTTCGTGCATTGGCCTGACCCTCTGGAACCCTTCGAGGAAACCGCCAAGGTTTTGGACCGGTTCCTCAAGGACGTGCAAATAAGGGCTGTCGGGGTGAGCAACTTTTCTTCTGAGCAAATCCAGGCATTCCGGCAGGGTGGGCCGTTGCATGTCGTGCAGCCACCCTATAATCTTTTTGAAAGGGAAATCGAGCAGGAGCTGATGCCTTTCTGCCAAAAAAATCATCTGGCGTTGATGACCTACGGGGCCTTGTGCAGGGGTCTTTTATCCGGCAAGGTCACTGCCGCGCGAGAATATCAGGGTGACGACCTGCGCAAGATCGACCCGAAGTTCAAGGAGCCGCGTCTCAGCCAGTATCTGTCTGCCGTGAAACGTCTCGACCAGTTGGCCGGGGAGCGGTTTGACCGCCGGGTATTGCACCTGGCAGCGCGCTGGGTTTTGGACCACGGAGCCGATATCGCCCTGTGGGGTGGCAGACGGCCTGACCAGATGGACCCCTTAACCGAGATTTTTGGCTGGCAGATAGATGAGCCCGACATGCGCGCTATTGATCAAATCCTCCAGGAAACCATCAAGGACCCGGTGGGACCCGAGTTTATGGCGCCGCCAAGCCGGAAACAGAAAGCAAGCCAATGAAAATTGCCGACTCCCTCTTTGGCTCCGGAATGCTTATTTCGTTTCCGGTCCTGCTTGTGGCGGCTACGGTTCTTTCTTCCGGCGTAAAATTGCCGAAAGCGAGATCGGCAAAGTCACGGGCATGGTTGCTCAGTAGCCCCGGAAGTGGTCCTGCCGATGCTATTACGGCGAAATGGCGCCCAAGAGAGCACGTTATTCGCCGGTCTTAACATAGTCGATGCCTTCTGCCAGTCGTGACAGCCGGCGTGGCCCTCGCCGGCTTAAGGCACAAAACCTTATTGGCGATGAACAGGCCGTAGAATCTGTAGCCTATCGCAAAGAAACAAAGAGAGATAAATACCAGAGTGAGCGCGTTCATTCGGACCCTCCTTACAGCGGGTCAGTGATACAACCTGAAGATGAAAGCATCTTGCGCGATTCACTATCAGCATGGCCCATAGTATGCGAAATATTTGACGAATGTGTCCAGGAAGCTTTCCTCCTGGCGGTAAAACCCGCTGCAGAGGATGAGGCCGTCGACCCGTTCGAAGAAAACGGTCTTTTGGAGGTCATCCTTCGATCCCGGGCTATGCCATCTGTAGTCTGCGAACCCATAGCCCTTGGTCTTTGCGGTATTGACAATCTTTCGAATGAAAGTATTCCCGTCGGAATCCATGCGATCCATCAGGTTCTTGCCCGTCAGTCCGGGATCAATCGGATGCGCCGCCATCGTCCCGTTCACGTCCAGAGCAAAGATGTAGCGATCATCTGCTACAAATCGACCCCTGGGATCAGCGATCTCCTTCAGGAGGGTCTCTTTTCCGGTTTTTTCGTAGAGACCGATCGCGCTCTGCACACTTTTCCTTACCTCTATCCTTTCGTCGGTGTTCATCTCCGTTCTCCTTTTTGCACTCTTTGGAATTCCTCCGAATGCGCTATCTGCGACTCATAACGCGGAGCCGACCCGTGAAAAAAAATCCTCGCAATCCACTCCACTTCACAACCTGAATCCATTTACAGGTCTTTTTGAAGTCCAAATAATTCTTACATTGTCCCGCCTTAGTCTATTTCGACGCCGTCGATTTCGAACGGTATCTCAACCACATCCATAACGCTGAATTCAGTTAGCCTGACACCGAGTTCCTCTACCTCAATGTCATCGACTGCATTAACCGCCATGATCTTTCGACGAGCTTGTTCCACATCCTCTGCCTCGACTCGCATAATCCCGCTAAGCTCCACATCGAATGCGTATTTTGGCACGGTATCCTCCTCTTTAGTTTTCGACACCATGATCCCGTTTAGGTCCAGTGCAAAGGTACAGCGCTCATTCAATACAAATCGGCCCGTAGAATCAGCGATTTCCCTTATGAGGGTCTCTTTCCCGGCATTTTCGTAGAGAACGATCGCGTCCTGCGTCAATCTCCTTGTCTCGATGCGCTCGTTCGT
>JBKQLC010000106.1:0-3378 GCA_052147195.1 Syntrophobacteraceae bacterium
CCTCCCCCTGGAATTTGCCATGATTATACCGTATTATACGAAAAAAACAATGTTACGTGGTACTAGCTAGTTCTGAGGAAATTGCGTCAGCCTCTTTGAAAAAACTTGAGGCGCCCTTTAATTTTTACCCCTGTTCCCAACGAATTACATTTCCCCAAGTCTGGTGAGTGCTGCCTTTGCCGAATCTTGGGTATTCTCAAACGGATCGGGTTCCGCGAGATTCTTCATGGCGTCTGCAGCCCTGTTTTCCATTATCCGGTTTACTTCTCTATCGTAACCACTGTCAGGTTACTGCTCCCATTCCAAAAAATTGACTCAGGTCGAGCGTGAAGCCTTTCAGGTGGCTGAGATCAATCTCAATCACCGCTATTGCGAGGCTAAAAGCCGGCGAACAGCTCCACACAGATGCGGTCATAACACGCGACTCCGACATGGTTGAAGCGCCGATCTATGATGTTTTGCCGGTGGGTGGAGCTTTCCATGAGGGCCTTGTGAATATCCGACGGGGTTACCGAAAGATCGATGCCTCTTGCCATGTTCTCGCCTGCCGGCACTTTGGACTTTTTTTTATCGACGGGAATACATAGGGTGACCGACTTCCAGACCGGGTTTTGACTCGTTTTGGGGTCCTCATGGTCAAAATAGCGCTCGGTTTGCAATTGCTTGGCACGCATTAAGGCCGCGGTGGCAAGGCAACTGTTCCATTGAAGCGTCCCGTTTTCCTTATTTGCTAATTCGTAGAGCTTCCTGGCCACTTCGCTGTCAGAGGCGTCCGTCCGTGTGGACTGTTTGCCTTGAGGATACTTACCTGATTGAGAAGAGAGCGGAGCCATTGGAGGAGAAGTGACTGTCGAATCGGCTCTAGCTGGGGCTTCGCCGGGACTTTGCGGTTGCGGCACCGCAGATTTCCTCCCACTCTTATCTTTCACATCCGACTCTGGCGTGGTTACTCCATACTGGTAAGCGTTTGTCATAGCCTTATTCAATACAAGGTTAGGTTCATTAGTACCTTTAGCTAAAGATTGTAATGCTTTGGCCCTATCTTTTGAAAAATAATAAAAGTTTATATAACAATTCGTGGCTGCTAATTCATTTCCTTCCATAGCAAACGCACGACCCAAATTAGCCCATGCTATATTTCTGTCCGGTTTGAGACTCAAGGTATCCACGAGCATTGCTTTTGCCTTACTGAAATCGTTGTTAGCAAAGCTTGAATTAAAATATGCACTAGCGAGATTATTTGTAATTTCAACATCCGAAGGATCGGTTCTATGAGCCTCTTCCAGTATTGGTATAGCCTCTGAATCCTTTGATTGTCTCATAAGAGCAAGAGCCTCATCATTCAGTTTTCGTGCGCTAGCCTTATCTCCTTTTTGTGGCTTTGCCAATCCATCGAGTTTATTTTTGATTGAGTTTAACTTCGCCTCATCCCGCGCATAATTTATCATTCCGATAACATATGGCGTGGCCTCAGACACATAATTGATCCTCACCTCTTGGACGGATACTGGAGATGGTGAAGGACTGGCAGGTCTATCCAGGGTATTCGCCGGGATGGGCGATTTGTTGGTCGAAGCTGTATGAGGAGGAGTTTCGCCTTGGAAACCAGGGTCCTTTCTGTTTGTCGTTCCGCTACTGTCAACGTCTTCATTTTCGAATTTCGAACTGATAACATTTACACTGTAGTTACTGAGGGTACTCATCTCGGGAAGATTATGGAAAACGAGCATGAAAGGCACCTTGCCAGCCGGAGGAATCCGGACGTTTTTCATGTTCTTGCCTTCCCGGTACATTATTCTGTCTTGGATCTCGGCGAGCTTAAGGTTAGCTATCTCCTTGCGCGTGAGAGTATTGCCCACATAGCATCGCTCGATTTGTGCTACTGTATCGTTATTGTTGAATAACTTGCCTTCGATCATAACAAAGCTGACCGGCTTCCTGGATTCGTTCAACACTTCCCCCTCGATTATGAGCATCTGCCCTGAGTTCACGTTTTGCAGGTAGTAAGCCTGAACACTGTCCATGATTGTTACGACAGGCTGGGTAGCCTCTTTCGGCTTGCTTGATGCCTGAGGCGCTTTTGGCTGTTCAATTTCTCCTTTTCTTGTAAGAGCGAAAACTACAACTACTAGGAGCCCTACCAGCAACAGCGAGGCAAATTTAGGCAAAAAGCTCTTTTTCCCATGCGTATGTGTGCCCAAGGATGGTGTCGTTGCCGGGGAGGTGATTACCGGAGGGGTAGCGACCGGAAACGGGGCAATAGGAGGTTTTGAAGGCTTGAACTGATCATCGGAGGCCAGACCAAGGGCCAACATCCATGACTCTATTGCCCAACGAGCGAGGTCGCCGTTCATGCCGCATCGATCTTCAAGACATTTGGTAAATCGGGCCACGAGCACTCCGACCGGCGTCTGTTCGCTCGAAGTTATTAGTTGACCGGGAATGCCGTCCTTTGCGGCCTGGGATAGGGCGAAAATTTCCCTCTGGTTTTGTCCGCAGAAGTCCTTTAACAATCCCTCACAACGCAAGGGGTCATCGCACAGAGAACGGCCGTAGCGGCTTATAATCTCACAAAGTCTATAACGAGGGAGATCATTCATGACGGTTATACTAAAGTCTCCATACGGTAAGGGTACACAATACTAAAGTTTGCCAGCCGATGAACACGAGAAAGTCTTTACCCCAACAATCAATGAAAAAACGCCGGAACCTCTATCCAAAACCGATTAAGTGAGTATGTTCGCATTCCCGGTTTCTTCAGGATCTCGTGGAACGGCTTCCGCAACTTGACCATGAGAATGCTCATCTTCTCCATCCTGCAGCCTTAATACATCCTCTCTGAAGATAGCCCCGAGCGTGATATCGTCTCCGCTGCCTTGCTCTGAAGTATCTTTCAACCAGGTACCAAGATCCTGGAGGATTGCACCCTCACCCTCGGTGCGGGCAATTTCCAGAATGTCCTTTGCAGCTTTGAAAAAGTCCTCCTCAGTCCTGAACGAATTCGAGTACCCGTCGCTGGAAAGCATGATCAAAGCCGGTAGAGCATTTGAAAGCGGCTGAAATCCAAAGCGAAAAAACCTCGGGGCGTTGGTCATGCACAAAGAGTATGTCTCGTTGGCAATCAGGTCGGAATCCTTTGCGATGGCCCTGGACACATCGCCGGTTTCAGAGACTACCAGAATATCGCCATCTCCCATTTGCAAATATAGAATAAAATCATCGGTAACCAGAGCAGTCAGAAGTGTCGCGCCATATGCGAGCAAGGGGTTGCCGAGCACTTCATCAGCCTCTTCATCTGTAAAGGCTTTCTTTTGAATATCGTCTTTGACCACCTCAGTCCATCTTTCAACAATTCGTCGGGCAAGCCATGGACTGCCG
>JBKQLC010000107.1:0-21704 GCA_052147195.1 Syntrophobacteraceae bacterium
CCAGAATGGAGATAGAAAAACAAACGAGGAAGATTAAGCCAAGTTTTTTATTCATCGCGCCGAACTTAACCCTCCCGGCATGTCGGCGTTCCTCAATTTGATGTACTTGTGTCATAAGATCACAAACTTAGGCTAAATTCGGCACGATTTTCACAAAGGGTCACACATGATCCTGATTCCGAACCGAGCGAACAGCTTCGACCGTTGCTCATACTCGCTACTCGACCGAAAGTAACAAACATCGTCCAAAATGTACACGCCAATCTGTTTCCGCAAGAGGCTCCCCTACCAGGACCGAGGGTGGAAGCATACCCTGCATGACCGGACGAAGCTCCGACCCATGTTTTCGCACGGCTCCCCGCCATGGGGGAAAGGGCTGAAGAATCAGCCGTGCATTGCTCCTCTCGTACTAATCACTTAACCTACGCCCATGCACATTGACAAGGTTAACGCAATTCTTAAGTTAGCGAGAATTAGAAAATAATTCTTAAACAATAACAATAACGATATTGTCACAACAGGAGGGTCCCATGAATTGTCCGCAACATCTTCGAAAAATAACAGATCCTGAAGCATTGAAAAATGAAAAAGAACGCGAAGAGATAAAAGAGAGTGAATACCTTTTGTCCGGTCCTCATTCCGGAGAAGACTGTCACTCCTAAGGACCTCTGATTACTTTCCCTTTTTGGTTCTCGGGTAGCAAAAAACATAAGACGGAGAACGCTGGCGGGAATCCCGCCGGGCATCCCGCCAGCGAATGATAACGGTCAGTGAAGTTGAGGGTGGACCTGCCTTTTGAACGTCTCACGATTTTGTCTAAGCCTTCTTTAAATTTCTTGTCCCCTCTAACCTGTGTCAACCCGCGAAAGTAAAATTCACGGGGATCAAGGCAACTGCCGGGATTTGTGAACCAGCGTAACGATAATTATCATAATCGATAGAGAGAAATTATTGCATGGAAACGCGTATTAACGGATCGCTGTTTCGGGATGCTCCAAATGCGCGAAACTGCAAAGGGAGGTATCAATGGACACAATTGAGGTATCGACAGACATAATTCTGGTAACCGGTGCAACCGGCCAGTTGGGCAGCGCAGTGGTAGAGGCCCTGATAGACAGGGGGATCAAAGTGAGGGCTGCTACACGGCTGACGACAAAAATCAAATGGACAAAGCAGGTCCAGCCTGTGGTCTTCGAC
This sequence comes from Syntrophobacteraceae bacterium, assembly GCA_052147195.1. Taxonomy (GTDB): domain Bacteria; phylum Desulfobacterota; class Syntrophobacteria; order Syntrophobacterales; family Syntrophobacteraceae; genus SbD1. Next base: position 1,198 of record JBKQLC010000107.1, read on the forward strand.
TATGAAGATCCTGGCCTTAACAAAGCAGCACTTGACCGGATAACCGGCCTTTTTCTCATCGCCCCGCCCTTGGATCTCGAGGCCCCGGCAAAGCTGATCCCTTTCATTGACAAAGCCAAACAGATGGGGGTCAAGCATGTCGTTTTCAATTCATCGCTGAAAGCGGACTTAGATGAGCAGAATCCTCTCAGGATAATCGAGAAGCACCTCGTGAAGTCGGGACTTGCCTACACTATACTCCGCCCCAACTTCTTCATGGAGAATTTATCCACGGGGTGGCTTGCGCCAATGATCGCAGGCGGAAAGATCTTTATTGCGGCCGGCGACGCGAAAACCAGCTTCATTTCGGTAAGAGACATCGCCAAGGTAACCGCCACTGTATTCAAGGAAAAGCGCTATGGAACCGAGTACAACCTGACAGGACCCGAAGCGCTGAGTTACGGAGAAGCGGCCAAAATTATATCCGATGCCTGCGGAAGGACTGTCACTTACGTTCCTATCTCCGAAATGGAAATGATGCAGGGTGCAAGGGAGCAGGGGATGTCCGAAAGCGCCATTCAGTACCTCGTTCAGCTCTTCGCTATGGTGCGCAAAGGTCTGATGGCCGAGATGACTGACACGGTCCGCAAAGTGACGGGAAAGGCCCCCATTTCGTTTAAAGAGTTCGCTCGGAAAAGCGCAGATCTCTGGAAAGTGCGTAAAGCTGCCTGATCGCCCGTAACCGTTGACTGCACCTGCCACATAATTTTATCCACCACCCTTCGGCAGGCGAATTCGTCCTGAGCTTGTCGAAGGGAGACCAGGTTCAGAACGCGAAGGCGCTGGGGCAGGCTTTGATCCGCTTCTTCGGATTAGGCAAGGACACGGAGTGCACCGGGTCCGACCCGCAGGACTCAGAAATCTTCGAGATTTTCGCCTTCCAGGAGAATTCCATCCCGAGGATTCGCCTGCGGCAAGGCTGTCTTACGGGTGGGTGATTCGGACTATTCTAAAAGTAGGCCGGGATAATTTTAGCGCAGATGCGTACTCGATGTGAGGGCGTGGAGGAATTCATTCCTGCGGCCAAGCTCCCAGCAAACCCCTCTCCGATTCATCGAGTTCCTTCATTTCTCCGGTGACGGTAAAGATAACCCGCTCGCAGATATTGACCGACCGGTCGGCGGTGCGTTCGAGGTTATGGGCAACCCACATGAGGTCACTTGAACCCTCGATGCTTCCGGGATCGGCGACCACATAGGTCATCAATTCCCGGTAAATCTCGTCGTATAAACGGTCTACTTCCGGATCTTTGGATGCAATCAGCCTTGCCATTTCCACATCGCGCCCGGTGAACGATTTGAGCGCGCCCTGGAGCATATCTGATGCCTTTTCGGCCATTTGGGAAAGTTTCATCACGATCGTGACAGGCGGTTTTGTCCCGAGTTTTATAGTATTTCTTGCGTTGCTTTTCGCATAATCCGCGATCCTTTCAAGTTCGGTTGCAATGCCCAGCACAGCAGCAGTGGTACGCAGGTCCCTTGCTATGGGCTGCTGCCTGGCAATCAGGACAAGGACCTCGGATTCGATCTCAAACCGCCTCCGGTTGAGGTCTTTGTCTGCGGCAATCAATTTTTTCGCGGCATCGATATCCCCCTCTTTCAAGACTTCAATCGACTTGATGATACTGTGGTACACAAGATTGCCCAGATTGAGCATTTCATTTTGTACTCTATCAAGCTCGTTTTCCAAGGCGCTTCTCAACATCAGGTTTTCCCCCTGGTTGTATTGTATCGCATTCGCGCGAACAATTTGCCCCGCAAGATGCGAATACTTCCGGTGCTGCGCAAACGATGCATTTTTATGTCCGGACCGGACTTATCCCGCCCTGCCGGTGATGTAGTCTTCAGTCAGTTTCTGGTTCGGCCGGGTGAAGACGCTCTCGGTTACATCAAATTCCACCAGTTCGCCCAACCAGAACAAGCCCGTAAAATCCGACGCGCGGGATGCCTGCTGCATGTTGTGTGTAACTATGACGATCGAGTATTCTTTTTTTAGCGACTGTATCAGTTCTTCAATCTGAAGGGTGGCGATCGGGTCAAGCGCCGAGCAAGGCTCATCCATCAGGATCACTTCGGGTTTCACGGCGATCGTTCGGGCAATGCAAAGCCTTTGCTGCTGGCCAAGAGAAAGACTCAGCGCATCCCCTTTGAGCATGTCTTTCACCTCATCCCACAGAACCGCACTTCGCAGACTGTGTTCGACTATCTCGAGCAAGTGTTCCTTGTCCTTGTGAAGTTTAAGCACCCGCGGTCCGAACGCGATGTTGTCGAAAATGGACTGCGGAAAGGGGTTGGGACGTTGAAAGACCATGCCTATCCGCCTGCGCAGTTCGACCACATCGGTGCCGGGGGCGTAAATGTCCTGCCCGTCGAACTCGACGCGTCCCTCTACCCTGATGCCCCCAATCGTGTCGTTCATCCGGTTGAGACAACGCAAAAAGGTCGATTTGCCGCACCCCGAAGGCCCGATCAGCGCGGTTATGCGTCGATCCTGGATGGACATCGAAATGTTGCTGAGGGCAATTTTTTTGCCGTAATAAAAATTAAGCTTTTCTACCCTGACTTTTTCCATTTATTCGCTTTAAAGCTATCCGAAACGGCCCGTTACGTAATCTTCCGTCCGCCTGTCCCTGGGGGTTGTGAATATCTCAGTACCGGAACGGTATTCGATCAGATCGCCCATGAGAAGGAAAGCCGCCTGGTCCGCCACTCTGGCTGCCTGCTGTATGCTATGCGGAACTATTATGATGGTATAATTCTGTTTCAGTTGCTGAAGAGATTCCTCGACCTTTCTCGTCGAAATCGGGTCCAAACCGGAGGTTGGTTCGTCGAGCAGCAGCACTTCGGGCTCCAGCGCCAGGCTTCTGGCTATGCAAAGCCTTTGTTGCTGGCCTCCGGAAAGGGCGATTGCGGGACTGTCCAGCCGATCTTTTATCTCGTCCCACAAAGCTGCCTGAGTGAGACTGCGCTCCAGGCTTTCCTCCATCTTGTGGCGGTCCCGCAATCCGGCCAGCTTCAGCCCGTAGGTTACATTTTCCCGAATTGTTCCGGGAAGAGGCAGCGGGAGCGCAAACACCATTCCCACGCGACGCCGGAGGATTGCGATATGGGTGTCGGGATCGTAGATGTTTTGGCCATCCAACAAAACCCGCCCCGTCATGCGGGTATTTTCGACCATATCGTTGAGCCTGTTAATCAAACGCAGCAAGGTTGTCTTTCCGCCTCCCGCAGGCCCGAAAAAAACAGTTACCGAACGGGATGGCACGTCCAGCGTGATGTTTCGCAGGGACTGAAAATCGCCGTAAAAATAGTTTACGTCCTCAATGAATATCTTAGGCTCTACCATTGACGCCTCCTGCGGAAATAGCTTCTCAGAAGGCTTGCCGCAATATTCATGGACAGTACGAGAATGAGCAGAACCAGGGCCGTCCCGTACTGGACACTCAAGGGCATTGAGGGCACCTGCGTGCTGATGACATAGAGGTGATAGGGAAGCGCCATAACCTGGTCGAACGGCGACTGCGGCAGGCGGGGAAGGTAGAAGGCGGCAACGGTAAATAGAATCGGTGCGGTCTCCCCGGCAGCCCGCAAAAGGCCCAGGATTATGCCTGTTATAATGCCGGACAGAGCCTGTGGAAGCACGATATAGCGGATTCCCTGCCAGCGTGTGCCGCCAAGACTTGCACTAACGGTTCGGAATTCCATAGGAACGGCCCGCAAGGCTTCTTCGGAGGCGCTGATGATCACCGGCAGTGTCATAATGGCCAGAGTCAGGACACCCGCCAGGATTGAAGTGCCCATATGCATAAAAAGAACGAACATGCCAAGTCCAAAAAGCCCGTACACAATGGAAGGTATGCCGGCCAGGTTTACAATTGCAAGCCGGATGGCCCGCGTCATCCAGGTGTCTCTTGCATATTCGGCAAGATAAATGATTCCGGCGACACCAACCGGTATGGCTGCCAGGGCAGTGCCCATAGTCAGGATGAGCGTTCCCACTATGGCCGGGAAAATGCCCCCTTGTTTCATTCCCTCGGAAGGCATCGCAAAAATGAATTCCCACGAAATGGCTCTTGCGCCTTCAAAGAAAATGATTCCGATCACGATCAGAATGGGCGCAACCACGGCTATTGCCGACAGGGTCAGTATACCAAATCCTATCTGCTGCATCCGGTTTCGATCCATCAGCGCAGACCTCCACGATTGCGTTTTTTAAAAATTGCGCTCGCAGCGAGAATGTTGATGATAAACGTAAGAATGAAGAGGATGATTCCGATTCCAAAAAGAGCGTGATAATGAACGCTCCCGTTTGCAACCTCTCCCATTTCAGCCGCTACTGTAGCTGTCATGGTCCTCACCGGCATGAAGATCGATCCCAGGCTCAGAGGCATTCGGGCCGCATTGCCGGTAACCATCATGACCGCCATCGTTTCTCCGATTGCCCGCCCCATTCCGAGCATTACGGCCATGGCGATGCCCGAGCGCGCTGCCGGGACAACTACCCGCCATATAGTTTGCCATTTCGTGGCCCCCATCGCCAGCGCCGCATCCCGATAACTCCTTGGCACACCGTCCAGGGCGTCCTCGGCGACACTGATTATCGTTGGGAGAGACATATAGGCCAGGAGCACGGCGCCGGTGAATGCCGAAAGGCCTGTCGGAACATTTAGCGTGGTCCGTACCAAAGGCGCTATGACGTGCATGCCGAAAAAGCCGAGAACTACGGAAGGTATTCCGGCAAGGACCTCGATGAGAGGTTTGAGGATTTCCCGAGCCCAGTTTGGTGCGACTTCCCTTACAAAAACAGCGGTTGTCACTCCGAGGGGAAGGGCGATTGCGATCGCGGCTATCGTCACATAAGCCGAACCGAGGATCAGGGGCAGGGTACCGAAAATATCGAAGGTAGGATACCACCGGGTCCCGAACAGATTCCCGGGAGAGACCTCCCAGAGGACAGGGAGGCCCTCCTTCAGCAGGAAGAAAAAAATGAGCAGGACGAAGCCGATCGTGGAGAACCCGAGTACCCGGATGCAAGACTCGATGAAAAACTCGCTCCAGGATTTGCCCGCGGTCACCGATGAACCGGCTATCGGCCTAAGAGGCCTTTGTGAAATCTTATTATAGAGGCACAAAGCCCAGTTTTGCGACAAGCGTCTGACCACCGTTCAGTATCCATTCGATGTAGTCTTTTATCTGCCCCTCGGGCTGGCCCGCCGTATACACATAGAGCGGACGCGCAATAGGATAGGAACCGTCTTTTACTGTCGCCGCCGACGGGATAACAAAGGGACCGTTTTCATTCTTTGATACTGCAATGACTTTCTGGTCCCCGGTCACGTAGCCGAGGCCGTCATATCCGATTGTATTCGGATTTTGGCGTATTTCGCTGCTGATGCCTTCACTTGATGGCATAAGGAGCGTGTCGGGCGAAAACAGAAGTTTACTCTTGCTGTTTTCCATCCGGATCACATTTTCCAAAAAATAGACATAAGTTCCGGAATTGGACTCCCTCGAGAGCAGCACGATAGGCCTGTTCTCGCCTCCGACTTCCGCCCAGTTCTTGATCCGGCCGGTGTAAATGTTCGAAATCTGCTGTATTGTCAGATGCTGGACCGGGTTGGAGGGATTGACAACAACCGCTATTGCGTCACGCGCTACAATGAATTCAACCGGACTGATCCCGTTGGCTTTCGCAGCCGCGACCTCTTCCGGTTTCATCTCCCGGGATGCGTTTGCGATTGAAACCGTTCCGTTTATCATTGCTGCAATGCCCGTTCCGCTGCCTCCTCCCGTCACCGATATATTCACGTTCGGGTGCGCCTGCATATAGGCTTCGGCCCATGCGAGCGCCAGGTTAACAAGAGTGTCGGACCCTTTATTTTCAATGGTCTTCGCGTGGGCGCCCTGCTCCGATGAGGTTTCCGGCCTCTTATTGCCGCAGCCCTGAAGCACAAAGGCGCTCGTGAGCAGCACAAAACAAATTGCTATAAAGCCGGCTCTTGGGCTCATCTTGTTTTTCACCACAGGCTATAATTTCTTTGCTTCCATCCTCGAACCTTCGAGTACCCCAAAAACACCCGTCCAAAATAAGAGTATTTCAGGGCATCGAATTTTCGCAGGCGGCAATGCAACGGTGGGTTCGCTTGAAAGAGAGGGTTCCCCAACCCTCGATTCGAAAACAATCTATAAGAGATGCCCTCTAAATTCAATTTCTTTTGCGCAGGGTTTTCGTCCGAACGTAAAGAACCCCGTTCCCGGAAGAAGCGAACGGGGTCAAAGTGTCATTTTTCTACCTGGAGCCGGCCGAACACAAACTGAGGCTCAGCCTTTATCAGAACCGCTTTTGCCAGAATCATCTCGCCGCACTCGCGCCGGCACGTCCGGACGGTTCCACCAGCCCCCGCCCAAGGCCTGGAAAAGCGCCGCAGTGTCGGCGTAACGGTTGGAAAGGGCCTGCACCAGAGTGATCGACGCCTGCTGGTATGTCTGTTCAGCATTAAGCAGCGCCAGGTAGCTTATATCTCCAAGCTCCAACTGGCGGCGCGCGATGGCCAGACTTTGGGCGGCAGCCTGCTCGGCGGCGACGGCCGCTTTAACGGCTTCTGCGTCGCTTTGGACAGCATGGAGCACATCAGCCACGTTCTGAAAAGCGGTAAGCACGGTGCTGCGATACTGCGCCGCCGCCTGGTCGAAGGCCGCTTCGGCGGCACGTTGCCGGTGCAGCAATGTGCCCCCCTGGAATATCGGCTGAGTTACATTGGCCGCCAGGGTCCAGAAACCCGTCCCGGGCGAGAACAGTTGAGCGATCTCAATGGCGCTGGTCCCAAAATCGGCGCTCAGGGCAATGTTGGGCAGCCGGTTGGCAACGGCCACGCCGATCTGGGCGCTTGCAGCGTGCATCTGCTCTGCGGCCGAACGCACGTCCGGACGCTGCTCCGCCAGCTTTGAAGGAAGGCTCACGGGCAGTTCTTCAGGCAGTTGCAGTGACGAGAGTTCGAATTTGTCGGCGAGCTTCTCATCGGGAAAACGGCCGATAAGGCGAATCAGTAAATCGCGTTGTTGGGCCAACTGTTTTTCCAACGGGGGCAGCGTGGCCTGCATTTGCGCCAGGGACGCTTCCTGCGCAACGACATCGGCTCTGGCAACCTGGCCGAGTTCATATTGACGTTTCAGCAGTTCAAGGGAGTGGCTGTCTATCTCGATTATTCGCCTGGCAGCCTCAATTTGCCCGCGCAAACCCGCCTCCTGTATCGCTGAGGCGACCACGTTCGAGGTCAAAGTCAGGTAAGCGGCTTCGAGCTGGAAGCACTGTGAATCGGCCTGCGCCTTGAGAGACTCCACCTGCCGCCTCGTACCCCCGAACACATCGGGCGTATAGCCCACGGTTACCTGTGCGGTGTGAAGGCTATATATGTAATTGCCGGAGGCGGTCGGACTGCCCAATTGGCCGGGAACTTCCTGACGCGAGGCGGAATAGCCGGCTGAGACGCTGGGATAAAACGCGCCCTCCTGAGCATAGACGTTTTCCCATGCGCCACGCAGTGCGGCCTTCGCACTTTCCAGGTCGGGATTGGTCTTGATTGCCTGCTCGATCATGTCGCTCAACGGTTTCGATTGGAAAAGCGCCCACCATTGCCCGGGGATATCCATCTCCTGTACCAGGCGCTGGGCCTCACCGCCATGAACCTCGACAGTCGCTGTCTGCTCAGGCAAAGGCTCGGGCGTGTAGCCGGCAACCCCGGGCGCCACCGGCCGCTGGAAATCCGGCCCGACCGCGCATCCCGCCAGGAGAACAGTGAGCAGTGAACAGGAAAAGCAAAAGAAAATAATTCCTCTCGGTTCTATCGCCACGCGAGGAGCCGTGAACAGGAAAAAATCTTTTTTTGGCCACATGCTCATGCATCTCCTTCCAGTGCAGGCTTATTTCTTGTCTGACGGAGTTCAACCAAGCGCTCCAGCGAGAAGTACAGGGTCGGCAGAATGAACAGGGTGAGCAGGGTGGCGATCATCAAGCCGCCCACCACCACGGTGGCCAGGTTGCGCTGTACATCCGTGCCGACCCCGGTGGCCAATGCCGCCGGCAGCATGCCCACGGTCGCCACGGTAGCAGTCATGAGCACCGGGCGGAAACGTTCGACGGCGCCGGAAAGGACGGCCTCGCGAAGCGGGATGCCTTGATCGCGCACCCGGTTGATATTGGAGACCATGATGATGCCGTTTTGCACGGCGACACCGAACAGCGCAATGAAGCCGACAGCGCTGGCGACATTGAGCGTCTCGCCGGTTATGCGGAGTGCGATCAATCCCCCCAGGGTCGCAAGCGGCACCGCCCCCAGTACTAAAATCGCCAGGCGCATCTTGCCGAACTCGGCAAACAGGAACACGAGCATCAGCGCCATTACCAGGCCCATTATCATCGTCAAACGCGACTCGGCTCGTTGCTGGCTTTCGAATTGACCGCCCCACTCCAGGTGATATTTATCGCGGTCGAAGTGCACCGACTGGTTGATCTTGCGCTGAGCCTCCGCCAGGTAATCGGACAGGGCGCGGTCCCTGTTGTCGATTCGAACGAGCAATTCACGGTGGGTCATTTCATGCGTGATGGTGCTCTCGCCGCTCTTAAGCGCAATTCTGGCCACCTGTGAGAGCGGAATCTGGGCCCCGCCTGCCGTATTGAGCACCAGATTGCCCAGCGCCTCAGGGCTGTTTCGGGTGGCCCGCGGGAACCGTACAGTAACGCCGTACGTACGGTCCTGTACATAGACGGTGCTGACCGACGCCCCGCCAACCCCGATCTGGATCAGGTTGGTGATGTCGGATACGTTGATGCCGTAGCGGGCCGCCGCTGCGCGATCGATGTCGATGACGATCTGTGGGATAGGAGGTTCCTGAAAAATGGATGCTTCCGCTGTCCCCCGGATGCCCTCCAGCACCTTTACGATATCGCCGCCGATACGACGAAGCTCATTGAAGTCGTCGCCGAAAATGCGGATGACGAGCGGGCTGTGGGCGCCACCGATAACATCGTAGACCATATCGATAATCGGCTGACTGATGCCGATGTCAAATCCGGGCAGTTCCTTCATGCGTGCGTTGACCCGGCGCAGAAAGTCCTCCCTGGTCTCTCCTTTGGGCCAGGTACTGTAAGGTTTCAGCCCGATCGGGGCCTCGATGTGGGAAGGCGTCCATGGGTCGGTTCCGTCGTCATTGCGTCCGAGTTGGGTTATTGCGTAAGATACTTCCGGGAATTCGAGCAGAGTGCTCCGCAGCTCGCTCGCCATCTCGCTTGCCTTGTCGAGCGACAGGCCGGTCGGCAATTGCGCCTGCAGCCACAGGGCGCCTTCATCCAGTTCGGGCAGAAATTCCCGGCCGGTAGTCATGCCCAGACCGACTACGGCTGCCAGTGCCGCGACACCGGCTATGTAGGCGATTTGGGGCTTGCCCATCATGCCGTCGAGAGACCGGCGGAAGCCGCGCTGCAACCATTGGAGCGGCCGGTTGTGGAAGATCGGCCGGGGTTTGCGCATGGTCATGCAGGCGAGGCCGGGAATCAGGGTGAAAGTACACAGGAGCGCCCCTAACAGGGCCAGGCCGACTGTGTAAGCCATCGGCAGGAACAGCTTGGCCTCCGCCCGCTCGAACGCGAACAGCGGAAGGTATGCGGTGATGATAATGAGCGTTGCAAAGAAAATCGGCCGCGCCACCTGGGCAGTTGCGGAAAATACGTCATCCTCGCTCAGGCTGACGCCTGGATTAGCCTCACGCCTGCGCAGGATAGTCTCGGTCACTACGATGGCGCCGTCCACGATAATACCGAAGTCGATCGCCCCAAGCGAAAACAGGTTGGCCGACATCTTCGTAAAGTTCATGACTATAAAAACGACAACCAGGGCAAACGGTATGGTCACCGCAGTAGTAAGGGCGGTGCGCGGACTGCCGAGAAAGGCAATCAGCACTATACACACAAGAGCAATGCCCGAGAGCACGGTGTGTGAAACCTTGTGCACCGTCATCTGGACAAGATCGTCCCGATCGATGTATGGGACTATGCTCACTCCCATGGGTCCGAGCTGTTTACCGAGTTCCGCAACCTTGGCATGAATGCCTTCCAGGACCTTTGAGGGATTTGCACCCTTGAGCATTACCACGATGCCTTCAATCGTGTCGGGATTGGCGTCTTTGCCAAGGATCCCTTCGCGTTCCTGATGGCTGAATGTCAGCTTGCCGAGGTCACCCAACAGGATCGGCACCCCGTTGCGCTGCGTCACCACGATAGCCCCAAGGTCGCTCAGCGTCCGCACGAGGCCGATACCGCGGATAACGTAGCCCTGATCGCCGCGCGAGATTCGGCTGCCGCCCGCGTTCGAGCTGTTGTTGTTGATGGCCGTGACCACGTCGTTCAGGCCAATGCCGAAATTCTGGAGCTGGGCGGGATCGAGTTCCAGTTGATACTGCCGGGTAAAGCCGCCGAAGTTTGCGACGTCGGCTACTCCAGCCAACTGTTTTAAAGCCGGGATCACGGTCCATCTCTGGATTTCCGAAAGCTCCATCAGGTTCTTAGTATCGGATTCCAGCGTATAGCGGTAGATTTCGCCTACCGGACCGGTCACCGGGTCCAGGCCGGGCTGGATGCCTGACGGCAGAGTGACATCGTTGATTCGATCCGTGACGCGCTGACGTGACCAATAATCCTCAGCGCTGTCATTGAATATGATCGTGATGAGAGATAGACCGAAAGTACTGCTCGAACGCATGTTCGATAAGCCGGGAGTTCCCGCCAGAGCGCGCTCCAGGGGGACCGTGATCAGTTGTTCGACCTCTTCGGAAGCCAGCCCCGGCGCCGGAGTGATGACCTGCGCGGTAACGTCGCCGATGTCCGGATATGCCTCTACCGCCATTTTTGTCCAGGAGTAATAGCCGTAACCTGCAAGAAGGAGTGCCACGATTACTACCACGAGCCGTTTGCGGATGCAGATGCCGATAATTCTATCAATCATTTACCAGCACTCCACCTTTGACCACGACCCGATCATTCGGATTCAATCCCTGATCGATTCGCGTGCCTTCACCTTCTGCGTAACCGGGCATGACCGAACGTTTGACGAAGGTCCAGGGCGTAACCTCGACCAGCACAATGGTGCTGTCGTTATTCATGAGCAAGGCCGAATTCGGCACAAACACCACCGAATTCTGAGGTACGTTGAACCTGGCATTCGCGAACATATTGGGTTTCAACTTGCCGTCCGGATTGGCGAAACCGATTCGCACCTTGGTGCGGCGCGTATCAGGTTCCTCAACAGCGCTCACGAACGAAACGACGCCGTGAAGGACCTGATCCGGATAGGCAGGAAAGGACACATCGACCGACTGGCCCTTGGAAATAGAGGCAATGTCGCTTTCCGGCACCATCGCAGTGACCCAGACAGAATCGAGGTTCGAAATCGTCATGAGCGAGGCGGTCGGATCGTTTGCAAATGCGCCCGAGGCGGTCGTAAGGGCCGTGAGGCTTCCGGTGATGGGCGCAACGAGGGTCAGGAGCCGCGACTTACCTTTGGTCTCGCACGACACGCCGATCTCCTTGAGTCGCGCTTCGGCGCGGTTGAACTCGGCCTGCGCCTGGGCGTAATCGTCCTCCGCCTGCTGCACATCCTTCAAGGGGCCTCCTCCGGCCTCGTGTACGCCGCGCACCCGATCGAGGCTGAACTGGGCGCGCTTCAGCGCAGAGCGCGCTTTGTCGTCATCGGCATAAGCCTGGGCGAGGTCACCTGAGTCTATAACGGCGAGGGGCTGGTCTTTCTTAACCTGGTCGCCCAGTTGGACATCGAGCTTTACGACTTTGCCCGCCACAGGCGGCAGAATGTTGACCGTGTGCGCGGGGTCGGCCTCAACTGCAGCCGGCAATTGAACTACACGGGGGGTGTTTTTCACGGTAACAGGTTGCACGACCAATCGCGAACGCAGGGCGGACCCCTCGGGTATTACGATTTTGTCATCCTGATGGATCAAGGCGGGCTGTGCGGTGTCCGAAATATCCTGAGCAAAGGCATGGCCGGATGGACCGGATTTCCGGGCGCCCAACCAGAAGCCCAGCGTAAAGATTATTATCGCGCACCCCAGCAGGGCAAAGCGAACTGGATAGCGATTTAAGATAGACATGGGACCACTCCTCAAGATCGTCATATCGAGACCTTCATTTCAAGTGAAGGCCGATACAAAACTCTATTCCGCGACCGGCAATTGTTACTCACCGGTAATGCCGGTCCGCAACGCCGATAAGTACAGCGAGGAAACTACGATACGACTGACAGGAAACTACAAAGGCTGGGCAAACGCAGGGGGGCCTCGAACCCGTAAATATGAAAGGATGGGAATTGAATGAAATTCCGATTTGTCAGGCTGACAACAGCAGGATAATAGTGTTGCGATGTGTAAAAGAAGAAGGAACAGGATGACTTGAGCTGTCTGGAAGGCTTTTACGATCAAGCACGCCAGGCATGGCTGCTGATCCCCATCGTTTTGCGCATCGCTTGAGGCATATGAAGCGGGTTCACAGGCACTTGACTGAAAATCGGCCTGGCTGTGCGTTAGATGGACGAAGGCGGTGACGGTGAAAATGAACAGGGCCAAAAAGAGGCACAAGTAGCGCGAGATAGCGGTTCTGTGATTCAAAGTTGCCCGGCCCAATTCCAGTTTCTCCACAAAAGGTAACGATTGTGCGGTACTTTAACCCGCGATAATCCGTTGTCAAGGCAAATCCGGACGCCATCCCGCTTGCGCCTGGAGTTCAGATTATCCCGTGCCGCAAAATTATGACCATTATGGCTTTCAAGACAAAAGAATGATCAGAGACCCGCCGATCGCCCAGATCAACACACCCAAAGTGGCCAAAACACAGATCCCGGCCAAAAGTTTATGAAAATAGGTTTCTGCACTGCTGTCCTTATATCCCAGAAGAAATCCGGTCAGGACCCCGCAAAGCAGTCCACCGCCATGAGCCCAATTGTCTACTCCCGGGACCAGGAAACCAAATGCTAAAATCATAATGGCCCAACCGCCTACCTGCCGATAGACCATTTGCCCGAAGTACCCGCCTCTGCTCTTTCCGAAGTAAAGCGCCGCGCCGATAAGACCGCAAATGGCTCCCGAAGCTCCCAGTGTAAAAGGGATTCCGGCGAAGTAGGAGAGCAGATAGCCTCCGATTCCACTGAGCGTGTAGATCGAAAACATCCTGTAGCTTCCATACTCCTGGAGAATCAGCGGGCCGATTTGCCACAGGGCCATCATATTGAAAAGTATGTGCAGAATGCTTCCGTGCAGATAGTTGGCGCTAAGTATCGTCCACCAGCGATGGTATTGGTCTATGGGGATTCTTCCAGTCGCCCCGAGCAGCAGCAGACTTCTGGAGCCGGGAGACAGAAAACTCAACGGGTTTGCAGAAAGACCGATGGCGGCCGGATTCATGAGAATCGATAAGATGTACATGAATCCACAGAGTGCGATGATGTTTATGATGATCCGGTCGGGGGCGAAGAGAGCTTTGGAGCGGAAAATATTCTTCCAGCGAGAACCGGGGCTTCGCAACCCACAGTGAGGACAGTGCGCCTCATCAAAGCTGATGAGCCTTCTACAATTAGGGCACAGTATCGAGTGTCTATTCTGCTTTTCCATGATCCCCCAATATCCCAGGGCGCGGAACTGAAATAGCCGGCCATAATCGGCAAAAGAGGTTATTTAATCATCTTCCGGTCCGAACAACAAGTGCTGAGAGCTTCAAGGCAGGCGCCAAACGCCGAAGACCTTGTAAATTAATCGATTACGAAGGCTTCGCTGGAGACCCCGGGACAAAGTGTCCCCAAGCGACAGCCGTCGCATTACTGTGGCTTTGACAGCGGGAAATCGGACGCGCATGTAAATCCGGCCGGGGCTTGCGGCGGGGAATATGTGTACTCATCGATGTAAAGGGTCGCTGTTTCCTTCAAACCGTTTATTTCGTAGATGTCGATGATCTTGCCGAGAGTAATAATAGGTCCGGCGCGTCTATAAGAAATCTTTTCACCTTTGGGGCCGAGAAGATTTTCGAGATACGCATGTTCGCGCGATGGGCCGTTCAATGGCCCCCCGCCTACTTTTATGGGGTTTTCTTTTGTATATCCGTAGGTGTCGTCAGTGGAAACGACGCAGGCTGTCGAGGCGGTCTGAGCCAGGCAGTTATGGGCCCAAAAAACCAATCCGAAGACAAATGCAACCAAAAATGAAAGTGCATTTCGTTTCATGCGCAATCCTTTTCTTCCATTTTGCAGAACGAAACTCGGGCAGGCGCCAGGCTGACTTTAACTCGCAGCCGGACGGGAACTACCTCCCATCCCCGAATAGAATCAACGGCGCCCAGAAAAACGGATAGCGGTAATTTTCGTCTTCCTCCCCACGGATCATGCGCAGTTTGATCTCACGCAACGCGTCGGCCCGTCCCTTGCCCGCCTTCAGGTTCTCATAGAGACCGGTGCTCAAGGTCTTTGCCGATTGGGATTCCACAGACCACAGCGTGACCGATATGGCGGGAGTTCCGGCGTACATGAAAGAGCGGGTCAGCCCCACGACACCCTCGCCCCGGGCCTCTATTCCCATTCCAGTGTTGCATGCGGAAAGTGTTACAAGATCGGCATTGAACCTGAGGCCGAAGGTGTCGGCCATGGTCAGAAACCCGGCGCCCCCGGCGGGGTCCGGCTGGCAAAGAACAAGGGCCGGCTGGCTAACCCGGTTGGTCACACCCGGCACGACCCCGTGGCAGGAAAAAACCACGTACCGGTAGTCCGCAAGCTTTTGTGCCTCGTTTAACTTCAGGACGTTGCTCCGTGAAGCGTTCTGCCTCAACTGCAAAGGCATGCTCGAGTCCTCAGCCAGCAGGACGTCCTTGATCTCCCTCGCCTCATCCTCTGTCTCGGGAAGCTCCAGGAAAGATCCTCCCATCAGATCGAGATAGGCGCGCTCCCTGAGGTCTGAAACTTCCGATTCTCCCCTGGTTGCGCCGGGGGCTACGTTTTTACCATATACGGGATTCGCAAAAGCAATCAGAGGGAAGCGAACCCTCGTTGTTTTCCTTGCCTGTGCTTCGCGAAGCGTCTTCAGAAGGGATGCCGAAGATAGATACGCCATGGGATAGTCTTCCACCAGGTAGCGGGGTCTCTCCCCGTCCATCCGGGAAACCAGGGCCTCGAAGGGCAGGCCGTAGAGGGGGCCTGAAGGAACGATGTAAAGCGTCTTTGCCCCTGAGAGGGCTTCCCTCACATCTTTTGGGATCAACAGTTCGTAGAGTTCCTGTCCCTCGTGGCTCACCGCCTTCATGCCGGCATCGACACTCTCGTTGATTTCACGGGGTGAGCTTTCGGAGCCGGTGAGAATCTTTACTATCGACTCGGTGCCTTTTCGCCACGAGTTGACTTTCAGTCCCAGTTGGTTTTCACCAATACTGATGGGGTAGAATCCGAAGTGCTTTTTCCCGATCACCCACAAACAGGCGCTTTCTTTCATCACCCCATAGACAAGCAGTATTTCATCGGGGCCCAGCACCTGCTCCTGGATATCTTTAAGGCCGGCCGGCTCCGGATACTTCAAGGCATAGTAGTCGGGGTACTTTGCCCTGATCTCTTCCTGAAGAGTTCGGTAGGCTGCCCGGATCTGCTGCAGACCGGCTTCCAGAGCTTGAAGACGCGCCGTGTCCCGCTGCTTCGCATCTTTGGAACGTTCTGCCCCAATGCCGGCCTGAGCTTTTTCCATCCTATTTTCCAAATCGGTCTCACTCTCCTTCACCGTGCCCGGAAGCCCGGCAAAGTCCCTCGCTCCGCTTTTTCCCATTTCTTCGAGAAACACCCGTCCCTGCTTGCGCTCAAATATTTCAAGGGCCTTTTTGTCGTAGCCCTTGGACGGGTCCTGCGCGTGCATCTTCCCATAGAGCTCGATCAGCTCATCGTAGACAAATATCTTTCCGATCATGAAAATAATTTTGGTCCCTTGTTCTGAAAGCCCCGCCCGCATGGTCTCGATAGTGTCGATAGCCTTTTCATAGTGAGAGACTGCTTCGAGGTCTTTTCCCAGCTTTGCGCTTGCCTTACCAAGCTCGCACAGCGCTCTCCACAGAGTGTCCGGCGCCCCGATTTCCGTGCCGATCTTCAGGCTTTCCTTCAGGGTCTCATAAGCCTTTTCATACTGGCCGAGAACCGAATAGACCGATCCAATCGCGGTAAGATCAATTGCTGCGCCCTCCCGATCACCGACTTCCTTATAGATTGCCAGCGACTCCTTATAATACTTGAGAGCGTCCTCATTGCGGCCCAGGTTCGAATACAAATTCCCGATGTTTCCGAGAGACTTTCCGGCACCGTTCCTGTCCCCGGCCTCTTTATCGATTGCCAGCGCCTCCTCATGATACTTGAGCGCCTTTTCATACCGGCCCAGACTCGAATACACTATTCCAATCTCGGCGAGGTCCCCCGCGATGTCTTTGCGGGCATCGATCTCTTTATGGATCGCCAGCGCCTCCTCAAAATAGCCGAGCGCCTTTTCATACTGGCCGAGATACGAATAGACTATTCCAATTTCGGCAACGTCCCCTCCGATGTCATTACGGGCATTGATCTCTTTATGGATCGCCAGAGCCTCGTCAAAAAACCCGAGCGCCTTTTCATACCGGCCGAGATACGAATAGACTATTCCAATTTCGGCAAGGTCCCCTCCGATGTCATTGCGGGCCCCCATCTCTTTATGGATTGCCAGCGCCTCCTCATGACACTTGAGGGCCTTTTCATACCGGCCGATACTCGAATACACTATTCCGGCCTCGTTAAGGGCCGCTCCCAAGCCCTCCCGGTCGCCGGTCTCCCTCTTGATTGCCAGCGCCTCCTCATAATAGCCGAGCGCCTTTTCATACTGCTCCAGGTCCGAGTACACGCCTCCAAGGAAGGAGAGAATAACTCCGATAGCCTGCCTGTTGCCCGACTTCCTTGCCAGCTCAAGGGCTTGCTGACCCTTTTCGAGCGCCTTCGCATAGTCGGATGCGTTGTAGGCCTGGAGCGCTTCCCTGGATATGCTCTCAAAACTCTCCGCCCGTGCCTGGCTGCCGCAAAACAGCATCACAAGAAGAAACAAGCCGGCAGTAATGGTAAAAACGGCCCTCATTCCCATCGGTGCTCCTTTAGTGAATAGTGAATGGTGAATGGTGAGCAGTGAGCAGTGAGCAGTGAGCAGTGAGCAGTGTTAACGGTAAGTAAAATCCCTCAATCCCTCAATCCCTCAATTCCTCACTATTCACTATTCACTACGATACCATGAAACAGTTCAGGCCGCAAAACGGCAACGAGAAGCGGCAAAAAGAAGAAAAGCAGGTGAATCGGTGAATAGGTGGGTGGGTGAATAGAAGTTTCCAATTCTCGCTCGAAGACAAAGGCGATGGCAATCATAGATTTATCTCGAAGACTTTTTCGATGCTGCGGGCAACTCAGGCTCATCGAAAGTCCACACAGCCAACTCATTGAGCTCGGAGCTATTGTCAATTATACTGCCGGCTTGCCGGAATCCGGAGAGGAAAAACGGAAAGGACTGGCCGCCAATCCATTCGCGCGAGCAGTCCCTTCAGATCATCTTATTGAATGAGAGGGGATTGAATTCCGCTATCTGACTTTTTCGCTGAGAGTCTTGCCAGCTTTGAACTTGACAACTTTTGTCGCCGGAATTTGAATCTTTTCGCCGGTCCCGGGATTGCGGCCTTCACGTTGCGACCTTGTCATGACGCTGAAAGTCCCAAACCCTACCAGCGTAATCTTGTCTCCGCCTGACAAAGCGGCCGAAACAGCCGAAACAAATCCGTCCACCACTTTTTCAGCCAGTGATTTGGCAATATCAACTTCATTTGCGATTGTTGCAACCAATTCAGCTTTCGTCATTTTCTTTACTCCTCAAGATGGTTGAATGATGAAAAACGCATCCTCCTTAGACCTCCTGACAATTTGGTGTTCCACACCCTCTCGAATTAGAGCCCGTAAGCCAGGGGCCAACATTTCAAAGGACAGCCAATTCAGTCTTGAAAAAAAGTCGAAGCCTTTCTTTCTCTGGCCGGCATTTTGCCCAAGCCTCCCTGGATCTGTTTCACTTGAGTAGCTTGAGGCCCCTTTGCCCCCTCCTCCTCGGTGAAACTTACCCGCTCGCCTTGCCTCAGCGACTTGAATCCTTCGCCGGCGATGGACGAGTAGTGAACGAATACATCGTTACCTTGGTCGCTTTCGATAAATCCGTAGCCCATCCCCTTATTAAACCATTTAACTCGACCTTCAGCCATTTTACCATTTATCTTAGATTGGGTGCAGTACTATTGAACTAATCAGAAATAATACCTTTTGTTCACACTAAAAATCAATTATAAGATAATTATATAATTTCTACCTTCAAATATACACACTACTATTCAAAAGTAAAGTAATAGTTGCAATTTGCACTTTAAACCAGATTAAACTGATGGGTAATTGTACTTTTATTTTTAGATACGGTCAGCTATCGAATATGAGCTAGGCATCCCTGATGTGAAGGATGAGGATTGAGAATTTAGCATCAATAAAAATCAAAGTGATGATAGTAATGGTGACAAACAAAGTGGTATTTAACAATGTGTTATACAGTTTGCCATCAATAACATCACTAATATTTGATATTCTATATGCGGTTCAATATGCTGTTCAGTCGAACAGTTGCATATATCGATCGGAATAGAAAGACAAATATCCATTATTATACATTGTGTTTTTTTAGTGATGACAGTGACGACAAAAAGGAGAGAAAACCATGTATTCGAAAGGATTGTGGAATTCCACAAATACGCTATTATGGAGGGCTCAGGGCTGAAGAGTTCGGCGGAGCTGGTGCGATTTGCAGTAAAGCACGGCATTGTCAGCGAGTAGTTGCCGAGGCATTGCCTTGGCATCAGACCTTAAGGAGCGGCCAGGTTTGTGAACGAATATATTCTCATTGTCATCATTACCTTTCTGGCCGGCTTTACCCAGGGTCTGTCCGGTTTCGGTTCCATACTCCTGGCCTTGCCTTTATTGGCGATTTTCCTCGATATCAAAACGGTCATCCCTCTGGTTGCTCTCCAGGGCTTGTTCTCGACAGGCATGCTGCTCATAGGACTCAGGAAGGACCTTGAATGGAAAAAGGTCCTTCCTCTCTTCGTGGGCTCCATACCGGGGGTCCCCATCGGCGTCTTTTTTCTCAAGACCGTAAACACCGATGGCATTCAACTGGCGATGGGCCTCATCCTTGTCTCCTATGCCTGCTTCAGTCTTTCTTTCCAGCCAGTGCTGCGGGAGATCAAAACAACCGGGGCCTCGGCGGCGGGTTTCCTGGCCGGTTGTCTGGGCGGAGCCCTCGGGGCGTCCGGGCCCCCGGTCATTGTTTACACCTCTCTTCAACCGTGGACCAAGGACACGATCAAGGCCACTCTGCAAGGCTTTTACACGGCTTCGGGTCTAGTCGTAGTCGTTCTGCATGCCCTTACTGGTCTGACGACGATTCCGGTCCTGAGGTATTGTCTCATATCCCTGCCGGCTCTCATCCTCGGGACCTATTTGGGGTCCTTCTTCTACGGCCGCATCGGCGATCGGACATACAAGAAAATCATGCTCGTCCTTCTCGCTCTAATGGGTGTTTTCCTCATTTACGGGGTTCTCTAACGCGAACCAAAAGGTCCACTTCACCTCGATTTCGACCGCATGGACTCCGGCCAAGCCGCATGTTAATGCAAAAGAAATTGTTTTTATTTCGGGGGCTGCCTCCAACGCGGCGCAGGGGTGGAACAGTACATAATAGATCTTGCCCCCAGTATTTAACGCCGTCTTAGGAGCTATCCCATCCATTTTTCTGCGGCCAGTTTCTGCTGGGTGCTGAGTTTAGGTTGAACGGGCAGCACACACGATTCGCCTTCAATCGCGATGATGACCTTATCGCCCCAAATGTCCTGCACACGCTCCTTGATCTGGAGGAGTTCAATCCACCGCTTGAAGGTACCGACGACGACGATCACCATCATGACCATAACAGCGGTGGCTAGTATGGCCAGGAGATAGAGATTTTTCGGCAGATAGACTTTCGTGATGTTTAAATAACCGGCATACATCGTTACGTATCCTAGGAAGAGGCCCGGAACCGCCGTTACCCACATATACCTGGCCTTCCCCATGCGAATCAACATTGCCGTTACAATTATCAGGGCGCTTGAGGCGAGAAGCTGGTTACTCATGCCGAACAGGGGCCACAGCGTCGAGATATTTCCAGTATACACAAGATATCCCCACAGGAAACTGAAGATGCCGCCGGTTATGACTATTCCAGGTATCCACTGCGTTTCGTTGAATTTTGGGATAATTTTGCCGAACATTTCCTGCAGGAGGAATCTGCCGACCCTGGTGCCTGCGTCAACGGCGGTGA
>JBKQLC010000108.1:0-12483 GCA_052147195.1 Syntrophobacteraceae bacterium
GTCGAGGACAAGCTTTGTGACGGTCTCAATGCGATGACAGATGACCCGGAACGGCTCCGGAGTTTAACATATTTTCCGTATTTACATATTACTGTTTAGGTCGCAACTTGGTATAAGATAGGATCGTGAGGCAGCGCCGCTAAAGATGATCGAGCGTTCGCGTGATCAGATTGAACGGACGCGAGAGGGCGGATTCATCTTTCAAAGCGTCTCAGCTTTGGAGGAAAGATCGTCCCCTTAACTCCCTCATTAACCTGCAGCCTAAATCTGTTCGGTATCATCCAGATACCGCTATTGCCTGGGAATCATTCACAACATCTCCATGGGGTCATCGCTCTGAAAACGATGCTGTGAATTGGCGGGTATGAACACTACATCCCCCGGCTTGAGTAGAACCGTCTTGCCGTCCACCTCCACGCTGCCTTTTCCCTTCAGGATGAATACTTCGTGTTCCCAGGGGTGACTGTGACTGGGAGTGGCCCCATCCGTTTCAAAGCTTATTACGCGCATAGAGAAATTGGGCGCTCCGTCAGGCTCTCCGATGACAGTGCGAATCATGACGCCATGCGCTCCACCATCCTCCACCTTCTGGCCTTCCACGTCCGTATAGCTGATGTGTTTCATTATCCTCTTCTCCCCTTTCCATTTGCTGCATCCAGAGCGGGCATCCAAACTTCCAGTCAGACCGTCCGGCCGGCGCGGGCATTGCCGCATAACACGAACCTTCGAGATCCGGGTTGAAGGCCACTATCGCAAATAAGGGAAATGGCTTCGCTAATACAAACATCCATCGCTTTCTCGTTGCCATTCCCGCTCTTACCTTCTTTGCCGATCCGCCGGAATTTACCTGCTGCGATCGGTTCGATTTTTCTTCGTGCGAAACGGGCTCGGAATGTGCCCTCCTTGGCCAACCTCCCCGTTCATTGCGGTTCGCAGAACACACGAGCACTTAAATGTTACCACTTTCCGTTGCGGCAGTGTAATAGGTTTTCCTGTGTCCGGGTTCCTCCCTGTACGCTGGAGCTTCTTTTTCACTGAAAACTTTCCAAAGCCGCTAATGAGAACATCTTCGCCGTTTTGCAGGGACCGTTTTATCAACTCAAAAATGGTGTCGATTATCTGGGCCGACGTGGCTTTGGTGAAAATGTTCCTGGCGAAGAGCGCTTCCACGATTTGGGCTTTGGTGAGAGTCATCGGCTGCTCCTCAAAATGAGCGTGATATCCTGATGAATCTTGGCAAATACAAAGGGAGTTCGTGAGGAGAATGAAAATATACCCCACCGGCTGTCCGGAGGCAAGGACAGAACAGTCAGGGATGGAGTGAATGCCTCTATGCAAGTTTCCTCGGAAGACTTGCTCAAAATTATAATACCGCTGAGCCGGGGCTGGAGACATCGCCACTGGGTTCCAGGTCATTTGAACCCTCATGGGGAATGGATTCCGGGGCACTGTTGCTAATTTTACTTCAGATCTTTGGGCATCTTTCCGACAATATCACCGGAGGTATTATGCCTCCATTAGAGAGCCGTGAGTAGGGCCAATTGTGGCGCCTTCCTTCTCGGCTCTCACCATTTGGGGGGGTGATCACCGGGGCCGCGGGGCCGAAACAGGGCCGGTTGAGTTTCGGCGATTTGGGCTTTGGTGAGAGTCATTGGTTGCTCAAAAACTTGAACATGGGCAGTTTGTAGTATAGGATGTGCGACGATGCCGCACCGGCTGCCCGGAGGCGAGGATAGAGCAAGCGGTCAGCTAACTCGGGGATCGAACGGAGTGAGCGAAATCGAGAGTTCCGGGGTTCGAGACCCTGGCGGCCCATCAAAAATACCGGGTGGTTACGGCAAATACGCTGCGACCCCTTTTTGGTTGCGTGCATATTGAGCGCGTTGATGAAATTTGAAGCCCTTTGCGCTGCTTGTTAGAACGTAAAAAAAGGAGAAACGCTTGACGAAATGGATTATTGGATGCTTTCTGCTGAATTTGCTTCTCTTCCCCCTTAATGCCGGCGCGAAATCATTTTACAGCGACGGAACGGTGGATAATAGTAGCGGGACGCCCAACAAAGACCTTGTCTACAGCGATTTCGAGATCACTCAGGACGGCTATATCACCGGCTACATAACCAACAAATCGAATCACCCCCTCAAGTCTGTAAAATTGGATATGTGGACGGCCAACCGGGCGGAGACCGCGATTTTATGGCGAAAAACTCTCACTATCGGCGACATGGCCCCCAAGGGCAAATATGAGGTAAGGGAACCGTATAGTCCTCTTCCCGATGACCTCTCAGCAGTAGTGTTCAAGTTTAGACTGCCCGGGAGCACGAATTTCAGAAACTCCGGAACAAGAAATTAGACGCCGTTTGTATGATGCCTAACTCCAAAAGAGAGCTTACACACCGTATTATTATGACAGTTTCGTTCCCCATTATTAATATTGATTAAGGGCCACTGTTCGCGCGAGCGCGTTGAGGGTGGCAATGGAACCGTGAGGGCTGAGGAACACAATGTGCCATCCGGCCGAATGGCGGCCGGCAGGCTCCCTGAAGTAGTTTCGATAGCTTGATGATTAGGCAGCAGTGAATTGGTTTTTCACAGTTATGGCAAATCAGGTTGAATTATGCGGCTGATTTAGCCTGCCCGATGGAGGGAAACTCAGATGGCTCGATGGAAAGCAATTCTTATCGTGGTTGGTATCATACTTATGGTTTACGGCGGTTTCCTTTTTGCACAGCAACAGCCGCCCCCCCCGAATCGCGGAGGGCCGCCGGCAGACAAGGACCCCCGAATGGAGGAAATGTTGGATAGGATGTTCGATAACATGGATACCAATCATGATGGAAAGATCAGCAAAAGCGAATGGATGGATTTCCAGGAAAAACAATTCAAACGATTGGACAAGAATGGGGATGGATTCATAACGAGAGAAGAGGTAAGGGAAGATATGAAAGAGAGGATGGGAGCGCCGCCGCCGCAAAGGCCAAGGCCCCCTCAATAGTTTCCTGGCGCCTTGTAACCGGCTTTGCCGGAATCTTTCAAAATGTGGAAAACTCAAATTGAGTCATTTGCCAGCTTGCTCACCGATGAGGAGTTCGTGAAGTTCGGAGGTTGTGATTCATAATAATCAGGTCGCGGGTTCAATCGCATCGCCGGCCCCGGTTTTCTCGCTGCTTTCGATTGCATGGGGTCGCTTACCAGCCGATTCCCCTGAGTTTTTGTGGAGGCTTTAATGAAAAAAGCGCTTGCTCTCATGTTTGTTCCCCTGCTTTTGATGGGCCTAACCTCTATTGGCCTTGCCGAAGACCTCACCCTCAAAGCTTCAGACCCTGGTAAATGGATAATCTATAATTCGGAGGGACAAGACATCGGGACACTGGCCAAAGTGGGGAAAGACTCGCCCGAAGTCGAGGAAGGAGGTTACAGCATTCTGCCAAAAGGGGGGCGGTACATTGGAGTCATCACGAGTAACGGCAGTTTACAGTTGATAGTCCGCCATCCAGTTGTCTCTCCTTCTGAAGTCAGGCTCTACCTGGATGTACTGGAAGCGTTAAAAACGATCAAATAAGGCGCCGGCCTGCCGGGAGTGCAAGGGCGGCCCATTCCCGCCCGCTCGCGTTGAAGAA
The DNA here is from genome assembly GCA_052147195.1 of Syntrophobacteraceae bacterium. Classification (GTDB taxonomy): domain Bacteria; phylum Desulfobacterota; class Syntrophobacteria; order Syntrophobacterales; family Syntrophobacteraceae; genus SbD1. Next base: position 3,620 of record JBKQLC010000108.1, read on the forward strand.
AGGCGCCGGCAACCCTGGCAAAAAGAGCAAAAAGCAGGGGTTTAATGGAAACGCCAAATCCTGCGTTCATGGCGCCGGGAATAACCTCCGTCCTATGACGGTTTTCTCGTGGGCTTCTTTTTCTTCTTCCCGGTCTTCGGTCTATCGGTCGGGGTTTTCATAGGCGCGCTTGAGCACTACCCCTCTTTCAATGCCTGCTTATAGGTGCTGTCGGGCTTCTTGCGGGTTATGTGATGGGCATACTTGCAGGCTTCGGACTGCAATACACAGGCTGGCTCGCGGCGGTATTGGACCCGATTGCCGGTCTGATGGTTTTCGGAATGCTGGTCGTGGACCTGGTGCTTCTGTCGAGGGCTTTCTTTGGATAAAATAATCGCAATCGGAGCACATTGACAGCCATCTCTTCCGTGCATAATTTACGGTCGAGCCCCAAGAGGCAAAGTAGGAAGCCCGGTTAAAATGCTCAGCCGAAATACTCAACGGAAAAAATAAAAGAGTTAAATCTTTGCTGGGAAGTTGAGAAAACAGGCTGGGATGAAGCAAACTTGGTGAAGGCCGGCAACTGAAAAGGTCACTTGGGGTTCAACTTTATCAGGCAGTTACGCTTTTACTTCCACCCTTCAGCGTTTCCTCTCATCCCTTCAGCGCCGTGGAACCTTGCAGCCTTCCTAACCGGAATAATGCGCCAAATGTCTAACGGTAACCGCCAAAGCGCAGTTTCGCGTCCGAAATTCACTCGAAAACGCGTCGAAGGCGTGAGCGTACGGCCCGGCAGTAACAGAGAAAAACACTACCGCATGTAGACGAAACAACTTGCTCCCTTGTCTCTAAAGCAAAATCAGGTGAATTACTCGAACTACATCCAACCAGAAGGAAATGAGGAGATGAAAATGAAACTGCTGGTCTTTAGTATCTGTTTGGCGCTTTTGTCCGTCTTCACAGCCGTTGATGTAAGCGCCCACCCTCCCTGCGGAAAGGTCTGGGTCGAAGGCCACCACGACAAACACGGGAGATGGCATGAGGCTCACTGGAAACATCAGCACTGGGTTCCAGGTCATACGAACCGTCGTGGCGAATGGATTCCAGGGCACTGCCGCTAATTTTACTTCAGATCTTCGGTCATCCTGCCGACAATATCACTGGAGGTCTTGTGCCTCCATTAGAGAGCCGTGAGTAGGCCCAATTGTGGCGCCTTCCTTCTCGGCTCTCACCATTTTAACGGGTTCATCTCTGTGACCGTGTAGAGGCGCGGTCCGGCCGAAACGGGACCGGTTGAGTTCCAACTGCAATAGTATTCCTCAGTCACCTGGTCATGACCGGAGTGCCACAACGAAGCCTGAAAAATGTCTTGAGTTTTGAAGCCGAAAGTTGGGTTTCGAAGCTCGACCCAACCTGCAGCACTACCGTTGAACAGGTCGCTTTCTTCTGGAATGGTGAGCATTTCCGGACTTGCCTTTGTCGCCAGGCGCCCAGAGGGGGCGAATTGGTTCTACCAAAAAATCTATACAGACATGCATTCCCATTTTTCCTGAACAAATTTAGGCCTCATCCACAAAATTGGTTCATCCAATATCTTGACATATGCTCATAATGTGAGTATAGGTTATACCAATTTGGTTTCTTAGTCCGAAGTGGCCCCCTTTTTTGGGCAAAAGGGTTTGGCTTGGAGAAATGTATGACAGGCGAAATTTCTTCCCGCAAGGGAAAGTACCTCTACAACGAGATTGTCGAGAGAATACTGGAAATGATTCGCCGAGGTGAACTCAAGGAGGGGCTGAGAATACCTTCCGAACGATCTCTCGCCCTGTCGTTCGGGGTTTCGCGAAACTGCATCAGGCAGGCGATTCAGACCCTCTCCGAAAGACATATCCTCGAGGGCCATCGTGGCGATGGGACCTATGTACGCACCCCCGATGAGAGTGCTTTGATCGATGCTTTTGCCGTAGTCTTGAAGGCGAAAGGAGATCTGATCCGGGAAATTCTTGAATTCAGAATGCTCATGGAGCCCCAGATCGCATCGCTTGCCGCCAGGAATATTACCCGGGAACAGCTCGATCGCCTGAAGATCATCATTTGCGACCAGGAAAGAAAGATCTTGGCAGGGAAGGAAGATTCGGAACTGGACGGGGCGTTTCATCTTGGGCTGGCCGCAGCTTCGAAAAACAGGCTCATAAAACAGGTAATGGATCTGATGAACGAAATCCTGGGCGAAAGCAGGTCGGAATCGCTGTGGAATGATACCCGAAGGAAGGCCTCGGTAGTCGGGCACTTGAAGATTATCGATGCGCTTGAAAACAGGGACCCTGATATGGCCTTTGAAGCGATGAAGGAACACCTTCGGTCGGTGGAGAAGATTGTCCTGGGTGGGGTCGAGGGAAGCAGGTCTGAAACCGGTGAGAAAGCTGTGCATTGAGGACTGTTCCATGATTTTTCACGTTGGCAGAAGCGATTTTTGAGGACATCTGAAAGGAAGAAAAAGGCAATGACCGGATTGGAGTTTGGTCTCGTGGGACTGGCGGCTGTGGCGGGAGGGGCGGTGAATGCGCTTGCCGGTGGTGGAACTCTTATCACTTTTCCAATGCTGGTCGCGCTGGGTATTCCGGCTGTGGCGGCCAACGTGACAAACACTGTGGCCCTCTGCCCCGGTTACCTGGGTGGGACCTTCGCACAATTAAAAGATCTGCATGGGAACAAAAAACGCCTTTGGCTCCTCGCGCCTGCCGGTGTGCTGGGTGGGGTAGCCGGCGGAGTTTTGCTTTTGAACACGAGTGAAAGTTTGTTTCGTTCAATGGTGCCATTCCTGATATTGCTCGCCGCAGGTCTCCTCGCCGTACAGGAGCCTCTGCGCGCCTGGATCGTACGCCGAGGGGGACACTCACGATCGGCAAGAGCAAACGAAGCGCTAATCGTTCTACCGGTAGCTTTGGCCGCCGTTTACGGGGGGTATTTCGGCGCCGGTTTGAGCGTGATCGTTCTGGCGGTACTTGGACTCGTACTCGATGACTCACTAACGCGGTTAAATGTGCTGAAGCAGGTTCTCTCGTTTAGCATCAATACGGCGGCCGCTATTTTTTTCCTGTTCTCAGGACGGGTGATTTGGTCGGTAGCCCTCGTGATGGCTGTGGGCTCGCTAATAGGCGGGTTTTTGGGCGGACGCCTTGCGGGCTGGGTCCAGCCGATCGTGTTGCGCTGGATTGTTGTCTCGGCCGGCGTTGTGATTGCCGTACTCTATCTGGTTTGAGAAGCAAATGGAGTGGTCTTTTCACCCGGGTACGCGACAGCCTCATCGGGATAGGAGAGCCATATGATCTCAGGTAGCTTTCAAAAGCTTCGAACCAAGATAATTCTGATGACACTGCTCTTTTCAATCGTTCCCCTCTTGTGCCTGGGAGCGAGCATTTATCTTCAGTACAGACAAGCATACAGGGAAAATGTCATCGAGTCGCTGAAGGCTAGAGTTCAAAACCGAAGCTCCCATCTGGAGACATTTTTCAATGAACGAATCGCTCAGCTCATAACGGTCGCCCGTGTTCAGTCGATCGACAGCTTGAAAGATGAAGCCTTCCTGAACAAGGTTTTTCAGGCCCTGCAGTTCCACTCCAAGTCTTTTATCGACCTGGGCGTAATCGACCAGGATGGGACCCATCTCGCCTATGTCGGGCCTTATGCCGAACAACTGAAGGGAGCTAACTACAGTCGGGAGCAGTGGTTCCATGAGGCGATCTCCTCCGGTTTTTATGTGAGTGACGTCCTGCTCGGGTTTCGCAAAGTCCCCCACATTTTCCTTGCGGTTACAAGAGTTGAAGGAAATCGCACCTGGATTCTTCGGGCTACGATCAGTTCCGATATTGTCGAACAAATCGTGCACAGGGCACAACTGGGCAAAAATGGCGATGCGTTTGTCATAAACCGCAAGAACATTTTGCAGACCACCCCGAGATTCAGCGGCAAACTCCTTGAATCGCCGGAGGCTCCGGATTTTTCCTCCGAAGGATTCACCAATGTGCAGGAGGTGGACTACAAGGGGGCCGCGATTCTCTTTGCGACAAGCGAATTGACCCTCCCCAAGTGGGTCCTCGTGGCGCGCGAGGATCTGCAGGAGGACATGCTGCCCCTTCTGAACGCCCGCCGCTCTGAGATCCTGATAATTCTCGCGGGAATTTTCATGATTGTTGCCGGTACGGTACTGACTTCCCGCTGGATAACTAACGCATTGGCAAGGGTAGAAGAGGAGAAAGCCAGAAGCGAAGATCTCGCAGTTCAATCGAATAAAATGGCCGCCCTGGGGAAAATGGCGGCCGGGATAGCACATGAAATCAATAATCCGCTTCAGGTTATGAAGGAACTGACAGGGTTGATGAGTGACGATCTCCTCGAATTCAGGACCGTGATCGGGGACAAAGACCCCGGGAAACTCAGTGGTTACATCAAAAAAATGGAGCACCAGTTAGATCGCTGCCGGGATATTACCCATAAGATGTTGCGGTTCGGCAGACGCATGGAACCTTGGCAGGAACTCTGCGACGTAAATCTTGTGCTGGCCGAAGCCATCAGCTTTCTGGCCGATGAAGCGCAACACCGGGATATAATGATTCAAACAGATTATGGAGAAGAACTCCCCCGGATTACCATCGATGCAGCTCAGCTCCAACAGGCCGTTCTGAATATTATCGACAATGCCATTGATGCCATCGGGCGGGCGGGTGCCATTATCGTCAGGACCGGTTTGGAAAAACGAGACAACGCTCAGGTTATCATCAAGATTTCCGACACGGGTTGCGGTATCACCAAAGAAATGCTGCCCAAGATTTTCGATCCCTTCTACACGACCAAGGGCCCTAAAGAAGGCATCGGGCTTGGCCTTTCGGTCAGCTATAAAATCATTGAGCAACTCAATGGCAAAATTGCAGTTGAAAGTGTGAAGGGCAAAGGAACAACCTTCACGATATGCTTGCCCCTGGCCGAGCAAACTGCGAATTACTGAACCACGCCTTCCGGGACATCATCTAAATCATAGGTTCATTGGAGAGCAGATTTAACTTATAACACTGGGTCATAAAAAGTATTTCCGAGATCGCGAGCCTTTTGATTAGATAATCTATTGCACAATTTTTAGACCCGGCCAGCTCATCTGCTTCAAGAGCATCCTGAATTTTGCGGATCATTGGGCGTATGATAGCGTCGATTTGCCGTTGGGTGGACGTCCGATGACTCTTGTCGATTGGGATACCCCAAACTGCTTCGACAACATTGGAAAGTGGTTCGTCTAAGAGCTTGATGGCATAAGCCGAAAAGATTTTTTTTGCGGATTCATCAATTTGTCCCATTAGTTCATTGATGTTGCGCATATCGGCATTAGTCTCTTCAATGTTTATCGAATGTCGCTTCTTTAGTGGTATTATTGTCATAACGTTTCTCCGTAACAATTAGTCCAGAACGTACCGCAGGGTCTGGCAAATCTTGTCTGAAATTGGTGTGAATTGATTCCGTGTGTACTTTAAAGAATGGGAGTGGCCGATATACCATCGTCCACTCCCTCATAATCGGTACCTGCATCAAAAATCCGAGACTTCCGCATCATCAAAAGGAATGATCTGCTCCGGGCCCGAATTGCGTTTGCCGAGAGGGACCGAAGCTTTTCCATCGCCCGCCCTGAAATGGCCATTTGCTTTCTTGTCGTATGCTGCAAATATCTTCGGCTCTTTTATAACCTTTTTCAGTGATGCCGTGGCGCCTTCGATGGTTGAACGGCCATTGGCGCCTCCGACCATGATTGCCAGTTCGCCCACAAATTGCTTCATCTGCTCTGCCTGGGCACTCATTTCCTCCGAGGCGGAGGCGGATTCCTCGGCATTAGCGGAATTGGTCTGGACCACCTTATCCATTTCGCTCACGGCTTTACTGATTTGTTCGATGCCCTGAGCTTGTTCAACTGACGCCGCCGAGATTTCCCCCACCAATTCTTCCATCCTGGCGGAGCTGGTTTGTACCTCGGAGAATTCAGTGTTGGTCTTTTGGACAACTTCAGAGCCTTCCTTTATTTTCTTGACTGTCCCTTCAATCAGATCGGCAGTATTTTTTGCCGCCTCAGCAGCTCTCATAGCCAAATTCCTCACCTCGTCGGCAACAACGGCAAATCCCGCTCCGGCCTCTCCGGCCCTGGCGGCTTCAACTGCGGCATTGAGCGCCAGCAGGTTGGTTTGAAAGGCGATTTCGTCAATGGTCTTGATGATCTTCGAGGTCGCTTCACTGGCTTTTGAAATCTCATCCATGGAAGCGGTCAGGCGCGCCATTGACCCGTTGGCTTGCTCTACAACCTGCCGGGTCTTGTTCATCAGGGCATTGGCCTGATTTGCATTTTCGGCATTCTGCTTTGTCATGGAGGCCATCTCTTCCAAAGAGGAGGACGTTTCCTCGATGGCCGCAGCCTGCTGCGAAGCTCCTTCGGCGAGAGACTGGCTGGCCGCGGACAATGTGCCGGCGGCCGTGGTGACCTCATCGGATGCTCCGGACATGCCTCCTATAATCCCCTTCAGCGCCTTTGAAACGGACCTGACTGTAAGAACGCTCGTCAATATCCCTATGAGGGAAGTGACAAGGATGATGATCAGCATATTGCGGAAATAGCTTTTGAACCGGACGAAGAGTTCGACATTGTTCTTGTCTTTGATGTTTTCGATTTCCTTGAGGCGCACGTCGATCCCGTCGAAAACGGCTTGTCGAACAGACTGCGCGGCCTCGGCGTTCTTGACATAGCTGTTGGTCAGGTCTCTCATTTTGAGGATGCTTTCTTTTGAATTCTTCGGCAATGCCTCAAAGGGAGTCCCGGCAAGGTCTTTCACGTCTTTCTCCACATTTTCGAGAAGTGTCGAGAACAGGGCCAGCAATGACTGCTTTTCATTAAGGTCTGCCTGCATCCGGCTGAAGAGCACTTTTAACTGGTAGTTTGAAGATGTGTTGATGTTCGCGCCAAGGATCACCATTGTTTCCAGATTGCCGACGCTCTCTTTAGTCGATTCGTCCGCCAGCTTCGGGACTACTTGCTGGATAAATTTGTTGGACTGTTCAATGGCAAAATCCGCTAATTCGTCAACCTGCTTTGATATTTTGGCATTTTCGTCTCTGATTTGCCGGATCTCGTTAACCTTCACCCACAGTTTTTCAAAATCCTCTGACAGATTTTGCGCCTTTAGTTCAGGTAGCAGCGCCTGGTATCTCTTTTCAAGTTCAGAACCGGAGATGCGTTTATTTATATATTCCTGGACACAGAGCGCGGTTTTCTGTATGAGATCCACAGCTTTATCGGAACCTTTTTGCTTTTCTGAAAGCACTCCAATCAGGGCATTTGAGTTCAGGAAGAAAAAGATGATGGCGCCAAGTAAAATTACGTACAATACATTTGGGAAAAGCATTTTGTGTTGAACATTGCGATTTTTGAATACACTCATAATAGTCCTCCGTCCTTTTCCACCATCAATTCGAAACCCTAAAAAAGTTTTGTCCTGGCCATGGTTTCGCCTCGTACTTTCTTCGCTGCCTGAACCCAGGTTCACAGAAATATTTCACCGCCAGGCTCATTACATTTGCCTGCTGCGTAATCGTTTTGTCTCGGCCTGAAGGGTTAGTCGCGTACAAGAGACCGTACAGCTTTTATGAGTGCAAGCCTCTTGGTGTTTGAATCGTCATTGTTTGAAGAGGGCGTGAAGATGAAAAAAAGGTGAGTAATTGGTGATGCTACATCACCAAAAAATCGATGGATTTAAGATGGGATTTTAGAGTGACCTTCTCTCCTTTCAATCCGAGTTTCGTGCGCAGATGATACCGGTGAGTTGTGACGGTGTTTATCGAAACTCCAAGTATATCGGCTATTTCCTTGCTATCCTTTCCAGCCTTGATGAGGTTTGCAATTTGGATTTCCATATGGCTGAGATTTGCACGCTTTTGTGAAAGGTTCCTCATGAACGGGGAGGTTATCTTCAATAGATTCAAGTGAAGAATATTTACGTACGTCACCTGCTTTTCATCCAGTCGGGTACCCCTTAATTTGTCTAAATAAGGGAAAATCAGTTGCTGTAGATTGGACAAAATATCGGCGTCGAGTTTTTCCTTGTCTCCCTCAACCCGCTTGAGGACCACTCCAAGGGCCGTATTCGTTTCTTGAAGCTCCCTCAGCATTCTTCGTTCCCGGTTGACTCTTTCTATCTTAGCCTTCAATTCCGGCAACTTGAACGGTTTTCCGATAAAATCGGCTGCACCAGCCTCGATGATGTCCATGTAGGTGTGATCACTCGTAAATGCAGTCATTACGATGGTGTCAATGCCGGGATGCTTTATTCTGAGTTCACGGAGAAGCTCCAGACCGCTCATTCCTTGCATCCTTATGTCTGAAATCACCAGGTCGAAATCATTTTGTTCCAGGATTGCAAGCGCTTCGGCCGGATCTGTGGTGCTCCTGCAATCGTATCCTTCCTGCCGAAGGAATTCCAGGAGCATTAAACACATCTTTTTTTCATCATCAACGACCAGGATCCGTTCGCTATGTTTGCTTTCCATTCTCTCCCTTCGCTTTCGATTCTAATACGAAGTTGCATTAATGATGAATGTGATGGGTTTCGCTCCACTCTATCTGTCCAACGTATTAGCGCAGCCGGTACAAACGTGTAGCCATAATGGATGACGGATAAAAAAATGATCTGCCCCTTGCAAACAAACGTGGGTTAATCTGGGAACGGAAATGAACCTAGAACAGAGCCACAACCAAGGAGGCAGATCATGGGAAAGTTTATCACGTATGTCGGGCTTGATGTTCATAAAAAAACCATTGCCGTTGCGTTCGCCGACGAGGACGGCAGCGAAGTGAGATC
>JBKQLC010000109.1:0-39060 GCA_052147195.1 Syntrophobacteraceae bacterium
GCACTCCTTCCCAAAAAAAATCGCTCGATTGGCGCAATAACAACCCAATCAAAATCCGGGAATTCTAATTGTCGTCAGACAGGAACTTTTGGTGTCGTCGGGTGGCAATTATAATTGTCGCTGATCAAGCTTGCCAATGACCGAAGCGATTATTATCAGCTTTCGCAAAATTGAGAATTGCCTTCCGTCCTCAATCCTATTAGAAGTTTGCAATAAGAACAAGACCCGAACATCTGCTCTTGATATATTACGTTACATTGAGCGTCAGGGTCAGGTTGAAATGCGAAATTTTTGGATTTCAAGAAGGGATTACTTCTCAAGGATATTTATACTCTTCCGAGAGACGATCCAGTTCGAACATTCTGGAGCGAGAAATTACAGATACTTGCCAATGAAGCTATTATTGCAAATTGCCCATGTTTAAGCAATGGAGAATGCGATCAGAATGAATCTTGTCAATGCCAAGCTATTCCGGGGTTCGGAGAGAAGGTTCTCAATGAAGCATTCGATATTATTAGCAAAATGACTATTCATAAAATATCGGAATCTTTGTGCAATATCACGGAGAGCGAATGGCACAGTGTGGGTCACCATGTTTTCTCGTGGTGTTGCAGCCGTGATAAAATTAATGTCTAGACGTATATCTCATTTCATTTGAGGTTAGGCAACCGCGCATCGATTTTCCGCCGCAAACCGGGAGCGTCCCATGAAAATCAGCTCTGACAAACCGAGTCACAGCCTTACAATCTATCTTGCCAAGGTCGACGTAAGCGACACTCGGGAGCTGATTAGAACCAAACAGCCGGTTAAAGAGTTCATCATAGGCCCGGAGGAAAGCCCAATTGGGATTCTTTTCGCCCAGAGCGGCTTCCCTAAACCTCCACGGTGGGCCAAGTATTTTGAAAAGCATATGGACACGGGTCAACTGGGGCAAGTTAGCTCAGCAGCAGCAGCGCTCATTGTCGGATCAAGAGAACGCCTATTCGCCATCACATTTGGACATGGACGCTATCTCCTGGCCCAGGAGCACTTTGAAGAGCGATTTGGTCTCAGGGTCGCACTGAACTGCCTGGGGGAAAACAACGTCAGGAGTATCGACAAACGGACCTTTGACGCTATCGCGCGGCACTCACGGGAACAGGCAAGCCGAGAGGCGGCAGCATACGAGTTTGGTTTGGACGTTGAGCAGGACCTTCTTAGGGCTGTGACGGGGACCCCCACTGACCCTTCTTTAGGGAAGCGGATGTATGGGATGGAGGCCCTGAATGTCACAGTCAGCGTGGAAATAACCGAGGTGCAGAGATTATTGTCTCGATATTATGAAAGGTATCTAGACACGTCATACAAGAAGACGTTTCCATGGGTGGACCAGATAGCCGAAGTAACTGATCGCCTTCTCCGCGATGAACTCGATCGTATTTTAATAGCTCGTATAAAGTCTGGCGATACCAAGAGGATCTGGATGGCCGTGCCAGAGGTAATCGAATGGGAACATGTCAGCGGCTTTCGATATGGAAGCGGGCGGCATTGTCCGGAATACCATGACATTCATTTGGACCAATTTTTGAAATCTCTCTCCGACCCTGATGAAATAACGAAAGATGTATTGGTCCACCGTAGCGTACTCTGTATCGATAATGAAGGATTACCATTTGAAAAGTGGCCGGTTTACCGCTGCCTATACGGCGAAATCGATCATGATGGAAACTCATATGTGCTCAGCGGTGGAAAGTGGTACCGGGTGGCGAATGACTTTGTGGCTGAGGTGAATGAAGCTTATCTCAGGATACCCACATACTCTGGTTCACTGCCCGAATACGACGACGAATCAGAAGGAGCTTACAACGACCGAGTTGTGGGTATTGATCCGGAGAATTTTGCCCTTATGGATCGGAAACTGATAGCTTTCGGTGGAGCATACAGCAGAATCGAGTTCTGCGACATTTTAACGCGAGAGCGGGATATCATCCATATCAAGCGTTACGCAAATTCCAGTGTGCTCAGCCACCTATTTTCACAGGGGCTTGTGTCCGGCGAACTATTTCAGACTGATCCTAGATTTCGTACAGCTGTAAACGGGATGTTACCAGAGGGATTTCGGATGGCCGACACAACTCCGCGCCCCCGCCAAGGTGAGTACAAGGTAGTTTTCGCTGTTATCAGTGACGTTCCAGGGGAACTGACGCTCCCTTTCTTTTCTCGCCTTAATATCAAGCACGCCGTCAGAAGGCTCACGGGATATGGGTTTGAAGTAATGAAGGCAAAAATACCTGTCAGAGAGGCAAGAGCAAAATTGACAAAATATAAATCAGCTTAATAGCGGATCAGCCACCATTGTGTGGGTGGAAGAATTTTGCCGCAAAAATCTAAATACTTCGATGCGCCGCGCCGGAAACTCCCCTGTATGGCCTGTGCTCCGGCATGGGGTTGCTTCATTGTGCTCCGTCTGTTGCATCCCTGATTTCCCGGTCAATCTGATCGAGCGCAGCACTTGGTATGCACAGGTAAGGACACATAAGTTGGAAAGTATTGTGCAGGTCGAGTAGATATTCCTTGGACAATTGACGCTCTTGTCCAGCACTCCCCGCTTCGAACTGCCGGAGGCTATTATTTAAGTTTTATTTTATTTTTTATTCAATAATACCGGTATGTTATGCTAGAGATATAGTGTTAAACTATTGTATTACCTTGCTTTTATAATTATGGGATAGTATATTTCTGTGAAATTTCAACTACCATGAAGTATGAAAGGAGGATCACTATGGCAGGACGCGGACCAAACCTCACTCCGCGCGAAATTGCATTTCAGCAAAAAGCATTGGAGGAAAGGAAGAAAAGGTTGGAAGAACAAGCGAAAAGAAAGGCTGCGGAACAGGCACTCAGGGAAGCTAAAAAAAAGAAATAAATTTTTCCATTTTGTCGAAGTCATCAACTTAAGAGGAGAACATCTAATGGCAGGAAAAAAGAAAGAGAGGATCACGCCGCCGACAAAAAAAGAACTTACCAAGGCCAGTAAAGCATTGCAAAAAGGCAGCACGTTGGGCGGAAGAGTACTGGCTGAGCAAAGTGTTGCTGTAAGTCAAGGCGTTGCCAAATCAAAGAAGAAGAAAAAAGTATGAGTCGGTGTTAATAAATAAAAGGTAATCAAATGATAGATAATATTAAGCAAGACTTTTTATGTAATCATTTCAAGGTTAATAAACATGTTAATCTTACATTAAAGAAAGTCTATCGCAAGGGTATTCCGGTAGAAGCCAGTCTTCTAATTGATTGCGATAGCAAATCCTTGTGTGGATTAACCGACAAATTCATCGGGGTTGACACTGAAACTGGAAACTGTGAATGCCTTCAATGCGCTGCGTGCAAGCACTACAAGAGTACTCAACATACTGGTTAAGTCAATCGTTGAGACACTGGACAGTTTACAACAACTGTCCAGTTAGTATTAATCGGAATAGAGGAGGGTGAGCGTGGCTGAATATGATTTGACACTGCAATTTTATGGCGGCTTGGGATTAGATTCGTTAACCATTAAAACTAAGTCGGCGGATGTCGATGAGGAAGATGTGAAAGACATTTTGAACAGTTTTGTCGAAAATCCAGATGTGCAACCCTTGTTGGGGAATGGATTTAGTTTTGTTGTTGCGAAAGTAAATAAAGTGTCCAGTTAGTGGAACCCATTCGGGGCCGCTAAAGCCCTGTAAAGCGTTCGTCGCGAGACATTGAGCGATTGCGCCACATTGTGTCAGGGCCTTCCCCCTGCTCTATCAGCCTGCGGGCGTGGGCGACCTGTTGCGCGGACAGCAACCGCTTGCGGCCTCGCCCTGGCCGACCAGGGCGCGGATACGCGGTTAATTCAGGACTATTTAGGGCACCGCGACATCAGGCACACTGTCATTTATACGGCGACCAACCCGGCGCGGTTTGAAAGGTTGTGGAGATAGAGGTTAAAATAATATGTTTGAGAGCTTTAAACGGATTTGGTTTAAAATACCAAAGAAATTTCTTGCTACTTTATTTTGTATTATACTTAGTATTTTTTTAAAACATGGTTTTGATGTTTATTTTAGTGGTGCGAAACTGCTCTCATGGCCAAAATTAATACCAATTATAGAATTGGTTTGCCCTCTTCTTTTTCTTTATTTTATTGGTTTTTTCATATATAGAAGTTTACAGTTAATTTCTAGTAAAAGTGAATTAAAGATAGTACTGCCTTATAGCCATGTGTCAATTGGTAAGTATACAACGGTCGATGATCATATCACTGTAGATATACAAGCCAAGATAATGTTAAATGATAAGGTGCAACCAGACATACAGAATTTTTTAAATAGATTAGCTCTAGGTGACCCTTACTGCCATAGTTGCAATAGACCTATCGATATGAAGCCATTCAACCCTATTCGCTTACCTGGCTATAATTTCCATCAATGCTCGCCCTGCAATTGGAGAAGAAACGGCACATGGTTCGATCTGCGAAACGATGTTTATGCAAAGATTCGCTCCGACTACGGTCATTATTGGGAAGTTTACCAAGCTAAGATTCGGGAAATGACCGGCGGGAAACCCGATGCATATACATTACCGGCTTAAGAGTTAATTGTGACATAAATGTTACTTTTTGTCACAGGACAATATTCGTCAGAAGGTCTTCCCTGATGCTCAAGACCCTGGGATCATCTCCCGCATTCGCCAAAAATGAAAAAGGGAGGCGCATGCAATCCCGCCCCTCTCCAGGTCACGTATTCCAGTTGTGTGCCACAGCATGTCCGGACAGTTGCTGGCAAGGAACGACTGCTGTTTCGAATCCAGTCGTTTCGAAAAGTTTCACTTCAGTTCCAATACTCTATATCTCTCACTGGGCTTATCCGCACGCGGGTTCAACTCCCGCGTTTGTTTGCGGTGTTCCTTTAGCATTCCACTTCATCAGGTTGGAGTCCATAAAATGAGCAGATTCCTGCTTCTGGATGTAGGCGCCGGGACATTGGATGTTCTTTTTTATGACGATCTATCGGGTCTGCATTACAAGGCTGTAGTTAGATCCCCGATCCTTTACCTGGCCGAACGAGCGGCCGGCGTCGCCGGAAACCTGCTCATAACCGGCGTCGAAATGGGGGGCGGCGCTCTTCTGGATGTCCTCTCCCAGCAGGCCCGGAAAGCCGAAGTCGTCATTACCGCCTCGGCTGCTCAAACCCTTAACCACAACCCCGATCGTGTTCGCAAAGCGGGCCTCGCAATAATCGAAGATTCCCAGGCCGCAACAGTTGCCGGTTCAGGCGAGTATACATCCATAACACTATCCGATTTCCCCCGTGAACATTTGGAAAAGATAGTAATGGGTTTTGGCGTGCCTTTCGAATTTGATATCGTTGGCGTTTGTGCTCAAGACCATGGTTTGCCTCCAGCGGGAAAATCCCATTTGGACTTTCGCCATGAAATATTCAAAGCGGCCCTCGAACGGGGACCCTGGCCGGAGGCATTACTTTATGAAAGTGGATACGTCCCCACCTTTTTGAACCGCCTGAGATCGATTGCCGAAACAGTTTCAGGTCTCCCCACCCGGGAAGTTTATGTCATGGACAGCGGCATTGCGGCCATAATCGGCGCATCCATGGACTTTCAGTTAAGGGGAAAAAGAAAATTCATCGTCCTCGATATCGCCACTTCTCATACGGTCTGCGCAGCTATTGACGGCGGTGAGATTGCCGGCTTTGTGGAGTACCATACGCGGGACCTCAGCCTGGAGAAACTGGAGTCGCTCCTGGTGGACCTGGCGGAAGGCAGGCTGCTCCACCGGCAAGTTCTGGCCGACGGTGGTCATGGGGCATATATCAGGAAGGCCTGCGGGTTCGATGCCGTAGAGCTTATAGTAGCGACCGGTCCAAAGCGCCGGCTGGTCGTGAATTCAAAGCTGCCCATCACATTCGGGGCCCCCCTTGGAGACAATATGATGACCGGAACGGCGGGATTGCTCGAAGCGATCAGGAGGCGAAAAGGGCTCGATTTTTCCCTTTACCTGTAAAGCTCGCGAAAATGCCGATTCTGTAGCGAAAAGACAGTTTTGCACGCGAAGACGCGGAGGCGCGAAGAAGTCCCAATGAGACATAAGCTACTGCTTCGAAAAGAATTGATGGGTTGCGCTGCACTGCACCCATCCTACGGGTCTTTTCATGGTTTCAGGGTGTCCAGAAGGGACATGAAGAGCCGCAAATCCGCCTTGACTGACGGACCTCCGCCCGCCTGGAACTGCGCCAGGCTAGCAGATGAACACAAGTTTGCGAGAAAGCTTGATTTCTTTCTTTAGAAGTGTTAGAGTTGAATTATCTTGCTCTCTCGGATCCCTGCGCGGTCCTCTCAATGAGGATTCCGTTTGATGGGGCAAGCGCCGAGAGCTGGATGTCGGTTTTTCGGCGAATATCCGGCGGAGTAGGAGTGGCGCCAACACTGTCTCGGAGGTATGAATTGGAACTACCTACCAAGGCCCCTCAGCCGACACGGGTTTGAGGGGCCTTAATATTTTCCGTCTTTGATGGTTTTCAATGTTCAGCCAACCAACCAACACCAGATGAAGGCCAACTCGATCTTTTCAGTAAACTCAACGTGGAGCGGAAGTCGTACCTTCTGCATCTATCGAACACCTGGTAAAATCAATCGCTTTGCCGCATTTAGTGCAAACATGTTTTTCATTGAATTCATCGGAGAAAATTTCTTTCTCCTTGCCACATTCCGGACACCTGCAGGAAAAAGACCGCAGGTTCTTGAACTGCTCGAATCCGGGACAGTGTTGTGGTGTAGACATTTCTTATCTCCTCCTGCAAATGACTCCGCGGCAGTTGAGAAACAGTTCTCAGGCCAAGCCGAAGCCCATCGAGCCGAGTTTTCTGAGGGCAGCCCGGGCTTCATCAACCGTCTCCCCCAGCTTCCATGGCTCCATGAACCCACAGAGCATCAGTTTCCAGCCTTCCTCGTCATGTAATATATCGGCATCATCTTCGCACGTGATACCACACCCTTCCTCACCCAATATTTCAAGCAGCGTCTCCCTGATCTTCCGTTGGTCATCCATATAGAATCCCCTTGATTCAAGTTATGACAACACTTTTATATGTAATTATGATTTTTTAGCGGAGCAACGTGTTTATACGCTCTAAACACGCTAACTTTTGGTTGTACGAATGCCACATGGCAGGAGGGGAAGAGAAGATCTCAGCGACTGTAAAGAAAAGACAGTCTTTCACGCGAAGACGCGAAGACGCGAAAGAGGGTTCATCCGGCAAACGAGTACCTGCAAGACGAGAAAGGACATCATCTGTCTGCTGTGAACTCGCCCTGTGGTGGACTTTTTGAGTTTCTTGCCCTGAAAGGGCTGCATAGGGTAGCCCAGGGTCAGCAACGCGCCGCCTTGGGGATAACAGGACCACAAATTAGTTGTAATACCCTGAAAGGGTTACATAAAAAGAGTATTCAGGATTAAGTCACAGGGTACTCAAACAGCAAGGGGGCGGCTATGTAACCCCTGCAGGGTAAGAACTGGTTCTTGTTGGCGTCACAACCCCAGGGTGGCGCTTCTCTGACCCTGGGCTATTATATGCAGCCCCCTCGGGGCAAAAATCCGAACCACAGGTACTCATATGCCGGAAGACCCGCTAACCTTTGGTTGTATGAATGCCACATTGCAGGAGGGGAAGAGAAAATCTCAGCGACGGTAAAAAATAGACTGGACGCAACTTTGGCGCGCCCTCATATTTCCGCATCTGATTTTATCTTGGCAAATCTGGTTGTTTCCCTGAGTTTGCGCGCTTCGGCTTCTTCGATGTCGTCGATTGTGAAGTGTATCTTTCCGCATTCCGGGCAGGCAACGTTTACGTTTTCCCCGAACGAGCGTTCCTTTATCTGGTCAACGGTCATATGGCCGATATAGCCGCACTTGGTATCCATTCGCTCAGCTCGAACATTCGGCCTGTTTTCCTTTTTATCACTCACCATTTTCGCGCACAGCCCCAGCAACGAGATTTCCGTTTGAGTCAGAGACGGTTACTTCGATTGTCCTGCCGCCATCCAGGCGGTGCGTAGCACAGGAGATTCAGGGGTCGTAGGCGCGCATAGCCATTTCGATCCGGTTAAGCGCCTCCTCGGTTACCTGGCCATCTTTTATAAGATCCCGCGCCACGCAGTTTACGCTCATATTGATCGGCGCCAGATTGTGGGTCGTCCCGACGATCAGGTTCGCCCTGGTAATAAATCCGTTTTCATCGGTCGAGTAGTCGTGGATCAGCGTTCCCCGCGGGGCTTCGACACAACCCACTCCGCGGCCCGCTTTCGGCACCGCTTCGCTTCGAATATAGTTGTCAGTTATTCGCGGGTCTTCGAGAAGCTCAATGACTTTCTCGCACGTATACAAGAGTTCGATCAGGCGCGCCCAGTGGTAGAGCATGGTTGACTGCGCGGGACGCCCGAAGAGAGATCGAAATTCGAGCAGTTCGGCCTGGGCAATAGGGGTTGGAATAAAATCAGCCACGTTGATCCTGGCCAGGCAGTTGGTCCTGTAAATGCCGCGCGGGGCGTCGAGATCCATCGAAAACCCCTCGCCCCAGCCTCGGGCATAGGGAAATTTCGCGTAAGTCCATGGTTCGATGTGCTCTCCAATGAAGTCGGTGTATTCCCGGCTCGAAAATTCCTGGGAGGACCCGTCCGGATGCATAAGCCGCAGAATTCCATCACTTAGCGACAGGCCGCCGTCTTCGCCGTTGACCATACCGAGAAAGCCCGTGTTGATTTCGCCAAGCTTCAGGAACTCGGCATTGAACCGTGAAAAAACGTGCTCCCTGGCAAAATCGAGGGCAAATCTTGCAAATTCGAGCTGCTCGACGGCGCCAGCATGCAGCTCGTCCCTTTCGCGGCGGCTCATCGGCTTTGAAAAGCCCCCCGGCACAATCGCATCGGGATGGATCGACCTACCGGCGAACTTCTCGAGCATCATCTGAGCCCGATAGCGCATCTGAATAACTCTTTTCGCCAGCTCGGGCGCCTGGCGGGCGATTCCCATGATGTTCCTGGTTTCGTACTGTTGCGAATCGACAAGAAAATCGGGGCCCGCCAGAAAGAAGAAATGCAGCACCTTGTCGCTGATATGCGCAAGGACCTGGGTAAGCTCGCGCAACAGGCGTCCGGCCGGTGGAACTTCTATCCCGAAACACCCGTCAACGGCCTTGTTTGCTGCAAGATGGTGCTGCCAGGGGCAAATTCCGCAGATGCGGGTGACAATCCCCGGGACTTCTTCGGCTGCGCGGCCCTCGATAAACTTTTCGAATCCCCGCATGGACATTATATGCACGCGGGCCTCAGCTACATTGCCGCTCTCGTCGAGCGTGATACCTATCCTGGCGTGACCTTCGATTCTAGTCACCGGCTCAATCGTTATCTCTCTTACGGAAGCGCATCCGGATTCCGCAACTGTTTCGCGCATAAAGACCCTTTTCTTTTGCCCTGTGCGGCCAAATGCGACCAACACCGGAAATTTTTTCTATCAGGCTTTGGCGAAGCGCCAGTTCAGCCTGCCGTGCGCTCCTGAAAACCGAAGCGACGAAAGCCTGTCAGGCAGGTTCTTCGTATCGATTCCATTGCTGGCAAGCGCATTCAGGATATCCATAAGCTGATTGCCGCCTTTGCGCACAGGCCCGTGGCAGCCCCGGCATGGCACCCGCACGTCTATGCAGCGCGGCGGGCCCCCATTCATTCCGGCGCACCCGGCCAGAGTAACCGGCCCCATGCAGAGATATCCCTGTTCGAGGAGGCAGCGCATCTCGGAAACCGGCCTGTCAGGCAGGTAGCGGGCGTTTCGAACGAACCTTCGAATCTTGTTGACTGAACCTTTCCCCTCGCGCTTCGCCGGGCAGGAATCGCAAACGCTAAGCAGAGGCAATTCGAGGGATTTGCCCTGAACTATTGATTCCAGGGCTGCAGTGATGCTGTCGGGATGAGGCGGGCAACCCGGAATAAAAAAGTCCACGGCAATCATTTCGTCCAGTGCAAATGTTCGTTCAAGGAAGGGCGGAATCACCTGCGAGGGATTGAGGGACGAGTCAGTGGCCTCGGCGGTACGGTAATAGCGGCGGAAAAGATCCTTGTCTTCGAAAAGATTCATCATGGCAGGGATACCGCCGTACGCTGCACATGTTCCGAACGCTATGATGATGTCGCACTGGCGGCGCATCTCCTCGGCAATTTTCAAATGTTGCTCATTTCTGATGCCGCCGCTGATGAGTCCAACGCCGGCTTTTGGAATATGGATGCCGCCGTCGCCTCCGTTGCAGCCGAGATACTTGTGGTCCATTAGAATGGGCATATGGAGGATTTCGAATTTGTCGAGGAGACTAAGGGACCCGCCTCCCGTATTCAGGAGAGACATTTCGCATCCCGAACAGCCGCTTAAAGCCTCGGAGCACAGTTTTAAGGACATTGGATCACTCGCTTTTCGACCAACTCTAAGTGTTTTTGCGGAACCGGGAAGGCCCGATTGACCTCAGGGCCTCGTCTGTTTCCCGTACTATTGCTGCGAAGCGTTCGGCTTCGGCTGAGGAACACCATACAAGCCTGAAACGTTCCGGCTCCAATCCCATGAGGGACAGTACCTCTTCAATCACAAGGGACCTCATTTGCGCCCTCTGATTGCCGTCCTGGTAGTGACATTCCCCCAGATGGCAACCCATCAGCAAAACACCATCCGCACCGTACTCAAAGGCCTCAGTGACCAGGCTCGGATGAACCATCCCGGAGCACATCACGCGGATGATTCGCAAATTTGCGGGATACTGGGCTCGCGCGGTGCCCGCAAGGTCGGCCGCCGCGTATGCACACCAGTTGCACGTGAAGGCCAGAATCCTGGGTTCGAATCCCGGATGAGTGCCGGACAAGCTCATCGCCTTCATTTCGAATTGAGTTTCATGCCTATTCACGTCTTGGTAAGCCATTTCCAAATTCCTGAGTCTCCGGATCAAGCGCGGCCCTCACCTGAGCAGAAAGCTGGTCGAGGGAAAAACCCGTTATGCCGATTCCTTCCTTGGGGCATGTGGCCTGACAGGTGCCGCAGCCTTTGCATTTGGCCGGCCGGACCACAATCTTCTGTTTGCCGGTTTCGTCCTCGCCATCCGCGTCTTCCCTTTCGATAGCCAGCGCCCCGTACGGACACACGTCCACGCAAAGGGCACAGCCATCGCACCTCAGTGGGTCGATCCTCGCCTTCACCTGATCGAGGTCCACCCAGCGGCTCGAGAGCACTGTCACAGCGCGGGAAACCGCCGCCTGTGCCTGGGCGATGGATTCTTCGACCGGTTTGGGGTAGTGCGCCAATCCGGCAAGAAAAATGCCGTCGGTAGCGAAATCGACCGGCCGCAGCTTTACATGCGCCTCCAGCAAAAAACCGTCCATATCGACCGGAAGCTTGTACAGCTTGGCAAGCTCCCTCGTATCGACATTGGGGATAATCGCAGTCGCGAGCGTGACCACATCCGCAGGGATTGCAAAGGATTCACGAAGGACGTGGTCCCATGCTATCACCTCGATCTGGTCCTCGTTCACTACCACGTTTGGTTTCTGGCGCCCATCGTAGTTGATGAAAATAACGCCGAGTTCACGCGCCCGACGATAGAGATTCTCTCTCAGTCCATATGTCCTTATGTCCCTGTGAAGAATAAAAACCCGCCTATCGGGGTTCTCTTCCCTGAGCGCAATCGCGGACTGGATCGAATGCGTGCAGCAGACCCGGGAACAATAGTTGCGCTCAGGCTCTCTTGAACCTACGCACTGGATGAAGACGAAGTTGCGGCCTTTTTTTATCCGTTCGTCTCCAACCGCATGCAGTTTGTCGAATTCGAGCGCGGTAAGAATATTCTGAGAAAGCCCGTAGCCATATTCGTCGGGCTTGAAAGGCTGACCGCCCGTGGCAAGTATGGTCACGCCGTGGTCTACAGTCGTGTTGCCGGTCGGCCTCTGAATCGTTGAGCGGAAGCTGCCGACGTATCCTTCCGCATGTGAGACGGCCGATTTGAGATGTACGGTTATGAGGCTGTGATCCCGCACCTTGGAGGCGAGCATTTCCATATGGGAAGAGATGTCTTCGCCCTTCCAGGTCCTGAAGAGATGACGCGCTATCCCTCCCAGTTGAACAGCCTTTTCCACCAGATGCACTGGAAAACCTTGATCGGCAAGCGCCAAGGCGGCAGTCATGCCGGCCAGGCCGCCTCCGATCACGAGGGCCTGGGGAGTAATCCGCACTGAGACCGGCGGTACCGGCTTTAACAGAGCCGCCTTCGCCACAGCCATCCGCACGAGGTCTTTAGCCTTGCGGGTGGCCTGCTCGGGTTGAGCCGCATGAACCCAGGCGAGCTGGTTGCGGATATTGGCCATCTCAAGGAGGCACTCGTTTAACCCGGATGCCCTCAGGGTCTCCCGGAAAAGCGGTTCGTGGGTTCGGGGCGTACATGCCGCGACTACTACTCTATTGAGATTTTCCTCCAGTATGCGCTTGCGGATAAGATCCTGGGAGTCCTGGGAGCAGGCAAAGAGGCTCTTTTCCACAAAAACGACGTTTGCAAGCGATTGAGCATACTTCGCCACCTGGTGTACGTTCACGACCTCAGCAATGTTTGACCCGCATTTGCAGACGAAGACACCGATCCGGGGCTCTTCTGACGCTAAAGTTGGTCGTTCGGGCGGGAACTGCTTCTGCATGGAGAGGCTGTATCGTACGTCTGAGAGTCCGACGGCTGCTGCGGTCGATGCGGCCGACGCCTCTATGACCGACAAAGGAATATCCATAGGGCCAACGAATGCCCCGCATGCGAAGATTCCGGGCCGTGAAGTGGAAACGGGCGAAAAACAGGAGGTTTCCGCAAAGCCTTCGGGGTTCAGCTCGACTCCGGCCCTCTCCGCGAGGGCGGCTGCCTCAGGGGGCGGTTCCATTCCGACAGACAGGACCACAAGGTCGAAATTATCACTTGCCTGCTTTCCGTTATCGGTAATGAAGCGCAGGTTGACGTCTTCTCCGGAGTCCCCGGGTTCGACCGCATGGATACGGCACCTCTGAAAACTGATTCCCCTGGCTTTTGCCCTGTCAAGGAAACGTTCAAAATCTTTTCCATGCGTCCTGAGGTCCATATGGAAAATGCTGACCTGCAGGGACCTGTTGTGATCGGTTGCAAGTATCGCCTGCTTGATGGCGTACATACAGCAGACGGATGAGCAGTAGCCCCTGCGAATTTCATTGTAATCCCTGCTGCCGATGCACTGGAGGAAAGCCATTTTCATCACCGGCTTACCATCCGAGGGACGCAACAGGTGCCCGGCGGTGGGGCCGGCCACGGCGAGATAGCGCTCCAGCTCCATTGCCGTTATGATATTGGGAAACCGCCCGTACCCCCATGCGGAGAGTCCGGAAGGATCGAATGGACGGTAACCGGGCGCAAGAATTATTGATCCGGCTTTTACCGAAATTTCTCTTTCAAAGTCATCGTACCGGATGGCGCCGCACGGACATGCCTTTTCGCACTCCCTGCACCTGCCGCCCCTCATCCTGTTGCAGACCACCGGATCGATCTGGTACTTAAGTGGAACAGCCTGAGGATACTTTACGAAAATCGCTTTGCGGGTATTTATCTTCTGGTTGAACTCATCTCTCGTCTCACGGGGGCACCTTTCCGCACACTTGCCGCATGCGATGCATTTTTCCATATCCACATAACGCGGATACTGGCGCAAATGCACGGTGAAATTGCCCAGCTCGCCCTCGACCCGGTCGAGCTGCGTCATTGTCATCAGTTGAATGTTCAAGTGCCGACCGCACTCGACCAGCTTCGGCGACAGAATTCACATCGCGCAGTCGGTTGTCGGAAAAGTTTTGTCCACCTGGGCCATGGAGCCGCCTATCGCACCGGTCCGCTCGACCAGGTAGACGTAATAGCCGCTGTTTGCCAGATCCAGCGAAGCCTGAATCCCGGCGATGCCGCCCCCAACGACCATTACGCTTCCTATTTTGTTTTCGAAATCAACCATCCATTAACACTCCCAAAGCTATGTGCTGCGCCCCTGGTTTCCAGGCAGCACAAGGCTATCTGCCACCAACTCCCAGATGTATTTCACATCCACCTTGAGGTCGTACTCCCTGCAAAGGCTTTTCATTATCTGGTCCCGGCAGTTGTGGCAGGCGGTGATTACCAGGCCTGCCCCGGAATTCTCGATCTGGCGCACCTTGAAACGGCCATGAAAGACTCGTTCCTCCTTGAAGGGCATTGCCCACCCTCCACCTCCGGCTCCGCAGCAGAAGTTGTCGGCGCCGGTCGGGTAAATATCGACGAAGTTTCGAACGCATTTTCTTATGATGGTTCGGGCCTCTTCAAAATAACCGTGGCCGAACATCTTGAGAGACTTGCGCCCGTAGTGGCACGGATCGGTATAGGTAGTAAGCTTTCTGTGGCGCGAAGGATCGATGTTAATGCGTCCTTCCTTGATATAGCTAATTAAAAGGTCGAAAATAGTCGTCACTCTGAAATGCTTTGTTTCCTCTTTAAACCATTTGTCCAACCCGAACCGGGTCGCATAGTAGGAATGCCCTCAATCGGGCAGGAGAAGCGTTTTGCACTCCAGCGCGTCCATGTTGCGCACTATATGGCCGACAATTGTCCTCAGAGAATCATCATCGCCCGTAAAAAGCGCCCAATTTACCCCCTCCCAGTTTTCCGAGGGAATCGTCCAGGACTCGCCCGCAGCATAAAATATTTTCCACCAGTGCTTCATGTCGTCAGGCTCGGCGAAGGGCTCCTTCGAATTGACCGTGACGAGCAGGTTCGCCCCCTTTCTGTCTATAGGGGAGGTAAAATCGGGACATCCCTCCTCGGTCATCTCTTTCGACAACTCTTCGACAATCGAGACGAAATCATCCCTGGGAATGCCCAGGTTGTTTCCCCTCTCAAGGCACATCATAACGCCCTTGTGCAGCGGACCCGGAACCCGCGATCTCTCCCGAAGCCCTCTTAACCGACGAACCAATGCGACGATTTCAACATTCTGCGGGCAGGCTCTTTCGCATTTGCCGCACATCGTACATTTCCAGGGCCATTGCGACGCAAGGATGTCCTCTTCAAGACCCAGCACGGCCATGCGCACCATCTTACGGGGGTCCATGCCGTCAACCCCTGATAAGGGGCATGCGCCGGCGCAGCTCCCGCAAGTCATGCAGACATCACCCCAGGAAGGTCCCTCAAGCAGCTTGCCCGATGGGATTCCAACCTGGCGCACGTTTTGCTCGTGCAATCCCATTTCCCTGCTCATGAGCGGCGCCCCCGGGACATGCTTGAGCTTAAGGGCCGAACGGTCTATCCCAAATTCCCGGCAAATCCTGCTGAAATCAGCCTCGGTGACCAGGTATCGCTTTCCGGTTATGCTGCGCCCCGGAAGCCTCCCACTCCTGATCCAGTTGCGAATCGTGTTCCTGTGCACTCCGAGCTGATCTGCCAGTTGGCCAATTCGGATGACTATCACGACAACTCCTCAATTTGACGAAGCAGCCATTCGCAAGCGGCCGGAACAGCCGCACTGACTGAATCCGAAAGACCCTGACGGATTTCGTCCGGCATTCTCTCCGCCTGCACGGCCAGCACCCGTACCTTGACCCCTGCCCCATCCTGAAGATCGTTTAGCAGGTTGACCGAAGGAAACATATGCAGCGAAAAATCATTCACCTTCTTTGAAGGGATCTGGCTGACATCTATTTCGAATATCTCGCCGGGTGGTTTTCCCGATTCGAAAACCGCGTCGACTATAAAAATAACCTTAGGCTTGTCGGGCATGAGCACGAGATCGAAAAGAAGCTCACGGGCACTTGTGCCCACGTCGAAGGCGGCCACACCGCCAGGCAGGTCGAAATTCGCCAGCAAGTGGTCGATTACCGCCGGCCCGAAACCGTCGTCCCCAATGAGAACGTTTCCGCAGCCGAATATGAGAACAGGCTTGGTAAAAAGGTCCTGAATTGTGCTCATCTTTGTTCCGATCCGGTTTTCCGGCATTTTTCCCCACTTCCATCCAGCGATTTCAGGATTACACTGTGCACAATGTGCATTTTTGGTCACATATGCTGCAAATTAATAAGAGTCAAGCCTTTTCCTTCACAAACAATGACGAATAAGAAAACCTCTCGGATTTCGGTAACTTCCGTTTAGCGCAAAAACGAAATCAAAGACTTGTTTCCTGTCCGGGGAAAAAGCACCTTGTGCATAGCTGGAAGATTTGTCCACCATTAGAGATTCAGAAAACTTGTAACCTTTATCTTTTGTCCCGAGACAAATCCCAATGCTGCAGGCACGGGAAAAATTCTTTCTCCACATGCTATACCGCATATCGCAGCAGTCCCGGTTGCTTTGGCTCGCAGTGATCTTATATTACTTGCGACTAACTTTTAAGTTCAATGCAACCATGGAGAATTAATCATGAATAAAAAACTAAGCCACATTGTTATGGCACTGTTCATTGGAGTGTTAACCTGTTCCATGGAAGGGCAGTTCAGTTGCCAGGCTCCAGGCGACATGCCCGTCGGGGGTGGTATCGTTCAGCCTTTGGTATCGGATCAGTATGGCCCGGCCAATCCAAGACAGCGACTCGATGTTGATGATCAGATTCAGGGAACGAGAAGCGCGCCGGCCTCCGGTATTGGCCTGATGCAGACATGGAGCTTTTAGTGCGTTAGCGGATGAGAAAGCACCGGGACTCTCCATTTTTCTCTCCGGCCTCCCGTCAAGGCACAGGTGAGTTGCACATGCACTTACATTGGATTGGAGAGTAACTGCCGGCCCGGATTTCGGGGGCGGCGACGGAAGAGTTCTTTCCAGCAAGGAATTTGACATGGGCTTCGAAGAGATTAAAGCTGCAATTATGACTATGGATGCAAACGACCAGAAGCGCCTGATCACGGAAGTGGTTCCGCAGATCTGGGAGAGCGCGTGTGAGGACCCGGCCTGCGCTCTCAAACTGAAGGAACTGGTGGATATGGACATTGTGCGGCCATACGACGAAATGTTCATGGGCGGCATCTGATCAGATCATTTTCTTACAAGATCGCGCGGATAGTTGGTAAAAAGCTCGTTTCCGCTCTCGCCAACATGAATTACGTCCGTAATTCTGGGTCCACCAATGTCTTTGCGGTAAATTGTCGGAAGGAGGAGGTCTATAACCATGCCGGCTTCTATGATTTCAGGCCGGCCACGCCCGATGATAGGATAGAATTCCGACTGGCGAAGTCCGACCCCGTAGCCGACCGACTCAAGGTAGGATTTGCCGAATCCCGCTTGCTCTATCACATCACGGGCAGCGGCATCCACTTCGCCCGACGTTGCCCCCGGTTTCAAAGCTGCTTCAGCCCGTTGCAGAGCTTGCAGGAGCAGGGCATGAACATCGGCCTGCCCTTTGGATATAACGCCAACGGCGGCTGTACGCGCCATTTTAGAGCAGTATCCTTCGCACGTCGCCCCAAGATGGACTACAACCACTTCTCCTTCCCGGATGAGTTTTGAACTTGCGGTCGGGTGCGCAAGCAGGGTTCGCTCTCCCGAAACCACCTGGGGACGAAAGGACGAACCTCCGGAGCCGGCCCGAAGCATTGCGTATTCGGCTTCGGCGAGAACGTCGAGCTCGGCGGCTCCAGGCCGCACCGCTTTCATTGCAGCATCCATTCCCTTGCAGACCGCCTCAGATGCGCGCCGGATCAGGTCCAGTTCTTCAGGTTCCTTTACGGAACGCAGTCTGTAAAAGAGATCGCCCGCCCCGATGAAATTTCGTTCGCAAAAGGCCGTCCGTAAAGCGTCATAGACGGGGAAATCAACGAAATATCTTTCAAAACCTATTCGTGGGTCCTTGAAGCCGAAAGAGCGGGCATAGTCGCAAATTACAGGCCCGATGGTCTGACGGGGGAAAAAATAGGCATGGGTCGTTAGTCCTGAATGCTCGCGAACGTAACCGGCGTCGAGCCACAGAGCTATAGCGCATGCCTCGCCCTCCTTCGGAATGAGAAGGGCCATACACTCAATTTGGCTAACCCCGGTAAAATAAATGAGATTTTCCCTGTTGGTCACAACCAGGATATCCAGATCCGAAAGGGCCATGGCTCTCTGAGCCCCGGATATGCGATCTGCAAATCGTGCCGGCATTTTTCCCCCTCCTGCTATTAACGAAACCCTCTATCTCATACCGGGCTACTCCCGGACGGTGAGACAAGAGGCTATATCATTTTGCCGCGGCCGTAGCCCCGGTTGACGCAACCCCGCCGTTGGCAAATTTAAAATCCTGGAATTCGAGAACCAGAGAGATCAGCACACCGAACACGATAGCCCAGAAAGGAGCGCCGATATCCAGAATTGAGAGGTTGGTAACGGCCACAAAGAAAGCGACCGTGGCGCCGTATCTGAACTTTGCGGCAAACGCGCCGCGGAATGCGCTAACGAACACGTCGAACATGGCTAAGCCGGCCAGAACCGCCGTGAATTCTCTGGGGACCATGTTTACCGAATCGACTGCGACTTTTGCCAAGAGCGCGAAAACGATCCAGAAAACGCCTGTATAGAATGCAGCTACGTAGCGCAACTCGCGTTTTTCATGAGCGGCCGGGCTGGAGCAGATAGCCGTGCTCGGGCCGGCAGTCACCGCGCAGTGCGCACCCATTACAGCGTTCGTAAACGCCCCGATGCTCGGGATAAAATAGATGGCGTTGATCGGCGGTTTATATTCTTCGGCAAGAAGCGCCTCGACGGCCTGGATATTCTGCACCCCAATCACCAGGAAAAAGAGCGGCAGGCTGATGTCTATTATGGCCCGCCAAGTGAATTCCGGCATCACGAACACAGGTTTGGCGATCTCCAGGTTCAGATTGACAGCCTGTATTTTTCCATTTATGAGCAGGAGAATGATTCCCACGACAATGGAAAGAATGATGGGGGGGACTTTTTGCGCAAAACGCTTGAACGCCATTGCCCCGAAGAAGACCACGAGCATGATTCCATAGATTCCGGGCTGTTCAATGGAGGCTTTGAAAAGACTCACCCCGAAGCTGAAGAGCACACCCCCGATCATTCCGAGCATTATAGGCACCGGGATATTGTCGACGACCTTTTTAATCAAGCCCGTGACCGTAAGGACGAGAGCGAGAAGTCCAACCACGATGTAGGCCCCGACCGCCTGGGGGAGTGTGAAGTGGGGCAGAAGCTTCCCGAGAAGCACCGCGCCGGGTATGCTGTATGCTATCACGACTGGAAGCCGGTAGCGTAGCGATACGAATATGGTGGCAAGTCCACCGAAACCGTACAAAGCGAAAAGCCATGACACGGCTTGCGGATCGGTCAGTCCGCCGGATGTCGCGGCGTTCATGACAATCAGGCCCGGTCCCATGGCGCCAAAAAGCGTCACAACAAAGCCCGTGCCTACTCCCGCCAGATTCGTGTCCTTGAGGAGTTGTTTGAAACTCAGCCCCAGGCCGAAACCTTTTTCCAAAACGGGCATACAATCCTCCATCGTGAATTGACGACACAGCGTTATTAAAGGATTCTAAAAACCCGGCTCCCTCCTGCCTGCGTGCAACTCCGGGGGCGAAACGGCCCCCGGGTTTCGGAAAAAGATCATGCTGTCATCTTTGCAATCGCCACCCCGCGCTGCTTGAGCCACTTGGGGAGAAGTTCCTGCTCTACCCGCCTGTCAACTTCCGGGGCTTTCAACAGGAGAAGATCGCGGAGCGCCGGGCTAAGATTGATTCCACCGGGCGCACCGTCAAAGATGAGCACTTTATCGGTGCCGGTAATGTTTCGGGCAAAATCCATGGCCGATCCGGTCGATTCTGATAAAACCGCATGTTTCATATAATTAAGGTTCTGAGGGTCGCGGTTGAAAAGGTCAGCCTGCTGCTGTCCGACAACTACCGTCGGGATATGCTCGCTGAAAAAGGCGCTCGGATAGCCGGTCCAGGCATAGCTGTGCACGCACATTTTGATCGCGCTGTTGAGTCTTGGGATATCCGGCAGCAGCGGAAAGCCTTTCCTCCCGTAGAACGCTTCCGTGTACCAGGTATATGCGGGAAGAGGCGATTCGAGATCGAACAAATCGGTGTTGGCGCCCGCAAAGTTGGCGTAGACGACCCCGGCTGAAAAGACATAAACCACAGGGGCCGGGAAATCGAGCGCTACAATGCACTCGTCTATTTCGCCGAACAAGGTCATCATTTTACCGTAGTAGCGGCACCCGACTTCGGTGACCCGTTCATTGAGACCGTACAGGTCGTTATCGGCATCAACTCCCAGGATGCCGTGCGGTACAACCATCAGAAAACAGGAGAAGGCGAACTTGTCCTGAACGAAGGGGGAATCGAAAATAGCCCGGGCGGTGAAGTTCGCGGCCCGCGGCCCGAGATTCTGATGGTAGGTGGAACGGGTCTCGATTCGGGCATAAGACATGCCGAAAGGTTTTACAGCCCTGTCGACCATGCGGTGGAAGTGGACCTCGCGCACGTCGCTGTTATGGGCGTGAACGATCCAGTCCGCGTCGTAAATACTTTTTATTCCGTAAAGAGTCCCGATTTCGGTCTCTATCGCAACTCCCTCGTCAACCGGAGCAACGCCCCTGGCTTTACCGTTAAAGTAGTCATCCAGCTTGTAGCGGCGGATATATTCCTCGGTCTCCCGGAAACGGAGTCCCACGCCGGCCCTCAGGCGGATATTCTTGCAGCCGGTCCGCTCCTCGATGACGTCCCGGATCGTCTTAAGCATTTCGGCATACGGGTCGCCGCCAAGCAGCGTAAAGCCGTGGTGAGAAGAGAGGATATTGACCTTGTGCTCGGGTTTTATCCGGCTCATGTCCACATTCTTAAGCGCTTCTTCGGTGTGCCTGCGTATCGCGACTATTCCCTCATCTCCGGGAAAAATGACCGAAGGCAGGTCAGGAAAGAGTTCGCGCAAAGTAACGGAGGTCATTCCCGGAAGTTCACTGACCCTGGTCTTTACCAGGGAAGGATCGATTCCATACATAGATTGCCGGGGTGTAATGGGTGCAATCGGGGGTCGCATAGCTCACTACTCCTTTCCCTGAAGGGGTGCGTTCACCACGCGGTTGAGAATTTCAATGTCTTCGTCAAAATAGAACCCGCGGGAGGCATACTTCTGTTTCACATGTTCGGGAATCTCCCACGCGGTCACAGTGCGGCCATACCATTGCCAGCCACCAGGGACAGGCACGGGCTGGATTCCTGCTGCCTCGAGCATCCGCAGAATCGGTTGAATGCATTCCACTTTGCACCCGGTCCGAATACCTGTCATGTAGGAGATATCGTCAGGTGTCTTGGCCCCGAGCAAAATGGCGCCCGCAACTTCATCGGCACGTGTGGCCGTACAGT
Organism: Syntrophobacteraceae bacterium; assembly: GCA_052147195.1. Lineage (GTDB taxonomy): Bacteria > Desulfobacterota > Syntrophobacteria > Syntrophobacterales > Syntrophobacteraceae > SbD1. Next base: position 21,416 of record JBKQLC010000109.1, read on the forward strand.
AGCAGACGATCTGTTCCGGGTGGAACCGCGCTTTGATGCACAGTTCGCTGATCTTGTCATAATCGAGCCCATCCAGGTCCACCTTGGCCATCACGGGCACAAGGCGATCGGTCATCGCAATGGCGTACTCCGGGCAGCGTTGCTCACAGTCCGCACAACCTCTGCAACGATCGAGATCGACAACAGCCAGTTTTTCTTCCATCTTCATTGCGAGCACCGGACAGACGCGAACGCATGTCTTGCACCCCTTACACTTTTCCGTGTCCACTACGGGCATCAGAGTAACCAGCTTCATTTTTCGATACCTCCCTTTGTTGCGAGAGTTCGTAAGCAACACTGATGATCATGTCCTCCTGACCTCCCACCATTTCCCTGCGGCCTAACTCTATGAGGATATCTCTGGGATTGAGGCGGTATTTTTCCGCAGCCCTGTAGGTATGCAGGAGGAAACTCGAGTAAACGCCCGAATAGCCCAGGATCAGAGAAGCATTCCTGATCTCCTGGGGCCGATGCATTAAAGGTCCCACTATGTCTTCCGCAACGTCCATTACTGCAAAGAAATCGACATCAGTCCGATAACCGGCTTTTTCCAGAACTCCGATGAGCACTTCGAGTTGAGCATTCCCGGCGCCCGCTCCTATTCCGCGGCATGTTCCGTCCAGAAATGAGGCTCCGGATTCGACTGCTGCAAGACTGTTTGCGATGGCAAGCCCCAAGTTGGCATGGGCATGATAGCCCACGGGAATGGACAGGGCATTCACCACCGCGCCAACCCTTGCCCTGACATCCTCCGGAAGCATCGCACCTGCCGAATCCGCCAGGTAGACGGCATCGGCTCCGTAGGATTCAAAAAGCTTCGCCTGCTCCACAACTACCTCGGGTGGACGCATGTGGACCATCATGAGGAATCCGAAAGCGGTCATTCCCATCTTTTTTGCCAACCCAATGTGCTGCTCGGCAATGTCGGCCTCGGTTACGTGCGTCGCCACCCGAACCGCTTTGGCGCCGCAATTGAGGGCCATCTCGAGGTCCTCCTGTGTTCCGATACCCGGGATCAGCAACACGGTTAAAGAACCTCGGTTTATTGCGGCGGATGCAGCGCTGAGCATTTCCTCATCCGTGAGCCTGGACCGGCCGTAATTGATGGAAGACCCTCCGAGGCCATCGCCGTGAGAGACTTCGATGAACGGCACCCCGGCCTTGTCCAGTCCCGCGGCAACCGCCGCGATCTCTCGTGTTGTAAACTGATGGCTCACGGCATGGCTGCCGTCTCTCAGGCTGGTGTCCACCAGCCGGATACTTTGGTCTGCTTTCGACATCCAATCACCTCCCCTGCATTCTGGCCGCAATGGCTTCGCCGACCCCGGCGGCGGCCGCAGTCATGATGTCGAGGTTCCCTGCATATTTGGGTAAAAAATCCCCGGCCCCCTCAACTTCTATGATAGTCGTAACCTTGTTTTCCTCGATCACCGGGGGCACCCTCAGCCGATAACCGGGAACATATTTTTGTATGGCGGCCAACATGTCTTCAACCGATTCCCGGATTGCCTTCTCGTCGGGGTTTTCAACCTCCACGAAGACGGTGTCGGTCATTAGCAGCGGAGGGTCGGCCGGGTTCAAAATGATGATTGCCTTGCCCCTCTTTGCGCCACCGACGACACAAAGCGCCCTGGCGGTCGTCCGGGTAAACTCGTCGATGTTCTGGCGAGTCCCGGGTCCGGCGCTCTTGCTCGAGATGCAGGCCACGATTTCGGCGTAACGTGCTCCGGCCACCCGATGAATTGCATGGACTATGGGAACCGTCGCCTGGCCCCCGCAAGTCACCATGTTCAGGTTCGGAGCATCGGCCAGATCATCTATATTCACGGCAGGCACCACATAAGGTCCGATCGCCGCCGGAGTTAGATCGACCGCTACTTTTCCGGCCTCTTCGAGCAGCGGCGCGTGTTCCATGTGCGGCTTCGCGCCGGTGGAATCGAACACGATGCGGATTTGAGGATCGTCCAGGATCGGGCGGATTCCGTCCGTCGTTGTACGGATTCCCAGAGATTTCGCCCTCCGGATTCCGGGGGAATCCACGATGCCGGCCATCATTTCCATCTTGAGACGGCGGCTTCTCATGATCTTGTACATGAGATCGCTTCCGATGTTTCCCGGCCCCAGAATTGCCACTTTTATCTTATCCATTCTTCTGTATTTCCTTTTACAACGCTGCTTTACACGAACCGCACACCTACCGTTCCAAGTCCCTGGAAAGAGATCAGAAAGCAGTCTCCCGCCTTTGCATCCACAGCGGCCGTAAGAGCCCCGGACAGAATAATCTCGCCTTCCTCCAGCGCGATTCCGAACCGGCCAAGCTTGTTGGCAAGCCAGGCGACCGAGGCGGCAGGATGCCCCATGACGGCAGCGCCCGCACCGGTACTGACTACTTCTCCATTTTTTTCGAAGACCATTCCCAGCAGCCGAAGATCGACTTCTCCGGGGCAAATGAGCCGCGACCCGACGACAAACCGGGCGCTAGACGCATTATCTGCAATAGTATCGGCCAGCTTTATCTTCCAGTCGCGAACCCTGCTGTCAACAATCTCGATGGAAGCCATTACCCCCTCGGTTGCCCTCAATACGTCGGCAATGGTCACGCCGGGGCCCTGGAGCTTCCTACTGAGTACAAACGCGACCTCCCCTTCAACCTTGGGCAGCAGGAGATCACTGCACGAGATCGGCTCTCCTTCGCGCACCAGCATATGGTCGAATAGATGCCCGTAATCGGGCTCATCCACACCGATCAGCTTCTGCATAGCAATTGAGGTAAGCCCGATCTTCTTACCTACAACCTTTCGCGAATCCCTCTCACGCCGAATTGCCACTCCTTCGAGCTGAATCGCATAAGCCTGCTCCGGCGTCAGGCCGGGGTAGGTCACCGTGAGGGGATCAACCGCGGTCGCGCTCTTTTCGGCCAGGTAAAGTTTTTCCGCAACGCCCCTGGGATCATCCATGTACACTGCCTCCTCCCACGTGATTCTGCCAGCGCTCCCGGATAACGGAAGCTATAGATTCGGCCAAGGCCGCATCATCCAAGCCTGCCTCGAGGCCCTTGATCAGAGCCCGGCAACCCAGACACACTTCGGCGTGAGGACCGGGAAGCGAAACCATCCTGCATATTCCGACCCGGCCGACAGCTATGCGAACGCCATCTTTGTGATGACGCTTCCCGTCAGGAGTAAATTTGAGTATCCAGGGCGTGAAGGCGTCAGGATCGAGCTTCAGCACCGCTTCGATGCTGTGGTCCTTGCTCTCGGCCCCTACTCCTCCAGTAGTGATGAGGAGACCGAAGCCTCGCATCATAGCACCATCGAGTGCCGACACTGCGGCGGAAACGCTGTCTTCGATAATACCTCCGAACTCCGCCTTAAATCCCGCGTCTGCAAGCGCCTGGACAAGATACGGGGAGTTTGTGTCCTCGATCTTTCCGGAAATCACTTCTGCGCCGGATGAAAACACACAGGCGCGCTTGATAACGGCGCGGGCCACGGCCTCACCGGCTTCGGCGGATTTCGAAATCACTTCCCCGGCGGTCTTCGGATCAAGCGCAATCAACCCAAGAACCCCTTCGGAATGAACCGATGCTTTGGGGTGAAGGCTTATACCCGGCACTCCGGCCAGGCGTCCCAGGAGTTCCCCGGCCTTTCCGGCAACCGATTCGGCGGGAATATTTCTTTTAAGGACATCGAAAGCAATGAAGCCGGGCTGAACGTCTACAACCATTATCTCTCCAGGCTCCAAGCCCAGGGCTTCAGCCGCGGCCGCGGCCGTATCGTCCAGGTTGGCGCTTTTCAGTTCGGCCCCTTCGACCCAGAAAGTGGTTTTCTCAAGAAGATTCCATTCCATAAAAGCTTATCTCTCAAAAAAGGTACAAAGTTGGCGGCACTTCAGTCCATGTGCCGTCGCTCGAACCGTTTTGAAACGTCGAGCCGGAAATCGAGAATAGGCGCGTCTATGATTGCCCTACCGATATCAATTATATCCGCGCCTCCCACGACTACTTCTTCGAGCATCCCGGAGGTGACGCCACCTCCAAAAGCTATTTTCACCGCTTGCCTGAAACCTTGCAGGTTGGCGGCATCGACCACTTTGAGAAGGTCCTCTACATTTCCGGTATCCACCATGAGCACGCGGGCCCCGGCACTGCAGGCTGCCGCCGCTTCCATGGCAATCGGACCGGTTTCGCCGCGAATTTGCACGGCAACAACGCATCCGTTCATGGAGACCGCTCTGCCGACAACTTCAGCTATTCCCGCAAACATCCGGACGAAGTTTTTATCGAGGTATACAAAGGGCTCATCGAGCAGCCGCATACCGGCGCCGCCGACGGCGATGGCATCGCGAAGGGGTTTGCGTATTTCGGGGGCCACTTTCTTCCAGGCGCCACAAACGATCCGCGCTCTTCCCCGCGCCAGGGCAGCAAAGCGGGATGAGGCTGTAGCAACTCCAGACGGCTTGCCGATACACCCGAGAAGCTCTTCTTCCGCGCGCGCGATCTGTTCAGCCGTCCCCCGAACGCTCAGGACACAGGTCCCGGGTTGGAGATTCGAACCTTCGGGAAGATGGCTCAGAACTGAGAGACCAAGGTCGGATGCGCGGTTGACGGCAATTGATGTACCGGCGAGAATGCCCGATTCAGCTGCGGTGAGACAAGCATCGAAGATTTGCCCCTTTAGGGGCTCCAGTAGATAGGCCCTGACATCCATGAACTGTTCCATATTGTCGAACGGTGTTCGGCCTTTTAGAACCGGGGCGTAACATACCACCCAGCTACGACAACGTCAAGGAAACTTTCTCAGTATTTCAATCTCTTGGTTTGTACAGTGAATCAATGGTGGTCGATGGCTTAAAGCTTTGAGCGATATCCCAGACCGCCCGATATTTCTTCCGCCGTTTCCGTGACACGACGAATGGCTTCTTCGAACCGCTCACCCGTAAGACGCGACACCGGACCGGAAAGACTTATTGCGGACACCACCTTACCAGTCTGGTCTCTGATAGGAGCAGCCACACACCGGAGACTGTCCATTATCTCCTCATTGTCGATGGCGAAACCCTGCGCCCTGATCCTGGTAAACTCATTTTCGAGGGTTTCCACGTCGGTCAGTGTGTTTTTGGTAAATCCGGGAAGGCCTTTTTTGTTAATAAGTTCAGCCCTTTGCTCAGGGGGAAGGTGCGCCATGAGGACCTTGCCGACCCCGGTGCAATGGGCAGGCAGCCGCATTCCGACCTGTGAGACGATCCGCAGAGACTCACCGGATTCCCGCTTGTCGATGTACAGGACTTCGAGTTTGTCGAGTACTGCCAGATGGACTGTCTCGAACATTTGCTCAAGAAGTTTCTGAATATATGGGGCCGCGACTTTGCGTACCTCCCAGCCCTGGGCGACAATGTGCCCTATTTCAAAAAGCCGGATTCCAAGCCTGTATTTGCCGGTGAATGCGCTTTGCTCGATATAGCCAAAATCTTTGAGTGTCGAGATAAGCCCATGGACCGTACTTTTAGCCAGCGACAACCGCGTCGCGATTTCATTCAGGGCAAGCTCGCCGCGAACTTCGCCCAGTGTATCGACAATGGTGAGCGCACGGGCGACAGATTGTATTTTGGATTCCGCTTCCACTGAAGTCCTCCCTTGAAAAAACAATTAAGGCGCCGGGACCGGGGTAAGTAATTCGACGATACCGCACTCCATTTCACAATGGCGAACATTGTCTAACACGGCCGGAACGCCACGTCAAGATGAGAAACACAAGGGGCCGCACTGATCTAATTACGGACGGCCTCAGGAAGTGACTGGGCAGATCGCCAGGGGACGACACGAACGAGTGCCGCCCCCTTTGCGATAGGCGCCCGCAGAGCGAAGGTTTTTCAGTGACCCTTATGGCCGTTCCGAAAAGAAAAAGCCGCGAGTTCTTAAGGGACTGTTAAACATCCAGTACGGTGTATCGGCCGTACGGCACAAAGGCCACCCTTGCGGCCGCCCCCTGGCGCTTGAGCGCCTCGTCGAAAGCTTCCTGCAGGGAGTCGGTCGCATTGAGGCCCACAGACCGGCACATCTCAAGGTTCTCTTTGTTGGTGACGATCACTACATCCTTGCGGGTCATCACCTCATAGATCTTCCACCATATGCAACCGGCCCAGAGTTCCCGATCCTTGGAGTAGAAAGCTTTCAGGGCCTTAGCCTTATTGTCGGCTGAAGGGGGCATGTATTCCTTCATCATGTCCATCAGGGCAAAGCCGGGCCACCCACCGTAACCGGGGCAGGGGGTTGTCTGAATAATGGTGCCTCCGTCTTTGCAGATAGGGTCACAGTTTACAACCGCCCAGCCGGTGTGAAAGAAAAGATGGTTTGTGGGAGCACTGGAGCCTGTAATCACAATGTCGGCCGGGGCGCCAGCAAACTCCGCCGCATCGAAGCGGTAGGTTTGGTCGTAAGCCCGTATAGAGGCCAGGTGAGCTTCAATAAAATCCCCAGCGCCAACATAAGTTACTTCAAAACTGTTGTTGACGATTGCAAAGACTCCCATATCAATGCCAACCATGGAGGCGGCCTCATACTTGTCTTCCTGCATGTGGCATTCGTTATTTCCGGGGCGGCAATCGGCAGGCAGGGAGAACATATGGTTCATCTCGGTGGTTTCGTTGCCCGATACGGCCGGAATCACCATACCGGAACCCCCGTACCCCCACAAAGTTGCCTGAGTAGTGGCTATGGTGATACGGACATCCGCTTCTGCAACCTCCTTCAGCACAAACAAAGGCACACCTCGCGATGTTATGCCCATATAGGTATAATTCTCAGGCTTGCTTACGTCGTTGCAAATAATAGGGATGCCGCTGCCCAGAATGCCTTTGCCCAGTTTATGTTCGATTTCCTCAGGGGTGAGGGCTGGTACTTTGCCGCAGCCTATGACGATGGTCGGCACCCCTCCTGCCTTCCGCACAGTTTCAAGGATCGGCGGGAGCATCAGGTCGGCAGGAGCGGCCCGAAATTGGTTTTCTGTAATGATAGTGACTTTGTCTCCTTTTCGAATCAACCTGGAGAGGGGTTTGCTGTCCAGAGGATGTTCGATCGCGTAAGCGGTGGCCGAGGTCACGTCGGCCAGGCCGGAAGACTCTTCCGGTTCAAAAAACGCGATCAGGTTTTGCTCCGGTATTTCCACATCCAGCAAAACGCCTACCTCTTCAGCCGTTTCAAAGGGGACTTGGATCTGCGCCACGTTGCACCTCCTTAGTGAGTTAAACCGCGATTACTTTTTGATCTCCGTATGACCGGCGATATCAGTAAAATCCAGAGGGAAATTCTACAACAAGCAAAAAGGGCTGTACAGGGGTGATTTCAATCCGGCATTCCTGCCTGGTTCAGCGCTCCAAGGGGCTACCCGGCAGCATGAAGCGTGGAGTATAAGGCAACGAGGGCTTTTGGCTCACTGCCCCCTGCTCGCTTATATCGATGCAATCCTCGTCATTATCACATCATTATCTACACATCATTATCTACGAATTGACCTCCCGTCGATATAGTCGTATCATTTTGCTTCAAAAGCGTCGGCCTCGCCACGAAATACCGGAAAACAGGCCGTGCAGGCAGTTCATTAACCGAAGTGTGCCACCATGTCTTGCAGCTTAAACATTTATGAAACCCTCTCGACGGATGTTGGAGAAAAGCATGTTTTCAAAAATCCGGCTATGGGCAATTCCTTTATTCTTATTGCCAATCTTTTCGTATGCACATGCTCAGAATAATTCTCAGGTCCTGGAATTATATGTAAAGTCAGGCATGGAAAAGCAGGTTCAACAGATTCCATCTGTGATGCAGGCCATTTTTGACCAGTCAGTACCGGAAGACGATCAGGCACGCAAGCTGCCCAAAGAAGTCTTATCCGCCATGAGGGCATCGGTACCGGCGGCATTCGCACCTGAGAGGCTGAAAGAAACCATACTTGCGGAACTCACCCTGAGGCTCACCGCTCAAGACATCAAAGATACCCTGCAGTGGCTTGATGCACCGCTTGGCAAGAAATGCACCCAATTGGAGGAAGCAGCGTCCACGCCGCAAGCACAAGCCGAGATGCAGCAGTATGGCGCTCGTTTGCATGACGCACCCCCAACGGCTGAGCGTCTCAAAGTACTGCGCGAGTTGGATTCCGCAGCCAAGGTCACCGGGAATGCCGTGGAGATGGCAATCCAGACTCAAGCCGCCGTCGCCCTGGCTATCATTGCCACACTCCCGGTGGAGCAGCAAAAGCCACGTGAGGAAATCTACCGCGACATTGAAAAAACCAGGCCTGCTGTCGAGGCATTGGTGAGATCGCAAACGCTGATATCCCTATTGTGGGCATACAGAAGCCTCACGGACGCTGAAATTCAGCGCTACACGGAATTCGCGAAGTCGCCTGCAGGGTCAAAGTTCTATTCGGCATCCATGGTGGCATTTGATAAAGCGAATCTCGAAGGCGCCATCAAATGGGGAAAGCTTATCGGAGATGAGATAAAGGAAATGAAAAACAAATCCGAGGCGTAGTTTCAGTGAGGAGCACCAAAAACGAGTAGATGTCTGCGAAAGGGCAATTGTCCTGGCCGACGATACTTCGTAGCAACGTTACCAACATGCAACGCGTGGTTCCGGGTCCGCTTGAAGCATCCGCTCGCGGGCTACCTGGTTCCGGGCTGCTGAGGCTGTTCTTGGAGGGAAGAAAATCAATGCCATAATGGAGCAGATCCTCCTTTTATGTGGGGCTCTTTCATCCCCTCCTCTATGCAGGTTTATCCCGGTGCTTTCGGCCCGACCCCGTTTCTGATGCAGTGTGCCTATTGTGTGACAAATTTACGCAATGGACCATTCAGTAAGGATACGGCAAGTTCATTCGGCAGTCTTACTAATAGATCATGTCTCTGCTTGAGGTAATCGAAAGTTATGGCGTGCCATATCGTTGCATAACCTTTGAGTTTGTGCGTGCGCTCCTCGATGCGCATCTGCGGATGTTAGCAACGGCAAAGACCTTAGGGCTGCCCACTCTTATTGATCCGATCTTCTGTTCAATGATTAGGTCGCCGCCGCGGATCGAAACCACCTGAACGCCCAAGAAGAACCGGAGCAGTGACAAAACCATGAGAACACCAAAAGCCAGCCAGAAGACAATAGCCACCGACCCTGTGGCAATGATCTGAATTAAGACGTAAAGCCATCCTACAGGGCAAGCGCAATTCACAAGGACGGCCCCCAGGCTGTGTTGCGGCCTAACGACAATATCTTGGTTGCCACCGCCGACGCTCGCTAGACTAAATGGAGCCATCATAATGCACCACCTGTAGGATCAGCTGGAATGGGGATTTCCTCCGGAGACGTTGAGAATCCGAATCCAAGAGCACCATGTTCTCCGAAAACACCACCTCGAGCGAAAAAATACAGCCCACTTTCGTCACTCGTGTTGAAGTATCCAGCACCAGTTGTGAGCTTAAGCCCGGTGGCCCACAAGTCCGGCCGAGCGCTTACATTGACGCGGTATCAACATCTCCCTCATATATCGTGATAACCCGGTGATCCGATGGACTCAAAACAACACTATCGAGCAGAAAAGCTGTTCCATCCCTAGTAACCTGCTTATGAATCAAATAAAACATTTTTTCTATCATCGGTTGGCCGCTAATAACGTACACGCTGCATTGTTAATGGGGCACGAACACCTTCAGTATCAGAATAATAGTGCCACCTACCACCATCACTATCGCCAAGATGCGAAAAAGCTTGGGTTCTTGTCGCCCTGCTTCACCCCTTCTGCCCTTTTTATAACTCACCATCAAAACGGAAATTCCGCCTATTAGAAAAAAGATCGCGCTGAAATAATCCATCATGTTTTTGCCGAGGGTGCCCCTCATGTAAGGAACGGAAAGGCCGCCGAGTGCTATGGCAATCACTATAAGGATGATCTTTAAGGTCCTATTTATCATCACGTGCTATTTCCTCCTAAAATAATGAGAGACAAGCCCAGCTAACAAATCATTTAAAGCAGTCCTCGTTTTCCAGAATGAACTTTCCTCTAACCCTTACGGTGCCTAGAAAAAACCAAAGTGGTAGTTGACTCCTAGGCTCCTTTCATATTTGCGCCACCCAATTCATTCCCCAGCCGTTCACCATGCGGCCCGTAAGAGTATTCATTCACTATCTGCCCCGTGCCGTCGGTCATTGCGATACCACTTCCACAGACGGTGGGCACGATAAAGCTGTGCCCACCCTACCGGGCTTCGAAGCGACGTTACCAACATGCAACGCGAATAAATGGTAGTGATTGGCCATCAGGCAGAAGGCGCCTATCCTGACATCCCACAAACCGGGGGCTTCCTGCAGCAGTGCGACAAAGCCAAGATAATCGGCATCGTCTTCGTACACCCGCTCGCGACGACGGCCACGGTTCATCACATGATACCATGCGCCAGGAAACTCTATGCGTAGAGGTCTACTCATGAATAATAAACTACCACTATCGGGAAATTAGGTCAAACGGAGACTTGACCCCTTTTCACACTTTGGGTAATCGTGCTAAAAATGCGTCGATATCTTTACTAAAATCATTCATTTATACTGGATATGTGTTCATATCAGAGTCCATTAAAAGTATATTATTATCTCAAATTATTTCGACTCATAAAACTGGCTGTCAGAAATACATTTACGCAATGATACCCACCTTTACTTACTTTATTACAGATAACATTTCCTTGTTGAGACTTCCACATATATTGATGTGATAAAAACGAATGGTGAGTGTGTTTGCCCATAGTTCGTGATAAATATTCCAATGCCAGTTTATATACTGTATTTTGGTGTGTCTTATCATAACTTTCGAATAAAATAGCAATTTTATAAATTTTCCCTTCGGTTGTTCCAATAATAGTATCCCAATTAAATCCGAGAAAGCTAACATCCTTCACATGATATATCTTTTCATCTTTAAAAACTCGTGGTGCCCCGGCCATTTCAAATATTATATATTCGTCATCGGTGTATTCTTTTAAACCGTAAATGTCCCCAACTGGTTGCTCTAAATAATAATCCCCAATGTGTGTTATCATGCAATCTCGATCTCTATAGTTGCTTTTGCAATTTCAAAATAGACCTATATTGGATATTGGATAGATAGCTCAACGATAAAGCCGTATGCATTCTTGCCTGTATTTAAAAAAATGTAGTTTCCACTCTGTGCTTTCCAACCATATCTATGAGTTAATGGAGTGTGATTCGTATATTTGCCAATCAATTTAATTATGTAATCAAGTGCAATGTTAAATACCTTATTGATATAAGCTCTATCAGTATGGCTGATCCCCATGTAAATAATAAATATCCGTCCATTTGTCGTTTCTATAAACGTTTCCCAATTCAAACCAGCGAAGGTGACATTGTCTACACTATAAGTTCGAGGATTAGGAACTCTTGAACGTTCTGGTTCCTTAAATTCTCTGATACATGATATATCGTTAATGTTAGGGGGTGGCAAATGGTACTGCCGAATTATTTTTTCCACGGCACTTCTCCTAATTCTTACATCCCGACTCGGATTTCAGTCAGTATGTCCATTTCTGCCCTCCACAGAAAGCAATTGAAGTTTTGCTATTTCTGATCTGTCTAGCAGAAGACCGGGTAAAATTCAATTCGGATTCGGAGGAGCATTTTTTTTGAGCAGGGCCGATTAAGCAGAGAACATTTACCATATGTGAGAAATGTTTGAGGCGGGGCTATGGCGGGGCTAGAAGGAAGAATTATTGCTTCTCAAAAACCAGCATAGCCCTTAAAACTGGTGCCTGGGGCGGGAATCGAACCCGCACGGGGACAAGCCCCAAGGGATTTTAAGTCCCTTGTGTCTACCAATTCCACCACCCAGGCGCTTAAAGCAATCTGTGATCTAACAGGGTTCTGAAAAAAGATTGAGATTCCCACTTTGCACTAAAGACCCCGTGGGGCCGTCACCCCGACTAAGCCTGCCCCGTAAGTGTCCAGTACGGGGGTCAGGGTCCAGTGTTTTGCTTTAAAAATCAAACAGTTCAAAAAAGTTCTGGATTCCGGCCTTCGCCGGAATGACGAAATCAGCCGTCTTTTTAAGGCTCTTTTCCCACGAGAGAACCCTTTTTCGGCACTCAGCTAAACCCCTCACGCCTACGCGAAAGGGGCTTTTATTCATGACCCTGGCCGAAACTTCTATCATAATTGGCATCGGTAGTCAAAGGGAGCAGGACTGAGGGCCTCCGGCCTGGCGCTGGGCAATCTTGGAGTGGTCTTTCGCCGGGTTGTACGCGCCACGGAGGACTGAGGACTGAGTGGCGAGGGGATAGGGACGGTGAATCGTGAATAGGAAAAACGGGAAAGACAGAGAAGCGGGAAGTGCAGTGAACAGTGAGCAGTGAGCAGTGAACAGGAGACACAACGCCGGTCCACGACACGGAGCTGGAAGCGGGGAGCCGGGAGCGGGGAGCCAGGAATGGGGGAAGCTGAAGGGTGAAGCAGGAAGCGAGAAGTAGGGAAGGGGATAAAGACAGTGACAAGAGTGAAGCGGAAAGCCAGAAGCCGGAAGTTTTTGCCGGCTAATCCGTGCATTTTATAAATTGTTCCAACCATTTGATATCATGGAAAAGACCGTACCTGATTCCCGGACCGTTGACATGAATTGAAACCGCCCTTAGGTTTTTTTACGGAGTTTTTTTAACGCGTTCCAGGGTGGCTGTTGAATTTAGAAGATTAACTATTTCGAATTTCAGGAGATAAAAATGAGCAAAACACTTATTGTTGCATTGGCGCTTTCGCTGGTCCTCGTCAGCGGCAGCATTTACACAGCGCAGGCCATTTACACAGCGGCGGACGATTCCGGCTGTAATTCCTGCGGCTGGAACTTCCCACTAAGCCCCTGTGATTGCGGTTGTTTCCACTTGCCCTCATGTTTTAGCAGTTGCAGCACTTGCGGAACAGACAAGGACAGGTCGAACCTGGACAACCCGCCGGCTCGTAATAACAACAATAAGGACAAAGGACAGTATTGATAAACCACGGCGCCGGTTAGAAACAGGACTGAGGACTGAGGACTGAGGACTGAGGGCCTTCGGCCCGGCGCTGGGTAATCTGAAAGTGGTGTTTCGCCCGGCTGTACGCGCGGCCTCCGGCCTGGCGCTGGGCAATCTTGGAGTGGTGTTTCGCCGGGTTGTACGCGCCACGGAGCAAAAGCGGCGACCGTGTGCACTGACATTAAACGTGGTGCGTTTGAAGGCAAGCCAAATGTTAAGCGCATCAGAAAGTCAACTGAAAATGGTGTCAAGGTTTCGCTCTCAGTCCTCAGTCCTCAGCACTCATTCCTGCTGTGGGGGGCCTCATGCTTTCAAGTATCCCTTTGCCTGACGGTGGACGGCGGGGCTGGTTTGATCGGAAACATTGGAGGCGACCCGCTCGAGGGCGGCGGTCACCCGGCGGTGGAGGCCTGTTTTCATCTTGCCAGGCCGTTGACAGCAATCGAAACTGCTCTTATTTTCCTTTAAAAGACCTTTTATACCGCATTCTTAGATGGTTGTTGCATTCATAAGAATGATTATTCTAATTTTCAGGAAGGTAGCGGAAATGAGCAAAAAACTGATTCTTGTACTAGCGCTTTCGCTAGTCTTGGCGAGCGGCGGCCTTTTCAGCGCTCTGGCGGATTGCGGCTGCAATATGTGCAACGGGAACTGGTTCTCCAGCTCCAGTTACGGCAGCAACAGAGACATGGACTGGGGGGCCTACAATGATGGCAGTATCCCGAACAATGGGCTCTATGTGCCTAGTCCCTGGCCCCCAGGGCAATAGGGGAATAATTGACAACCTCGTGTGCGAGGAGACCCATGGCCCTACGGCAGCTTTATTCAATCTTTTCAGGTTATATCTAACCAACCATAAACCTCGGCTATCAGTTTTTGCCGAGGTTCTCTAATGCCCAGCATTCATCCTCGATATAATCCAGGATTGCACCACAGAGGCACAGAGGAACCCTCGCTATTTTCGGGTTCGCTTTGAACATCGCGACCCATGTTGAATGCTGGACCCTCACTGCATTCAGGTCAGGGCTTAATATTCTAACTGTCGGTCAGTGCTGGACCCTCACTTCGCTCAGGTCCGGGCTAACATTCCGAACCTGGCTAAATGTTTCAAGTCCGGGCACGATTTTTTGTGAGTGCCCAGTCCGGGTGCGATCTTTTGTGAGTGAATCCTCACTTTGTTCGGATTCGACGTTAACATTCCGGACTCTGGTTCGATACTTCAAATTCGACGCCGATCCTTTGTGAGGGCGCCGCACGCAGCCGGATTTGCGGGGTGCGGGGGATCATCCCCCGCGCCTTTATTCTCATTGTTGCCTCTATGCCCTCTGTGGCTCTGTGGTGGCTTCCAGGTATCCCTTTGCCTGACGGTGGACGGCGGGGCTGGTCCGGTCGGATACGTCGCCTACGACCCGCTCCAGGGCGGCGGTCACCAGGCGCTGGAGACCGGGCTTCATCTTGCCCACGTGCTGAAATGTGTTCAACATGCGCGAAGCGTTCGTGTAGTTTATCGGCGCAAGCTCGATGACCCTGTCGGCAATCCAGTTTACTCCCCGCTCGTTCCAGATCATCTTGTTATTGTTGGCCATGCTCAGGAAAAGCGCGCGGCACCATGTCGGCTGAGCGATCTGGAAGGTCGGCCTGCTGCGCTCCCTTTCGATTTGTTCGAACACGTCCGTGCACGTTCCGCTGCCGATGACACGGAGGTAATTGGCATATCCCGTTATATTCGAATGCCACCGGCCGTAAACTTCCTCCAGAATTTCAAGCCGTTCGGGGGCTGAACTGCAATTGAGGGCGAGCAGGGCGGAAACCTTGTCATTTGCGGTAGTGGCGCGGCGGAAATGATCCAGTATGGTCATGTGGCCCAAAGTGGTTTCCTTTACGGTTATCAACTCCAGAAGCACGTTTTTGAGCAACCGGTCTTCGAGCCCGTCCAGCACTGTTTCGGCAGACCACGGCGCGTAGGTGTCAAGACGGTCGAACTGCTCCTGTAACTCCTGCCGATAGAGATTATGGACAGAGAGCATCAGTTTTTCCCTCGCATCGACAAGTTCGGGGAACCATGCGCTGTACGTCCTGTCCATCGGCTGCTCGTCGATTCTGAGGAAAAAAGCCTTGAGCGCGGGCGGAAGGGAGCTGTCCGAAAGGATTTCTCCATACAGCCCCAGCCATAGGGGACCTATTTTTTTTGTCTCGCCGGGATTGAGGAGTTTTTTGCGTTCGATATCGGTGAGCATGCGCATTGCGTTGACGCGGCAGTAAAAGTTCGGGTCGAACCTTGCCTGCATGATGAGCGTATCGGCGTCCGCGCTCCGGTCTTCGAACGTACCGTAGAAGGAGTAATCCCTGTTAATCGATGCGAAAGCGGGCGGTTCCCGGAGGTTTTCGAAAGTAAGTTCTGCCTGTGGTTCGTTCAACTCGAACACCCGATCGGTTCCCGGAATGTCCTTGCCGTATGAATCGACAAGCGCGAGCCGGATAGGAACGACAAAGGGGGGTTTTTCTTCATCATTTTCCTGGCGCAAAACGATTTTAAAGGTCTTCTTTTCAAGGTCCCGGAAAGTTCTCGCACGCACCTTGGGGTAGCCCACCCTGTAGAGCCATTGCTTTTTGAACTGATCGAGCCGCCTGCCGGACACCTCTTCAAAGCATTCGAAAAACTGGTCGGTATTTGCGTTCTTAAAACGGTAGCGCGTGAAGTAGAGCGTCTTGCCGGCTTTGAACCTTTCATCTCCCAGCAGCAGGCGGAGCATGCGGATAACTTCCGCCGCCTTGACATAGGTGACCCCGTCTATCAGTTCGTCAGGGTCATTGAAGCCCTCGCGCACGATGCGGCCGGCATGTCCGGAGTCCTCTATGGCCAGCGGGCCGAGGAGCGGACTTCTAATGCTTTCGACCTGGTTGAGCCTTACCACTGCCGGATCGAAAACCTGCGCCATGAACTGCCTTTCCACGTCCACGGTGAAAGCCTCATTGAGCCAGACGTCAAAGGGGGTCTCCATGGTCGTTTCACTGCCGCACTGGTTGTGTTCGAACTCGTGTACTATCACTGCGTGGGCGTAAAGGAGGGACTGGTCGAGCGAATGCTCGCCGACAAGGGCCGCATCAGTGACGATTGTGGTGTTCCCGGCGTTTTCCATGCCTCCGAAATTGGACCTGCCCATGCAGATGGTGCGATAGGTATCTCCCGTGTATTGATAGTCCTGGGTAGTTTTGACCCACAGGACCGATTTTTTTAGGATTTTCATCGGGACCTGCACGCCGCTGATTTCGCCCGGAGGGACAAGGTATGCGAGATTTACTGCGCGGCCGTCATCATATACAACACGGTCCCTGAGAACATCCCACGTTCCCGCGCAGGCGATGAAAAGGTAAGGGGGCATCGGAATTGGGTTGTTGAAAGTGATGGTCTGCCTGTCCGGTTGACCGGGCCTGCGAACGGGAACGCCGTCCGGGTTGGTTGCAGGGTCAATATCTCCGTTGCTTATGAGATGAGTATAGGCGATGTCGGCTTCCAGGGTCGTTCTCATAGTACACTTGGCGCGGCAGTCGTCGAAGATGGGCATTATTTTCTGAAAGCCCCATTGCTGGCACTGGGACATATACTGCTGCGGGGCCCCGGGTGGAGTGAGGTCCTTGTAGATGCCTTCCAGGAGGTGATCCGAAGGATGGCACACGCTTTTTGTGCGCACCGAAAATCTTTCTCCAGTAGATACTTTGCGCGGCAGCAGGACGATCAGCTTGTTTTGCCCGGCCAAATATTCATACCGAAGAGGGTCCCCGGCTGATTCGGGGCCGGAGCACCATTCGACGCTTACTATTTCAAGGCCGCCGGCATCCAGCTCAATCCTGTCAAGCTCCTGCGCGGCAGTCATCCGGAGGCAGTTTGCAGCCTCGACCCTGTCGTTCAGGAAGTTGAGATATATGTCCAGATGTTCAAGGTGTATGGGAAGTTCACCGAAGTCCTCTCGAAGATATCTATATTTTTTGCCGGGCAAGTTAGTCCTCCTAGATTCCAACCAATACCGGGTTGCGTTCAAGAAAGTATCAAGTGATATTTTCTTCAAGAGCGTGGGGAGCCAGCCCCCGAACCCTCACTTCGTTCGGGTTCGCGCTTACACTTGCGGCCAATGTTATACGCTTCAAGTTCGCGTCCGATCTTTTGTGAGGGCGCACCCTCACTTCGTTCAGGCCCGGGCTTGACGTCTCGAACACGGTTAAATGTTTCAAGTCCGGGCACGATTGTTTGTGAGTGCCCAGTCCGGGTGCGATCTTTTGTGAGGGCGCACCCCCTCGCAGCTTCGCTGCTATTTAACAATGGCGCTGCGGCGGCCGCCCAGCAAGTGCTGGGCAACCGCCGCCGGCGCCGAGCGCTTGGCCGCGCGCGTCTGCGCGCGCGGCCAAATCTTGCGGGGGCTGGGGGGACCAGGGGAAGTCACTTCCCCGCTCTTTTCGATTAATTCAATCTTGAACGCAAACTGGTATTATATCTCCCTCATGATGCGCTCGGGATTTTCGACGCAATCCTTGATCGTGCGCAGAAAAGCAAC
>JBKQLC010000110.1:0-11253 GCA_052147195.1 Syntrophobacteraceae bacterium
TGCTGAGAGACAGCCACCTTTTCTCTAGGTGGCCGCTTATGAATCGGAACAGACCGTAGGATGGGCTAAGCGCAGACCGTAGGATGGGTGGAGCGGAGCGCAACCCATCAAGATCGTAGGGCGGGCCAGATCCGTAGGGTGGGCTGAGCGGCAGCGAAGCCCACCGGAACTTTTCGCAGCAGTTATTCACGTCCCTTTGGGGCGTCCTCGCGTCTTCGCGTCTTCGCGTGAAAGGCTGTATTTTCGGAACATCTGATGCTCATAAGACCGAAATCCATATCGCCGCAAAAAGGGGCTAAATGCCTCCTGTGCGGTAATACTCTGGACGAGATTGCAACCTGCATTGGGATTTGCCCCTCCTGCGTCCGGGATTATCCGGACCATAGAAGGGACCGAATCGAACTGGTTCACGCCGAATCAAGAGAGATGTTCGGTCTGCCCGTTCGTCCCGCAGCCAATCCGGACGGAATCGAATGCAAACTCTGTTTTATGCGCTGCAGGCCGGGAAAGAACCAGAAAGGGTACTGTGCGGTAAGGAGCGGGAGTAAATCGAGCATGCGAACCGATGGCCGCTCACGCGCTCTTGTCTCCTATTACTACGATCCTCTGCCTACAAACTGTGTTGCCGACTGGGTCTGCGCCGGCGGCACGGGCGAGGGCCATCCCCGTTTCGCCCACGATTGCGGACCGGAAGTGGGTTTCTACAATCTGGCCGTTTTCTTTGAAGCCTGCAATCTCAATTGTCTCTATTGCCAAAACTGGTCCATGAGGAAATCCCATTTGTCACCCAAATGGTCCAATATCGAAACCCTGGAAAAGGCGGTAACCGAAAATACAAGCTGCATATGTTTTTTCGGCGGTGATCCCGGCCCGCAACTCCCATTCGCGATTCGCCTCTCCCAGGGGCTTCGAAAGAAAAACCAGGACAGAATCCTTCGAATCTGCTGGGAGACGAACGGCACTGCCGATCCTTCCGGGCTGAAGCAGATGACCAGACTGTCCGTGGAGTCCGGCGGGTGCGTCAAAATCGATCTGAAAGCCTGGAGCCCCGGAACTCACCGCGCTCTTTGCGGATGCGATAACGCAAAAATACTGGACAATTTCGCCAGGGTCGCCCAGTTGTCTTCAGAGCGCCTGTCTCCGCCGGCGCTGATAGCCAGCACCCCTCTGATTCCGGGATATATCAACGAGGATGAGGTGTACGAGATTGCCCGCTTTATCGCCGGAATAAATCCCGATATACCTTATGCGCTCCTCGCTTTCGCGCCGCAATTCCTTATGGATGACTCGCCAACTACGTCCGCCGCTCAGGCAAACGCCTGCATGGAAGCCGCAAAACATGCCGGCCTCACCCGCGTTCGCCTCGGCAACGAGCACTTGCTCTCCTGAAATTCTTCCCGATGAAATGGTCTGATTTGATCCGATTTTCCGGATTTCTAAGTTGTGACGCGTCTTTTGTTCGTCGAAAAATGCGAATGGCAGGAACTGGTTGGAAATCCCCTTTCGAACTTCGCACCGGTCCCGGAAAAGTAAAGTCCCCGCACATGTGCGGGGACTTTGTGAGCAATCCGGCGGTAAATCTGCGGCTTTTTATCAAATTGCCCTGACGCAATATCAAGACATTCCCTGATTATCGCAACCTCCCGTGAGAAGGTCGGCGATCTCATCGGGTGTCAGTTCCACTTCTTGTTCCTTACCACGCTCATTTTTCCTGATTATTTTGCGGGCCATGACCATTCTCCTTATATCGATAATAACTACTTGTTGATGTCAATTCTTTGCTGGACCGCAAGTTAACCATAAGCTTCGATTTGTCAATACATCACCGCGCGGGTAATTGTTTTATTTCCACCTGCCGGTACCGTTAGATTTTGCCTTAACGTCCGTGTCCGCCTCCACCGTGAGAACCGCCGCCGCCGCCTTCATGCTCGCCTCCGCCGTGCATCGCGCCTCCGCCTTCATGAAAACCGCCCCCACCGCCGCCAGAGTCTCTATCCCGGTCGCGGTCCCTGTAGCCATTGCCGAAACCAAATCCTAATCCCAAACCGGGGTCGTAATAGTCGTAATAGGGGTAATCATAGTCGTAATCGTAAGAGTTATTGCACGGCGCGGCGGACTCAAAATAGGTACCGTCCGGGGCATAACAGGTATAGTAGTTAATCTGGGAGTAAGCGGTCCCGGGGAACCAGTAAAGGCCCGCAAACAACGTCACTACAACTGCAAGTCCAAGCCTTGCGTTCATGCCAGTCCTCCAGTCATGCTTTGCGTTGATGCCAGTCCTCCACTCATGAAAATACTCTTGTATTATCAATATCTTAAGCATCGGATGGCCCGTGCGCAAAGAGCGGGAAAAAGGAATCATGTTGAACGGCGGGTTAATCACGAGAACGAATTGGCTTTTCAATATGGTAGCGCCGCCTTCCACGGCGGCGTTATTCGTATGCAAGGTATTCATTCGTATTCGCGGAGCGCGAGACATTTGCGTACGCTGAACCGTGATGGACCGTGCCCGGAGCTGCTAAGAGACTCCGGGCCGGAGTAGGAGCTAATTATGAATTGGATAACCGGTAGGTGCGTCTGCTGAGTGAGAGGTTAGAGCAGTTCGAGTTCTGAGGGGTCCGGGGTTTCCTTGTATGTACCACAGCAGATGATCATGTCGTCGACTTTTTCGAAATAGACTGTCTTGGGCAGAGACTTCTTGGCCACCGGATCGGACCAGTTATATTCTGTCCACCCGGCCCCTTTTCCCTTGGCTGTATCGATGATCTCCCGGATGAACTTCTTGCCTTCAGTGTCCTTGACTTCAATGAAATTCTTGCCGACGAAGAACCGGTTCATTCCATGCGCCAGCATTAGTCCGTTCAGGTCCAGAACGAAGATATACTGCTGGTTCTGAATAAACTGTCCTCTCGGGTTTGTGAACTCGGCCAGAGCGATTTCTTTGCCGGTTGCGGCATAAAACGCTTTGGCCCTCTCTACCCAGTCCACCGCTTTTTTGGGTTGTTTCGTCGTCATGTTTCACTCCTGATAAGGTTTAAGGATTGAATGGAGCAGAACAGCGATAAGATGGATCGAAGCTACTTTGGCACAGTTTCGTTCGGATTTCACCTCCAAAGTTGTTCCGGGAGCTGGATTGACCGAAAATCACCGTGTGCCTTCGTTTAAGCGGCAGCTCGGTCAAGCATTAGAACTCCGCATGCCCCGGTGTTCTGGGAAAGGGGATGACCTCGCGGATATTCGCGATCCCGGTAACGAATTGCACCAGGCGCTCAAGTCCCAGGCCGAATCCGGAATGGGGGACCGATCCAAACTCCCGGAGTTCGATGTACCATTGGTAGTCCTCGGTCGAAATCCCCTTGAGGCGCATCTGGTCGAGCAGCACTTCGAGTCGTTCCTCCCTTTGCGCCCCGCCGATTATCTCGCCGGTTCCCGGAACAAGTATGTCCATGGCCGCTACTGTTTTTTCGTCGTCGTTGACGCGCATGTAGAAGGGCTTGAGCGACCTTGGGAAGTTTACGATTCCAACCGGTTTTTTAAAAACTTTCTCGGTAAGATAGCGCTCGTGCTCTGCCTGCAGGTCACTTCCCCACTCGACGGGGAAGGTGAATTGCTCTGCCGATTTCGTGAGGATATCTACTGCTTCGGTATAGGTAATCACCTCGAAGGCAAATTCGGCGACGGTATGGAGGCGGCCCATCAATTCCGGTTCTATGAAACGGGCGAAAAACTCCAGGTCCTCCGAGCAGTCGTTGAGGGCCACTGTGACCAGTTGTTTGATGAAAGCCTGAGCAAGATCCAGATTGTCTTCCAGATCGTGAAAAGCCATCTCGGGCTCCACCATCCAGAACTCGGCAAGGTGCCTGCTGGTATTCGAATTCTCCGCCCTGAAAGTGGGGCCGAATGTGTATACTTTCCCGAGCGCGAGGGCATAAATCTCGGCTTGGAGCTGGCCGCTCACGGTGAGATAGGCAGGCTTTGAGAAAAAGTCGTTCCGATACGGGTCGTCCTGATGCACCGGACCGGGGTGAGCCGGATCGAGCGTGGTTACGCGGAAGATTTCCCCCGCTCCTTCACAGTCGCTGGCAGTAATTATCGGCGTATGAATATAGTTAAAACCACGGTCCTGGAAGAACTGGTGAATAGCATAGCTCAGCCGGTTTCGTACCCTTGCCGCGGCCCCTATCGTGTTTGTCCTGGGCCTGAGGTGAGCAATCTGGCGAAGGTACTCAAAGGAGTGCCGTTTTTTCTGGAGAGGATATCGCGCAGGGTCGGCCCAGCCGTAGAGGTGGATTCGTTCGGCCCGGAGTTCGACGCTCTGCCCTTTGCCCGGCGAGGCCGACACGATTCCTTCCGCCAGAATGGCGCTTCCGGTCGTGATCGTCTGAAGCACTTCACTGTAAGCCGGGGAGTCCAGTTCAGCTATCACCTGGAGGCTTTTCAAAGAGGAACCGTCGTTTAGTTCGATAAAACTGATACCGGCCTTGGAGTCGCGCTTTGTCCTGACCCAACCCTGTACAAGAATCTTTTTGCCGGTGTATTTCTGTTCGTTGCCAAACAGATCGGCAATGCGTATGCCTTTTTCCATAATTCGGAACCCCGAAGTGATATTGTGAGTGCGAGATTTTGAACTTCCCATTGCTTCCGCCCCAATTATAATGTTTTTTGCTCCGCTATGCATTGGGTGTTTAGCAATGATTCAAAACCAGCGCCGCAGGGGACCTAACCTTTACAAGTATTTAAGGTTACGGTTACTGATTGCTGCTCAGTTCAGACTGCCAAGAATAGCTAGTAATATCAGCATCTTACCTATAAAGAATGTGCAGGGGTTACCCAAGATGTACTTTGGAGCTCTTTAAGTATATTCATGATACTGCCACTCAATGAGTTTGTGACTCTTGTCAATTTCAAAAGAGCGCAATTTGCGGTGATTCGGTAAACAAATGATTCGAATACGGCGAAGATTTTGGTGCCCTATTTCTTTCGAACGAGGAGAGATATCTTACTTCGTCTAGTTAAAGTCTATACAGGACGGGTGAGCCAAACACAAAGCCGGCCTTGACAGAGTTCGGAAACACCAGGATAGCAATGGCTTTCTCCGCAAGCATCTTTGCTGCAGGTTGTTCGGTGTAGAGCTTCATCAAGGCAGCGTCAGCGTCGGCATCGATCCCGGCGGCAGATGCGGCGCGCGCGACTCCGTTTCCTTGTGTGAGAACCAGTACCGCGGCCAGCACCAAAGCCGTCAGTATTGTTCGTTTCATTGTTGTTCTCGTTTCACTTGCTTTTCAGATAGCAGAATAGGAACCAGCCGATTTTGATCCGGCTGAAACACGCGTTTTTGTGACTGTTTCGGCAAGAAGTTCTGCCTGCGCCTCGGTACGAATAACTCCATCAGGGGGAATTGCCTCATGTCCTCGGCAATCCCGGCTTCGAGGAACGAAGCGACCCAACGGTAAACATCGTTTCTGCGGATGGTGTGCCGCAGGCTCCTCATTCTCTCGCGCCTTTCATTCGGGCTCATTGTGTATGCCTGGTGAATGGCGTCAGCCACACCTTCAATATCGTACGGATTCACCAGGAGCGCTCCATCGTGCAGGCTTGCGGCCGCCCCGGCAAATTCACTCAGGATGAGCGCGCCGTTTTCGTGGATTTTACTAGCGCAATACTCTTTGGCGACCAAGTTCATTCCGTCTTTGAGGGGCGTAATCAGGGCGATTTCGCAAGCCTGGTAATAACCCACGAGCTCAGGCCGGCTCAATGAGCCAAACATGTAAGTGATCGGGGTCCACCCGACTTCGGTGTACCTCCCGTTTATCTCACCGATCATGCGTTCAATTTCTTTTTTGATCCTGCAGTATTCCTCGATCACCTCGCGGCTTGGCACTATGACCTGGATAAGAGTGATCCTACGGCGCAGGTCGGGGTACCTCTCGAGGGCATTGACCAGAGCGTTGAGCCGGTTCGGGATGCCTTTAGTGTAGTCGAGTCTGTCGACTCCGAAGATGAGTTTGCGGTTTGGCAGGTTGGCCCGTATCGTTTTGGCCTGCTCGGCCGCCTCGAGACTTGCCGACAGGCCGGCAAACTCTTTGAAGTCGATGCTGATGGGAAAGCTTCCGACTCGCACCTCCCGGTCGGGAGTAACCAGCTTGCAGACATGACCCTTTCCCAGAACCCTTGACCCGCGAGTGAGCGCGTGAACACAGCCAATGAAGTTGCGGCGGTCGCGCTCGGTCTGGAATCCAATGAGATCGTACTGCATCAGGGCGTCCAGAATTGCGAACCGCCAGGGCAGGTTGATGAAAACATCCAGCGGAGGAAACGGTATGTGCAGGAAAAATCCGGTATGCCGTTTCCTCCCCATCTTTATCAGCTCAGAACCTGCAAGGATGAGCTGATAGTCGTGTACCCACACGAAGTCTTCCTCGGTCGTATTATCCAGGATGGCCTGCGCAAATTTCCTGTTTACCCACTCGTAGGCCTGCCAGTAGGCGGGATCGAAATTACATCGGGTGGGAAAATCGTGAAAAAGCGGCCACAGTATCTGGTTTGAGAAGCCAAAATAGAAATTTTGAACCTCTTCCGAGCTCAGGTGAACCGGACTGAGCGCATAGCCGGTTTCTTCGGCGCCTCTTCGCAGCAGCTCATCCAGCCCGGAAAAATCGGCCAGTTTCTCCGACGAAGCTCCCAGCCAGCCGATCCAAAGACCTCCCCTGTTTCGGAGCACCGGTCCAAGGGCGGTTATCAGTCCGCCCGCGCCCGGGCCTATGTCCCATTTCCCGGTCTTTTGACGTTCCAGGACAATCGGCAGCCGGTTCGAAACAACGACCAGTCTTCGTTCTCCCATACGATCAGTCCTTCCCAGTCTCGATTAAAAGCTATACTTCGAGAAACGCTTTCACCGATTCGCAATATGGGAGGAACCCTGAGCGGCGGTGGAACTTTCCGGGTTTCCTACTTTTATTCCCACGCCACGCCAACTAAGGACCCGGAAAACATCCTCATCGGTTCTGTTATCGCCGATCTGGACCGAAAAAGCGGGCTGCCATTCCTCGATCAGCAGCAGAACGACGTCACCCTTGTTCCACCAGGTAGAGCACAGCTCGATGCAACAGTTGAACCGACTGCACCGAAGATCATGGTCATCGGCTCTTG
This sequence comes from Syntrophobacteraceae bacterium, assembly GCA_052147195.1. Taxonomy (GTDB): domain Bacteria; phylum Desulfobacterota; class Syntrophobacteria; order Syntrophobacterales; family Syntrophobacteraceae; genus SbD1. The sequence goes on from JBKQLC010000110.1 coordinate 7,150, forward strand.
TTTTTCCTGCCGCTCGCGCGACCCTGCGGGTCAGAGACTTAGCTGAAAAGAGACCATAAGGCCTATCCCACCTTGCGAACCTATACCTGAAGGGTGCGGCTTTTTTCCCCGCTTCGAATCGCAGAAAACAATGTGAGGCATTCCCGGAGATGTCGGGTCAGAAGGAAATTACCCCGCACGAATTCCCTGGCCACACCACCCATCTCACTGATCCGCTCCCGATGGTGGAGAAGATAACGGATCCGGTGTGCCGCTCCCTCCGGGGTACACACCAGAAACCCGGTGTGGTAGTTGACGACCTGCAGTCGGATGCCCCCTGCATCTCCCCCGATCACGGGCTTCCCTTTCCACATTCCCTCGGCGACAGTCAAACCGAACCCTTCCCTGGTGGATTTCCGGAGAATGATGTCCGCCAGACGTTGAAGAGCGTTGATGGTCTTGTGGGCTTCCATAGGAAGAAGAAGGACGTGGATATCGGGATCCCCCGCCGCCGCTGCCAACACGTCTTCGAGGACCGCTTTGCCTTCGAGATCGTCAGTAGCCTCCGCGCCAGCCAGAACGAGTTGGACGGGGGTCGCCTTTCGGACAAGCCGGTACGCCTTAATCACGCCGATCGGATCCTTGAACCGGTCGAACCGGGCGATCTGTACGATCAGCGGCCGGTCCGGGTCGAGGCCGAATTCCTCCCGTATACTGGAAAGCTCGGCCGGGTCCAGATCCCGGTTCTTTTCGCTTAACGGGTCGATGCTTGGCGGGATCAGGAACTGGGGGTGCGGGAGAAGCTGGGCGAACTCGGCCATCGAGAAGACGCTTGCGTCGTAATTTTCCACGAACGTCCGAAAGACCCTCCCGACGGCGCGGAACTGCCTGCTGATGTCAATGTGCGCCCGCCAAATCCATCGGCCCTTGCGGTTCGGGCAAAAATTGAGAAGGCCGGCCGGCTGGGGATTGTGGATGACGACGATATCCGCCTCCTCCAGCAGGGGGCGGAGCCTCCCGGCATTCATTTCATTGACGGCCTCATATATCTTCCAGTCCGCCTTGGACAAGTCGACGCTCTCCCCCTGCAGGCCGTTGTTGATCGCCTTGGTGATATCTAAGAACAGGGGATCGCCATGGACCACCTCCCAGGATGCATCCACGCCCACATCCCGCATATGGGGAACCATCCATTCCAGCATCTCCGCTACGCCGCCCCTTTCCCGCGTCGAACTCACGTGGACGACCCGAAGACCGGCGAGTTTTTCCCCGAGGCGCCGCAATTGCGCTAGGGTGGAAGAACCGACGATCACCTCGTATTCGGCCAGAGGAATGTTCATTACGCCACCTCCGCGATTGTCAGCGCAAGTGAGAGCTCCTTCCGAAGGCGGGCGAGGCTGTAAAAATAAAAGTCGATGGCCCCCAAGGAGCGAATTAATTGCCCGTACACATCTCCCGCCTCCAGGAGCCAGACTGAAAAATCGTCCTTACCGACAGGGGGGCGGTGCAAAGCCTCCAGGAAATGGTAATAGATGCTCCCGTCGGTCATCCTCAAGATGGCCGGAGCGAGTTCGCGCGGGTCTCGGATCCGCTCGCCCGTATTAAAAATCACTGGGATGGCTTCCTTGAAGATGAACCCGTCCCCGAGTCTCACCCAGTGAATCATCGCCGCTTCTCCTAGGCGGTTGTCGATGATGTCCAACACGGCGACCCGAAGTTCCTCTATCGTACCGAAGGCATACGGGTCGATGATCCCCAGCCTCTCCGCCAGCACACGATCCCTCAAGTAGAGTTTCGCCCATACCGCGAAGTCGTTCCGGTAGTCGGGATCGTCGAACGTGGGACGGAGGGTGGTCTCGCAGAAGTGGTGGTATAGCACGTTCTCGCCGCACGTCGCGATCCGGTCCCGGAGCTCCCGCAAGTTCATCGCGGGGGCCAGTCCGCTCATCCTCATGAGGAGTGCGCAGTCCATTACTTCGAAAGTCTTCATGCCACAACCTCGGTTTCTTTCCTCTTGTTCAAATGAGGCACGATGGCGGCCAGTTCACGGACCGCCCGCGCCAGGTCAACCGGGGTTTCCACAACCCGCACCCCGGGAATGCTCATAGGCTTTCCCACACAAAAAGCGATCCCTCCCTTTCTCAACACCCATCGCATCGCTACGGCATCGTTCTCGTCGTCCCCGGCATAGAGAAGTTGAGCTTTGTGAGGATCGACACCCAGGAACCGGCACAATCGGCGAATACCGAAGGACTTGTTCACCTGGGGGAGCAATTGCACCTCGGCAACGTACGGCCCCCGGAAAACACGGATTCCATGCGTCTCTTCGAGTTCCTCCATCAGCGGTTGCAGCATTGCCATAGCTTTGGGAAGGACGCGACGATAATGGACGGCCACCGACCAGCCCTTGTCTTCAACGTCTACCCCGGGGAAGGAGGAAAGCCTGGAGAGCAACGGCGCGAGGACCACGCGAGACTTTTCCCGCCGGGTCTCCGCTACGTTTCCGGGACAGATTTTGTGCCCCCCGGGAAGACGCCACACAAGCCCGCTGGCCCCACCCAGGATGACGCTTGGCAATGGAACCCTCCGTGAAAGATCCTCGATTTCCCTGCTGGAAAGGACGGCCACAGAACTACCGGGTGTTCGCGAGAGCTCATCGAGGAGCTTACGCCACTCCGGGTGCAAACGTGCAGAGTTCCGTTCGGGGACGATGGGCGAGATCGTTCCGTCGAAGTCGAAGACCCAGAGGCGCCTGTTTCCCAGGATGTCGTTCAAGAGGCAACCTCCCACAACCCGATTCGCTCCAGATCCTCGAAAATGCTCCATCCCAAGTGGTACACATCGTTCTTCGCAACCTGGGCGCTCCTCCGGTCATTTGCTGGCGCCGTTGCGGTTCTGGCAGGTGCACGCCCGCATAATTCGTCCGTCAGTTCGTCGATGTCGTATGGGTTCACCAGCATCCCGTCTAGCATCTCCTCGCCCCAGAGTAGAATCCGGAACGCCTCCGGGTTCGCCCAAGGGATGTGCCAGTACTGGATCACCTTCGATGAGGGATACAGGAATGACCCAATCCCTGTTACAGCGAAGATGTTCGAGAAAGCTCAGGGGTTCACACCCCCTACGAGATATAGAAAGTTGAGCGAGAGGTTAAAATGACCTATTGTCATCTTACGAGATGGTTGGCTTGGACATCAAGTAGGTGGAGACTGTACGTTGCGAGCACACAAACCGTATATTGGAGCTACATGGCAGTCAGATTCTTATTTCATTTATCAGGCGTTCTGCTCCACCTTGCTTGCCAACTCCTGAAGTCCTATCGGCAAGACAATCAAAGAATACATGATTTGGAGAAGTTGAGGTTTCAGCACTCACTAATGTCCGCCGGTGAGCGGGACAAAGGCGACTGGCAGCGCCAGCCTCGTTTTGATCTTTCCTTCCTCTTTCTTTTCGAGCAACATCAATTGCTGGGCGGCATGTGGTTCGCCCACTGGAATCACCATCCTTCCCCCCGGCTTGAGCTGTTCGATCAACGGGGGCGGGATATTGTTTCCGGCGGCGGTTACGATGATCCGGTCAAAGGGCGCTTTTTCCTTCCAACCGCTATAGCCATCTCCGATGCGGACCTCGACATTCATGTAACCGAGCCGCTTTAGCCGCGCTTGCGCTTCTTTCCCGAGCTCGTCCAGGATCTCTATCGTATAGACCTGTTTCACACACTCTCCGAGGACTGCGGCCTGGTATCCGGAACCTGTACCAACCTCAAGCACAGTATGTCCCTTTTCCAAGTCCAGCAAATCAGTCATGACAGCCACGATATAGGGCTGCGAGACCGTCTGCCCGTGGCCGATCGGCAAGGGCCTGTTGTCGTATGCAAAGGATCTGAGGTATTCGCTGACAAATTCATGGCGCGGGACTTTCCGAATGGCGTCAAGTACGCGGGGGTTTACGGTGTCACGGCCGACCAGAGAGGCTAAGTTCAGGGCGGTGGCCTCTATCTCCTTTATGAGCGCTTCGCGAGGCTGGGCGTATGGGTCATCATCGACGGCGGCGCTTAAACCCGGCAGCATGCAATGCATGCCAAAAGCGAGCACAGCCGCCAGGAAAAGAAGTTTTGAGCGCAAGTGA
>JBKQLC010000111.1:0-30151 GCA_052147195.1 Syntrophobacteraceae bacterium
TGCTTGCGGCGATACAAGCCCCGGTTATCATGATGTCCCAGAACCGCCATTCGGAAAAAGACAGGATTGATGCCGCACACGACTACGAAGTGAACCTGAAAGCGGAATTGGAGATCATGTCACTGCATCAAAAGTTGGATATGCTGAGACAAGAGCAGTGGAGTGAACTGGTCGCGGTACAGCAGGACCAGATTGGAATCCTGACGCAATTAATGGAAGATGTCCGCGCTTTGAAAAGTAAAGCGGTGGAGTTGTCCTGAAAGCATCGGGACAGGGAGCAATCTAATGACAACAAACAGAAATGAAGATTCCAGTCTGACGAATAAGATCATTGATCTTATAAAGGGTGCGGGAAAGGGTGGGCCGAGCCAGGTCGACCCGGCACGCAAAAAAGTACACTTTTCCATATGGTATTATCTCATCGCGGGCACGCTCATGTTTTTCTGGTTCCAGAGTTACTCGGGGAGCCAGCGGACCGAAACAATTTCCTATTCGGATTTCAAGCAGTGGGTTCAGCAGGGAAAGGTGGAAAATCTTATCGTCGGCCCCGAGCAGATAACAGGCAAACTGAAAGCAGACGAGGGCAAGCCGGAAAGATCATTCGTCACCGTTCGGATTGAAGATCCGGAACTCGTCGGGCAGCTTGAACAAAAAGGGATCAAGTTCAGCGGCTATATTGAGAACAAATGGCTCGGGGCGATGGCCTCATGGCTCCTGCCCCTCGTATTTTTCGTTTTCGTCTGGTTTTTTCTGATGAAAAAAATGAGTGGAGGCCCCCAGGGTGTGCTTTCCTTGGGTAAAGCCAGAGTGAAAGTCTATGGTGAGAAAGATGTAAAGGTAAGCTTTAATGATGTAGCTGGAATTGATGAAGCCAAAGGTGAGCTTGAGGAAGTCGTCCAATTCCTTAAAGATCCGGAGAAATCTCAGCGCCTTGGGGGACGTATTCCCAAAGGGGTTCTTCTGGTTGGGGCGCCGGGGACCGGCAAGACGCTGCTTGCAAAGGCCGTTGCGGGCGAGGCGGGAGTAATGTTTTTCAGCATGAGCGGCTCCGAATTCGTGGAGATGATCGTAGGAGTGGGAGCGGCCCGCATCAGGGATCTCTTCAAACAAGCCAAGGAGCATGCTCCCTGCATTATCTTCCTGGACGAGATGGATGCTCTGGGAAAGGCCCGCGGACTCAACCCCATGAGCGGGCATGACGAGCGGGAGCAGACCTTGAACCAGCTTCTCGTTGAGATGGATGGTTTCGATCCGAGAGCGGGGGTGATCATCCTGGCCGCTACAAACCGCCCGGACATACTAGATCCCGCTCTGCTGCGCCCGGGCCGGTTCGACCGTCATGTGGCGATTGACAAGCCCGATATTCGCGGCCGGGAGGCTATTCTCAAGGTTCACGCAAAAGATGTCCAAATCGGTCCGGATGTGGATCTCAAAAAAGTCGCGGCCATGACTCCCGGCTTTGTTGGCGCCGATCTGGCGAATCTGATCAATGAAGCTGCTCTGATCGCGGCCAGGGGGGATGCGGACGAAGTGACCATGCTTAACTTCCGGGAGGCAGCGGAGCGGATCATCGGAGGCCTCGAAAAGAAAAACAGGGCTATGAGCCCGAAGGAAAAGGAAATCGTGGCCTACCATGAATCAGGCCATGCGCTTGTAGCAATGCTTCTGCCCGGTACCGACCCGGTCAGTAAGGTTTCCATCATTCCAAGAGGCATCGCTGCGTTGGGCTATACCCAGCAGCTTCCCACCGAAGATCGTTACCTCATGACACGTGATGAACTCCTGGATCGCTTGCAGGTACTTCTGGGCGGGCGGGCAGCAGAGGAGGTGATCTTTGGAGATATTTCAACCGGGGCTCAGAACGACCTGCAGCGTGCCAGCGATATTGCCCGCAGTATGGTGATGGAGTATGGGATGAGCGAGCGCCTAGGGCTTTTGACCTACACCCATCAGCAGTCAAGATACCTCGATATGGGATTCGGTCCGGGGGAAAGAGAATACAGCGAACAGACAGCGCAGGAGATCGATCGGGAGAAGAACAGGATAATCGACGAAGCGCACCAGAAAGTGCTGCTAAAGTTGAAGAATTATAGGGACCCTCTTAAGAAGTTTGCCGGCATCTTACTCGAGAAAGAATCCATCGACGGTGAGGAATTGAGGAAGTTCGCCGAGGAAATAAGGATTCAGGCCGCTTCCGCCGGAGAGCCAATTGAAGCCCAGTCATGACATCGATGTCAATTTGTATACCCTTCCTTATCCATCACCGATGCCAATGTACTGTTGAAACACTACAACTATTATTTGAGTGATGCCGGTCCTGGATATTGTCAAGAACATTGGCCAGGTTGGAGCCGATAGTCATAATGTTTCAGAATTATTCTCTCTACCACCATCGGCTGGTAGGCTTTGCCCCCAACAGACCAAGTATGCCGGTTACAATCAGATAGACCGCCACAATAACACTCAATAATCCGGGTTGAATCAGGATCAATATCCCTGCAACCAAAGCAACGGCTGGCCCGAGGTAAGGATGGTATGGCGACATTTGGTGTCCTTTCATCTGCGACTATTTGGCAACCACCGCAGTCTTGCTGCAAAGCGAGACTGCCACTTATGCTATGCATGATTCAGCGTAATAGTTCAAGCCATTAAAATAAGGAATTTCTGTACAAAGTAAATAGATTGATAAGTGGATGCAGACGACTTGGCACGTAGGAGCTGTACGTTTCCATTCAGGGAATATGACGGCAGCAGATGACACAGTGAATGGACTGACTGAGGAAGCTTCAACGGGAGTTTTCATACTCTGAGATTCAAGAGACCACTTCCCGGTATTTGACAGCCTGTATCCCATTCTTAAATTATTATACTAACGGAGAAGAATCGCAAAAGATGCTCGGACATTTCGCTTGAATGGCCGCGCCCGCAAGCTATCCACAAATTAAGGATGGTGAACACATCCGCTGTCTTGAATCCTGACTTCTTCCTCTGACAACACCTCGTAGCTCTATGATGAGAGAGGCAGGGTATGCGGTATTTGTTCACAACCCTCCGTTTCCGGCTGATTCTGATTGTGCTCTGTACCACCTGTCACTTCTTTGTTGTGCTGCGGTGCGCGGTCTGATGTTTCCGGATTGCAGACGGCGAAAGGAACCCTAAATGATGGACCGATTTGTTTGTATCCATGGGCATTTTTATCAACCTCCCAGAGAAAGTCCCTGGCTGGAGGCCATTGAAATCCAGGATTCCGCGTTCCCGTACCACGACTGGAACGAGCGGATTGCCGCTGAATGCTACGCGGCAAACGCCGTATCGAGAATCTGGGACACGGAAGGAAGAATCGCCCAACTGGTGAACAATTACGCCAGCATAAGCTTCGACTTCGGTCCAACGGTCTTGCTCTGGATGCAAAAGTATGCCCACGATGCCTATGAGGCGATTCTAGAGGCTGATCGGCAGAGCGTGGAGAAATTCTCCGGTCATGGAAATGCTTTGGCTCAGGCCTACAATCACATGGTCCTGCCGCTGGCCAACAGCCGCGACAAAAACACCCAGATTATCTGGGGAATAAAAGATTTTGAATATCGATTTGGACGTAAGCCCGAAGGATTGTGGCTCCCGGAGACGGCGGTAGATCTTGAAACCCTGGACCTTATGGCACAACACGGCATCGGATTTACCATACTTGCCCCCAGGCAGGCAAGCCGGGTTCGGCCCATTGATAGTAATGAATGGCAGGATGTCAGTGGTGGAAAAATCTATCCTGCAATAGCCTATCGGGTGTCGCTGCCGTCCGGCCGCGACATGAACCTGTTTTTTTACGACGGTCCCATTGCACAGGCCCTTGCATTTGAAGGATTGCTCAACAACGGCGAGGCGTTCGCCAACAGGCTGCTGTCCGCGTTCGCAGACGCCTCGCCTCGCCTCGTAAACATCGCCACGGATGGCGAAAGCTATGGGCATCATCATCGCTACGGGGACATGGCCCTGGCGCATGCGCTCCATCTCATCGAGTCCAACGGACTGGCGCAGGTCACCAATTATGCCCGGTACCTGGAGGATCATCCACCGACCTACGAAGTGGAGATCTTTGAAAACAGCTCGTGGAGCTGCGAGCACGGCATAGAACGTTGGCGGTCTGATTGCGGGTGCAACAGTGGAGGCAACCAGGGTTGGAACCAATCATGGCGAGCCCCCCTTCGTGCGGCCCTGGACTGGCTCCGCGACGCCGTGAATCCGGCTTTCGAACAAATGGCCGGGCAGTTTCTGACCGATCCCTGGGCGGCTCGAGACGACTACATCGACATCGTCGTGGATCGTACACCCGAGCGAATCGCGGCGTTTATGGACCGCCACGCGACCCGCCCCTTAAAGTCCGGCGATGAGATCACGGTCCTGAAGCTTATGGAGCTCCAACGCCACGCCATGCTCATGTACACAAGCTGCGGCTGGTTTTTTGACGAGCTTTCCGGCATTGAGACGGTTCAGGTCATACGATACGCCGGCAGGGTCCTGCAATTGGCCGATGAGCTTTTTAGCGACTCATTCGAACCCGGCTTTCTCGAACATCTTGAGCGTGCAAGGAGCAACATGCCTGAACACAGTGACGGCCGCACAGTTTATGAGAAATGGGTCAGGCCCGCCATGCTCGATATGAAAGATGTGGGTGCTCACTATGCCCTTAGCTCGCTGTTTCAGGATATCGGTGAACGCAGCTCGATCTATGCGTATTCCGCCACCCGGGAGGACTACCGCAGCTTTCAGGTAGGAGGATCGAGACTGGTAATCGGTCGTGCCACTGTCACTTCAGAGGTTACGCGCGTATCCTCCAGCTTGTGCTTTGGCGTTCTACATCTTGGTGATCATAGTATCGCCTGCGGCACCGGTGAATATCAGGGCGCGCAAAAATATGAAGCGCTGGCCAAGGAGATTTCAGCCGCTTTCGCCGGAGCTGACTTCCCAAAGACAATACTTCTGCTTGGTAAATACTTCGGGACGTCTACCTACTCTCTGACCTCGCTTTTTGCCGATGAGCGGCGAAAAGTCCTGGACATCATAATGGGGCCGACTCTAAGAGAGGCCGAGGCTGCATATAGCTCGATTTATGAGCACCATGCTCCCCTGATTCGCTTTCTGACCGGGTCCGGCACGCCACGACCCCCGGTCCTGTCGGTCGCCGCTGACTTGTGCTTGAATGCCAAGCTTCGCAGAATGCTTCAAGGGGAGGGGCTTGACCCCGAAGCCGTAAGACCGCTTCTGGAAGAAGCTCGTTTGGCCGGCGCGACTCTGGATGCGACTGCTCTGGGATTGTTACTGGCACGCAACATCGAACATCTGGCCGAACAACTCATCGACCAACCTGACGACCTTTCTCGACTGGAGAGGTTGAATAAGGCTGCACAACTGGTCCGGACCTTGCCGTTCGAGGTTAATCTCTGGAAAACCCAGAACATCTGCTACAAGATCCTTCACGCCCATTGTCCCAACTTCGAAGAGAAGGCTGGCCAAGGCGACCAAAACGCCAAAGAATGGCTGCCTCATTACACGGCGTTGGCCGAGAATTTTTTGCTTCGGGTGCCCGTATGCCCCGTAAACAGCAAACCTGACAATGGATAGAAGAACAGGAAGTCTCTCGTGAATATGCCAACCGCCACCTATCGGATTCAATTAAATCCAGCCTTCGGCTTTCAGGCCGCACGGACAGTCATTTCCTATCTGGCGGACCTGGGTATATCCGACCTGTACGCTTCTCCCATATTTAAAGCCGTCAAGGGCAGCCTCCACGGCTATGATGTGGTTGACCCCAATCACCTGAATCCTGAGTTGGGCGGCCTCTCTGACTTGGAGGGGCTGGCCGCGGAGCTGAAAAAATACAATATGGGGTGGATTCAGGATATTGTCCCGAATCATATGGCGATAGATTCGGACAATCGGCTGCTGATGGATATTTTGCAGAATGGCTCCAGCTCCAGGTACTTTAAGTTTTTCGACGTGAATTGGGATTATCCGGCAGCCAGCCTCAACAAGAGAATTCTGGCGCCATTTCTTGGCAGGTTCTATGGGGAGTCTCTCGAAGATGGAGAGATCGCCCTCCAATACGGTCCTGACGGCTTCAAGGCCGCTTACTACAACTTCGCTTTTCCGTTACGAATCGAATCTTATCTAAATCTCTTCAACGATTTGTCCCGGTTAAAAAAGAAACTTGCCGAAGACAATCCTGACTTTATCAAACTCTTAGGCATCCTCTATGTCTTGAAGTCGCTCTCTTCGAGCGATGAACCGGAGGAGCGCAATAACCAGATAAAATTCATCCAGCACACTCTGTGGGAAGTCTACAACAGCAACGATGTAGTAAAGGCATTTGTTGATGAAAACGTGCGGGCTTTCAATGGTGAAAAGGGGAAGGCCGAAAGCTTTAATTTTCTTGATGACCTTCTTTCCCAACAAGTCTTCAGGCTTTCATTTTGGAAAGTGGCCGCGGAAGAAATAAACTATCGCCGCTTTTTCTGTGTGAATGGGCTGATTTCACTCAAAGTGGAAGACGAGCACGTTTTAAACTACACCCACGCCCTGATTTTCGATCTGATTGGAATAGGAGTTGTCACCGGTGTAAGAATTGATCATGTTGATGGGCTGTACGATCCGGCAAGCTACCTTAATAAAGTGAGAAGCAGGGCGCCGGCAACATATATCGTCGTTGAAAAAATACTCAATCTTGACGAAGATCTGCCACCGTTGTGGCCGGTACAGGGAACCACCGGCTACGATTTTACAAATTATGTCAATGAGTTGTTTTGTCAAAAGGAAAATGAGCGCGCGTTCGGCAAAATTTATTCCAGCGTAACCGGCTTAAAGAATTCTTATGAAGATGTCGTGCGCGACAACAAAAAACTGATGATCCAGGAAGATATGGCGAGCGACGTCCACAACCTCGCCCAGCTCCTGAAGAATATCTCCAGCCGGGATCGCCATGGAAGCGACATAACTCTCACTGCGCTGCGAAGAGCCTTGACCGAAGTCCTGGCGGTATTTCCCGTATACAGGACCTACATCAGCCAGGTTGTGGTCTCGGAAGAGGACAGGAAGACCATTTTGGCAGCGGTGGACCAGGCCAGAACCAATTTCCCCGCCCTGTTACATGGATTTACGTTCGTACGAAGATTCCTTCTCCTGGACTTTCCTGACTACATTTCTGAGGAAGAGAAGCTGGACTGGCTCCATTTTGTCATGAGATTTCAGCAACTTACCGGGCCGGTAATGGCCAAGGGAGTCGAAGATACCACCCATTATGTGTACAACCGGCTCTTGTCACTCAATGAGGTGGGCGGCCGGCCGGGTCACTTCGGCTGCTCGCTCGAAGAATTCCACAACTTCAACTCGAAAAAAAGAAAGTTGTGGCCGGATTCCTTAAATGCAACCTCGACTCACGATACCAAAAGAGGCGAAGACGCGCGCGCCAGGATAAATGTATTGTCCGAGATGCCTGACGAGTGGCGAAAAAGACTCCGGACATGGATCAGGATAAACAAGGGCAAAAAGAAGCGCGTCCATGGCTTGGCCGTCCCGGACAGGAATGACGAGTATTTTTTGTACCAGACACTCATCGGAGCATTTCCCTTTTTACAGTCCGATTATCCCGACTTCGTTCAAAGAATTAAGGCGTATATTGTCAAAGCTGTCCGGGAAGCCAAAGTCCACACCGCGTGGTTGAAACCCGACACGGAGTATGAAAACGCTTACGTCTCATTCGCTCAGAAAATCCTGGCCCGCTCGAAAGCCAACGAATTTCTGAAAGACCTTATCCCGTTTTGCAAGAGAGTTTCTCATTACGGGATACTCAACTCCCTCTCTCAGACACTGATCAAGATTACCTCACCCGGTGTGCCTGATTTCTACCAGGGATCTGAACTATGGGACCTGAGCCTGGTGGACCCTGACAATCGGCAGCCGGTGGATTTTGAAAAAAGGCGAGCCATGCTGGCCGGCATCCGTGAACAGGATGATGCTGATATTGGCCGGCTGGTCCAGGATCTCCTTGCGACCAGAGAGGATGGAAAGATTAAGCTCTTTCTCATTTACCGGGCGCTCAAAGCAAAAAAAGCAAATCGAGAGATCTTCCGCTCCGGGGCTTATCTTCCCCTTGAGCCGGCGGGAAGATTCAGGAACCATGTCATCGCCTTTGCCTGGAGGTATGAGCAACAATGGGCGCTGGTCGTTGCTCCCAGGTTTGTCAGCCATCTGGTTAACGAGGGAGATTTCCCTCTGGGGAGACAAGTATGGCGGGACACAGAGGTGATAATGCCTGACGGGGTGCCTGCCGCCTGGCGCAATGTTATCACGAACGAGGTGCTTTCTGCGGGCGAGGCACTGTCTGTCGGAGATATGTTACTCAGTTTTCCAGTGGCGTTGCTCATGGGCGAAGGCAATGATACGATGTCTTAGTAACTTAAATCTGAATTGAAACTGGAGGAATGCTACCACAATCTGAAGCGAACAAGTCTATTTTTCAAAGCGGGAAGGAATGGCATGACCGCAAAAAGTGTCGCAGATACAAAGGATCACCATGAAAAGCTCTTGCAGAAGTTTCGGGTTGCAGTTCATAAAGAATGGAAATCCAAGAACCTCACCAATATCGAAGAACTCCTTGATCGGCTTCTTACCGAACAACCAGAACTGAAAGCATTAACCGCTAAGATCAGAGACAAAAAAGGCCATGTCTTGAAAAAAGCGGAAATAGATCGGGACTATCTCCGCAAGATCATAGCAAGGGAGGTTAAAAGCCAATATGATTAATATGCCTCTGTTCGCATTTCTTTTTGAAATCACCGCAGGGAGGCGGATACGATCACAAGCACCGCTCTTCTTTAAAAGGAAATCCGGTGACCCCGATTCAGGAACTTCTAAACAGAATCCGATGGGATAGGGAATTCGGAGCGGGGACCTTTGAAATTGGTTATCTCGATCATGTAGCGCAAAGGATCGTTCGAATCCCGCTCGGGAGAATGCATTTCGAGGAAGGAAACCGGTTTTCTTTTCAACTGGCGGACGAGACATGTGAAACAATGGATATCCCTTTTCATCGAATTCATGAAGTGTACCGGAATGGTTTCCTGATTTGGCGGAGACCCGGTTGAATATTTAATGTTGGTGGAAATCCGGCGCGTTCATTCAAGTACTATAAATGAAAACTGACGTGGTAATAATCGGCGCAGGCGCATCGGGCCTGATGTGCGCAATTGAGGCGGGGAAAAGGGGGCGGTCGGTCCTGGTCCTCGAACATTGCGAAAAGGCTGCAAGCAAGATACTCGTTTCCGGGGGAGGACGGTGCAACTTCTCGAACAGGATTATGGGACGGGAAAATTACATTTCGCAAAATCCGCGCTTTGCCACTTCCGCCCTCTCGCGATTTACTCCATCGCATTTTCTATCCATCGTGGAAAGCCATGGGATCAGGTACCATGAGCGGGAAGAAGGCCAGCTTTTCTGCAATGAAAAGTCCAGTGAAATAGCCGATATGCTAAGGTCCGAGTGCGATAGGGCGGCGGTGCGGCTCCAGTTGAACTGCAAGATATCGGAAATAAGCAAGACTGACGGTTTTCGGATTGCAACGGACAAGGGTATTTTCGATTCCGAGTCGCTCGTTATCGCGACTGGGGGCTTGTCTTATCCCAATTTGGGGGCCAGCAATTTCGGATACGCAGTCGCAAAACAGTTCGGGCTGAAAGTCACCAAATTGAACCCGGCTCTCACCCCTTTGAGGTTCAGCCCTGAGGACGCGGAGGTATACGGTGACTTGGCGGGAATTTCCATCGCTTCCACGGTAAGCCATGGAAGGGCAAAGTTCCGAGGCAACCTGCTGTTTACTCACAACGGAATAAGCGGCCCAGTGATCCTGCAGATATCCTCCTACTGGGATCGCAAGGGCAGCCTGACAGTCGATCTCCTGCCCGCACTGGACATTTTCGATGTCTTTTTGGAAAAGCGCCATTCCAAAACACTTCTGTCCACCATCCTCGATCAGTATTTGCCGAAGAGATTCGTGAGGCTCTGGCGCGATCTCTACAGTGTATCAAGGCCAATCAACCAGTATTCACAGCATGAACTCGATTCCATCGCCCGCAGCCTGCACGGATGGCCGCTACGCGCGGACCGTACAGAGGGATTCAACAAGGCCGAAGTGACCCTGGGCGGCGTCGATACAGACGAACTCTCATCCAGGAGCATGGAATCCAAGAAAGTGCCGGGCCTCTATTTTCTGGGAGAAGTCATCGATGTGACGGGGCATCTCGGCGGATACAACCTTCATTGGGCATGGGCGTCCGGGTATGCAGGAGGACAGTTCGTTTGATCTCGAACCCAATTGGAAGCCGTAAAAAACTGTGCATGTGTAAAACTCTGCGAAGGAACTTCCCAACAGATTATCATTCTCCAGCAGGCAAAGCCGTCTCCCTGCTCACTACCGCGCTTCTCATTCTTATCCTTCTTCGCAGCTTCGTACCTTCGCGTAAACATTGGAGATGCTCGTTTGCTGGATGGACCTGTTATAATTGATGGTGCATGATTTATTCCCCAAATAGAGAGAAAATGGTGCAAATCGAAAGAATCGAAATACCCTTACCATTCGAACCGGGAAGCATGAACTGCTACTACATCCTCGATTCGACCCCCACCCTGATCGATACGGGGATCAATACTCCCGACGCACTTCAAAGTCTGCAGGACGGGTTGAGAAAGTTGGGCGCCGGGGTCTCGGATATTCGAAGAATCATTCTGACTCACGGCCATTCGGATCATGCGGGATTGGCTGGAGCGGTAGCGGCCATATGCAGGGCACCCGTGTTTGTTCATTACCGGGATAAACGCAGGACGCTTTCAGGATCGGAGGAAGTAAGCAGAGAAAATGAGGTGCTTTTCCGCGGTTTTTTTGAAGAAGCCGGTGTTCCGGGGGAAATCGCCCACAAGAGCACCTCGGCGATTTTGGGTCGATTACGGAAGCATCTGAGCCCGTTATCGGACGTGGAATTGTTAAACGGTGGCGAGCTATTCTCGTTTGATCTCTTCAATCTTGCAGTCCTTCATACGCCCGGGCACACTCCCGGTTCCATTTGCCTGCTCGACGAAACAAACGGCGTCCTTTTTTCCGGGGATTGTCTCATCAAGGGCGTCATTCCATACGTCACCCTGGATCTCAAAAATCATGGAGATCTCCCTCGCTATTGCGGACTCGAGCAATACGAAAGGTCGCTTGAGGCGATGGCCGCACTGCCCGTTCGGACGGTCCTGCCCGGCCACGGAGCGCCCTTTTCAGGCCACCGGGAGCTGATCGAACGGGTAAAGCATGAGCGGGCGAGACGGCGGCGCAGAATCCTCCAGATATTGAACGGCAAGAAGGGTGGACAGCCGGAGACAGCCGGCATGAGCCAGTTTGAAGTTACCAAATCCGTGTTTCTCTGCGGCTCGGACGGCGGTAAGCTTCTGATGGGTATTTCCGAAGTGCGCGGCTGCCTGGAAATGCTGGAAAAAGAAGGACTGGTTACGGCCATAACCGTAAACGGTGGGAAGAGGCTCTACCATCTGAATTGAAGGCGCCGAAGGCAGTGCAATAATCCACGGCCAACGAGAATAAATCGGGGCCGGTGAGCGGATTAACGATTATATCCGTAAGTGCTCACTCAATTGCACGTTCGTCTCACCCTTCATTGAAGGGGAGTTGTCCTTAAACCATCTTGAGCTTGAACCCACTCAGGATAAGAGATCAATTGCGAAAAAGAGCGGCGATTACATCATTTCTACAAATAGGTTGCTTTTCTAAAATCACCGGTTATAATAACAACGTGCCAATGGAGTAGGTTATTGTGAGTTGCAGGAAATCGATCTTCACCAGTATTATTGGTTCGGTTTCGGGGTAACTCCGAGTACCGCGCCAAAAGAGCAGTGAAAAAAACACAAAAGTTTAAGAAGGATCAGCAAATGGTTGAAGGTCGAGTAAAATGGTTTAATGATCAAAAAGGTTATGGTTTTATCGAAGCTGACAATGGACATGATGTATTCGTTCACCACTCATCCATAGAAGGCGAAGGCTTTAAGTCTTTGGCCGAGGGTGATCGGGTCAGTTTCGCGGAAGAACAAGGCAGTAAAGGGCCAAGTGCCGCAAGTGTAAGAAAGCTCTAATCGGGCTTTGCAAAAGGCATTAAAAAAGCGAAAGTCAGCCGGAGCCATTAAAAGCTCCGGCTTTTTTATGTCGGTGTAAAGACCGGGAAAACTAGATTCCATATCATAGTCGAGTGGAGCTTTAATCGTATCCTTTTGCCGGCCGGTGCGTGACCATGAGGCGTGCGAAAATCGCACATCCTTTTCACCTGGTGAAAATATATCAACACTAAGCTTCTTTTGAGGCAGGGCATCTAACCAACTTTCTCACTGCTTCCATCAGGCTCTCCACCTGGTCAAATACGCCGCCGGTTTTTCCACAGCCAATTGCATCGTGGTTGACGACAATCCCAAAGGAAAAGTTATGATTTCAAAATCCTCAATTCGGAAAGCCATCGCACAGGCCAAGGGTTGTGTGAAAGGTGATCTCTATCTCGATACTGACAGGAAGACCGTTTGTTTTACCGTTGGAACGAGTGACTCATTTGATTACGGGAGTACCTATCCTGATTTTTGGTACCTGGCAAAGGAGCATTCATTTGAGAAAGTCGTCGGGATAATACGCAGATGGGCAGATTCGAGGTGAAAGGTATGCGTTCACCGGAAGAAAGCTGAGATTAACCGCAGTCTCTCCTGTCCCTAGGGGACACCCCTGAACCATGAGAAAATCCGTAGACTCGTAGGATGGGTGGAGCGGAGCGCAACCCATCAAGTCTTTTCCGCAGCAAAGACCCGGAACGCGCAGAGATGAAAATCCGGACTTTCGAATAGCAGGCTGTGACTGACATTTCAAAAAAATGAATTGCAAATAATGCCGGGCAAGTTGCCGGGATGGAATAAACTATCAGTTAGCGGCGGGCAAAGGCCACAGCTTCGATAACTCTTCCAAGGCTGCGATTAAATGACTTCGACATGCATGCGTCCGGGGGGAAGGACCTTTCTTTTGGCCCTTCCCTCCGGGACGGAAGCTATCAGCGGGTATCGCACGAAAATATACAATTTGGTACACTATGAGCCGTCTGGCGTCTGCATTCCCCTCCCCGGCCTGTACCCAGGTCTCAAGGGAGGGGAATTCAGCCCAAAAGTCATGCTACTGATAAAGAAAACCCGCGTAACTCGGCGTTCCGGGAACACCCAGGATTCTGAATTGGATTGCGACTGCAGGGATCTTACCCTTGATACCAGGTTCTTTTTCCTTCGCAATAATGAACGCGCCCTGTACAATCGCGCTACCCCCTATGGTCTCTATACCGTTTAGGGTGAAGACCCCTGAACTATCCTCGACAGCCGAGAATTCAACCGTAATTGCACCGAAGACGAGGGTCCCCCAGAAAAGACCATCTGCATTGTTAACAGTGATGGTCGCTACGGTTGCCCCTCCCAGGGTGCCGGTATTGGTCACGGAGAAAACGTCACCCGTGCCTGTGAAAGGGAAAACTGGAAATGGTACCTTTTTTGCCGTTGCGAAACCTGCTGTGAAAACCATCAAAAAGACAACGGCACTAATGGTAAGAAATTTCTTCATTCGAATCTCCTGTGTAGCTGTTCTTGTTGGGAGGTTGTTCGATTACCTGCCTGGCGCCGCAAAACTCCTGGCCCCGATGGCACTCATTTTCAGTAAGCTAATCTGGGCTGTATCGGAAGTCAAAGAATAACCCGGGGCCATACTGACCCATCAAGGCAAAGCTTCGGTAACTCTTCCGAAAACTGTGGTTAAGCGACTTTGACATGCCCGCGTCCGGGTTAAGGACCTCTTTTGGCCCTTCCTTCCAGGACGAAAGCTATCGGCAGATACCGCATGAAAATACACAATTCAGTACATTATGAGCGGTTTGCTCTCCGCATTCCCCTACCCGGTCTGTACCCCCGGGTCTCAAGAGAAGGCGAATTCAGCCGGGAGGTCATACTAATCTGCTTCGTTGAAAAGAAGACCAGCGTAACTCTCTCCGGTACCCAGAGTTTTGAACTCGATTGCGGCTGCAAGGACCTTCTTGGCATGCTTTGCTAAAACAGGATTTTTATGTTTCGAAATCGTGAACGCGCCCTCTACATTCGCGATAGCAATACCCGCGGAAGCGGCGGGAGCTGGGGAAACTATTTCGACGATTTGACCGTTGAAGGTGTAGACCCCTTTACTATCCAGGACAGCCGAGAAATCAATCGTAGTTGCCGGCGAAGCGATGGTGATAGTCCCATAGAAAAGACCGCCGGCCTCGTTGACGGTGATGGTCGCGGTCGTTGTCGCTGTTTCGCCGGCATCGGTCACTGAGAAGAGGTTGCCCGCGCCTCCAAAAAATACCGCCGATGCTGCTGAGGCTGTTGAAAGACCGGCTGTGAAAATCATCAAGAGGATAACAGCACTAACGGTAAGCAGTTTCTTCATTTGAATCTCCTGTGTAGCTTTTCTGGTTGGGGGATGTTCGATTACCTGCATGGCGCCGCAAAATTCGTGGCTCCGACGGTACTGATCGCCGGTAAGCTCTATCAGAGTTGTATCAGAAGTCAAGGAAAACCCGGGTGGATGCTGACCCGTCAAGGCAGCTTCGCGTCGAGGACCTTTCGGACCGACTTGGATCTTAACAATGGCAAATCGAGACCGGAATTCCAGTCCCGGGTTTGCACATCAAACCAGGTCGAACTTCAATTCGCCAAGTTTTTCCAGACTGCAGGCCACCTTGTCGCCGGGTTTGAGCCAAACCTGTTTTTCCGGCGGACGGCCTGCGATCACTCCCTCCGGAGTACCGGTGAAAATGATGTCACCCGGTTTGAGAGTGATGTAGCGGGAGGTGAAACTGATTATCTGCCGGCAGTTAAAGATCAGATCGTCCGTGTTGGAGGATTGCCGGGTCTCGCCGTTCACGCGGCATTCGATCTTCAGGTTGTCGGGGTCGACCTGGTCGGCGGTAATCAGGTAGGGCCCCAGGGGAGCAAACTGGTCCGGTGTCTTGCCGATCATCCATTGCTTGCTGGGGGTTTCGAGCTGCAGGTCCCTCGCCGTGAAGTCATTGCCGGTGCAGTAGCCCGCCACACGGGAAAGCGCATCCGCTTCGCCGACGTTTTTCGCCTCCTTGCCCATGACTATAACCAGTTCGACTTCATAATCGAATTTCCTGGCTACCCCGACCGGCAGTTTGATGGAACCGTTGTGGTTATTGAGGGTATTGTTGTACTTATTGAACAGCACAGGCTGACTCGGAAGCTCCATGCCCACCTCTTTGGCGTGCCTGCGGTAATTCAGCCCCACGCAGATGATCTTTTCCGGACGGGTCACGACCGGACCGTATTCGATGGCGGATTCCTTGAGAAGCGCCTTGCTCGCGGCGCCTGATTTGAGGGCGGCGCTCACCAGCGCATTGAGGCTCGGGCCGTCCTCGTTCTGAAGCAATTCGTCCATGGTGGCCGGGGCGTGCATATTTAACAGTTTTGCTGCCTGCGGCACATCCAGTATGCCTTTTTCGGTTTTGACGCCGAGCCGGTACTCTCCATCGCGGCGCATTGTTAACAAGATCAGCCCCCGAGCCATGCCACCCTGACCCGTCCTGGCGCGCGCGGCCTCGGCATATTGCACTGTCAACCCGCCCGTCGCCGCGACTGCGGCAACAAGGCCCGCTCCTTTCAGAAAATCCCTCCGATCCTGGTCCATGGTGTGCCTCCAGTTTTTAGTTTTGAGCTTTTAGTTACTAAGAACTGATTTTCTAACTAAAAACTCTTCTCAAGGAGCCTTACCGTCCCGTCATCCAGATCGTATTTTGCACCTATTATCTTTACCTTTCCAGCATCGACAAGCGACTTGATTACCGCTGACCGCCTGATCAAGGATTTGGCAACCAGTTTAATGTTGTCGTCGATGGCCGATTCCACGAGATCGGCTTTACCGGCGCCCTTGGCATCTTTTCTGGCCTGCCTGACCGCAGGAGTAATTGCTTCGATAATGGCGCCGATATTCCCGTGCGGATGGCCTTGCGACTCCACGGCAGCAGTCACGGCGCCGCAGCGTTTGTGGCCAAGGACCATGATCAGAGGGCAGCCGAAGTGCTCGGCGGCATATTCGATACTCCCGAGGATAATGGGGTCCGGAATATTGCCGGCCACTCTCACCACGAAGATTTCACCCAATCCCTTGTCGAAGATGATTTCCGGAGGTACCCTGGAATCCGAGCAGGAAAGAATTATGGCATAGGGCTTTTGCCCGGCGGCAAGGGCCTGCCGCGCGCCGGGACCACTGGAATCTTTAATCGTTAACTGGTTTGCGATGAAGTGCAGGTTCCCGTCCATCAATCTTTTGAGAGCTTCATCTGCTCCAATGCCGCTACCGGTTTCCGATGCGGATGCCAAAGCTGCTGCCAACAATAACGCGGCCAATGCAAGGAAAAAACCATGCTTCTTCTTCATTGAATAAACCTCCTGGCTGGTATGTCTGAGCACTCTCAATACCAACTGCCCTGGATGTTGTCAAACACTGCAACAAAAAATCCGCGTATGCCTCGTATATTCAGGCAATATATCAATGCTCCGCCCGGCGCGCGGCTGCCCTGCGCGCCGGGCGGAAAAGAACGCTTGCCGATGGAAACAGGCTGGCGAGATCATTATATTAAAAGTATTGCTGGTCAATAAGGCGAAATTGGATTAGAGCCCGTTTTTTTAAAATGTCTTTCGAATGAGGGTTATCTGTCTTTAGGATATTCAAACCAATTTTTGCATGCTTTGGAGAAAGCCATGCCGACAATTGAGTACGAGAAAAAGAAAATAAGTGTGGATGATGAAGGTTATCTGGAAAACTTCGAGGATTGGGACGAGACGGTGGCTTGTGCCCTGGCAGAGAGAGAGGGAGCCGCTAAGGAGTGCCCCTTGCAAGAAGAGCAAATAGAAATACTGAGATTTATCCGGGAATATTATAAAAAATTTGGTTCTGTCCCTGTCGTCCGGGCCGTCTGTACACACGTGCATCAACCCAAAAAATGCGAATACATCGAGTTTCCTGATCCTATAACTGCATGCAAAATCTCCGGAATCCCCAAACTGAATACCGGCTATGAATTAATGTAACCATTTCTCCTTCAAATCCGGCCTCAGCAGGGGAAGCCCCAACTTCCGATCCGCCGGAAGTTGTCCTCTCCTGATGAAGTCACTATCTTCCTTGTAGAGCTCTACGTACTGAAGGAGACTTTGATATGATCGATGCCCTTAGACTGAGTCTTAATGGAGACAGGGTAAGGTTCTTTAACTTCATGGAAGGAGACCGCCAAGAGGAAATGATGCGGGATGTCCGAGCCGGACTGGCAAAGCCACAGAAATCCATTCCGGCCAAATATTTTTACGATTCCTACGGCTCACGGCTGTTCGAGCGGATCACCATGACTCCCGAGTACTATATCACGAGAACGGAGCTTTCCATTCTGGAGCACTCGGCCGGCCGGATGGTCGAATTCCTCTCCGGTGATGGAGGCGATATCGTCGAACTGGGGAGCGGTCCTACCAGCAAAATAAAAAAACTTCTGGATGCGGCATATGCGAGAGGACTCGACAGGCTTCGTTATGTTCCCTTGGACATTTGCGGCATTTGCATAGAACAAGTAATCGAGGAATTACCGCTGCTGTACCCTGACCTCGAAGTGCTTGGCCTGCGAGCGGATTTCACCGCGCACCTTGGAATGCTGCCCGTCGGAAAGAAACTGCTGGTTTTCTTCGGCAGCACCATAGGAAACCTCACAGAGCAGGAATGCGCCGGTTTTCTTAAAAAAATAAAACAGACCATGAACCTTGACGACCGCCTGCTCATTGGCATGGATATGGTGAAACCCGTGCAGGTGATGGAAGCGGCCTATAACGACAGCGAAGGTATTACCCGGAGATTCAATCTTAACATGCTGTCCCACATAAACAGGGAACTCAAAGCCGATTTCGACCTGGATGATTTCGAGCACCTCGCCTACTTCAATCCCGACGACGAGCAAATCGAAATGCACCTGCGTGCAAAACGAGCCGCTTCGGTCTCGATTCCACCCCTTTCAATGGCGGTAGATCTTCGCAAGGGCGAAACCATTCACACTGAAATATGCCGCAAATTCAGTAGAAACCGAATCGAGCGAATTTTTTCCGAAGCCGGCTTTCAGATTGAGGGTTGGTTCACCGATTCAAAAGGGTGGTTTTCACTGGTGGAAGTCAAAACGCAACCACCGGACCATCGGGCTTGCGCCGGAAAATTCCCGCGGTTGATTTGAAAATGGGAAGCCGGTTCTATATATAGATTGAACTGCATTCCACCTGCGCGAGGCTGATTCAACCAAGACTTTTCGCAAGCCGGAAGCCGCTGAATTGAAACCTGGTCGCCGGTGCCCAGAAATTCCGGTAGCTCACCCTTATGTGATTTTTGGGAGTAACGCAGGAGCCACCCCTCAGCACGCGCTGATTGTTCATGAACTTTCCATTATATTCGGAAAGGTCGTTCGGAAACTCCCGAAATCCCGGATACGGCTCGTAATAGCTAGATGTCCATTCCCACACGTCACCGAGTACCTGCGAGAGGCCCCGGCCCGCAATAGCGGCTTCCGGATGGAGGCTGCCCTGGTCGAAAAGATTGCCGTGTACAGGGCCGGCCGCCGATTCCCTCGCCGCCGATTCCCTCGCCGCAAATTCCCATTCGCGCTCGGTTGGCAGGCGAACGTCTCTATAGTTGGCATCCACCTGCGATTTCCAGTTTGCAAAAGCGTTCGCTTCATAAAAGCTCACATGGCAAACCGGTTCGTCCGGATCTACTTCCAGCATGCCAGAAAGAGTAAATGTCCGCCATTTGCCGTCAATCTTCTCCCAATAAAGAGGGGCGCGCCACTGCTGTTTCTCGATCTCAAACCAGCCGTCTGACAGCCAAAACAGTGAGTTGCCATAGCAGCCGTCTTCCATGAACTCAATATAGTCCGCATTGGTAACCAGCCGGTTTTGCAGTGCAAAATCCCCTATAAATGCCTTGTGGACATCCAGTTCGTTGTCCCAGCACCACCCGCCTTCTATGTTGCCGAATTCAAACATCCCTCCCTTGAAAGGAATGAACTCAGGCGCACCGGGCTCACCGCTCTGCGGCGCTTTTTCCCGGCGCTGACGGTATACGGGCCGAAGGTTAACAGGGTTTGCGAAATAGATGTTTTTGATCTCGGAGTAGAAAAGCTCCTGGTGCTGCTGCTCGTGATTTACTCCCACGGTGACCAGGAAGGTGAGCTCTTCTCGATCCTCTGCCGATGATCTTGTTAGAAGCTTCTCCATTCTTTCGTCTACAACTTTCCGGTACCGGTAGATATCCCCTATAGCCGGACGCGTGCGAATCCCTCGGCGGCCCCGGTCTCCCCTCAGGCCTGCCCTGTGGTAGTAAGAGTTGAGCAGGTATGCATACTCGTGATCGACCGGCATTGACATTCCCCTCGGCTTGAGCAGAAATTGCCAGAAAAACCAGCTCGTATGCCCAAGGTTCCACTTAGGCGGGCTGACCTCCTCCGAGGGTTGGACCTGGAAATCCTCGGGTTCAAGCGGCACACACATCTCAATGCTGGCCTGCCTTACTTCCCGATAAACTCTGAGTAGATCTTCTCGCCAAGGTTCCATGCCGGTTCCTTTCGCCACAATGCAGAACAGGTTTCAAACTGAATGATCTTTATCTGTTTCAAGCCGGATTTAATCCTTGCCGCAACCTGATGCAATCTGTTTTCAGCAGAAATCCCATTCGATGTTGGAGAAGCACCTGTATTTCAAGCATCCGGCCACCACCTCATAAGGTCCGTTGCAGCAGCACGAATTGACGACCCCAAGTGCGGCAAGCATCGCGCTTTGGACTATATTGCCGGGACAACCCCACCGTCGCAAATCCAGGTAAGCCCAAAGCCCGCTCATTGACTTTCACCAATGGCCTCTGTACCGGGAAGACTGCATGTATGATTTTGGTTAGAGATGCTGGAATGCTGCCGGAATGAAGAATTCCTTAAAGGGTCTACGATTACTTACGGAACTAATAGTAGAAAGTGTCTATTCGGTAATCTCAGGCCAGAACCTGCCCCGGGTCCCGGATTGGGGCCGGGACGGGCTCTGGCCCGGGGGGCCTCCCCCCATGGGCTCGCTTCTTACCGCTTCTTGGGGAAAGAGGCTTCGACGTAGTCGGCAATGGCTGCATCGATGAACTCTTCCGGCTTCATATCGATATTGGAGATGTCCTTGGTAACCCGGCCGGTTTGCGTAATGCCCTTCTTGTTCGAGATATCAAAATCGAACGTTAGGTACTTGACCACTGTAGGGGTGGCCGTCCCGCTTGACAATCCATAAGCTGCTCCCCCGGCTGCTCCCTGAGCGGCTCCCTGCCCTCCACCACCTGCTGCGAGCCCGCCCAGCGCACCCAGGATAGCTCCTGCTACGGCTTTGCCGCCGGTCTCATGGGCAATAGCCTTGCTATTGTCCACCTGATTGTACGTTACGGTGACACGGACCTGGACCGCGGCGTGGGCCGGGTTTTCGGGCACCTCGTAGCCGGCGTCTTCCAGCGCCTCGATGGTTTGTTTAAGGTAATTTAGATCAGGCGCCAGTCCGGGGACGTTGACATTGGAAGCCGTGACACCGATTGATTTCTCCTTGGGTCCGGTTCTGAAATAAATCATCTGATCCGGCGGCGGAGTGTAGGCCGGGACCGCGGTCTTGTCGGCCGTCTTGGACGGTTTTGAGCCCCAGTCGGTTTGAGCCTCGGTGGTTGCAGGCAGGCATGAAAAACAAATTAATAAGAGTGCAAGTATGCAGGGGACAAGAGCAGATTTGATAGA
Source organism: Syntrophobacteraceae bacterium (assembly GCA_052147195.1). Classification (GTDB taxonomy): domain Bacteria; phylum Desulfobacterota; class Syntrophobacteria; order Syntrophobacterales; family Syntrophobacteraceae; genus SbD1. Next base: position 20,943 of record JBKQLC010000111.1, read on the forward strand.
GGAATTCCTTTTCATTGCTTCTTCCTTTCTCAATATTGGTCGTAAGGAGGACTCAGGGCAATACATTTCTGCAAACCCAACTTTCGCTTAATAGTTACTCTTCAAAAGACTGAAGTGCCGGTCAAAACTCAAAACTGCAGAACCGGCCGCCGGCACATAACCCGCTCTGCGGGAGGCCCTCGCCCTTTCAAAGACAGGTCCTGACACAATATGGATACCGCCGGAAACACCGGATTATCTCAAGCAGTTTCCTATTCGGTTTATTTGACGCAAAAAAGAAGAACTTTTTCCTCCTCGACAAGGAAAGCGCCTTTCCCCCCACTTATCTAAAAAAGGAGGGGCGGGGACGGATTTTATGCCCCGCGAGGTAAAACCGATACGGCCAGAGCAAGCACAATTGCGTTTGCGTTTTGCCCCTTGCTTTGTTGCAACTTGGCAGTCTATTCACTCATGCCGGAAAGTCAATAAATTCATTGTCGAGCAGTCGAACAACGGGATGGCTCCACGCGAATGCGGCGAGCCTGCCCTGAATCCGATCAGGGGGTGAAAGCCGGGGAGCGCGAAGAAGAAGAAGGGAACCCCGGTTAAAAGGGTTATTCCCTGGCTTTCGCCGGGGTAGGCATCGCGCCTTTCGTGTCAAAATCCCCTCCTGCGTGGTTGAATTATATCGACGCTTCGCTAGGCGTACGGCCTCTCCACCAATTTTTGTTGACATTTCGGGGGCATCGGATAGTCTTCCGGTAATTGTGTAGCACCCTGGAATCGGTCTGAACAACAGTTTGTATCGATTCGACGAAGTAGTCGGCTGAACGCCGTCCTGGAGTAATAACTTACGGAAAGACATGGCAGCATGAAAGAAAAGAAGAAATTTTCTTTTCGGAGTTTTTTTGTAAATAGCCCAATTATCACAACAATTTGTATCATGTTGTTATTTGGGGACATCGTGTGGCTGACTTACCTTGTCACTAGTCGAATCAACCATAAGGAAATGAGAGAATTGCGAAATAGCAACAATGAACTCAACAAAAGTAAGTCAGCTTTAAATGATCTATATGAAAAACTGATGATTAATTATAATCAAGTAAATGATAAATGCAACCGACTCGACACTATGTATAAAGAGCTGGAAAGAAAAAGCCAGGAACTGCAATCTATACTGGATCCTCGAATATCATCTTTGACATCAGATTTGAATACCTGCCAGAATAAAAATCTCGAATTTATTACTGCAATGGCAAACAAGGATTCAACAATAGCATCTCAGGAAAACCGGTTGCACGATTATGAGCAAAGTCTTGGCCTCATGGAAAAGCTTTTTGTCCAACAAATGGCTTTAGAGCCAACATGGATCAAGGCGGGCCAAGTTTTCACTGCATTCAATAACGATGTCGCCATTGTAGTTGATGAAGCCTCTGGTAAAAACCGATGCCCTAGAGGTTCGGCTGCCACTGTCCGCCTCAACATCGGAAAGGATAAAAAGAATCTGTGCCTTCAGATGGATCACCAGGAGGTCTTCACGTATAAAGGGAAGAAATATTTTTTTAGTTTACTGGAGGTAAGAGAAAACGATCAGGCCCACGAGTATCTGGTCTCAATCCTCAAAGAGAAGTCAAAATCCCTGAATTGAGAAATTGAGGAATTAAGAACGAATTGGAGGATCCAGGGATTGAATTCCTAAATCCCCCAATCCCCAAATTCCTGAATTCCATCCGGTAACGCCCGGCATTGAAAGCCCCGGTACGGTGATTAGGTTCAGATTGGAGTTAAGTCGCCTTGCTAACATACCCCAGAGTAATTGTGCCTTTCCGGGAACGCCAACTGAACCGGTGATGCCATCGTTGCCCGGGAAGATTACTTTATAGCGGTGATAGTGCATGTAGAAACCCTGAGCGGTGAATTCAAATTTTACCCGCTCGCGCTCTTACCTGTTAATCTGCCCTGCCGTGAGGTTCATATGGCTGAAATAGGCAATTACCAGTTCGGCGAAATACAGGTGGACGGCAAAAAGTACCACGGCGACATAAAGATCATTGACGGTTCGGTAATCTCGAACTGGTGGCGCGCACAAGGACATGAACTCGCTATTTCCGATATAGAGGACATACTGTCCGAAGCGCCGGAAATTCTCGTCGTAGGAATGGGCCTGCCGGGGTATATGAAGGTCAGGGATGAATTGCGCCAACACCTGGCGGCAACCGGAATCTCCTTGATCGATGAGCCTACGCACAAGGCGGTCGCCACGTTCAACAGGCTGAAAAAATCAGGCAAAAAGGTTGCCGGGGCTTTCCATCTTACCTGTTAGATTCCACTGCCGCCCACATCTTCTCCAACTCATGCCGAGGCTTGCCCAGACGCGCCACGAGCGCCGGAGGCGGGCCGGCCTGATAGCTGCGTTATTCGCCGGAACGTGTTGCCTCTCAGATTCAAGACTGCTATTTTGGAAACGGTTGATGCTGTATCCATTTGATTTGTCCAGGTAGAATTTTCTACTATCCACTATTATGAAATGAAGATCGCCTATGAAGATAGAACCTATCGGGATAATATACTCGCCTCATTTAACTAAAGAAAGTTGCCCCCTTCAGCCTCTTTATTCGTCTGAATCGGTCGGTCGCGTGGAGATTTTCGAAGAATTTGAGCCCGGATTGAAAGATATTGAAACGTTTTCACATATTTATCTGCTTTATCTTTTTGACCGGGCTGGCGGTATCGTGTTGATACGGGCGCCATTTTTGGACGATGAACCCCATGGAATCTATGCGACGAGGCATCCGTGCAGACCAAACGGGATCGGCATGTCCATCGTTAAATTATTGGGCCGTGAGAGAAACGTCCTCATGGTGAGCGGGATCGATGTCTTAAATGAGACCCCCCTTATAGACATAAAACCGTACATCCCGAAATTCGATATCATCGATTCCGCGTCAGAAGGGTGGACTGCCGGAAAAATTTGGCGCCCCAAACCAAGCGGCCGAGAATAATTAACAGATCGGCGGCAAGCAAATGTATCCTTGGGCTCTCCAAAAGCAAATGACGGTGTCAATCATTCACCGGGAGTCACACATTTGGAAGGACTCGAGGCCAGTCCGGTACCCACGGAATTGGAAGCCGTCACTACAAATGAATAGCATTTTTGGTCGCTCAGCCCTTGTACGGTCATCGGGCTTTTCGTGCCTTTGATCTCGATGCCGCGGGGAACCGATGTAACCGTATAGTGCGTTATCGGACTCCCGCCATCTGATTTCGGAGGCTCGAAGCTCACGGTCGCCATGCCTTTGCCGGGGGTTGCCGTTACATTTCGCGGCGGATCGGGCAGCAGAAGATCCACGGGGCTGCCTACTCCAACTCCTCCTCCTCCGCCACCGCCAAATGCCCAGGATGTGGAAGCCATGAGGAGAACTGCAAAAACTGCGATTATAATAGCTTTCCCTGTCATGAGATTACCTTCCGCTTAATTCGCTTCAATCCAATATTTTCCAAGTAAGTATTCTTCTGGTACTTATAATAGATTAATCAGGATCGATGAAATCCTCAAGCAGCCGTTAGCAAAGGATTTTTCACGCCGAGGCGGCCCTAGGCCCTTCGCGGTGAACGCTTAGCAGGTGGAGTTACGGCCGGCCCCAACGCAGAAATCCTCAATGGCCTCGGCTATTTCCTTCGGTTTTTCCCAGTGAAGCGCATGGCCGGCATCGAATTCCTTTAAATTTGAATCTGCTATTCCCGCAAGGAGCACCTCCTGGTCCCTCCGCGTAAATATCTGATCCTGATTCCCCCAGGCAATCAGGGCCGGCACGGCTATGTCACGCAAAATCGGCCTGTGGTCCACCTCAAAGAGCCCCGACAGGACCGACTGCCAGACGCGGGCAGGAACTTTCATGCTCTCGGAGATGATCATTTCCATGAAATCGGCGGGAACAGGATTGGACGGGGCCTGGAATTCGGCTGCAAACTCCCGGTCGATGGGGTCCCGCAGTGAATCGACATAAGGCTTGATCTCCCGAAGCGCGGCATTTCCGGCAGCGCAAGGCGCCGAACTTATCAGGATGAGCCTTTCCACCCGGTCTGGATGGCTGGCGGCAAACAACTGGGCAATAAAGCTCCCCATGGAATGCCCCACGATGTTCGCCTTATCCAGCCCCATGGCATCCATGAATAAGAGCAGATCCAGGGTAAAATCCTCTATCGCATAGCCGCATTCAGGCTTGTCCGAATCTCCGTGGCCCCTGAGATCGAGCGCAATAGCGCGGCGCCCCGGCCGAAGAGCTTCGATCACCCCGGCGAAAGATCGCCACGAATCAACATAACCGTGCAGAAAGACGACGGGGGTGCCGGCCTCTTCGCAATTGTCGGCGTAATTTAGCGTGATGCCGGTTCCAAGCGGTATGCGGCTGAAACGGAGCTTATCGGCCCCTGGCCGCGCGGGGCATGTCATGCTCGACACGATACCATCCTTTCAAAGAGGTTCTTCAAAGGGACGCGGGAAGCGGGGACACCCCCCGTCGCCGCGCGCTCCGGCGTTCTTGAGGCTCGACAGGATGCCCTCGTCATTAGGATAACATGCCATTACATAAATTATAACGAATCTATTGCTCGTGTAAGTTGCTTTCAGAGGGGCATAGAGCGTATTCTGTGAAATACTCCCGGTCTTTTCATGTTCGGGTGGGCGCAGAATGAGTTTAGCCTTAATCTGATTTTTGAGGAAAGCCTCGGATGAGCATCTATTTCGTCGAGACGGCGGTGGCTGAGCAAAGAGAGCTTCTTTGCCGCTGGACCGAGCGATTTTACATGGAAAACAAGCGCGTGCGGATCGTAGTCGATTCGACGCAGGCGGCGCAGTTAATCGACCAGTTACTGTGGACATTTTCACAATCGAGCTTCATCCCGCACATGGTCTTCAGCCAAGGAAGTGCCCTCCCAGCAGAACCCGTTCTGATCACTGTCGGAGAGTTTCAAGCCGCCGGGTTTGAGGCGGTTATATGTGACTGTCCGGTCGATCTTGAATTTATGAGCAGGTTCGAAACCGCCGTTCATTTCATCCTGCGAGACGATACGGAACGCACGCAGCAAAGCCGCATCATGTGGCAGAAGGCCCGCGACTCAGGCATCAGCCCGGTCCATGTTCCATACGGGCGCCAGATCTGATACCTGCAAACGCCGCGCGGCGCGGGCAATCTCCTCGCTCGGCGGGTTGTGGATTATTTCGGCGCCTTTCCTTGGGACCACTGGAAAAAACATTAGCAAAAAATCCAAATTTGGGGTAGAAAGTGAAAAATATGGCAAGCTAGTGTCAGGGTGAGCCCTTGAGGATCGAGGCGTATTTTCGGGGCTACATTGCGCAATTGCTGCATGCCAATATGTGAATGTTTGGACTATCTGGCGGGGAAATGCCTTGACATGGCACCGCCAGAAGCTAGAATGGCGACTAAAGTCAAGCGGCGGTGAATCTTGCGTTCTATTTCAAAGTTGACATGGAGGAGTAGCTGACATGGGAGTAGTTGCGGAAAAACTCAAAGAACTTCGAGAAAAGGAAGCCAAGATCAGGGAGATGGGTGGCCCCAAGGCTGTGGCCCAGCAGCTTGAACGTGGGAAAATGACCGCCCGTGATCGTTTGAATTATTTCTTTGATCCCGGCACCTTCCGTGAACTTGACATGTTTATGAAACACCGGGGAACTCTTTTCGGCATCGATAAAGTTGATGTGCCTGCGGACGGGGTCATCACCGGTTTCGGAAACGTAAATGGACGCGAGGTTTTCGCATTTGCGCAGGATTTCACGGCCCGCGCTGGCAGCCTCGGCGAAATGCACGCCAAGAAAATCTGCAAGGTTATGGACCTCTCGCTTCGAGCGGGCAAGCCAAACGTGGGCTTCTGCGATTCGGGAGGCGCACGCATTCAGGAAGGCGTCGATTCGCTCTCCGGCTACGGCCAGATATTCTACCGCAATGCAATTTCCTCGGGGGTCATCCCTCAGATTTCGGCCATCATGGGTCCATGCGCTGGCGGGGCCGTTTATTCGCCCGCTATGACCGACTTCATCTACATGGTCAAGGGGACCGGGCTAATGTTCATTACCGGTCCTGACGTAATCAAGTCGGTGCTGGGCGAAATAGTTACCCAGGAAGAGCTTGGCGGCGCAATGACCCACAACTCCAGGAGCGGTGTGGCCCAGTTCGCAGCCGAAAGCGACGCTGACTGTATCGACCAGATCAAGCAGTTGCTCTCCTATTTCCCGGACAACAACATGGAAGATCCTCCCTACATCGATACGGGGGATGATCCCAACCGGTTGTGCCCGGACCTCGACACCATCATTCCCGAAACCTCGATGGGCGCATACGATATGATTGATGTGATCCGCTCAATCGTTGACAATGGGGATTTCCTGGAGGTGCACAAGTATTTCGCCCAGAATATGATCGTCGGCTACGCCCGGCTGGACGGAAGGACGATCGGCATCATAGCCAACCAGCCCAAGGTGCTGGCCGGATGCCTCGATATCGACTCATCCGACAAGGCGACCCGTTTCATCAGGACATGCGATTGCTTCAATATCCCGATGCTCACCATCGCCGATGTTCCCGGTTATCTGCCCGGCAAGCAGCAGGAATGGGGCGGTATCATTCGCCACGGCGCAAAGCTGCTCTGGTGCTACTCGGAAGCCACCGTTCCCAAGATTACCCTGACCACCCGCAAGGACTACGGCGGATCGTACCTCGCAATGTGTTCGAGCGACCTTCGGGCCGACTTCACCTTTGCGTGGCCCACAGCCGAAATCGCGGTCATGGGCGCCCAGGGCGCGGCAAACGTCATTTTCCGCCGCGAGATCCAGGAAGCCGCCGATCCGGTCGCCAAGCGCCAGGAGGTGATCGACAACTACAGCAAGGCGCTCTATAACCCATACATCGCGGCCTCCCGCGGCTATATCGACGGCGTGATGATGCCCTCCGAGAGCAGGGCGCGCCTGATCGAGGCTTTCCGGGTTATCAGCAACAAGCGCCAGACGCTTCCACCCAAGAAGCACGGCAACATTCCTCAATAAATAGATCCAGAGCCGCAAACGGGTGGGCCAAACATTGAAAATGGCCCACCCTGCATCACAAGACGCAAAAGACCCGCCTCCCGCCCGGAGACGGGTTTTTTTACTATACTCGATGCGGCAGGACCTGAGTCAACCTTACGAGATTTCATCGAGTCGAGTCGGGACCTAACTAAGTATTTTAACCTCCAATTTGCCCAAGCCATCCAGCACAAGCCCGGCCCATACCAAGCAACCCCTGCAGCAATGGTGACAACTGCAGGTACGATTCGGTTATCGCAACATCGTCTGAAAGGTGGCGTACCGCATGGCAGTCCCACGTTGAGATTGTGTAAATTCAATCACTTACTTTTGGGTGTCGTCGCACTTCATAAGATGAGTCATTACTACGAGACCTGAAGCAATAATGCACTCCCAGCATTACCTGGTGGCTGTTTTCTCCGCGCCGTCTAAATAGCAACCGTCGCCCCTCGAAGCTGCCCTTTCACTTCATTTTATGTTTGACAACACTTCCAATACTGAAGTATAATTTCCTCCGTCTTCCGCCATGAACGAAGGGGGTTTTTATCCGTGTCAATCTACCGCTACGCTCCATCATCCGAGGTTCGGGTCTGAGGAGTTTGTTTTTTTGCCTATTCACCCATTCACCTATTCACCAGTACTAACCATTCACCTATCCGAGGAAACCCTGCCCGATGAGAAACCGAATCGACAATAACCAGCTACTTCAATTAATCAGGAACGGCGACACGGTTTCCGAAGCCGCCCGTAAGCTAGGAGTCAACAAAGCGACCGTATCTGTAAGGTTGAAGGAGTTGAATGTCGCCATAAACCGGAATGTAGCCATCCGGGCAGCCCACAAGATTGTTGACCGCGAAATCAATGCGCTGGACCAATTGCAGAAGATCAACCGCGACGCTAACGAGCTGCTCGACCTGCTCATGCGCTGGAACCGGGGCGAAGACGCGGCTCTTCAGGTACTCGAATCTCAGGTCAGAAAAATCAAGGTCCGGGGGCAGATAGAGGAAGTCGCCGAGTACAGATTCAAGGACCCGCGCGAACTCGCTCTAAAGGCCATGCAGGAAATCCGAGGCCAACTCAAGCTGCAGCTCGAAATCTTCCAGGCGCTTTTTGATATGCAGGCGGTCAAGCAATTTCAGACTGAAGTATTGGAGGTAATCGCAAGTGTTTCAACGGAAGCAAGAGATGAAATCATTCGCCGGCTCACGGAAAGAAATGCTCTTCGCTCAGCTCTTGACCTCAATCGAGCAGAAGTTCTGCCGGGATGACGGAAAGGCTTACGGCTTGCTTGGGGCCTGGGCAGAAAAGTCGCCGGTTATCCTCGACGGCCGGCCGTTCACCTTTCTTAAGCACGAATACCTTATGGCCCCCTATGCCGACAATCACCCGCACATGGTCGAGATCAAAGCGGCACAGATGGGTCTTACCACGAAGGCTATGCTCAGGGCGATGTACGCGGCCAGATACCGGAACTTCCGGGGCATTCTCTATCTTTTCCCATCGAGGACCGATGTGACCGAATTCGCCAAAGGCCGGATAGACCCCTTGATCGAGGATAACCCGGATACCCTGGGCCGATGGCTGCAGGAAACCGATTCCGCAAATATCAAACAGATTTGGAATTGCTTCCTCTACCTCAGGGGCATGAAGTCGCGTGTGGGCCTCAAATCCATTCCCGTGGACTTCCTCGTCTTCGATGAAATGGACGAAGCAAGCCCGGCAGCCGTCGATATGGCCATGGAACGCATGAGCCACAGTGAGTTTCGTGAAGTCCTGAAGCTAAGCAACCCTACTCTGCCCGACTACGGTATCGATAAAGCCTTTCAGGAAACCGACCAGCGTTTCTGGCATGTGAAGTGCCCGAAGTGCGGCGAATACACCTGCCTCGATGAAACTTTTCCGGACTGCCTTCTTGAAATCGGCGGGAGAACCATCCGGGCCTGCCGGAAGTGTAAGGCCGAGCTTAACCCCTCGATTGGGGAATGGGTTGCAAAGCATCCTGGCGTGACCGGAAAGCGCGGCTATCATTACTCACAGCTTTTCAGCCATTATGTCGACCCTGCCGAAATCCTCCACCAGTTCAGGACCACGAATAACCTGACCGAGTTCTATAACCTGAAGCTCGGCATGGCCTATGTGGAAGCCACGAACC
>JBKQLC010000112.1:0-12278 GCA_052147195.1 Syntrophobacteraceae bacterium
GACCATTTAAAGGGCATACCCTTCCTTCTGGACAACCTCAATGCCATGAACCCGGCCTGTCAGATACTGGTCCTTAGCGGCAAGGAGGTCATATCCGATATCAGGAGGCACATTTTTAACAACAGGATCTGGCCGGATTTTACGACTATCCCCGATATTAAAAATCCCATTATGCGCTATCAGGTGATCTCGACCCGCAACCCCGTGGTTATCGGCGACTATAAAATCCTGGCCACAAGAGTCAATCACTCGGTTCCGGCTTACGGGTACCTCGTCGAGCATGCTTCAGGTGCATCTTTGCTCTACACCGGCGATACGGGCCCCACCGAAGCGATCTGGAAAAAGATGCGCAACCGTAATGTGAAAGCACTAATCGTGGAGGTTTCATTTCCCAACGAACTCAGCTCGCGTGCTCTGGCCACCGGTCATCTCTCCCCATGTCTTCTGGAAGCAGAGATCCGAAAAATGCCGGGCATGCCGGAAAGAATTTATATTTCACACCTGAAACCTCCTTACAGATCGCAGATAGAGGCCGAACTGGCGCGCATTCCCGGTGTATGTCTGGAACTGCTGGAGGAAGGCAAAACTTTCATGATCCAGTGAACTTCAATCCCTCAGGAATTTAGGAATTATAGGAATTTAGGAATTATAGGAATTTAGGAATTTAGGAATTTAATCCCTCAATTCCTCAATTCAAGAATTTAGGAATTTAATCCCTCAATCCCTCAATCCCTCAATCCCTCAATTTAGGATTTTAGGGCTTATCCCAGCAGCATCCGATGAGTATATTCCGAACGATTAAACTTCCAATCCTGCTTTTGTTGTTATCCGAAGTCCTGCTCATTCTTCTTTTCCCTGCCTCCCTTGTTTTTCAATCAACCGTAACCGCCGGAGGCGATACCCCATCGCATTTCATCGCATCCATGACGATGAGCAAGGGGCTGCACCTTCTTTTCTCGCCGGTCACCTGGATTCATGGCGCTTATGCAGGTTTTCCGCTCTTCCTTCAGTACTTTCCGCTGCCATTTGATCTCATGGCCCTTCTCTCGCTGGTCCTTTCCTTCAAGATCGCCTTCAAGCTCGTTACGCTTCTGGCTATTATCCCTCTGCCTGCTGCCCTCTACCTGTGCCTTAGGCGTCTTGGCTATGGACAGAATACCGCAGCAATCGGCGCGGTAATGTCGCTCCCGTTCCTTTTCATGACTGAAAATTCGATGTGGGGAGCAAACATCTTCAGCACCCTTGCCGGCGAGTTCTCCTTCGGAATTTCGACTATTCTGTACATCATCTTCACCGGGAAACTATATGCGGACATCGCCGGCCGCAGATCTTCGTTCGGCAGTTCCGCCCTTGAAGCCTCAATAGCCTTGAGCAGCGGGTATCCTCTTCTCCAGTCCGCAATGGGGACGTCCTATTTCATTCTGCGGGGCGGCAACTTCCGATACATTCTCCAGCTCCATGCTGCAGCGTTCGGACTTGCCGCATTCTGGCTGCTCCCCGTCCTCTGGCGCATCCCCTGGGATACGCCATTCGCGCATTCCTGGCATTTTGAACACTGGAGGGCAATAGCGCCGCCTTTTCTGTGGCCTTCGTTTGCAGGGACCTTAATTGTCGCTTTCTCGGGCGTTCGCAACCACTTTGCGCAGGGCAAGGGATTAACTGCTGTCTTTCATGAACCAATCGACAGTCCCGAATTCTATCTATTCTGGCAGTTTGCAATGGCGCTGCTCGGTTTCAGTCTGGCCAGCACCCTGGGACTTGTGGATATCCGCTTTTTACCTTTCGCCCAGATAATGCTCGTCCTGCTTGGCGCAGTCGGTTGGGGCAGGCTCTTATCGCGTCTGCCACGCCCAAACCTGTGGCTGGCTGCATTTTGTGCCGCAGTTATCGCCCTTACGCTGACCAGGGCTTGTGCCATAGATTCGTGGATCGAGTGGAATTACTCCGGCATGGAATCCAAGCCTCTCTGGAACTCTTACCGCCTGGTGAATGATTACTTGCGCGGAGATGCAAACAGCCCCAGGGTGGTTTACGAACACAATGAAGTACAAAACGATGCCGGGAGCCTGAGGGCTTTCGAGCTGCTCCCGTACTATTCAGGCAGGTCAACGCTCGAAGGGCTTTACATGCAATCGAGCTCCAGCTCGCCATTCGTCTTTTATATTCAGTCGGAGTTGACTCAAAACCCGCCCTCCCCCTTTTCCCGGTATTACTATTCACGGCCTGATCCGGACCGCGCGGCCGCTCATCTGCGTCTGTTCAACGTGAGCCAGGTCATCGCAGCCTCCGGCAATATCGCCAATGCGCTTGACTATTCGCCTCTCTACGAGCTTACTATGGAAATCCCGCCTTACACGATTTATCGGGTCAGGCGATGCGGCAATTCCTATGTGGAGCCTCTGAAATTCAGACCTTTGCGAATTCCCCCAAAAGACTGGAAAAACGTTCAGTTCGAATGGTTCCGCAAATCCTCTTTGAGAGTACCTCTTGTTGTGGCGTCGGAAGATTCGCCCGGTAATTTCTGGAAGGACCTGCAGACGTACGATGGGAGGCCCGAACGCATTGCCGAAACCCCAATTTCCGCCGATGAAACAATTCAAGCGAACGCCACCCTGGAAGATGAAAAGATCACGATCAATACCTCGAAGCCGGGCCATCCGCTCTGGATAAAAGTCTCATATCACCCGGACTGGCGTATTACCGAGGGCTCCGGTGAACTTTACCTGGCCTCTCCGGCTTTTATGCTCCTGGTACCGCAAACATCCAGGGTAGTCCTCACGTTCGACACCGGCGCCGGGATTTATCTCTGGGGGAAAATCCTCTCCCTGCTCACCATCCTGGTTCTGATATTCAAGGCCCTCCTTACCCGGACCAACCGTTTAACCTCTTTTTTCGCCTGGGGGCCGCGCTGGATTTTAGGGCGGAAAACAGGCACTGGAGGCAAAGACCCTGACCAGACCGAATCCCGGCCCCCCCGGACTGCAAGAATCGGGGCAAACGCAAGGTTCTTCGCCGTATTGGCCCTGTTAGCCGCTATTATTCCACTGGCAATATTGACGCGGAATCACCGTGACCCGATTCTCTTATACGAACTTGCGGCTGGAAAACTGACAAAATTCATTGACAAATCCAACCCCGGCGGCTCTTCGTCTCAAGCCTCACCAGGTCTTTCGCAATCCCGCCAAACTATGCAGGGCCTTAAACTCCTGGACGAATGCATGTTAAAATTCGGACATTCCTCGGTACTCGACTATTGCGTAGCGTACAAGGCGCTGGTGATGAAAGCCGAGAAAAGGTGGAGCGATTTGCGTCCGATGTTAGAGAACCACATGAAAAACAATCCCGATAATCGTATTTACGCAGAAAGCCTTAACTGGATGGGGGAAGCGTGTCTCAACATGGACCAAAGAGAGGATGCAGAGAGGTTTTTTCGGCGGGCGCTCTTTACTTGGCCCCCAAATGGCGCTACAGAACAGGCGGGCTTGCATCTGGCGCAGATGGTCGGAGCAGACGCCATCTTTGTGGAGGCCAAAGCGCTGCTCGCATCCGGCAGATATCTCGAGGCTTACAATCTTTACCGTGGGCTCACCTTCTCTGCTGATGAGAAAATCGCCAATCAAGGCATTCTTTCTCTTGCCTATTGTTCTTTTCACATGAACAGGTTCCCGGAGGCATCCAACCTCTTCACTAAATGGCTTAGCGGCAATTTCGATGCGCCGGAGTCCGCCGAGGCCCAGGCCCATTTGAGACAATGTCTGGCTATCATTGCTCAGGACAAGGAGTGGAAGATAGGACCCTATCCCGTCTCAGCCACCCCTGCCCGCTCCGGGTTGATCGTTCGCCTTCTCAATTGGGCCGGACAGACACTGCACCATTAATCCGGCGCTTCGCCTGTAAGCTGTAAATTTGGGGTCTTCCGGCTAATGCGTTCCTGGGCAGTTTGCACGCGAAGCCTCGTTTTTTGACGTCGAAGAACGCGAAGAAGCGGTAGCGGCGCAAGAGCACTAGCGCCGTCTTCCACGGCGGCGCAAAAGAATCTTGTTTGACACGGAGCTCCAGGCTAAGAGCTTACAATGGACGGCGTGAAGTCCCGGGAAATGGAATGAACCGATTACGCTAAGATGAAAAGAAGATGACGCAGTTAAATGCGTTACCAGGAAGCTGCGTAGGCAGTAGCGAGAACCGGGGGGCCGAAGCACAAAGAAAGCCGTCTCCCCGCTCGCTATCCCTGTTCTCCGCCTTCTCTTTCTTCGCGTCTTCGCGTCTTCGCGTGAAAAATATTGGAGGTACTCGTTTGCCGGATGAACCTAAATTTGGACCTCGGAGGTCTTGTTGAAAATTCTGCTGATAAACCCTTCATGGGGTGGGAAAATGCGCTCCCAGCGTTATAACCGTCGCTGGCCCCCCCTTGATATGCTCAACCTTGCGGCCATCTTGCAGAATTGCGGGCACTTCGTAGTTTTGTACGACGCGCGGGCCGATGGGCTTTCGCCCCATCGCCTGTGCAGGTTGACGGCAGCGGCTGACTGGGTGGTAGTCGATACCTCGCCCCTCGACAGATGGCAGTGCCCGAACCTCGACCTCACGCACCTCGTCCGGTTGACCAGGTCCATCCCGCGGGAAAAGCTCGTCTTGTGCGGTGTTCACGGGACCCTCTTCCCCTCGAGGATGATGGAGCTGACAGGCGCTCGCGTGATAATGTCCGGAGAGCCCGAGGTATCGGGACCCGCTCTTTTCAGCGCTCTTGACCAAAAAAGCCCTTTGTCGGGCGTACCAGGCATCCATTGGACGGAGGGCGGCAAAATAGAAAGCGGCCCCCCTGCCCCTCTTGCAGACCTTTGCACTATGCCGCTTCCGGCCTACTCGCTTGTCAGCCCCGAAATGTATGAGTACGAATTGCTCGGGAAAAAACTTGCCGTTCTCGAGACCGCCCGCGGCTGTCCAAACCGGTGTGCGTTTTGCCTCAAGACCATGTACGGGTCAAAGGTCCGTATGAAAGACCCCCTCCAAGTCGCCTCGGAACTCGAACTGGTGCGCTCCCTGGGATTCGAAACCGTTTACTTCATCGATCTCGAATTTACAATGCTGCGGGAAAGGACCCTCGAGTTATGCGAGATAATCCGCAAGTATGGTTTGCGCTGGTGCTGCCAGACTCGCATCGATGCTGTGGACGCTCACTTGCTTCGGCAAATGCGAAAATCGGGCTGCTCTCTGATTCATTACGGCATCGAAAGCGGCATTGAAACGACCAGAGAACTTGTCGGAAAACCTCGCTCGAACGCCCGAATCGAGCGGGCTGTCCTGGAGACTCGACAGGCTGGGATTGCGGCAGCCGGGTTCTTTCTGTTTGGATTTCCATGGGAGACTGCATCTGACAGGAGAGAAACGGGGCGATTCGCCCGCAAACTGCCTCTCTCCTATGCCTCGTTTCACACAGTAACGCCTTATCCGGGGACTTTTCTCGGAAAGGCCCTTGAGCATGAGCCATGGTGGGGTTCCGGCTCGACTGTGGCGGCGGGCAACGGTCCGGACCTGACCAGAGAGTTTCTCAAGTTCTACCTGCGCCCTGCGTATCTGTTGGACGTCTTCCGCAGCGGCGCAAACCCTGCTGCATCCTTCCGCCTCTTTGCCGGCTTTTTGTCCGGCATGCTCTCCTCTTTCACTCTGCCCGGCAGAGCTGCGCCGGAATTGACAAGACCTGCACCCCCTTCGGAAATGCGCGGGATTTCAATGCAACCTGCCATGGGGCAAACAGCATTGAGAAATTCACATGACTCACAGGAACCGCCTGCCCTTTCCCTGGTCATACCCGTCTATAACGAGCAGGACGCTCTTATCCCGAACCTCCGCAAACTGCTCCTCTTTTTTCGGGATAAGGGAATTGACGCCGAATTCATCATCGGGAGCAACGGTTCCACTGACGCAACCGTCGAGATAGGCAGGATGATCGAATCAATCCGGCCGGGCCGCATCAGGTTCTTTCACATAGACAGCCGCGGCGCCGTAGGGAAGATCTTCACAATAGCGGCAGGACTGGCTTCGGCCCCCCTTCTCATCTCCATGGATATGGACCTCTCGGTTGATCTCGAATTCATAACCAGTGCTTTGGATTTGCTCCGAATGGCCGACATGGTGGTCGGTTCAAAAAAGTCAGGCGCGCAGAGCCGCTCCCCTTTTAGGCTTCTTGGAAGCAAGCTGTTCATCCTGTGCGCCAGGGTTCTTCTGCGCTTGCCTTATGACGATTATTCCATTGGCGCAAAAGCCTACAGGGTGTCTTCAGTGCGGCCCCTTCTGCCGGGAATGAGCGAGGACACAAATTATGTCCTGGACTTGCTGAGCAGAGCTCAGAGAGCCGGATTGAGGATCGAGGTCCTTCCGATTGCCTGCTCAGACTGGCGCAAGAGCCGTTTCAGACTCTTCAGAGAGGCCCTTACGCGCTTCCTTTACTTGTTTCGTTTATGGACTCCGCAAATCGGCAACAGCTCGCGCACTAGACTCTCAATCTGATGAATCGCCTACCAAACCCTACCCCAAGCCACTTTACAAGCGGCAAGTCCACGCTTGGTCAACATTTGTTGCGAACATCTTGAGCCTTTGAGTGGAGGATTTTCTTAACAACTTTGTAAAAGGTTGTAGACACGGTGACCTTTCATGCCGGAAACGGGTCCGCACTTGTTGCGCCGGGCTTTTCCCTTGCCTGTCTATCGTATCTTATGCGACTAACGCCCGCCCTGGCAGGGGGCGTGACAATTCGCGTTGACCAACTGTGAGAAGGAGGTGTCCTCAAGAAAAAATCAGACTCATTCCCGTCTTACACGTTTCACTTGTCTGATTGATTGGGGAAATAGTATGATTTTGCAGTCTGTTTTGGTTGTTCAGGGCGTTTTTTCGGACTGAATTCGTCTCCAAATGTGGTTCGGCATGCGCATATAGTCAAGTCGATGCATTATTCAGGATTATGCTCTCCCAACCCGTGAATCGAAAGGCGATGCCAATATGCGCGTGCTACTGATAAATAGCAATCTGAAGGCAGACTTTCTGACCGCCCCGCCGATCGGGATGTGCTACGTTGCCCAAGCGGCAAGTTTCGCCGGCCACGATGTAAAAACGCTGGATTTGTGTTTTGCTAAACTTGAAATCGAGAAACTCCTTCGCGACTCTATCAGGTCCTTCAACCCCAGGGTGATTGGCATCTCCATTAGAAACATAGACAACGCCAACCTACTTCATCCGGTCTCTTATGTCCCCGGCGTCCTTAAGCTTATTGATTGCATAAGAAAAATCAGTCCGGCGCCCCTGGTGCTCGGAGGCTCGGCAGTGAGCCTGATGCCGGAACATATTTTGAGGCGAACAAGCGCGGATTACGTCATCGTGTCCGATGGCGAAGAGAGCTTCTGTGCGCTTCTCGATGCCCTCCACCGGAAAGAATCCCCGGCAGGAATTCCCGGAGTAGGCATGCTGCGCGACAGAAAGTTTCAACTCACCGCGCCGCGGTTCCCCAGGTTTAACGGCAGACCTCCCGATATCGGCCGATGGGTAGACATCGCTCCCTACCAGAGAATGGGAGAGAGCTACAATGTTCAGTCTCGACGCGGGTGCGCCAAGCAATGCATCTATTGTACATATAATCAGTCGCTGGAAGGCAGCAGAGTGCGACTGCGAGATCCACGGGAGGTCGTTGATGAGATCGAGGAAGCGCTCATCAAGTACAACCCGGCCGAATTTGAATTCGTTGATGCCGTGTTCAACGATCCTTTGCAACACTCGGCGCAAATACTCCAGGAAATTGTCAGAAGGCCCTGGAAGGCCAGGTTTACCGCTATGGGAATGCACCCTCCCGGGTTGGACAAAGAGTATCTGACTCTCATGTGGATGGCCGGTTTCAGGTCATTTTCGATAACCCCTGAATCGGCCTCCCCCACCATGATACGAAACTACGACAAGGGGTTTGCCTCTGAAGATATCTTTAGCGCCGCTACGGCTCTTCGGGACTCCTCCTTTAGGGTCCTGTGGTATTTCCTGATCGGAGGTCCAGGCGAGACTAATGCAACACTCAGGGAAACCCTGGATTTTACCGTCCAGTACCTGCGTAGAGGCAAACGGGGTGTAAGGAATGTGGCGAACTTCTTTCTGGGCGTAAGACTCTATCCGAGAACGAAGCTGTGGGATATCGCCCTCGCCGAGAGGCAAATTCCAACTAACGCCGATCCCTTGCGACAACTTTGGTATCTTTCAAGGGATTTGGATGTGGAGAAGGCGTTGGACCAGCTCGTCACGAGCGCTTCAACCTGCCCGGAGATCTATCTTGGTTTCGATGAAAGGGTGCTGGCCTTCTCTGGTCTGCTGGTTCGCGTTTTAAGAGCGTTAAATGCGCCCCGGCCATACTGGCAGCATCTCTATGCCGTCAAGAAGATTTTGAAGTCGGGAAGACGCTTCATATACCCGGTAGCGTACCCGGTAGCCCGCGTCGCGCAAAGAATTGAAGGTGTTATTAATAAACAGTGCAATGCCCTCTAATAATGTCCGACCTGGCTAATCATCGTAAAAACAACGATCATGCAAGTGATAGGTGTATAAGACTGACGTTTGCAATTTGGGGCGCCCTCGTCCCCGAGAGTCTATAAGACCGCCAGTCAGAGTTGAGCGATTCAGGTGATAATGTAATGGGCGAGAAGACAAAGTGGAGGGGTACGACAAGAATCAAAGGCTCACAGCACGGGAAAGTCAATGTTTCTTGCCACTGTACGTAATAAAATGATAGTCGACTTCTGCGCTATGCCTCCGGACTGTATGTTGGGATCGGATTTTTGCCCGAAACACCTCCATTGAGCCCCTAAAATTACTAAGACGATACGATTTCCGGTCCGAACATACAAGAGGTATCCCGCGCGGGAATCCCCATCTCCGTTTCCCTGCGCGAACGGGTTATAACCTTGCCGAAATCCGGGATTACATTCAGATTTTAGGCGCCGTCGCACTTCACAAGATGAATCATTACTACGAGACCTAAAGCAATAATGTACTCTTTCTATTTCTGGGCCAAAGATCGACTCTAGCCCCTCGAAGCAGGCCACCGGATTTTTGGAATTATCGAACGTCTCTCCGCGCCTCCGCGCCTCCGCGTGAGATGATCTTTCAATGCAGCTGCAGCTCGAAATCTTCCAGGCGCTTTTCGATATGCAGGCGGTCAAGCAATTCCAGGCCGAAGTATTGGAGGTAATCGGAAGTGTTTCAACGGAAGCAAGAGATGAAATCATTCGCCGGCTCACGGAAAGAAATGCTCTTCGGTCAGCTCTTGACCTCAATGGAGCAGAAGTTCTGCCGGGATGACGGAAAGGCCTACGGCTCGCTTGGGGGAAGTAACCGCGCTCTACTATGTGTTGGGAGCAATGTTCCGATTGCCCTACAGCGTTCCTTCGCGAGAGCCGGTATTCGCCCACATGGAGTACGACATATTCAACCCGCCATGGGAGAAGAACAGGGATGATTGATTACGAAGGGCAGCATCTGTCTGCTGTGAACTCGCCCTGTGGGGGATTTTGAGCTTCTTGCCCTGAAAGGGCTGCATAGGGTAGCCCGGGGTATTTGAGAAACGCGCCACCCTGGGGATAACAGGACCGTAAATTAGTTGTAATACCCTGAAAGGGTTACATAAAAAGAGTATTCAGGATTAAATCACAGGGTGCTCGAACATCAAAGGATCGGCTATGCAACACCGGCCGGAGATTCCGGTTACTATTGGTGTGCACGGTGACTGGGCCGCGTCACACAAGAGAGCTGACCGAGCGGCCCATGTAAAGGGCGCCATAGGGTCCGGCCACAAACTCACTTTTTTGGGGTAGGCCTGTGTGGTCTTTGGCGGAAGGTAACCGAGGGACCGACCCACGTTCTCATACTCCTCTTTAGAGGCCATTCCTCGTACCCCTAAAGTCTCTCGGGGACTTTTACATCCGGCCCATATCAATTTGCCCGGTGTTTTCGGAAAAGAGAAAATGAAGAAATGATCCAAATATTCAAAGGTCGCGGATAACCCACCGCATAACGGCAGATAGGAGAGCTACGAGAACTTTGAAGAGGGTGTTCTGTGGCGCGAATAGCTGTTAAATATTGGCCGAACGCTAAAATCGGCTGTTGCGTGTAAGCAATCCTCTGCATTAGTCGGTTAGTCTACATCAAAATGGTGCATCTTTGATTAGCTCTCCGGTACCCGGATCAATATGCAGTGTGCAATCAACACGACGATGGCTATTATCTACAAGGAAGTATTCAATACGCCAACGAGCAGACCGAACGTGGTTTGATCGTGGAATCTCCAATTTTGCATGAATATCAAAATTATTCATTGCACTTTCGCGGGCCAACTTTCCTCCATTGATTTCAGCTACAGTCATGGCTCTATCGCTGTCGATCCAGGTTTTCCCAAGAGGTAAGAAATGATGCGCCATTTGGTCGACTGGAAACTTATCAAAACTATGATTGAAAAACGATGAACTACCAGCGAAGGGAACTTTGACAATTATGGTCTCGGGCCTTCTTGAAGGCGAAAAGAAGCTATAATACCAATACGCGTGGGGTCTTAATTTGCCATTGGGCGTAGTCGCTGGCCCCAATTCGTCCCGGATATCCAAATGGCATTTGGAAGATATCGCATTTAGCTCCGCGTCATTTGCCCACAATAGCGCTAAGCTCTCTGCCTCAGGCAAACCTTCTTTTGCTGTAACAGGACCTCTCAACTCTATGTCATCTGGCAGTGTCAGCAGAGGCTTGGTGAAATATGACCGAAAATAAGATTCTAAAATTGGCATAATTTCTTCCCACAGGGCATTCACACTAGCAAAAACGGCTTTAAGGTCGTCGTTCGTGGAGTAGGTCCAGCAGAGCTCCCTTCCCGGAGGCTCGCCATAGATCCTGAAAACATTGTCAAAATGAACACATCCCGCATAGGGCCCTTTGACATGCTCGACTCGAAAAGACGCAGTGAAAGCCTTCCCAAGCCCCATATGATGAATCGTTTTAAAAGCGATTCCATATTCGACTTCATTTGTTAAGGATTTGAAAAATAGATGCCTTCCGTCTGGTGTCTTTTTGTACTTGAAGTCAGCACGATGGCTTTTCATAAATTTCTTTAGTTCTGGGTAGAGATTAACACGTTCCCTTATGTCTTGGTAGTAAACGGCATCCGAACGAACTTCAAAAGAGTCCCAGATGGAATAGAGTGCCTGAAATTTCCTCCAGCTTAAGCTTCCCTGACGGGCAACAACGCGAGCTCTCTCAAAAACCTCCTCGAAACAAATTACAGGAACAACTCGACCACTACACTCGCTCAATAAACTATCTTTGAGGATCGATTCCACTATTCTTGTCTCCCATTTTATTTACCAGCAGAAATGAGTGAGAATCAAAAGCCGACAGTCAGATTTCGCACGCTCTATCTTCCATTGCAGAAGCGATGTCTTCTCGATGGACTCAAGGAAAGATCTCAGTTCCTGAATAAGTTGCATATGCTGTCCTTCTGCGAACTCCTGTGGTGACTCCATGCTCTGGTACTCTCGTTGCGTGCCAAAATAGGGACACCTCGCAGGCATCAAGGTAACAGACTCTCATTGGATCCAGTATGTCACAAAAAAGGGGGCAAGTCTCCGTTTGACCATAATCTTAAGCCTGGACTGTGCCCCCAGCCCCCGCATTCCGTGCTGCAGAGAACCGGGAAACACCGTAATGGTCTACCCGTGCATCAAAATAATCACGAATCGGTAGAATAGGTCAAACGGTGACTTGACCCCCAGCCTGCAAGTCCATTCCCGTAGACTTCCTCGTTTTCGATGAAATGGACGAAGCAAGCCCGGCAGCCGTCGATATGGCCATGGAACGCATGAGCCACAGTGAGTTTCGTGAAGTCCTGAAGCTCAGTAACCCTACGCTGCCCGACTACGGCATCGATAAAGCCTTCCAGGAAACCGACCAGCGTTTCTGGCATGTGAAGTGCCTGAAGTGCGGCGAATACACCTGCCTCGAGGAAACTTTTCCGGACTGCCTTCTTGAAATCGGCGGGAGAGCCATCCGGGCCTGCCGGAAGTGTAAGGCCGAGCTTGACCCCTCGATCGGGGAATGGGTTGCCAAACATCCGGGCGTGACCGGGAAGCGCGGCTACCATTACTCACAGCTTTTCAGCCATTATGTCGACCCTGCCGAAATCCTCCACCAGTTCAGGACCACGAATAACCTGACCGAGTTCTATAACCTGAAGCTCGGCATGGCCTATGTGGAAGCCACGAACC
>JBKQLC010000113.1:0-13332 GCA_052147195.1 Syntrophobacteraceae bacterium
GGCGCGGGGCCGTAATAGGCGGGCCCGGGGCCTGGACCATAGTAGCCAGGGTAAGGTCCGTAAGGTCCGTAAGGTCCACAGTAGGGACAGAATGGAGCAGTCACGATAGCTGCCGCTGTCCCGACGACGGCTGCTGCTACGGCAAACGGAAAAAGAAAAGGGTTGCAGTAGTAGCAATCTTCGGCCCTTGCGCCCGTTGTGGGAACAATCATAAAAAGAGCAAGCCCAACGGCCGCTAACACTATGATCTTCCTTGCATTCATTTCTGCCCTCCTGGTGGGTCGTTGTCAAAATCGCTTTTCAATTTCCTTTTTAGTGTTTGACGTAACGGCCTTTGAATTGGTCTACTTTGGAGGCCGGAAAGCTCAGAACCACATCGTAACAGCTTTTCACGTCCCTTCGGGACACCCTGAAACCATGAAAAAACGCCTTAACGAGCCGTAGTCTAGCCCCTTGTGGGCGTTCTTTTCGTAATAGCTTTTCACGTCCCGCTGGCACTTCTTCGCGTTCTTCGACGTCAAAAAACGCGTCTCCGCGTGAAAGACTGTCTTTTCGAAACGGGGCCTGCGATCAACAAGATAATCATTGCCGGCCCTGCGTCCGCTACCGCAGGCGGCCCGGAGTCTTTTTTACGGGTCTTCCGGCAAATGAGTACCTGAGGTTTGGGTTTTTGCCCCGATGGGGCTGCATATAATAGCCCAGGGTCAGCAGAGACCACCCTGGGGTGCGACGCCAACAAGAAACAGTTCTTACCCTACAGGGGTTGCATAGCCGATTCTTTGATGTTTAACATGGTGTGGATTTCATGATTTAGCGGGCCCCATCGCTTGAATTCCGGCGCAGAATTTTTTGGCCAGCTCGACAGCTTCACCGGCGTCCTTCCCGTAACCGTCGGCCCCGATCTTTTCGGCGAATTCCCGGTCGACCGGCGCCCCTCCGACCATGACCTTGACACTGCCGCGCAGCCCTGCGGCTTCAAGCGTTCCGATCACTTTTTCCATCTGGGGCATCGTGGTGGTAAGCAGTGTTGAAAGGGCCAGAACGTCAGGCTTAAGCTCCCGCACTTTCGAAACAACCTTTTTGGCGCTCAGGTCGGCCCCCAGGTCCACCACATTGTAGCCGCCGCCTTCCAACATCATCGCGACAAGGTTTTTCCCTATGTCGTGGATGTCGTCTTTGACGGTTGCGATGACGATGCTGCCTTTGGATTGAGCGCCGGTACGGGTGAGCAGCGGCCTTATCAGCTCCAGACCCTTCTTCATGGTGAGGGCCGAGACGAACATTTCCGGGACGAATATCTCGTTGGCCGCAAACCTTTTGCCGACAATCTCCATCGCGCCTGTCAGTGCTTCATTGATAAGGGTGTCCGGGTCGGCCTGGTTATCGATGGCCCTTTGCACCAGGGTCTCTATCTCAGCGTGATTCCCATCCACGACAGCCTTCCTGATAGTTGCGATATAATCGCTCACCGCTTTTCCTTCGTATTCGCAGGCACATCTCAAAGATTCAATTTTTCCAGAACCGATAGGCGATCAGGGCGGCAATCATCTGGATACAGATGATGATCGCTACACAACCGGACCATCCGGTCTGCTTCCAGAAAAAGCCGGGAAGAATCGAGCCGGCGAATCCGCCAAAGTAATAGAATGCAACGTAGAGTCCGGTGGCGGAGGAACCGGCAATTTCGGCCGCCTTGCCAACATTGCTTGATGCCGCTGCCTGGCATATGAACACGCCGGTTGCCGCAATGGCCAGCCCGCCGATAATAACGGGAACATAGTGAATCAGGGTCAGCAGCATGCCCGTTGCGAGAATACCGGCAGCTCCCATCAGTCCCCTCCGGTAACCGACGCGGTCAAGGATGCGCCCTGCCACCGGAGTGACCGCAGCGCCGACAAGGTAGACGGCAAAAATCATCGCCAGGGCGGCCGGCCCCATGTAAAAAGGCTTGTCCGCAAGGTAAAAATTCACGTAGGTAAAGGCTGCGACCATGCAGCATAAAACGCTTGATCCAACGGCAAATGTTGCCAGAAGCTGGGGATTGCGGAGGTGGCTCCCCAGCGACCCGAGCAATGCGGCAGCGCTGTTCTGAGGGACGAATTTTTTGGCACGCGGCAGAATCCGCCACGTTGCAAAGGCCCCTGCGAGAGTGAGCGCGCCAAGAACAACAAAGGGGGCTTGCCAGCCCCAGTGATGCGCGACGATGCCCGTGATGAAACGTCCCGAAAACCCGCCGACGACAGTACCTGTCACATAGATTGCCATGGTTGAGCCCACGGAATGGCTCGGAGATTCTTCACTGATGTATGCCATGGCTACGGCTATGATTCCAGGAACGAAGAGACCCTGTAGAAACCGCCATATGATAAGCTGATACAAATTGGCTGCCGTTGCAGTCAAAGCCGTCGTCACAGCCAGGCCAAGTATGGCCGCGACAATCACCCTCTTACGCCCCACGGCGTCAGCCATCAAACCTACCAGGGGAGCGGTAAGCATCACTGCCAGCACCGGAGCGCTGACGGTCAGGCTTACCATCAGTTCCGACGCGCTGAAAATCCGGCGAAACTCAGGCAGCAGCGGTTGGGTGGCGTAGAGGTTAATAAAGGTTGCGAATCCAGCGATAAACAATGCCGAAAGGGCTGCGGCCCGCGAAGGCGCCAAAGGCCGGCTCAGGGTTACTGACGATTCGTACTGTTGCAACTCCGTTTGTCCTTTCTGGCGGCTTATATCAGTTGGCGGATTCAAACGGATAATGCTGTTGGAATCCAAATTAGCTTAATATTTTATTCGTTGTAAGTTGGTTAATCAATCCGTTATCTTGA
Organism: Syntrophobacteraceae bacterium; assembly: GCA_052147195.1. GTDB lineage: Bacteria > Desulfobacterota > Syntrophobacteria > Syntrophobacterales > Syntrophobacteraceae > SbD1. The sequence goes on from JBKQLC010000113.1 coordinate 2,823, forward strand.
TATCCTTTACGAGGAGGTTATCGGCAATCGGTCCGTGGGAGTTTTTAGTTTTTAGTCGGTTATGAGTGCAAAACCGGCATCCCGGTTTATGGCGTCTTCCGGCAAATGAGTACCTGAGGTTTGGATGTTTGCCCCAAAGGGGCTCAATAAGTCAGCCCAGGGTCAGTCTCGTGCCTCGCGGGACGCCACCCTGGGTATGAATGCACACAAACCGAAGTTTTGGATGTTTGCCCCAAAGGGGCTTAATAAGTCAGCCCAGGGTCAGTCTCGCGCTTCGCGGGACGTCACCCTGGGTATGAATGCGCACAAACCGATTTTACCCTGCAAGGGTTACATAAAATCTGGGAGATTGAGGCATTCGCGCGGAAACCTTTTTTATGTAACTTTCAGGCCAAGAAACTCTAAAATCCCCCGGACCGAATTCACAGCAGACAGATATTATCCTTTCTCCTGCTCTAGGTACTAGTTTGCCGGATGAACCCAATTTGCCGGGCTTTGCATCAGGAGGCGAATATAAAACCGGCCGGTCATCCTGATAAAACAGGACGGCCGGCCGCGGTATATATCTCTTGGCCCATTGGCTCGATCAGGCTTCGGGCCACAGCTCCGCAGCTTGTCCGCGGAGTTTGTATTTCTGCACCTTTCCGCTGGCAGTAAGCGGAAGCTGACGAATAAAAGTTCGAATGGCTGCTGAACTTTAAGATTCAGGGGCAAGAGAGGACGGGATTGACGTGATCGAGCCTCCCGATCAACGAAATATCGAGATTGTCTTGAAAGACCCTTGCACGGGCTGGTAGGGCCCGTCTTCGAAAATTATAGGGTCCGTCTTTGAGGATTCCACGGTAGCGCCGTCTTCCATGGCGGCGTGCATTAATATGGAAGGCGTACATTAATATGGAATCCATTTCCACAAGGCAATTTCACCGTCGGCGGAGGCCCGCTTCTATGTCCTATGTGCTATGACCTCCCTACCTCTTATTCACGCGAAGACAACAAAAAAGGTTGCGTCACCGGGCTCGTCGAACAAATCAAGGCCGAATTTCAAGCTTTCGCCTCGCTGTGCTGCGGTCGTATTCCTTTTCACCTTTGGGCAACTCATTACAAGGTATCGGATCGGCGCAACGACTCTTCGACAACCAGAATTCCCGAACCCTCCATCCTGTCCTCTTTGAGCGCCAACAGCGCCTTATTGGCCTCGATCAGCGGGAAAATCTGAACCTGGGGCCTGATGGGGATTTCGGCAGCTATCCGAAGAAGCTCCATGCCGTCCTGGCGAGTATTGGCCGTTACGCTGTGGATGTTTTTTTCAAAGAAAAGGTGATTCTCATAATCCATCTGCGGGATCGGGGTCATGTAGATTCCGGCAAGGGCCAAAGTACCGCCTTTCCTTAAATGCTCCAGGGCCTTGGGGACAAGGTCGCCGGCCGGGGCAAAAATGATCGCGCTGTCGGTAAGTATCGGCATCTTCTCCGGTTCTTCACCCACCCATTGCGCGCCAAGCCTCTTGGCAAGCTCTCTATGTTTTTCGCCTCGCGTGCACACGTAAACATTACAGCCCATGTGCACAGCTATCTGGATCACTATGTGGGCCGAGGACCCGAACCCGTATATTGCCAGGCTTTCACCTGGACGCAGTCCGCTGCGCTTCAGACTGCGGTATCCAATAATGCCTGCGCATAACAGTGGAGGTGCGTCAAGGTCTGAAAAGATATCGGGTATCGGATAGGCGAACTCTTCACTTACTAAAGCAAACTCCGCATACCCGCCGTTCTCGTGGTAGCCGGTAAACCGGGCGCTTTCGCACAGGTTTTCCCGGCCGCTGCGGCAGTAAACGCACTCTCCGCACGTATGGCGCAGCCATGCTACACCGATCCTTTGCCCGGGCGCGAATCTCGTCGATCCTTCCCCCAGCCGGTCTACTATCCCCACGATCTGATGTCCCGGAACGACCGGATGACCGGGAAAGGGCAACTCGCATTCGATAACGTGAAGGTCAGTTCGGCAGACGCCGCATGTCCTCACCCGGACCCTCACTTCCCCCGGACCTGGAGACGGGTCGGCAAGCTCCAGGCATTTAAGGGGGGCTGATTCAACAGGCGCGCATTCAGTAAGCACCATGGCCTTCATGATCTTCTCCGCTTTCTTGTTGAAACTTTGCAGGTTGATTTGTTCCCGCAAATTCTTCATAATTGCGGAATCCGAGGAACAGAGGTGAACTTGACTGACGTAAACCATACCAAAAAAGACCTGCCCCACAAAGCGCGATTTGTTATCCGGCTGGCAGCATTTGGGGCCGCAGCTCTTCTTTTTGTAGTTTTGCTCCCGATAATCTTTCTGCACGTGCCCCCGCTCCAAAAGGAAATCATACGCAGGGGCGTCGCCCGGGTCGAAGCTGCTACCAACTTCAAGGTACAAATCCGCTCTTACCGGTGGTGGCCCTTTTCAGGAATAAATTTTGCCGGTGTAAAGATCGAGTCGGAAGGAAAGCAGATCCTCGACTGCGACAAAGTTCACCTCAAGTACAGGCTGTCTATAAAGCGGCCGTATATCATTGTCGAAGAAGTCTACCTGGAGAAGCCTTTTCTGCATCTTGAAAGAAGCGCCGACGGCAAATGGCAGGTCCCTGCCTCGTCTGCGAGAGCAGGGCAGGGGAGCGGCCCGGAGGATGAGCCATTCTGGGCTCATATGCAGCTTCCCAGAATTCAGATCGTCTCCGGTACAATTGAGGCCAGGCAGCAGGGAGATACGATTCTATCCGTTAAAGATATTTCCGGCGCCGTTAATCTCAAAATAGTATCAGGAGCCGATGGCCCTAAAATCCTGCTGGAGTTCCAGAATGTTCATGCTCGTTCGCAGACCGGCCAATCCGGTACATGGGACATTCAGGGTTCCGGAGTGCTCGATGAACATGAGTTACGCGTCCCAAGCGCGTTTCTTTCCGGCCCGGATAACTGCCGGATGTGGATTCAGGGACAATGGGACATTGGGAATTTCGATAATGGAAAAGCAAATCTGCTGATCAAAAATTTTTCGGCGGATAGCATTCCCTTGCTTCAGCCTCACCTCAGTGGACTTTCCGTCCTTTCAGGAAAAATTGCCGTAACGCGCTCAGATGGCAGGTGGTCCATCGACCACGATGTGTCAACGGACCTTGGCAGTGTTAAAGGCGTTCTCCAGATCGAGAAAACACCTGCCGGCGCTCAAAACGTCCTGCTCGATACGCGCTTCACCGATCTCAAGGTCCACTTATCATCCGAATTGCCGGATTGCCTTCTGAACGGCCGTATGGAAATCAAAGCGGGAATCGAGAGGGGTAACCTGCATGATGCCCAATTCACGGCCCGGCTCGACCCATCGACGGTCGGCGCCGAGACGATCCAGTTATGGGACCTTAACGGGACATGGGAACAAAGCGTTCTGACGGTCAGGAGCAGCGCTCTGAAATGCTCTCTTGCCGATCTCAAATTCTCGCTTATCGCCGATCTGCGCGGTTTATCGGATGTCAGTCACAAAGGCGGCGTCACGGCTGAAGTCAGTCTTGAAAAGGGAAACCTGGAGAAAATCAACTCCAGGCTCAATCAAAAGGTCGGAGGTCTGATTTCGGTCGAAGCCAACTACAACCCGGGTAATTTTACGAACCCAAGACTGTGGCAGGCAAAGATCGACGCCAGGCTGAACATTCCGGAAATCGTCTCTCTTAAAGGCTCGGGGACCTTTAATAACGGTGAGCTCAAAGCGGACTACGACCTCGATTTGACAGACGCACAAAAAATCGCTCTCCTCGTGCCTCAATGGCAGGGAAAGGGAAGGGTGTCTTCGCGAGGGACCCTGAACGGCAAATGGCCGGATTTATTTTGGGATGGTGAAATTAACTCGCCGCGCTTTCAGTATTCAAATTATCAGGCGGACCAGCTTGCCGTTAAAGGAAAGGGAAAACTCACCGGAAAAGAAGATCGGCGCGAGATTTCTCTCAAAGCTCAGAATGTGGTTATAGACGGCAGAAAGCTTGCTTCGATCAACGTCGATCTCGATCAGCAAAAGAACTCTTGTTCTTTCCGGTTTAATGGAGACGGCATGCTCGATCAGCTCTCCGCTCGTCTTTCCGGCAAACTCGACAGGATTTGGGAATTCCCGCTCGTATCCGTCTCGACTCAGGGCCAACTCCAGTGGAAGGAGTTAGGCGGGACAGTGGATGCAAAGTTCGACATCGAAAATGACGGAATAAAAATCCGTTCGGCATCTCTACAGCATGGCAGTCAGAAAATATCAGCTTCCGGCGGCGCCATATCCGAATCGAGAACTGAACTTTCGCTCTCCATCGAGTCGATCAACGCCACACAGCTATGTGAAATGCTCGGCATCAAGGATCGTCCCGGCGGGACCATTTCCGGGCAGATACAGGTAAGCGGCAGACCTGATGAACCTGAAGGCAAAATTAATATTCAGGGGACCGGCCTTACCTATGGCAAACAGCAGATCGAAGCTCTGACTTTGCAGGGGAATTATTCAAAGAATACCCTGATTGTCCAGGGGACGGCGAAGGCCGCAGAGATCCAAAATCCACTCGCGATTTCCGCCAGAATTCCTGTCAGGCTCAGCTTTAAACCACCTCAGTGTGACCTGAGACTTTCCGAAGAATTCAGCTCGGATGTGAAAATCTCAGGCTTGAAAGCCGAAGCGCTTCTGCCTTATCTAAGCTTTCTGACTAAAGCAGGCGGACAACTGGAAGGAGACATTCACTGCGCCGGCAGCCTGAAACAACCGGTTGTAAGCGGCGCAGGGACATGGAAAGACGGCTTATTTCAGCAAAGACAATGGCTCCATCCGGCTGAACATATTGAGGCCGAGTGGCAGGCCGACTCGAAGAACCTCTACGTCAGGAAGGCCGAAGTCTCTCACCTGGGCGGGACCGTTACAGTAACAGGTCAGATCGATTACCCGAAATTCAGTACGCTCCAATTCAAAGCTGACGGTAAGGACCTCCAGGTTAGCGACATCTATGGAATAGAAGGAAAAGTCTCGGGCCATGCCGAGATAAAGGACAATCCCGAGGCGGCAGAGCTGACCGGGAAACTGCTCTTCTCCAAGGCGCAGTTGAACCTCGGAAAACTTGAAACCGAAATCGCGCAGAATATCGAGATCATCGAGCCGAACACCAGCGGGGATATGATTGAACTGAAAACCTCGAAAGCTCCGAGCAAATTCTCCAACAGGCTCACCATGGACGTAGAGCTGGAATTGCCGCAAAACGGAACATGGGTGAACGGAAAGAGTCTCAAAGCAGAAATAAACGGCGCTCTGTGGCTGAAAAAAACCTCCGATGGGCCTGTCACACTCGTCGGGGAATTGCACGCCTTGAGGGGTACCTATAATTTTCAGGGCAAAGAGCTGAAGATAGTCGAAGGCTCACTGGTGTTCATGAATAAACAGCCCGATCCTGATCTCCGGATTATCTGCCGCAAAGAGGTTAGAGATGTTACTGTTCAGGCGCTTGTTTCAGGACCGCTGAGCCATCCTAAGCTGGTGCTCAGCAGCGTACCGGCGATGAACCAGGTCGATATTCTATCTTATTTCATGTTCGACCGGCCCGCGGGGGACCTCACCACAAGCCAGAGTTCCCAGTTGCAGGGGGGCGCCGCGTCCTGGCTTGGTTCCGAGAGTTCCAATATGATTAAGAGCGTTATGGGAAACAACCCTCTGACTCCGGATGCGGTCGGCTACAGGAGCTATACATCGAAGTACGATCACAGGTTCGACTATGATGAGAGCCAGGCGGCCACCGGCAAGGAAACCGACATAGTTGAAATTGGGAAGGACATAACCCCGGATCTGCACGTCACGTACGGAAAGGAAATAAAGGGAGAAGAGGGTAACGAAGTCCAGGTTGAGTACAGAGCGAGTAGAGGACTGTCACTTAGAACACAGGTCGGCGCTGAGCAGACCGGGGTTGACATCTTCTGGAGGCATGATTTCGGTAAGTAAAACATATTAAGGAGTTCTCTAATGAAAATGAATGAGATTCGAAGCCTCGCCAAGAGTTTGGGAATAAATTCGTTCGGGAAGAGCAAAGTTGAGTTAATAAAGGAAATTCAAAGCAAGCAGGGCAATTTTGATTGCTACGGGACCGCCACGGATTATTGCGACCAGCTCGAATGCCTTTTTCGCGAGCCCTGCCTGTCTGAAAAACATTAAAAAAAGAAAGGACGGCGGGTTCGAGGGATGTTTGATATGCCTAATACCGACAATGCTGTTTTTTTACAGATTCAGAACAGCAAGAGACCGGACCAGGTAATCAGTCTTATTATGAGCGATTCGGACGGCCACTTCGAGACCAGGGGGTTGAAGGGGCATTTCGGCGTGGACGAGATATGGATAGACCGGAGCGAATTCCTCGTATCGATGGAGGAATACGCAATGTTGTTGTCCTATCTGCTGGAGACTATGTCGTCAGCCCAGGAACTAAACCTTCCGTACAGCTACATGGAGAACTTCGAGTTTAAAGGCAGGCGGTATTCGTTCATCGGGCAAAACGGTCACAGAGTCCTCTCAAAGACAGACTAAAAAAGAAGGGTGAAGGGTGATGAGTGAAGAGTGAAAATTTCTCCCTTCCGACCTCGCCCACAACTTCAGGGCACACTTCCGTCCACCGCTGAGATCGCAGAGGGAATCCAGGAATTTAGGGATTTATACCGATTTGCGTTCGAGATGCTATTAAATTGACATGGTGATGGGTTTCGCTTCGCTGCACCCATCCTGATAAAATTGATCGTATCGCTCAAGTATGCACTCCGATTCTTGAATTCATTGCCAAATACAATGACCTTGTAAGCAGACTTGATCTCTTGAACCCTCCGCATGTTTCTGAAAAAATCAGTTACTTCTCGGGGGAGATCCACCAGCCGGCCATCGATGTCAACGGCGCCCCAGGAACATGAGCGATAGTATGCGATTTGCAGGATGTTTTGGCAGGAATATTGTTCTGCAAGGCAAATTAACACTGACCATTTCACGAGGTCTCGCTTATCGGCGAACCAAAGATCTTGCACTGTCTACTCCTGCGCTTTTATGTTTTGCAACTTGGAGCTATTACTCCCAGACTTATCTCTCTTGCCCTGCTCTATTTCTACTGTTTGCAGATCCGTTTCCGCTTCCTTCAAAGATTCGGATTTGCCCTTCGTCTCTCCCCTATTAATCAGATCGGACCAAATCGGAAGCCGATCCTCAAAGTAGTTCCTCAACAGCGCGTAACGAAAAGCCAGTTTCGTATTCTTCGCCTCTTTGAATTCCGCCAATGCCTCCAAGACCCGATCATACGCCATCTGAATGCACAGCATTTTGCTTGCCCTGTGGTTGCTCGTCGAGTTCATGTCGATCAGCAGTTTCATGCCCCGGTCAACTCGACTTCCATGATGTCCTCGCGTTCCAGATAGGGGTAGTCAGCGAGGACTTCCTCGATGTTGTGACCTGCGCCGATCTGGCCGACGATCATCCCCACTGTGACCCGCATGCCACGGATGCGCGCCTTGCCGCCCATTACGTCGGGCTGTTGGGTGATACGGTCAAAGTGTCCCATGCACATCTCCTTATCAAAACTCTTTGAGAGCAGTAGTCAATTGAGATTAAGTATTTCAAGAACTATTTTCGAGAATGCAAAAGCCTTGATTCCTCGTGCCGTAGGTATCTAAGCAGGAAGCGAGGAGCAGGGCGCGGGTGCATGGCCCATTCACCCATTCACCTACTCACCCATTCACCCACTCACCCCCCTGGGGTGCGAATCCTTTGCGAACCGTATTTTCCACTATGTTTCGCGCGATCATGAAGTGCAGAAGATAGTCGGGGCCTCCTGCCTTGGACCCAAGACCTGACATTTTAAAGCCCCCGAACGGATGGCGTCCAACAACGGCACCGGTGCATCCCCTGTTTATATAGAGGTTTCCGATCCTGAAACTCTCCCTGGCTTTGCGGATATTTTCGGGGCTCCTGGAAAGCACTCCACCGGTTAGCGCGTATTTCGTCCCGTTTGCGATACGCAATGCCTCATCAAAATCCCTGGCTTTTATTACCGCAAGCACAGGCCCGAAAATCTCCTCCTGAGCCAGTATGCTGTCAGGGTCCACATCGTGGAAAATGCATAGCGGAACGAAATAGCCGCTGTCGAGTGGGATTTCGCGCTCGAATACAGGGTATCCGGCATAGATTCATTTTTCTCATTGAAACAGTGTAAACGAAGATGTACTCAAGGGAAAATTCCCTATTTCTTTCCGTAGCAGCTTAGAAGACGTGGGGGGTAAGGCGATGAATCATACTGCCCAACTTGAAAAAAGCGATTCTGGGGCCATTCTGGCGCTTCGGTTTGGAACCAGGACCAAGGATAGAACCTTCACGGGCGCGCAGGGCGCCATCTTACTTTGTAGGACCCCAACAAGGGCCAATGAAAACATCCTATACGAATATACTGGTTTAGACATCCTTTGATCCGAGACGATAAATAGTTGCCGGGTGGACATTGAAGGTTTTGGCAATCTGCTTGGCTGATTCGCCTTTCTCAAAAAGATGGGCGGCCAGCTCCTTTTGTTCAGGGTTGAGCTTTACAGGTCGGCCAAATCGAACGCCGCGTTTTTTTGCCGCGATCCGGCCGGTTGATGTCCGGTCCCGGATAAGATCTCGCTCAAACTCGGCAATGCCTGCAAAGATGGTGAGAACCATCTTCCCGGCATAGCTGGTTGTATCTGCCCATGGTTCTGAAAGAGATTGGAGGCCTGCGCCGGTTTCCTTGATCTCTTCCACAATATCAAGCAGATCCCTGGTTGAACGGGCCAGCCGGTCAAGCTTCCAGACAACCAAAACATCGTTTTCCCGGAGCTGATCAAGCAACCGCGCCAGCTCGGGGCGGTTGCGGTTTTTGCCGGATAGCTTCTCTTGAAAGATGCGGCCGCAGCCTGCAGCCTGGAGAGCTTGAAGTTGAACTTCCGGGTTTTGTTCTTCAGTGGATACCCGAGCATAACCTATCTTCATGCTGGTCCTTATGAGCTGAGAATCTTGTCGTATTCGGAATGGCTTCCAATCCAAAACCAAAGCAGGCCTTCTGGAACTTCCATAGCAAGTGCCCTGTAGTGAAGGCCAACACGCACCGCCCTGTATTTGCCAATCTTCTTAAAGTGTAATGAAGGGTGAGAAAGATCTATCTTGAGTAGTTCGTAGTTGACATCCGCCAGTTCCTGAACCTGCTTTGGTAATCGGTGATAACATGACCAGAAATCAGGGGATGCAAAATGCCTCAAATATCAGGTTGCGTAGAATCGGTGGGACTTTCCCCTTCCGACTATTGCCCGTGACCTGTTTCACTCGTCTTTCCTGCTTTGTGATCCGCAAGGGCCTTTTGTGCAAGGCGATCAAGTTTGCCGCTCAAGGCGTCCTCTTCAATCTGGCTGTCCCATTGATCCGAATCATGGTCCTGAAACCATTTGCGAAAAGCTGAAAGCTCGCTCGGCGCAAGTTTTCTGATTTCCTGTTCAAGTTTTTGAATTCTTGTCACGTGGCATCCCCTTATGCGATGTTGATGTTGCAAAAGATATAGCAAAAACAATCTACTTTTGCAAATAACTTATGCAAAAGATAAGTACTTAAGAGGCCTTGCTCTGAATTTCGGGGGTAAGGGATGAACAAAAGTTAGCAGTTTTGCGAATTGGAAGTTGTGGGAACAAACGTTGTTGACGGGTGGACATTGACGCCGGATGACCATGCGCTCGTAATGGCCAAGATTGGGATCATATCAACCCGTATGGTCGCTTCGAACTTGACATGAATACCCGCCTGCCGCTCAATCCAAATGGCCCCTGGGGACACGACTGTTGGGTTTACCCCTTATTGCAGTTCTCCCGCCTCAATAGGGGCGAATCCTTTGCGAACCGTATTTTCCACTATGTTTCGTGCGATCATGAAGTGCAGAAGGTAGTCGGGGCCTCCCGCCTTGGACCCAAGACCTGACATTTTAAAGCCCCCGAACGGATGGCGTCCAACGACAGCACCGGTGCATCCCCTGTTTATATAGAGGTTTCCAGTCCTGAAACTCTCCCTGGCCTTGCGGATATTTTCGGGGCTCCTGGAAAGCACTCCACCGGTCAGCGCGTATTTCGTCCCGTTTGCGATGCGCAATGCCTCATCAAAATCCCTGGCTTTTATTACCGCAAGCACGGGCCCGAAAATTTCCTCCTGAGCCAGTACGCTGTCAGGGTCCACATCGTGGAAAATGCATAGCGGTACGAAATAGCCGCTGTCGAGCAGGATTTTGCGCTCGAATACAGGGTATCCGGCATTTTTGCCGATCTCTATATATTTCAGTATCTTGTCACGTGCGGCCGGTTCTATGACGGCCCCCACGAAATTCTGCGGGAATTCGACAGGCCCGATATTGAGGCTCTGCGCCGCTGCTTCCAGCCTCTCCACTAACCGGTCATAGATGCCCTCGACAACTATCAGCCGGGAGCAGGCCGAGCATTTCTGTCCCTGG
>JBKQLC010000114.1:0-64642 GCA_052147195.1 Syntrophobacteraceae bacterium
CACAAATTGCGCAGGGCCGTATCCTACGCCAATCTTGGAAAACTTCGCTTCAAAACAGAACAGGAACAACAACTTTGGGGTGAGAGCAGTCGTCTGGTGACCAACTGCATGTTCTACTTCAACGGCAGCATCTTATCGAATGTGCTGACTTACAAGGAAGCCAACGGTGATGCTCAAGCTGCGGTTCTGCTGGCGCAGATCTCCCCAGTCGCATGGCCGCACATCAACCTCCACGGCCGCTTCCAGTTCAACATGCGCCCGGAACTTATAGACATTGCCGCCATCGTCGAGGAATTGGCCCAATTGGAGATCGCCCCGGAGCCGCCTCCAGACGTCTAGTTTCTTTAATCCACCTTTTCGGGGGGATGTGCAAAAATACTTATTTTGCTTTTGACAAAACCCGGAAATCCAAAGGGCAGGTAACCCCACGAGAGGTCAAAACCAGAAAAGCATCACGCGTCGAAATCGATTCAAAGCGAACAGCGTCGCCCTCAAATCACCCGGACGCTTGAAGGGCAGAGTAATATTCCACGACCAAATCCGGTATCGGTGGCAAACTTATGTCTCTCCAATCACTGTCCCCATGCGTGATGAGTCATACCCCGGCAGGGCGCTCAATTCCTCGCGCAGGCCCCGTGTTTGCAGCAACTCAAGAATGATCTTTACAGCCGAATGTTCCATCAGGTCGTGCGGGATTACCAGATCGCAGCGAACCATTGCAAGCGATACAAATCCCAGGCCGTGCGACATCGCGACAGCCCGAAGTCCGAGCGCGGCGTCTATCAGTCCGAAGGATACCATTTTGGCCCCTTCGTTATGGCTACGGACCATCCGGTCGTATCCGTCGATGGTCTCAGGGCTTATTCCAAGCCGGTTCAAATGGTCGTCAAGGAGGACTCTCAGAGCGGCTCCAGGCTCACGGTTGGCGAATCGAACGCCTCCGGCCAGATCGCCGATAGCCTTGATGCCGTGGGGATTGCCCGGACCAACCATCAATCCCTCTTCGAAGCTGGAAAAGGCGATCACTTTCGCCTTCATTTCTCCCAGTGTTGCCCGGGCCAGATCGAGGTTTGACTCCGTATCCGACGTGTTGTGCAGGTGCGTTCCGGCCAGATGAGCATATCCGGACGAAAGGGCCCTCAATGCCCCCGTGCTTTGGCTGAACCGGCATTGGAGTCTTTCGTCACCGAGCGAGCGTGACACATGCGAACTCAAAATAGCAAAAGCGGGATCACAGCCGAGCAGGAGGGCCTTCTTCCCCAACGCTTCCTCGGAAAGCAAAAGGCGTACGCAACGACAGTCGTCCTGGAGCAAGCCGTCGGCAGACTGAAACCCTTCACTGGATATCCACTTGTCATCCAGCGGATAGGCGATCAACCGATCGCGCACTTTCACCAGGGACACTCGGGGGCCGCTCGGCCCAATCTCTTCGACAAGCGTCACAGCCCTGTCGCCTAAACTCAAAACGATGCTGAAAAGGTCCTCAACCCTGCAGCTCAATACCTTTGCCAGCAACAACGCAACCTGAGTATTCGGGACGTAACGGCCGGACTCCATATCATAGATGGCCTGCCGCTTAACCCCTACCTGCTCTGCAAGTTCGCTCTGAGAGAGCCCCTTTGTTTTCCGGGCCGCTTTGAGATTACAGATCACAAGCTGTTTTGTCATGAGGGCACCTTTTTGTTTCGTCTATTCTACGGGACAGGCGCAAACTAACGATTATGTACTTTATACATTACGGGTTTGACGGGTGTAAATTGTTATATTATCTTCCAGGGACGGAAGGGATCGGCAAACTCCTTTTCATACCGTGGATATTATACCCGGTGCGTACCGGCCTTCAATGTGTGTTTATATGAGAAACAGGCCGAATAGCTGTTACGAATCGTTATGCCTGCTGGAAAAGAGAGGATATCCTGCCATGAAATTGAGCACGAGAAACGTCATAAAAGGAAAAGTCATCGAGGTAAAAGAAAGCACAGTCGCGGCGAAGGTCCGAGTTGATATCGGAGGCGGAAACGTAATCTCGTCAACGATTACGGTTGATGCCGTGCGCGACCTTGGCCTCAAGGTAGGTGACGAAGTATTTGCCCTGATCAAAGCAAGCAGCGTCATGATAATGAAAGAGTAGCACCTGAGAGCGCATAACATGAAAGAGGAATTCAAACTCTATTACTGATGAGCATGCTCAGCGTAATTCCCGGACTTCAGCCGCTTTTTCTGACCCTCAAGGTAGCCGGCGTTGCAACGCTTTGCGCGTTTCTGACGGGTGTCGCACTGGCTTTTTTGCTCGCAAAGTACAGGTTTCGCGGCAAAGAGTTGCTGGATGCGTTTCTCACGCTGCCCCTTGTCTTACCGCCAACCGTGCTCGGGTACTATCTCATTGTCCTTGTCGGCAGAAACGGCTGGATCGGACGCCGGCTTTACGAAGTCTTCGGGATAACGCTCATGTTCACCTGGCAGGGGGCCGCGCTGGCAGCCACGATTGTCTCGCTGCCGCTGGTTTTGAAGTCGGCCAGGACCGCCTTCGAGAGCGTGGACCAAAATCTGGAAAAAGCGGCACGCACACTCGGGCTATCCGAGGCGGACGTGTTCTTCCGTGTCTCCTTTCCTCTTGCATGGCGGGGGATTCTTGCCGGAACGATGCTCGGATTCGCCCGCGCGATGGGAGAATTCGGGGCAACACTGATGATTGCGGGCAACTTGCCCGGCAAGACGCAAACCCTCTCACTTGCGGTCTATGATGCTGTTCAGGCGGGAAACGACAGCCTTGCGGCAACTCTTGTGTTCATTACATCGCTCGTTTGCATTATCGTTCTTGTCTCTTCAGGCAGAATACTCCAGACCAGTTACCTCAAGGAGGTTAACCGATGAAGCGAGCCGTCTTCTACCTCGTTGCGCTGCTTTGCAGCCTTGTTCTCCCCTTTTCTTTCGTTGCAGCCGCTTCCGCCGATCAGGAACTGATCGTTTCTGCGGCGGCAAGCCTGACCAACGCTTTCGGCGAGATCGGTAAAAAATTTGAGAGCGCCAATCCGGGGACGAAGGTGGTCTTCAATTTCGGGGCATCGGGCGCTCTTCTTCAGCAAATCGACAAGGGCGCGCCCGTGGACGTCTTCGCATCCGCCGACCAAAAGACAATGGACCAGGCCGCCGCGAAGGGCCTCATTATTTCCGGCACGCGCAAGGATTTCGTGAGCAACGAGCTGGTTCTCATCGTCCCGCATGGGACCAAGACCCCGGTCAAAACGCTGCCGGACCTCAACGCCAGTGGAATTGGGAAGATAGCCCTGGGTAACCCTGAAACCGTTCCCGCCGGTCGCTATGCTCAGGAGGTCCTAACCTACGAAGGGCTTTGGGACGAACTTAAGCCCAAGTTCATCTTCGGAGAATCGGTTAGACAGGTGCTGGATTACGTCAGCCGGGGCGAAGTGGATGCCGGTTTTGTTTTTGCAACAGACGCTGCGGTGGCGAAAGATCATGTCAGCGTAGCTCTGGAAGCCACGAAGCATAAGCCGATAACTTACCCGATATCGATTGTGGGTTCGACGAAGAACAAGGACCTGGCGAAACGATTCGTCGATTTCGTTTTGAGCAAGGAGGGCCAGGAGATCCTTTCCACGTATGGCTTCAAAAAACCCTGATATGCTCATCCAAGTCGATATAGAGAAAACGCTCTCTTCCCGCGGTAGACGCTTTGACCTCAAAGCGGCTTTTTCCTCGGTGGAGGGCTTCGTCGTCATCTTCGGCCCTTCCGGGGCCGGGAAGACGCTCACTCTTCAGTCCATAGCCGGGCTTCTTACCCCCGATTCGGGCACTATCATGCTCAGGGACAACGTTCTCTTCGATTCAAAGAGCGGGATCAACATACGTCCCCGGCACCGCAATATCGGTTACGTTTTTCAGGATTACGCACTTTTCCCTCATCTTACAGTTTTTGAAAATGTGGGCTTCGGTTTACGGAAAAGGTGGCCGCAACCCATCTCACGAGCCCATAGGCTAAAGGTTGAAGAATTCCTGGAAATCTTCGAGATTTCACACCTGGCGAAAAGTTTTCCCTTCGATCTGTCCGGGGGCCAGCGGCAGCGTGTTGCCCTGGCGCGGGCACTCATACGAAACCCGGATCTCCTGCTCCTGGATGAACCTTTTTCTGCCCTGGACACTCTTCTGCGGCAAAAGCTCCGCGCTGAACTCCTTGCGATTCAGACCCGTTTCAAAGTGCCGGTGATCATGATTACCCATGATCCTGAAGATATCATGGCTTTTGCGGAAACACTGGTTACGTATGAGACAGGACGGGTATGCAGGGTGGATTCCTTCCTGAAGACAAATGGAGAGGATCTTTCGAATCAAGCCACCCTTCCCTGCTCGGAGAAATCCTTTACATACTGATTTGAATCTGCCGCAATCGAGTACCTCCAATGTTTACACGCGAAGCCGCGAAGCCGCGAAGAAAGAGATGGAGGAGGAGATGGAGGAGGAGATGGAGAACAACAGCAGTTGCGAGCAGGGGATGGGGAGAAGGTTCTCGATGTATCCTGCTGTTGTTTTCTTCGCGGTCTCCCGCTTCGCGTGCAATAACGGGCGCTAGAAATTCCTGATGTATGTCAGCCTGTAGGTCGCGGCAAAATCATGGGGACTGCTTAAAGGCAAATCCACCCCGCCCATAAGGACGTTTTTGGGAAAGATGGTGACGCGGAAACCCGGAGTCACATTGGCGGCGTTATTACCGTCTTCATTACCATCGAGATTCGTGGTGTTATAGAACTCGACAAAAGTAGTGAAATTCCCAAAGCACGGCGTGTTCGGCTCAGTCCATGTTTTGGCCACCGAAACATCATACACGAGGTCGTTGTGCTTCCGGCCCTCGTTGGCAGGTCCCACATATGTCTCCTCCCCAATGCTGTAGTAAAGCCCAACGCGGCTCAATCCATAGCAGGTCAAATCCTGCCATCCTGCCAGGGCGGGATAAAATGTGGTTTGCTTATTATTTTGGGTTCCTGACGGGACAATACCTTCATTGGGAGATGTGACACGGAAGTTCAAGGCGTACGAGGAGCCGGGAATGTCCACCAACTGCACGCGACCCACTAATGCACCGGAGGCTCCGGAACTACTGCCTGAAATATCGGATTGCGAGGTTTTCCATTCATAGTTGGAGACCACTTCCAGCATGATCCTGCGATCCAAACCATAGGCAATCAACGCATCCACAAATTGGACATTCTTGGTCGAGTCGCTGCCCAGATTCTGTTGAAAGTAGGAATCAAAGCGGAATTCGCGCTCGAGAAAATTCGTTTGCACGTGCAAGAGTGCCATATCCGGAGCTCCTCCCGGTGTCTCCCGATGAGTCCATTCTTCGCCCCATCCCGCAGTAAAAAAATTTGAGAGGGTGAGATTGGATGGCTGAGCAGGAGCGGCAGATTGATCCTGGGGCGCGGGCGCCGAAGTGTACGCGGCATAGACCGGCGTAGAAATGCCCGCGCCCGTTTGCTGTTGCTGCGCAGCCGACTCAGGTGCTCTTCCAATCAAGCAGAGTAAAAACAAGAAAACCAAGATACCGGCAGTCCTCGATAAACCTAATCGCACCATTTCTTTCCTCCATGTTTGTTATGAAATTGTGAAATGCGCCCCACCTATCGAAAAACAACGTGAAACCCACTATTTTACCAATACCGAAATGGGCCGTCCCTTCCGCTCTATCGGCCGGTATGGCGCTTAGCCGGGCAAAAAGCGGTGCTCAGAAGGTTTCCGCCTTGATTCTGGAACGGAAAAATGGGCGACGCCATGGATGGTATAGATGTCGTTATGTTACTTTTAACATAACGATCCGGTATATAAGATGACGTGTTTACAATGTCAATAGTATTTTATAACCTACATTCTTGATTGCCTTGGCTACCGGACTCATTTTTTGACAAACTGCCCGAGCCTGTGGGATGCCACGGCGATACGGGTATCCGAGTCCCATCTACGTTCTGTAAGCGGGTCGGGAGTGGAATCCCATGACCCGCTCGCTTTTGTTAAATTTTGGCGGCAAGGGTTGTAATCAAGAGTCTCGATGAATAGAAAAGGTGACATGAGGTTTTTCATTTACGGATGGGATGTGGCAACCGTTTTCAGGCGATTCCAAACTCTTTCTGAGCTAACCTTTCTTAGAATAGCGGTTCAAAGCGTAGGCAGCGTCGTTAGCCGAGTTTCAAACTGTTTTTCGCAATGGAAGCATTGCATATAAAGCGATTGCTGCGCCTTCCGCTCGCGGGTCACGCCTGGTTAAGCGATCCAGGCAGACAAGGCGGGCAATAATTTCCGTATTCTTTAGTTAACCCTTCTAAGAAGCTTTGGCGGAAGGTCCCACTAACCAGCTTTTAGATTGCATTGATTTGGAATATTGCTTGGTCCAACCAAAGGAAGGGCAGGAGCATGATCGATCCAAATGAAGTTGGCGCCTTCAGTTCAACCGACGCTTCAGGAAATTTTCATGTCCGCCTGGGAATCTACCTTCCCGGCATTCGCTCGTCTGACGGGTTCGAAGTTATCTCAAAAATCATACACATCAAGGACCGCTTCGATCCCCGAATACCCACCAAAGACTTTCCGCTTATATGGACGGAAGGCCACGCTCTCGACCTCTGGGCCGCTGACCTGCAGATTGAAGCTTCCGGGGGGACTCACTTTGGTCAGGAAGGCACTTATCTCTACCGATACGAACTTTGGTGGACGCCTCGAGGCGGAAGCAGGCAACTGCTGACTCGCTGGTTCACCGATCCATTCGCGCGGGCAACCGAAATAGGCGAACTTTCGGCATTCACGGTTCCACCCGGCCCGGATTTCAAGTGGACGGATGCATCCTACAAGACTCCGGAACTTGATGATCTTGTCGTGTATGAGCTGCAGGTTGAAGAATACAACGACACTTTTGACGGAGTGCTCGAACGATTGAGTTATCTCCAGAGCCTTGGCATCAACTGCCTGGAACTTATGCCTGTTACGAGTGTAAAACTTGACTTCGACTGGGGCTACGGTCCCCTGCATTACTTCGCCCCCAACGCACGTTTTGGAGGCTCAAATGGTCTCAAACGTCTCGTTGACGCCTGCCATGCCTCCGGCATGGCCGTGATCCTGGATGTTGTGTACCAGCACGTAGATCCGATGTTTCCTTATAAGCTTGTCTACGACGCGGTCCAAACCGCCGCCGGCGCCCCCGGTGTGATCAGCCCGATGATCGGCAATACCGGGCCGTTTGGTCCGCAATGCGATTTCTCTCGTCCTTTCACCCAGGAGTATTTCGCCACATCCAATCGCATGTGGCTCGATGAATACCATGTCGATGGTTTTCGCTATGATGAAGTCACGGATCTTTACACAGGCCCCACCGATGAGGCTTATGCTAAGCTGGCCTACGATACCTATATGTATTCACTCAATATTCCACGGTTCCAGCAAGGCCCGGAAAGCTACAGCCGCATAATCCAATGCGCCGAGGCGCTGGGGAAACTGCGCGATGTCCTTCAAAACACCTACACGAACTGCGGCTGGCAAGACGACCTGCTCAATAAAGCCGAGGACATGATAAAATGGAAGTACGTCGACAGTAATTTTCCCCACCTGCTGGACACGCGTTTCTGCGGCTACCCGGACAAAAAGACCGTTTCCAATGCTGCGGGACAACCTGTGGATATGCCGGTTGCGCCCTTCCAATACATCGAGACTCACGACCATAGTCAGTTGATTACGTTCGCCGGAACCGAGCCCGACGGGTTCCTTCCACGCGGTGACCGCAGCCTTTTCTATAGGCTTCAGCCGTTTGTAATCGCACTCTATACACTACAGGGCATCCCCATGCTCTGGCAGGGACAGGAATTCCCGGATAATTACAATCTCCCGGACAGCGGATCGGCGCGAATAGGACTCAGACGCGACGTGCATTGGGAATTTTTTTACGATGATTTCGGCAGCCCTTTGGTGCGCCTCTATCGGCGGCTCGGGGAGCTGCGCCGCAGCCACCGTGCCCTGCGAAGCCGCGAGTCCTATTACTATTACGAACAATCCCTACAGGGGAACCAGATCATTGCCTATCACAGGCACGCCCCTGCCACGGCGTCAGAGGCCGAAGAGTTTGTCATGGCGCTTCTAAACTTCTCGGACACGGCGGGTACAGTGACCGTTCCATTTCCAAAGGCAGGCACGTGGCAGGAGATGATCGATGCAGACATCCGTGATTTGAAAATTGCTGTTACTGCAGACGGCGCCAAGAGAGATATTTTCGTGCCTTCCAATTATGGGTTGGTCCTCGTCTGGTCTTAGCCCTCGGAACCATTTTTATTACCCGTTGCCAACTGTAACAAAGCAGATTCAATAAGCCTGTTCAATGGGAACCCGAGCATCCATATCCAGTTCAAATCGCCCGCAGGGGTTAAAGTGTTGAATTAGCAGCGGGCTCAGACGGCGGGATCGCGGGGCGTCATTCTTTTTGACCACTGTGGTTTTGATGCTGCCATCGCTAGCAGTTAGTCTCCCTGTTAAGTTCAGACTGGAAGCGCTTCAGGTCGGACGGCGAACCGTTTAACAACTTCACTTCGAGTGCCGAATGCCGATGGGCGAGCACGTTCAAGCAGCCATACTCCTGATCGATTTCAAAAAGATCTGCCAGAGACCGGCCAAGAGCCTGAGACAAAATGATTCGGTTGACGCCTGCGTGTCCCACGATGAGGATGTTTCCCCGTGTGGAGGTCAAAGTTTCATAGAAGGCCGGAATGACACGAAAGGTGCAGTCGAGAAAACTTTCTCCCTCGCCGGGGCGAAAGTGGACGATATCCAGGCCCCTTGCATGGAATTCCTCAGGGTGCCGCCTTCGCACTTCATCAAAGGTCAGGCCTTCCCATCGGCCAAGCGAGATCTCACGCAGTTCTCGCTTTGGAATGCATGAGATATGGTGCGGTTTGGCGATGATTTGCGCCGTTTGCACGGACCGTTTCAAATCACTGCAGAATACTGCGGAGAGAGACGTGTCCCTTAAGCCTTCCGCCAATCGCTCGGCCTGCAGGAAACCTTCTTCAGTCAACGGAAGGTCTAACTGCCCGATGAAGCGTTTGGGATCAACCGGGGACTGAATGGCTCCGTGTCTCACCAGATAGATCGCCCTGCGGCTGCCCATGGACCCGGCCCTTATGCACCTTTCGTAGCGGCGGACCATATTGTCCACCGGACACCCAAGGAGGGCTTCGATGCGCTTGCCGATGTTTCTTGCCTCATCAAACCGTCTTACGATTTTCTTCAAGATGTCGGGCCGATCGGCATAACGGCTCATGGATCTTTCAAAACGCTCATCCAGGGAGACAATCCGGTCTTCCTCAACGCATTTGTCGGCAAAGTAGACGAGGTCAGCCTCATCCACGGATGGACCGCGCGACTGAATATCCATGTGTTTGGCCACGACGGCCCCAACACGCGGGTAGCCCATTTCGGCAATAAGCTTCGATCCAACCGCTGCATGGTCCGGCTGCCCCCTGGCAATATCGTGGAGTCTGCCGGCCGCAATGATCAAGGGAAGGTCTAACGCGAGACCCGTGGAATTCAAAAGCGCGGCAAGCGTCCGGGCAAGCTCGGCCACCACCATGGAATGGGCGATCACCTGCTCGGAAACTTTGAACCGGGAGCAGACAGCCTCGCACTCTGCCTCCGTTGGAATACTTTCCCTCGACCGGCTCTCTACGAGTATTCGGTAATCCGACGGTGTATCGCAGTCCAGGAGAATGTTTTCATCTGCGACGTCTACGTCGACGGCGTTGGGTTCATAGGTGCCGAGGAACGCGGGCAATCCTCCGGGGTAGTCGGGTGACAGATCTTCTTTGAGATAAGCCGCCGGGATGAGCGGAGGATGGCCTCGCTCCCCTTTGAAGCGTGGGTAGATAATCTTTGGGCCGTCCAGATTGTAAACACTGAGGAGCGCACGAATAGTTTGAGAATTGACCAGCGGGATATCGCAGGGAAGAAGGAAGAAGGCGTCCACGTCGGGTTCAAAGCTTTTCAGCCCCGCCAGCACGGAGGAAAACATCCCACGGTCGTATTGCGTGTTGAAGATCCATTTGATGCCCAAATGGTCCAGAACGGGCGTAAGTTCATCGGCCCTGTGCCCGACGACCACCCTCACGTCCTCAATCCCTGCCCCGAGAAATCGCGTGACGGCCACCTCGATAAGGGTGGAAGTTCCAAGGGGCGCCAAGGGCTTGAAGCATCCCATCCTGGAGGAATAGCCGGCGGCAAGAACCAGCGCAACGATTCGAGGCGGTTTTCTCATCTGCTTTTCCCGGCTCTGACCTGGATCAGTTCCGCCACGATGCTCACGGCGATCTCCTCGGGCGTTTCGGCTCCAATATTGAGGCCGACAGGTGAAAAGTCAACGCGGGTGAACCCTTCATTGAAGAGTTTTGCCATACCTTTAAAGATACTCATGCAATCAACCTGGAGCAGTTTTTCCATATCGAATGAGTCTCAGTCCCTCAAATCCAGCAGGACTCGTTTGGCGGTATTCCTCTTGCCGCTTTGCCCTTTGGGCAGAAGGCTTACATCCAAAGCGAGCGCTCCCTTCTGAAGAGCGGATCGTATCACCGGGACGACGTTCAGGGCCTCCTGAATTGCAGCAATGGTTTGCCGACTATCGGGCGTTGTCGCCTGAGCTTCGATCCGCAAACGATCAATGCCCGGCGCGCTCTCGAGCGAAGCGCTAAAATCCAGGACCCCTTCAACGGGGAAGATCGCCTCGTCGAGGTCCGTCATGGTCAACCGGCCGCCCTGTGCGATAGCTATCGAACACAGGCGGCTTTTGACCCGTGCAAGGGTTTTGAGCACAGTTCCACAGGGGCAAGGGCCCGGCACAAATCGGCTGACGTCGCCGGTGCGGTATCGAATAAGCGGCATTCCCCTCCGCGTGAGAGTCGTGAAAACCACCTCGCCGGGGTCTCCTTCCGAAACGGACCTTCCGGTTTCAGGGTCCACGATTTCAATATAGAGGTCCGCCTCCCGCAGATGATATCCGTTCCTTGCCTCGCATTCAACACCGCCTCCAAAGCCCATCTCGGTCATGCCGTAATGGGTAAAAACCTCGCACCCCCAGATGCGCCGCAGCTCCGTCGAAACCGCATCCGGAACGTGATCGGCGCTCAAGAGCACGCTCCTTGGAGCAGCCGTCCCGCCGCTCAATCTTGCAAGTCCGAGCACCTGCGCCGGAATGCCCACCAGGGTGTCGATCCGCTCTTTTTCCATGACCTCCAACGTCCGGGGAGCCTCGCGGACAGGGCCGTGAGGGACGCCGACCGCACCTAACCGTTCAAGTCCCTTTACCAAAAGATCCCCGACACTGCCCGGAAGAGTTCCAGGCAGAAGAATCAGAACTCGGTCACCGGGGCCGGCGAGCGTGGACATGCCGTGATGGAAGAAATCGATGGTCCGTTCCTGATCGTCGATCGTAAAGAAAACACGCTTGGGTTCGCCTGTCGTCCCGGATGTTTGAAGCGTTACGACGCGGCTCACCTCACTTTGCGAGACGCAGAGAAACCTTAGGGGCTGCCGCCGTATGTCCTCCGCCGTCGTAAATGGAAATCGGGTGAGAGCCTCCAGGTCCGTCAGATCCTTCTGCGCGAGACCCGCCAGATGCTCCCGGTAAAACGGACTGCCGGCTTTCGCCCAACCAATTGTTTCCCGAAGTTTCGCAAGCCGGAAGGTCTCGATTCGTTCCCGGCTCAGCCCGGTTCCGTTTGTGCCGATATGTCTCGAAATCCATGCTTCCAGCGGTGTGATCTTCATGCCGCTTCCCCGGTCGATCCTTTCCCCCTGCGGGAAAGGCCGGAACCGTTATCTCTGTAATAGGAACGGCCCTCGCTGTCCGTGATGTTATATGCGCAAAACGGGATCAACCGGCCATCCGGGTGCACTACGTGGATGCAGCAATCCTTCAGCCGGTCAAGGTCCAGATTCCATGCATCCTGGAAGGCCATTCCCGAAATGCAGAGCGAATGAGTTGCGGCCCGGTTCAAAAACTCGTCCCATCCTCCCAGGCTTTGGCCCTGGCAGCAGATGGAAGGGGCTTGCATTTCCTCCGGCCGCGACCAGAATTGGGTGACGAACCGGCGGGCTTTGGCGGCGCCTTCGGCTGCGAAAACAGGTTTACAGCCGCAATCTTTGGATTGGTGCTGCGTCCATGGCCGCAGTGCTCCATCGTTGAGGAGCACGAAGTTGCCATGGAACGAGCAAAGAGCGTTTTCGCATCCCGGAGGTTTGAAGTGCTCCGCCCTGATTCTCGCGCCTGTCTGGGTTTCAATTTCAGTGATGATTTCAGGGATGGTGATGCGGTCCTCATCCCCTGGCGGACCCGGGTATCTCCCGAAGTAGCTTACAGGCTGAAAGTGGACGCCCCGGATCGCGGGAAGCTCCTGAAACGCAAACTCGATAATAGGTCCGATTTGATCCGTGTTCACGCCGGGAACGATTGTGGGAACGAGGACCACGCCGATGCCGTGCCCGGCACAGTGCTCGATGGCGAGCCGCTTCTCCCGAAGCAACTCCCGCCCGCGAAGCTTCCGGTAGACAGAGTCCTCAACACTGTCAAACTGAAGGAACACGGACGCAACGCCGGCATCCTTCAAGGCTTTCACGTAAGAAGGGTCCTTTGCCAGCCGCAAACCGTTCGTGTTGATTTGAATGAACGAAAATCCCCTGGATCGTCCCAGAGCTACGATTTCCGGCAAATCATCCCGCAAGGTCGGCTCCCCTCCGGAGAGTTGCACATTGCATGGGCCGGCAACGAGGAGCAGCCGGTCGAATTGCTCCTTAAGGTCTTCCAGGGCCGGGTCGGCAGCATTTTTGTTTCCTGCATCGGCAAAACAGAAGGCGCATCGTAAATTGCAGCTTTGGGTTACCTCGATAAGGGCGGTGCATGTGTGCTGGCGATGTTCGGCGCAAAGACCGCAGTCCAGTGGACACCCTTTCTCAACGATTGTGGAAGGGTTCTCGGGGCGAGAGGGGGTTTTGGGCCTCACCCATGATGAGAAGGCGGGACGCCCACGCCAGATCACGGCCTCATGAGAACCGTGTTCCGGGCACGTCTTCCTGAGGAAGATCCGGTCTCCCCTGCCAACCCTCCGCGCAGGGACCACTGCGAAACACTCCGGGCAGATGCTTTCCGTTTCCGAAAGAGAAATTTCTTCCATTATAGACGCGCCTGGGTCAGGTCGAATCCGTTTTCAACCAGCAGACTCTTAGCTTTCTCATAGACACCCATCACCAACGTCGGGCATCGCGCCGTACGGTTTTTCGGGTCGTCATCCAAAATGACGCTGCACTGGATACCGCCATACCTTTCGCCGAATTCTCCGGAGAACCATTCAACCAGTTCAGAAATCATAAGATTGAGCTTTGGGTCCTCCTCCTCTTCCGGGACGCCTCTTCCGGCGTATAGGCCCACAAGACAGGCCCCGCCCGTGAGCGCCCCGCAGACATCTCCGGAAAACCCCATCCCCCCCGCAAGGCCACTCATGGCTCTGATCAAGTCGGGATCACTCTTTCCTTGCGCCTCCAGGCCCAGGAAAAGCAGGATTTGACTGCAATAGAAACCCTTTTGGGCCAGTTCAAGCATCCGGACCGTCTCGGTTGTCACAAGGATAGCTCCTCATCCGATTTAGGGTTCATACGCACCCGAGGCTTACGGGCTTCTTCTCCGCGATAGCAAGAAAATATCCGGGCTTAGCCCGGGAAACCGCCCGCTCGATTCTAAGCGCATCGAGTGGTTCGCCGCCAGTTAGCGAACACCAGAACGACCGCGCAGATCCTTGTGAGAAGATTAGTTGAGCGGCAAACTGTTTCAGCGCTGCAGAATGGTCCTCCCAAGTGGAAAAGGCAAATCCGCAGTCTCTGAGCTTGACCGTCAGTTCCTCAATAGATAATGCTCCGGTGAGGCAGCAGTCCATGGATAGTGCGCGAAGTTCCGGTATGGCTTCCGCATTCCGGACGTACACGTCGTTCAAAATCAGCCTGCCCCCGCCCCTTAGAACGCGGAAGCACTCCCGGAGAAACATTGGAGGATTTCGGGAGAGCGACAGGCTGCACTCGGCGAAGACGCCGTCCCATTGGGCATCCGGAAAGGGCAGGCTCTCTCCCGCCGCTCGCACGAGAGGTAGGAGACTGTTTCTTGCGTGCCCCTGCGCGATCATCGGCAACGAGGGGTCAACCCCCGCCGTAAAGAACCCGAACCGTCGGTTCAGGTGTTCCACCGTAGTCCCGGTCCCGCATCCCACGTCGAGAAGGCGGGAGCCGGGAGGAAACGCACATAGTGAAAGCGCTCGCTCCGTCAGCGCCATCCCGCCCGGACGTATAAAACCGTCGGTAACTCCGCTTGCGGCAATTCGCTCATAGACCCCGCATTCGCCGAAGTTGGCCATGAGAACCCCTTTCCCCAATGCGCCTACTTATCCTCGAGGAGCTTTTCGACTTCCGCGATCTTGCCGAGCGCAAGATCTTCAGGGATGAACACAAGTCCGCAGCCGGGGCATCTCAACAAGTCCACCGGAAACTCATTTCCCAGGTAGGAGATGGGGACCTTTGCCATCTCCAGGGGGAGGCTGCATTTCGTGCACGACCAAATCTTTTCGTCGGTACGCTCTTGCGGGATCACGATTTCATGTCCTCGGCGATTTCCATGCGGTGGCTGTATGCGTTGTAAACGATGAATTCATCCCCGGCAATAGAGTATTCCACCCAGTACGTAACGCTTGCCGGTTTGTAGTATGCCAGGAAATGGCCGGTATTTCGGTTGAGGAGCCTGGACCCCGTTCTTTCGGAATAGTCGATCACTTGCTGCAGGTCCTCCACAAGGATCAGCCGTTCTTCCATGCGTTGCTGCACCTCATCGGAAATCTTCAGCCGAAGGGTTTGATACCCTTGCGCTTCAGCCATAGTCTCCCCCCACCACTCCCTGAGCATCGCGTTTTTCAACCGGACTCGGTTTTCATGCCGCTGCGAATAGACGGGACCTTTCCGCAAGGCGGCCTCGTCCCTCGGAGTTTCAAAAATGAGATCCAGAAGGTGAAGGGTACGCTTGCCGCTGAAGGCGAGATAATCCCGGCACATGGCGCAATAGGCCAGGTAGTCGAGCGAACTCTCTTCGACGCGCCGTCGGATGACGCTCTTTGCGAGCTCCGGATTGGCGAAAAACATGAGCCCGCCATAGCCGCAGCATTCCGTCTTGTCGCGGCTCAAGGGCAGTTCTTCAATCTCAAAACCGATGCGGCGCAGGATGTTGCGCACGCTCTCCTGGATGGCGCTCTCATGCCGGGTGGTACAGGCGTCATGCACCGCGATGACATCATGTTTCTGCGCTTTCACGCTTTTCGGCAAACCCAGGCTGTCCAGAGTCTCCCAAAGCGAAGTGATCGGGACATCCGGAAGATGGGCCTTAAAGATCTCATAGCAAGTCGAGCAGGCAAGGATCAGGCGCGAACTCCCCAGTTCCCGCCACAAGGCCAGGAAATCCCCCCTGGTGGATTGAAAAAGTTCGGCCCGACCCGACCAGTCTGCCGGGGCTCCGCAGCACCGGGACATGAATCCGACCCCGCCGGAGAGTTCCTTGGTGAGCAGTGTATAGACACTTTTTACATGTTCGGGGGCCGATGCGATGAGCTGGCATCCCGGAAAGAAAAGAAACCGGCTTTGCACGGTCCCGGGTTGATGGCGGGCAAAGGCGCATTTGTCGCCGTTGCTGAACAACATGTCCCGCAGGGGAAAGTCGTGGGCAGACGGCGGCATCCTCCCCTGGTTCACCATGGTTTCGCGGGCCGTTTTGCAAACCAGCCCCATGTGCAGATCTTCAGGACAGACCTCCCGGCACAACCCGCAGAGACTGCACGAATTGATGAGCTTGTTAGCATGGCGATGGCCCATGACGATGGAAAGGTTATTGTAGATCTGGCGCACGTACTTTTTGGGATAAGCGCGAAAGGTGTTGAGATATTCACAGACCTTGACGCATTCGAGACACTCGCATTGCAGGCATCTTGCGGCCTCGCGGGCAGCTTCTTCCCGCAAATAGCCCTGCCGGGGGTCGCTTACCGGCGTGGCCGGGAGCGGTGCGACGCCCTCCGTGCTCGTGTAGAGTCGAGTCGGAATTGAACCTTCGCCAGCGCGCGAGGCCGTCAAGGAGACTTTTTGCAGGAACCGGTCGATGGTGATGCCCGCAATCCGGCCGTCCGAAATGGAATTGATCGGGGACCCTTCTCCTTGCGCCCGGCGGAGGCTGCCTCCCGCAAAGACACCTTCCCGGCTGCTTGCGAGGGTCACCGGATCGACGGCTATCCGCCCGTCAACCCCGGTGGCGAGGCCGAAAACATCGAGGGCCTGTGTACCGGGAGCGATATAAACGGCGTCAAAATCCCTGCAAAGATCCTCGAAAGAAATATCAATCCCAACGGTGGTGTTCAACCGAACCTCGACTCCGATTCGCTCCAGAACATTCAAGTCCTTCGCAAGCACCTCCATGGGAAGTTTCTCTTCCGGAAAATGCCACAGGCTCCCCCCAAGGACCGCAGCCTTCTCGAATACCACCACCTTGAACCCTTTTCTTGCCAGATCGAAGGCGGCAGTCAGACCACTCAGACCGCCTCCCACAACGCCCACGCGTTTTTCTTTCCCGGGAAGCACGGCGATTTTTTCAGGAAGTTCAGAGGCGTAATCGAGACATGACTTTTCAATGGCAACGACGGACAGGGGTTCCCCCGCTTCCTTCCTTTTGCAGACCGACCGGCATGGCTGGTCGCAAACCCGGCTGATGATTCCCGGGAAAGGGACAGTCTTCTTAAGGATTTTCGCCGCTTCCGTGAAGTTTCCCACAGCCGCCTGCGCCATCATGGCCCGAACGTCCACATGGACGGGACAGGCTGCGGCACAGTTGGGGGGCTGCTCCTGGATGCACCGGTCTTCCAGCCTGGTCAGTTCGTCTTTTTCCATGGTTCCGCAGAACTTCCTTCCGGTGAATGCCACGCGGCGGAGACTATGGTTGCGTACACTGGATCGTAAAAAGCTTCAAAATAGGTGAAAGCTCCCTGCCGCCCTCAAGAAGGGGGCAGGGAGTAATGGTTAAATGTTTTCAGAGCAGATGATCAACCCCATGCCTTTTCAGCGTGCGGCCTTGGCTTCAAGGCCGGCCTTCACTTTCTCCGGCAGGGCCGGGAGCTTGGTGATGCGCACACCGCATGCATTGTAGATGGCGTTGACAATGGAACAGTGGGGCGAAGTCAGCGGGAGCTCTCCCACGCCGGCCGCCCCGAAGGGACCGTGGAGGCGCGGAGTTTCCACATAGAGGATATTGAAGTTATCGGGGATATCCTTGATATACGGGACGCCGCAGGAAAGCAGCGAGGTATGCTTTTTGAGATCCTCGAAATCCTCAGAGAGCGCGAGTCCGATGCCCTGGGCCACACCGCCGTAGATCTGCCCGTCCACCACGAGCCTGTTGTTGATCTTGCCAACGTCGGCCACAGTCGTAAACCCTTCGACTTTCACCTTGCCGGTCTTTACATCCACTGCGACTTCGCTCATGAAAACGCCGTACATGTAGACAGCGAAAGGCTTGCCCTGCCCGTTTTCGTCGCACGCCGAGTTCATGGAGGCGGCCCACTTGCCGGCGTAGCGAACAGGGATCTTTTCCGCCATCATCTCGTCATAGGTGCGGTAGCCGCTGTTCGGTTTTTTCATAGCCGCAAGAAGCATATCGCAACCGCTCTTGATGGCATTGCCGGTCACAACCTGGCTGCGGCTGCCACCTGCGGGGCCGCTGTTGGGAGTGATGGCGGTATCGTTCATAATCAGCTTGATTTTCTCGGGAGCGATCCCCATCGGGCGCAATGCTTCGTGTGCCGTGCCGAGGCACCCCATGTCGGCGCCCTGGCCGTGGTCCTCCCAGCTTGAATACACCGTGACGCCGTCCCCGGTGAGCTCAATGGCAACCTCGGAGGCATCAGGTCCGTCGAGGCCGCAGCCGTAGATGCCGATCGACACACCCACGCCCTTTTTGACCTCGGCCGTGGATTCGGCCTTAGCCTTCTCCTTTGCTTTCTGGTAGAGCGGCCGCATCTTGTCAATCATTTCCTTGAAGCTGAAGACTTCCGGCTCCTGGCCCGTCGGTGTGGTATCGCCGGGGCGGTATACGTTCAGGGCGCGCAGTTCCAGCGGGTCCATGCCGATCTTTTCCGCCAGCTCGTCCATGAGCACCTCACTGGCGAGGAAGCTCTGGGGAGAACCGTAAGCGCGGAAGGCCGATCCCCAAGCATGGTTGGTGCACACCGTGCGGCCAAGACCCCGAATGTTAGGAATGCCGTAGCCGGCGCCTATGAATTGTGCTCCGCGCACGGTGAGAAGATCACCGAACTCGGAGTATGGACCATGGTCCACCAGCCAGTCGGATTCCATGGCAATTATTTTGCCGTTCTTGTCCGCGCCGTACTTGAGCTTGACGAAAAAGGGCGAGCGCTTGCCGGTATAGGTGATGTGCTGATAATAGTCGTATCTGAGGAAAACCGGACGGCAGGTCGCCATGGCGGCCACCCCGACCAAAGCTTCCATGGTCGGGCTGAACTTGTAGCCGAACGTGCCTCCGGCGGGGTTTTGCACAAGGCGCAGCTTCTCGGGTTCTATACCGAGGCCGGGGCAGATCATGGCATGATGGAGGTGGATGCCTATACTTTTCGAGTGAATGGTGAGCCGTCCTTCCTCATCGAAATAGGCAAAACCTACGTCGGGCTCGATGGTCAGATGGGGCTGCCTCTGGAGGTAGAACTCGTCTTCTACAACGTAGGCGGCGGAATCCATGAGCGGTTTTGTCTCCCCGCCTTTTGCGATCTTCTGCTCGTAGTAGACGTTGGGCGTGCCGGGATGGATCTCGATGGCGTCATCGGCCATGGCCGCCGGAGCACTCATGTAGGCCGGAAGTTCTTCGAGCTTCACCACGACTTTTTCGGCCGCCGCCCTGGCGTTCTCCACCGTGTCGGCGCAGACGATAGCGATGGCGTCGCCGAACTGGAACACCTTCGTGTCGCAGAGGATGGGACGGTCCCAGCCGTCGCCCTTGTTCGTCGGGAAGGTGATGAGCCCCGTGATCCGGTTCTTCCCCTTGACGTCCTTATGGGTCACCACTTTGTAGACGCCCGGCATCTTCTCGGCTTCGGAGGTGTCTATGGAGAGGATATTGGCGTGGGACACTTTGGCCTGGACAAGCGCCAATTGCAGGGAGTCGGGGGGAAGCTTGAGCCCCAGATCCCCGCCGTAGTCGCAGGTCCCGGTTACTTTGGCCAGAGCGCTCGGACGCGGGTATTTTCCTCCCCAGATCTTGCCGTCCGCCGGAAGCTTGAAGGAGAGATCCTTTAAGCTTATTTCGCCCCTTATTACTCGCGCCGCATCCATCACCGCGTCAACCAGGGGTTTGTACCCCGCGCAGCGGCAAGCGTTCCGGTGGCTCTGAAACCAGTCACGCACGTCTTCACGGGTAGGCTTGGAATTTTCATCCAGTAGAGCCTTGGCGGAAACGATGAAGCCGGGACTGCAGAAGCCGCATTGTGCTCCACCGTGAACCATCCAGGACACCTGGAGAGGGTGAAGGTCATCCGGCGTGCCGATACCTTCGATAGTGGTGATGTCGGCGCCTTCCTCGACCTTTTTTATCTTGGTGACACAAGAACGGACTACTTTTCCGTCCATGATGACAGAGCAGGCACCGCACTGGGCCTGGCCACAGCCGACCTTGGTACCTGTCAGGCCGAGCTGTCCGCGCAGAACGTCCGCAAGGGAGGCTTCTGAGTTTGCGATAATCGTTCGAGGTACCCCATTGATGTTAAGGACCTTCTTCTCCATAACTTTTCTCCTGATCTGAGGTAAACGACAAACCTTTCAAGCACCCTTGGCGAAGCCACAGTCCGGGTACCTGCACTCCTCGCAACGGACGCAAAGTCCACCGTGCGCCAATCCGACGATATCCCTGCGCGTGATCTCTTCACCGGCAAGCAGCCTGGGAAGAATCACGTCAAAGACGCTGGTCTTGTGGTACATGACGCATCCCGGAAGGCCCAGGAGGGGAACGTTCCCGAGATAGGCCAGCATGAACATGGCGCCGGGAAGAACCGGAGCGCCGTAAGTCACCACGCGTGCGCCTGAATTCCGGATGGCCGCCGGGGTAACGTCATCCGGGTCCACCGACATCCCGCCCGTGACGATAATCATCTCCGCCCCCTGGCTCAAAAACGATCCTATCTTTCCGACGATCCGCTGCTGATCGTCGGACACAAAGGACTGCCCAAGAGTTCGGCACCCCAATTCACTGAGTTTTTCACGAACGACGGGACCGAATTCATCCTTAATCCGGCCGTGGTAAACCTCGCTCCCGGTCGTAATGATGCCGACGTTGAAGCTCCTGAAAGGCAGGACTTCGATCAGCGGCTGATGCCGGGAACAGACATGCTCTGCGCGCTTGACCTTGGCCTCTTCTATGACCAGCGGAATCACGCGTATTCCGGCGAGCACCTTTCCCTTGGCAACCCTCTGGTTAGTGTGAAGGCTTGCGAATACAACCTCTTCGGCGTTGATCTCAAAGAGGGCCTCGAGGTCGATCTTCAGTAGCCCTTCAACGGTCGCTCTAAGCTCCACCTTGCCTTCGTTGGGCTCCGAGACCTCGATGTTTCTCCCGGCTGCTGCGCGGGCAATCAGAACAGTGGCTTCATCTTCATGTAGAAGACCGCTATCCTTTTGGATATCCCACGCATAGACATGCTCTTTTCCCATGCTGAGCAGTCGCGGAACATCCTCCTCCGTAAGGATGTGGCCCTTTCTGAAGGCCGGACCCTTCATCCGCCCCGGAATAATCTGAGTCACATCATGACACAGCACCATCCCTATGGCACTCTGGACCGGAACCATCTTCATGAGGTTCTCCTACAGGATTTACCGAAGGTATGGACAAACAGACATTGTGTCGTTAATAACACCATCCTTATGGCGCTCTAGACCGGAACGATGTTTATGACGTTCTCCTACCAGATTTAACGGTATGGATAAACGGACATTTTGTCGTTAATAACATAATAGGTATGGACAAACAGGCATTATGTCGTTTATAACACAATGAAGCGTAAAAAGACTTACTCACTCAAACAAAGTTGAAGCATTTCCGTTATCCGCAACCGATCTGCGGATGATGATCGAAACCCTTGCATCTTATAATACTAAATTGGCGTTATGTCCATGCAGACATAGCGGCAAGCAAAAAAATAACGGCCACAAACCTGTTCTCGTTATTGACCATTATCGACAGTGCCCGCGGCCGCAAACCATCAATCGCTTTTTTTCTCTAAATACTTATCCAGCTTTTCCCCCAGAAACTTTGAATAATGTTTTTCCAAACACTCCGGACAAACTCCATGGCTGAATAGGGTTCCAGAATGCTCACGGATGTAGGATTCGATTTGTTGCCAATAGCCCTCGTCGTTGCGTATCTTTTTGCAGTGCGAGCAGATGGGTAACAGGCCGCTCAATGTTTTTACATTGCCCACTGCTTCCCGGAGTTGCGTGATGAGTTCTTCTCTCTCCTGTTCGGCCCGCTTGTACTCGGTTATATCGGCGGCAATGCCTTGAGGAAAACGATGCACGCGCTGGAAGCGATGGGGATATAATCAGCACCGAAACTGGTGAGATCAGGCGATTTTAATGCCCATCCCAAGCGTCCAAGTACACCGACGAAAGTCAAGAGATAAATCAAATTATTTGATGAAGTCCTTTTAAATTCAGGTTTCAATCAATAAATCCCGCAGACTACGCTTAGTGGACGACTACGTCAATTGTCCTGGAGTAGGCGGCGCCCCATCCCGCAGCGTTATGCGCCTCGACTTTGTAGTAATATTTCCCTTCACCCGGCACGGTTACGGCAAGGCTTGTGCCGGATACAGTACCTTGGTAGATCAAATTGGTAAAGGCAGCGTCTGTAGCGACCAAGAGATAGTACTCGTCGACCTGCGCGTTACCCGACGGAGCTTTCCAGTGAGCAGTAAAGCTGTTGGCAGTTATAAGGGTTGCGGCGGTGGCCTTCGGTGCACCGGGTAGGGTGGTAAAGGTTGAAGCGGCTGTATAGGCTGTTCCTGCTCTGTTGGTCGCATAGCCCCGGAAATAATAGACGGTATTGGAGGCAAGGCGGGTGACGTTGACTGAGAATGTTCCGGTGGTAACCGTCGGGGCTGTTGCTTTCTTCGTCCTGCTGACGGTCGGATTGATATTCTTGCCGTAGGCAACACCGGATGCTGTGGGGACGGCAGCTCCATCGGAGACAATGTTAGCGCCAAGCGTCGCGTTAGTGGTAGTGCAGGAATACAAAGTCTGACCGTTTATAGTGGCTATGCTGATCGGGGGAGCGTTGGAGATAGTGAGGGAATCCGTCCAAGTATGTCCATCGCTGGCGCTTCTTACGACCCAATTATACGAGGCCATTTCGGCGTCGCCATTCCAGGGGTCCATCAGGTAAACAGTGTTTCCCGTGATGCCCTTGATCGCCAGAATATGGCCGCCTCCAGTGTCCCATCCCCACCGGATGCCAACCGGCCGCAATGAATTTATCTGACTCGTCACGACAGCTTTTGACAGAGCAACGCCGTGGCCGGTAGCAGTCAGACCAGCGAAATAATTGAGGATGTAATCGACGCCATAGCGCATCGGAGGCGGATCGGACTCGACGCCGTATAGGTAATTCCAGGTGTCGGCACTCCCAGGGGTCCCGTACGCGGCTATCTGAGTCTGGGTCTTTGAGACGCCGTAGAATTGAAGGATAGCCTGGGATGTCGCGTCCCAACACCACTGGTCCTGTTCCTGCCACTCTTGTGGGACAGTCAATACGGTGGCGAAAGCTACATCGGCACAAAGGAGGCCGGCCAGCAGGCACGCCGCCAGACATACACTCATGCGGGGTTTTGTCTTCGTGATCATCGCTGCTTTATCGCCTCCGTGACCGTGGGTTTCAAACTTTCAAGAATGCCGGCGGCCTGGTTTGCTCCGGACACCGGCTGCCCCGATCCTGAGGCGGTCTGTGCCGGGGAGACCGGCAGCAACAATTCACCCGCCTCGGGGATCAACACCAGATACTTCTTTGCCTGGAAAACCGCTATCAGCACCGGATTGTACCCCTTCTCCGCAGGCCAGCTCAGCCTGATCTGATTCATAAACTTGGCGAGAGTAACATATCCGAGCGAAACGGCCTCCCATCGCCCGTCCATGCGGTCGACGACCAGGAAGCACCTGATTTGATTGCCCATCATTACCGGGAAATACCACTGGTCGATCGGGGTCAGGATCGAGGCCACGGGGACCCCTTCACTGTAGCTGAACAGGGCATCCGGAGTTATGATATGAAGATTGAAAGGGTCGCCGAGATAGGCCTTGTCGAGTGAACCGGTTGCGGAGAAATCATACTCCTGCCTGGAACCCGCCGGTATGAGGTCCAGGTAGTGTTTCAGGCCGACTTTGGCGGCATCCGTGACGTCAGCAGCCGGAGCGGTCACGGCCTCAGCCGCAAGAGGCGACATACATAACAAAACTGTGATAGCAAGTATCAATGTTTTCATATATTCTCCATCCGAATAATGCATCAACCTGATCGCCAACGAATCTCGAAGGGCATTTGGGGTTCGTCTAAGACCCTAAAGACCTCCAGGGACACCTTCAAGGTCATAGAACCTTCCCATACATGAATAAAAAACGCAAGTGGTGTGTCAAGGGAACCGGTTTTTTCAATTTGAGGACACACCACCATCCCAGCAGTTTATAGCTCGCTTCCCGCCTTTCATAGTGTTGGGGCAGTGACAGAGTTGACAAAATGACAAAACCATCATATCTGCTGTTAAGCCCGCCGGTGGCCCGGATAACTCGATTTGCCCGCCTGGACGTGTTAACAGGAAATTCCGCGCCCCCTGTGCGCCTCCCCGGAAGAAAAATCCGCGAAACGCGGCCATTTATCCTCAACATTTTCATCCAATTTAGAGGTACAATAAGGGAAGTCACAACTGGTTAGATACGGATTCCAAAGCTGAAGAGCAGGAAAACGGCACCGGAGGCGCCAAACATGGCGAAAATGAACCAAGAAGGGGATTATTTCGTACCGACCCTGGCCCCTTATGTTCAATGGGTGCAGGCTTATGGACGGCTCATCTGCGCGCTCTACGAGGAGCATAAAACAGTCAAGAGAACGTGGAAAGCGTTCAAGGATGCAACACCAGGAGTCGAGCAAAGGTTGGAATTCGACGTTTTTGAACAAATCCTGCTATTTAGCCTCTTTCTTTCGGAAAGCAATGAGAGCAACCAAAGAGGCGGCTCCGTTCAGGAAGACCGCGAGACAAAGCGGGCCAGCATGGATTTTTCGGAAAGTCATGCCGATAACCAGTTAGACACGGTTATACAGGAGCTGCGCAACGCGTCCGAGGAAAGGGACAGGGCCTTGTGGAATGTTAAGCATCTCGAAGAAAATGCTTCTGGACTCACGGCCCGCAATGATGACCTGCAAAGTCAGGTGAACAGTCTCAAGGAAAACCTGGACAAGGTTCAAACCGAGTTGGGTGTGTCAAGTGCGAATCTCAGCATGGTTGTACATGAGTTAGACAACCAGAGAGCTCAAAACGCTTCTCTACAGGAAAAGTATGCAGCCCTGAAGGAAAAGGAAGCTTCTTTAAAAAAGCTGATCAAAAGGCTCATGGAAAAGTCGGTCAGGATTGCTCCGGACAAATCGCCACACCAAAGCATTGTTGCAGTCACAGAAGCGGGGGCTAAACAGGGGCCTTCCCAGATGCCCATGTGGGCTAAACAGGACTCCAGCCCCAGTGCTGGCCGGGAAGTTATACAAAATCCCAGCGGGGAGATTTCTGCAAAAAAGATAGCCGGGTGGAATGTGCAGCGCTCCAAAGATGGCTATTACCGGATCTACCGGAAGATCAGAGGCAAGGTTCGTTCGATCTATATCGGAAGAGAGCTTGATATCGAGAAGGCCAACAGGAGGATAGCCGAAAAGGAAAAAGAACTGAAATAATACGCCCCCGGGGTCTTATACACGAACCGGAAACTTTCATTACATCACCCTACCCTACCCGATCCGATGTATGGAAGTAAAAGTCAGCCGCTACTGCCCCGGTTATTGTCACCGTGCTCATCGGATTTGTAACGCGACGGCAAGCGATTAGCAACGTAGAAGACCCTGGATGATATGAGAATAGCGATGCAGAGCACAGGGAATGCGAGCGATCCATCGTGCCATAACCCGGCTAACCATCGCCTGAACTCATCGGCAAGAACATTCGCAGTTCCACCGTAGAGTGCCAAGCCCCGTAAGTACTGTTTCGAATCGTCAGGCATGACCGGATACCCATCCTGGTAACCAAGGTCGCTGCTCGAATCTTCTCTAGCCGTAACATGAATCAGGAGCGCGCTCCCTAAACCAACCAACAGGATAATAGCACCGATAACGTTAAGGCATTCGCGCCCACATCTGCGATTTTCCATTTAATGCTATGCCTGTCCGGAAAGATCTCAACCTCAATCCCGCGAAGTAAAAACGGCGCGATTTCGATTATACTCTAACATAATCAGCGCTTCCAGGGATTAAAGGCTGTTCGAAACACCTTCCGCCCGCAGGCCTATCTTTAAAGGTGGGTCGGGGAGCGGCGGCGGATAAAAAACCGCTCACATGAAGAAGATAGATTTTCGTGCTTTACAATAACCTGTTACAGCCCCTTGATATGCCTGTGAAGCTCGACCGTGCTCTGCAGCCGGACACG
Source organism: Syntrophobacteraceae bacterium (assembly GCA_052147195.1). Lineage (GTDB taxonomy): Bacteria > Desulfobacterota > Syntrophobacteria > Syntrophobacterales > Syntrophobacteraceae > SbD1. The sequence goes on from JBKQLC010000114.1 coordinate 25,836, forward strand.
GTCGCGGTCTTTTCGAATCTCTTCGAGTTCCCGCCAGAGGGCAAGCAGGTCAGGATCGTCATACCGCCCGCCTGAGCGCTTGGCTTCGATCATGCTGCGGTATATGAAAATCATTCTGCTGACAAGTTCCACTGGGTACTCACGCCCCTGGACTTTGAGTGTATGAAGCCCAAGGTCCATGTACTTCCAAAACTCCTCCCCGGCTATAACGAACGCGACATTTGGGTTGCGGCGGATACGCTCGTTAATGAACTCGATCTCTTCAGGCTTCCTCCCCCTCTGGCCGAGCACCTTTCGCCTCTGCTTATCTGTAAGCAGACACAACCGGAAGCAGCTTCCAGATCTATCAGGCCACCCTTCGAACTCAACGATTTCGTTGCCATCTTCATCCCGGCACCTGCGCTGAATATAGGAATCACTGATCAGTTCATGGAACGAGCAGTTCCCTACCCCTCCTATGCAGCGGTTGCCGTGAATCAAAACTTCAGTTGCCACACCGAGGGAGTCAGATGCGCTTTTGAAGTCCGAGAGTTGTCCAGCGGTCTTGATCTCGGTACTGACCACCACCTGTGTGGCGCCATATCCGCGGTATTTGGCTATCTCATCGCGCCTCTGGATATTACACCCCACACTCGCGTGAACCACCAGATCGGGGAAATTGTCACGGGCCATCTGCATTACGAACGGAGTCCTTACGATTATGCCCTCGGCCCCGCAGGAGGCGTATTTCGCGGTTTTTTCCAGGAGCAGCATTGCCTTCTCGCGTGGGACCTCCGCGTTCATGGCGACCCGCACCTTCCCTCCGAACCCATTGGCGATCCGGACAGCCTCGCAAATGTGTGAGTCTTCCAGCTCCCAGGCACTCTTTCTGCGACTGAAGCCCTTGCACCCGACGTAAACGGCATCAGCGCCATTCTCGAAAACGGCTCTTACCATCTCAAGACTTCCGCCGGGCGCCAGTAATTCGTTCATGGATTACACCTCATACCAGAGGATTCCGGAGAATCTTGAGGTACACCCTTCGGCAAGCAGGTGGCGAACTCGTAACCTCTCTTACAAGAAGCCCTCCAACGCCGGCCGAAAGAGTGCAACAGCAAGCAATGCAAAGCGGCAGGGCCAAAACCGCGATCTCGACGCTCCGCCGAGGCGGGCGCCTTCTCCGGTTGGCCCGCCGCACGCCAGGAAAGGCGGATACTTTCATGAGATTCGGGATAAGCCACACTCCCCCGGGACATTAATCCTCTATAAGCTTAAAGAACTGGTCAACCGGCAGAGCTTTGTAAACTTCGTATGAAACCGCGCCCCGTTGGAGTGTATTGACCATACTCTTCACCCTGGCGTCCTCATCCGGGAATTCTGCCAAGATAAGATATTCTCCCCGAGATACGATGTAGTAGGCTGCAATGATTTTGCCTCCGGATTGCTCGACATTTTTCCTGCCAAGTTCGAAGCGCTCTCGTGAATTCCTGATCTCCCGGTTGCCTTCCGCTGTAAATTTAAGGTAAGAAGCATAGACTGGCATAAAAACCTCCGTTTTGAGAGAAAAAGTTGCCAAATGGCGATTAGCGGCCTCAAAGGCCGTCCCGTGAAGTCAGGAGGGAAAAGCACCACGACTTCTCACGGACCAGAGCCGAACACCAGGTCATAGAGCAAAAAGAATGCCATGGTACTTCACAACACGGCCAAGCCAAAAGGTAACCTGGCGTGATTTCTATACTGCACGATGAGGTATTTTTAACTTGACCTTTTTTCTTTGGCTTGCTAAGGATCATCATAAGCGTTAGCAGAAGCTGCAATCTTTCTGCTGAGAGGCTATCACTTTAATAACAATGGATGCGTTTCGGATAGATGATTTCCGAAAAACTCCTTCTTCTCCATGCGATCGATTTTCCTTGGCAGTTGCTCATAATATTGATGTAGCCTTCTCCTTTCCATTCCCGTTCTTAAAGGCGCAAATCAAGCGCTGATACCTCATCCCGGCGAATTTTCGAAACCCATTATCTTCACTGTCGATTAGAGATTTTTTCGAACGCGTGTCGCCGTGCCTTATTTTGTTCATCAGAATCACGATAATGCCAATGCTGTTTATGCAGTTTTGGGCCTATGGAGAGCAGCAAAGTCTTTACATGTAAAAAGGATACTTCCATGGAAGGTATATCGGAACATCAAAATTGTTTCCTGATCGACCTTCGAAAACGGCAGGCCTGGTGCAGGTCTTGCCGGGCGCTGTGCAGGCGGCTCGATTTGGCCGAGTACACCCAGTTCTGGTGCGGCAATCACGGCTGCGATAACAGCGGGGAGGTCAGACTTTGTCAAGACGGTACATGGAGCATTCACTGTTTCGTTGAAAGCTGGTTTGGAAATCGCTGCAGCAGATTCGCGTCCAGGCTGTTGGTTTCCACGGCCCCGCCACCCTGCGGTCCAGATCCTTCAGCCTGAGCGGCGAAACAGACAACAAGGTGTTTCCGTCTTTTAGCGCGATGAACCTCAAACATCATTAAACTCCGGCAGTCCGTCCACTACCGGCATGCGCGCAGGTAAGCCAAATGAGGAAAAAAACTCCCCCCCAGTCAGAACCTCCTTCATTTGAATTGTTATTCCAAAGTTTGAATGAACCCATGTTTATCTGCGATTCAAGTCTTCACATACTTCAGGCAAACGAATCTTTTTCCATGCTTTTTAACGATAATGGCGGGCCCATCATTGGAAAATTTTGCCACGCGCTGCTTGGCGGTGACCACAGCGAGGATTTTGCGATACGCTTCAACGAGGTCTTCCGGACGTCGAAAGTGCAATCATGGGACGTTTACATTCCAGTGTCCAACGGCGCATGGGGTAAGTTCGAATTCACCGCCTCCCCTTTGCGCAATTGTGACGGGCAGGTTACCAGGGCAGTTGGACATGCCCACGATATTTCGAAGCGCATGAGCCTGGAAAAAGAGCTAAAGGCATCCGAAGAAAGGTATAGAAGAATAGTAGAGACCGCGAGGGAGGGCATTTATATCATCGACAGCGAGGCAAGGATAACTTTCGCCAACCGGCGATTCTCTACGATGCTCGGCTATCACACTGATGAGATACTAGGCAGATTCATTTTCGATTTCATGGAGGAGGCTTCAGAAGCCTTGGCGCGCCGAAAATTCGAGAGGCGCCGGCTCGGTTTATCTGACACTTATGAATTGAAATTGCTGAGAAAAGGTTCCGCGTGTATCTATTGCCTCGTCTCGGCTTCACCTATAATGGAGGACGGAGTTTTTCAGGGCGCCCTGGGCATTTTGACAAACATCACGTGTCTCAAGGAGATCGAGTCTGCATTGCGTTCGGCAAAATGCTTTTCCGAGAGGATCATCAACAGCATAACTGACGAACTCATGGTCGTAAATCCATTAACCTACCGCATAGTGCAGGTAAACGATCATTTTCTCGCCAGGACGATGTTTCAGAATGCCGAGGAACTCTCAGGCAGGACCTGTTACGAGACTCTGTTTGGCAGGAGTTTTCCATGTCACGAAGAGGGGATTTTCTGCCCGGTGCGCAAAACTTATGAAACCGGAAAGCCTTACCTGTGTGATACCATACATCCGGAACTGAAGCAGAGCGGAAGAGTCAAGCAGATTGCCACATATCCAATCATGGGCGACCTGGGTAAAGTTGACCTCGTGATCCGAACCGAGCGTGACGTTACGGAGAAGAAAAATCTCGAGCAGGCCCTGGCTGTCCGCTCCGAGGAACTGCTCCGGACGCAGCACAGACTCGAAGAACTGTTCGATCTGTCCCGCGAGGTGGGGACAAAGGCTACCTTGGCGGAGCTTTTGCAGTTTCTCCTGAACTTTACTCTAAAACTTCTTCCCGATTCGGAGCCGGCATTACTCCTTTTGGACTCCTCTTGCGAACACTTACTGCGCTTCGAGGATTGTGAGCCTAAATCCGTTGAGAAACTGCTCCAGATTTTGCAGAAGCTCGAACTATGCACCCTGACCTCCAACCTTGTTCATGAAATCAAAAAATGCAAGATCAAGGACCTCATCGGCCCCTCGGACCACTGCCAGGTATTTTCTCTTCTAAAGATCATCGCCAAGTCCGACCTCACCTGGTTGGCCATCCCGCTTTTTGTGCGCAGACAATGCATCGGCCTGCTCTATTTTGGATCAAAGACCTTCAACAGATATCCGGCTGGGGACATCAGGTTCCTCGAGGCGCTGTGCGAACAAGCTGCAGGACATCTCAGAAATCTCGTAATGCACGAGGCCGAAGTCAAAACCCTGCGATCCCAGGTCATCCAACGTTCGGGATATGGGGACATTATCGGCCAGAGCAAGGCCATGCAGGAAATCTATGAACTCATCGACCTCGTTTCCTGCTCCGACGCCACCGTGCTCATAACGGGTGAAAATGGAACAGGCAAAGAGCTGGTCGCCCATGCCATCCACACCCAGAGTCATCGACGAAAAGGCCCTTTTGTGGTCGCAAACTGCTCTGCTTACTCCCCCACCCTGCTCGAGAGCGAAATATTCGGCCACGAAAAAGGTGCATTCACAGGCGCGAGCCATCAGAAAAAGGGCCGGATCGAACGCGCTCATGGCGGTACGCTGTTTCTGGACGAAATAGGCGAGATAGCACCTTCCGTACAGATATTCCTTCTGCGGTTTCTACAGGATCATTGCTTCGAGCGAGTCGGAGGGGAGAAGGTCATTGCTGCAGATGTCCGGGTACTTGCGGCAACTAACCGCGAGCTTCAGCACGAGGTCCAGGCAGGCCGATTCCGGGATGATCTTTTTTATCGCCTGAACGTAATCGCAATCCACCTGCCGACTCTGATGGAGCGCAAGGAGGACATTCCTCTGTTGGCCCATCATTTCCTTGCCAAACACAATCTGAAGGAACACAAAAATATTAAGAACTTCTCAGCAGGCGCCATGCAGGCTCTCATGAATTATGACTGGCCTGGAAACGTTCGCCAGCTCGAAAATGCTATTAGCCACGCGGTCGTACTGGCTCAGGGGGAACTTATCCGCAGAAAATACCTGCCTAGATTCCTGTGGGACACAGGAACAAGTAGAACTTTGACCTCACTTTGCGAGAGCGAACGTGGACTTATCCTCGAAGCACTCCAGAGAGCCAACGGGAACAAGCATGAAGCGGCCAGGTGCCTTAAGATCAGTCGAAGCACTCTATACAGCAAAATGAGGCGATACGAACTCGATGAAGAGTTAAAGGCGAGGTGTCTGGACTTGCACTAGGGGGTCGCTATTCATACAGGTGCTCCAAATCCAGATTGGTAGCGCTTTGAGCCTGATTTCACTAGTGGGTGGGGCGTATTTCATACACTTTCCCGATTCCAGCCTTGTGCGGGATCGGAAAAAAACTTTTGAAAGTTAAAAATAATTCTTTCCAGGCTTTTTCCACTTTAAGAAGCCCATGGTTTCCCACCTGCTATAAGTAGCTAAATTCACTCAAAACCTTCCGGGCTGTTTACGAAAAAACCTTAACATCCTACGCTCTTTTTCATGATTATCTCCCCGTTGCGTCAAAGACTGCGGTGACCGGTTTACTATTCAACTAATCTCTAGTTTTTCGCTCTGACTTTCATCCAACGCGTGGGCGCCATTACCGCAACGATCGGTTCAGCCCGCCACGGCTTGACCACATCTAACAGCGATCAGACCATTCTGATTCCTCGTGGGCATAAATCTTGTAGTGTTGGTGAGTTCCTACAAGCCTAATACCTTTTAGAGATTGGGTTTTTAGAGGTTGGGTCTGCGTCAGGTCGAGCTTCTGGTCGGCAGCAGCAGACCGAGCGTTTCTTGAAACGCCGGATATATGGATAAATCGGGCCGCATATCGGCGACCTGATGAATATTATAAACTGGTTACGTAAATCTTTGCTGATCCATCCGTCAGCTCTGAAACACCGGTTCAACAGTGCAATTTTACGATTTCAGCGCAATTCATACTTATCACGCTCCTTTCTCCTCCTGACCGCCCACTCCCTTCATGCGCAGGGTGCCGCCACCTCCTCGGCGGTGTGTGTTGTTTTCAACCCCCGCAGCGGCCAATCCGTCTGATTACACGGCACGCCAGCAAAGGCCTCTGCTTTAAGGTAACCGTTGTAAGGTTAACGATAGGATCAAGCGCGAAAATCACCAAAGGATATTTTATCGGTGATCCTTCGTGGTTCAGAGATAATCCTCATTATACCCGGATTGAAGATACGCCTTACCGGGAATCAATTGAGGATTTCAGATACAACTATTACCGCGAATATAGAATTGAGAGGAGGTGGTCAAGGGACGGCAATATCCCATTATAAGTTCTGGCTCTTTTTCGGGAGAATGATTGTTGTACGGAGGTCCTTTCTCACCGGGACGAATTACGCGAGTCAGGCCGGTTGCTAAACCATGTGGTGGCACTGATGAAACATCATCGCTTTTAAACTCAGAATCAGAGGTCACCACGAACAAGGGAGGTAAAAATGCCGGAAAAGCGAGATATCGAAATAAAGAGCCGGGCCGATACCATAGGCCTGATGGATCTGGATGTAAGACCCTACCCGGTTACTCCGCCGCCCTCTTACGAGGCGGTAAAGCCGATATATGAGAGAAGAAAGGCGCTGGAGTTCTGCAATTGGGCTGAGGAGAACCTAAGATTTGAAAAAAGATACGAGAAAGATGAGGCCCTGACAGGATACAGGATTCTGGACATCGGTCTGTGGAGACTCGGCCACAAATTTTGCGCCTCTCTGTATGGCGAAGCCGGCGCGGAGGTCGTTTCCATCGAACCACCCAAAGGCGATCCGTTGAGGAAGCTGACACCTTTCGGCCGCGAAGAGTACCTTCTCAAAAACAAGGACAGCGGCGAAAAATGCGGCATGGAGTTCGTCAACGAGACGGTGAACACCCACTGTGTAACCCTCGATGTGGAGACAAAGGAAGGGCAGGAAATTTTCAGGAAAATGGCAATGAACGTCGACGTCCTGATCGACGGGATGCCCCCCGGTTACATGGATAATCTTGGGATCGGGTATCGTCAGCTTAAGCAACTCAACCCCAGGATGGTCTACGTGTGGGTCGGCATGCTCGGCCAGTGGGGCCCCTGGAAGGACAAGCAATCCAAGTTCGGCCAGTGGATGCTCGAGCCTTTCGCGAGCGCCGCAAATTCCTGGATCCACAATACCGGCTTGGCCCAGGACCTTCTCCCGCGCGGCAAGGGCGGCGATCCCACCCGCGCAGGCATTTGGCTTGCTGACTATGTTGCCGGGGCCCAGGCTTTCCTCAACTCCATTGCTGCCCTGTATTGGAGAGACGAATTGGGCGGTACCGGGCAGATGATCGAGGTCACGGGCGCCGAAGCTTTGATGGATATTCTCGACTTCGATATTACCTGGTATGGGTTTAATAAAAGTATAAAGGCCCGCACCGGCGGCTGGGATGCGTGCCTCAACCAGTATGCCTGGAACCCCTGTAAAGACGGCTACATGATGATCGGCGGCCAGACCGACAAGCTCTGGTATAATATAGGATTTTGCCTTGAGCGTGAGGAACCACAGTTCGGCCGGCTGATCCACGAAGATCCCCTCCTCAAGGAAATGGCGGCCAGAAACGCCTTGCACGCTCTTATAAAGACCTACACCCTGACCACCCGGTGGCTCAGAGACACTAACCGGGTGGAAGCAGAAACCAAGCTCCTCGAGTACCAGGTTGCGGCCGGGCCGGTTCTCTACATCGACGAGGTCTGCGAGTTCCCCCACTTCAAGTATCGGCCATGGGTCTACGTACATGAGACCGATTACGGCCCGCTGCTGATCGCTTCGAGCCCGGCGTCCTACCAGGTTCGCGCTCCTTTCAGGTGCAAGTGGATGGGCAGAGATCTCGGCTATGACAACTACGAGATCTATTTGAAATGGACTGGAATGGGGCAGACAGCAGTGAATCAAATGAAACAGAAGGGGGTGATATAATGGCGCAAGACCCGAGAGTAACACGCATGGAAGACCTGCCAGGCCCCAAGAGCAAAGGTGAAATGGACGAGTTTAAGATGCCCTACGAGGAATACTGCAGGAAGCTCTTCGATGTTGGCAATGAACACACCAAGCCCAAACCTCTTAACGGGATTCGGTGGCTGAGCTGCACCATGTATATCTTCACGCCGCACGCTGTGGCCAACCTGGCCGAGCTGGGGGCCGAGGTCATCAAGCTTGAGATACCGAGGATGGGTGAGCCCATGCGGCACACATCTCCCTTTAACGAGGTCTATCTCTATCCGTTCCACGATATGCGCCCCATGACCGGCACCGGCCTTGGCTATACTAACGCTAACCCCAACAAGTATTTTGTGACAATGGATTATCACGTCCCCGAGATGAGGGAGGTGTTCTACAGCCTGGTGAAAAAATCCGACGGGCTCACCGAGCTCTACCGGCCAGGCACCCTGGACAAATGGAAAATGAGCTACCGGTACCTGAGTGAAATCAATCCCAGGTTCATCTACGTTTGGGGCGGCGGTTTCGGCTACGGTCCCAAAGTATTTGGCGGTTCCTACGACATCCTGGGCCAGGCGCACGCCGGACTCGCCTCGATAACCGGCATGCACGAGTACATGGGAGGGCATTGCTCCAAGTGCACCAACTGGGTCATAGACTGGCAATCGGGCAACCTTATAAGCTGCGCGATCATGGCGGCCATTCATCATCGCAGAAAGACCGGGCTGGGCACCATGATAGAATTCTCCCAAGTGCAGGTCCCCACAAGGATGCTCGGTCATACCACGACGATGTATGGCAAGTTCGGCATTGTCCGGCAGCGCTGGGGCAACTGGGACACTCAACTTGGGGTACACGGCATCATTTTGTGCGGCAAGTCCGATTTTCCGGATGCCGAAAATCCGCAGGACAAGTTCGATTCAAGATATGTACTGGTCAGCGCCTTCCAGGATCAGGACTTCAAGGAGCTGTGCGCCATCACAGGCCTGAAGGAACTCTATGAAAAGTACAAGGCTCACAAAGACCGAGTCGAAGGCGAGGCTCAGGTGGAGATTTATACCGCTTTGGAAAGATGGGCCGCAGACAAGAGCAGGTCTCAGGTAGCAAAGATTTTGACCGACGGGGGTCTTTTGGCCGAACCTGTTCGGAATGACCGCGAGGTTTATGAGAGTCCGCACTACCGTGAGAGAGGCACGGTCCGATGGATGGACGATCCTCTATTCGGTGATTTGGTGGTCCATGGCGGCTACAGCACCGGGTTGATGGAAAAGAGCCCCAGGAGGATTAACTGGCACTGGCGTCCGCTGGGTGCGGACAACAAGAAGATCTACCGTGACATGCTCGGTGTTCCGCTGACCAAGATCGAAGAATGGTATAAAAAGGCCTACATCTAAGAGGAGGCTCCCGTGTGTGATATTATTTGGTGCAAGAAAGAAGTGAACGGAAAACCATGTGACACGATCAACTACCTGGACCCCTACTGCTTCTGGAACTGGGAAGGAAAGATCAACTGCGCCGAATGCGGCACGGTCTATTACATTCACATGATTCAGGGCTTTATGTACATGGGACCTGAAGAAAGACCCGGCGAGAAGCCGGACACCTCACCCCTTTATGCGGACAAGCCTTACGACGGTTATACCAACTACAGACCAGGTGTGGAAGGCCGCACCAGACCTTTCCAGTGCACGCCCAGAACAAAATTGCTGGGAGTTGCCGACATGGTGAAATTCAGCATCCGGGGCCGTCCCGTGCGTGGATGGCGTCCGCAGCCACCCTCCGCAGGTTTGGCCGGAAGCCTTGGCTTCAACTGGGATATTCAGAAACTGTCGCCCGAGGTCTGGGAGGAATATCAGAAGAAGCTGGCTGCCGGCGAAGTCAAAGACTGGTAGATTGAGAAAGGAGTGTTGCATGTCACAAGAGTTGACACCTGAAGATTTCCTGGACACCGTCCTGGTCCCGGAAAAAAAGAGTGACCATATATGCTGGCAGTGCAAATACTTGAAGCCGGTCCTCAAAGGCTCCAAGTTCCCGCCCGCGGACATTATCGGCTGGTGCAAGAAAATCCACTGGCCTCATTACTGGTGCGTAGCAGACTTCAACGTGGTGAAGAAGTGCTATGCCTATGACGCCAGGAAGAAGGCCTAGCATGGAAGAAAACGTCCGTGAAGAACTCGATGTCCTCAAGGGCATGCTGAACAACTGGAAAACGGGTTTTTTGGGTTGGGCCTCCCCCGAAGGGGATAACGATCATGTGCTCCTTGAATTCAGCGAGGAAATCCAGATGCACGTCTATCCCTATGTAAAGAGATTGTTTGAGACGGATCAACTCAGCGAAGTCGAGGTCAAAGAGTTCATGCATTATTGCTTAAGCCAGGTTGAAGATCTTCGCTTCCAGTTGAGCAAAGCGCAAACCGACTAAAGCTAGAAGGAGGTTTAGTATGCCAGAGAAATGCCGTGTGGTGGTATGCGGCTTTGACCCTATGCTCGTAAAAGCATATGTAGCCGCCAACGCGAGAGCCTGCTGGTGGCACGTATCCGACGAGCTATACAATGAGTTCAAAATGCAGCCGAAAATGAAGGTCCAAGGGAAGCTTCTTAAAGTCTATTCGGGTAAAACCGGTCAAGAGGCAGAGGCTCCTGACGAACCATTTGAATGGGAATGCTCCAACGAGTCCGGCCTTGCGGTCTTGCTCCCGGCTGACGTTATCAAGAAGCACAAGCTCACGGAATTTCATTTCCTCGAGTTGATGATCGACAAAATTGACGGCAAAGACGTTTATCCTGGCCAGGAAAAGATAAGTAAGAAGTGGTGGCCGCAGGAGAAGCTGAAATTGGGCTATGCACTCGATTACATCGGATAGCCTGCAACGACTTCATAGTGTGAATTCCACTTTCCCCCGTGACCGGGGGAGAGTTGGGACCCAACACAGAGACTCCCCTTTCCATTGCCAGGAGAGGGGGTTTTATTATGATCTAACGCTATGAGCCCCATAGTGGGATGTGGCGACTTTGGGGCTCACGTTGTATTTGACAAAGAAAAGTACGAGTGTTCATTGAGGGGAAGAAATGGCAAATAAAGCGATAGACGAGAGGCAGGACCCACACCCGGAAATAAAGCCGCTCATAGAGGATGAAAACCTGCCGGAGCACGAACCGGCACACCCTGGCTGGCTATCGATTGGTGAGATTTTGAAAGTATCGCATCCTGTCTTTGCAAAGAGCAGTTTTCTTATCGGATATCATCATTCCAGCAATGTGTATTTGCTCGCAGGCGATTACCTCACCCTGGTGGACCCAGGCAATGATTACACTATTTTTTTTGATATTGAAAAACTTGGGTATGATATTTTGGATATAAAGAAGGTCGTGTTCACGCACGGGCATCGCGACCACTGCATGGGCATATTCGAGATGTTGAGATTTCCCACCGTAATTGAAAACAAGCAAGTCGAGATCATTATGCATGCAGAAGGTCCACAGGAGTTAAAAAGGATTACCACACAGGCCGGGTTTCCCCCAACAGAATTAGCAGGTGGAGAAACCCTTGAGCTGAGCGGCTTTGAATGGGAAGTAATCCATACTCCCGGCCACACAATCGATAGTATATGCCTGTATCACGAACCGACCGGGACGCTTATTTCCGGCGACTGCGTACTGCCCGATACCATGGCGGACGTAGACAAGACTGCCGGAGGCAGGCTGGACCTTTACTTGTACGGGCTCGGTCAGTTGATGAAAAAAAGCATCGTTCATGTTCTTCCCGGCCATGGTGTGCCGGTGGCGTTCACCGGAAAGCGTACTGTAGAAGAAACATATGAAGGCTTAATAATGAAAATCTTAGAAGCGGCCCCCGAAGACAAAATGACCTGGATGGAAGGGGCGAAGCGGCTGGCTGACAAGGGGCTTTTGGCAGAGGTCGCATTTTGCTGTGATAAAGAACTGACCCTCAGGCCGCATAATCTGGAAGCAATGCAGTTGAAGGCCCTTGCGTTGAACGATATGGGCCGGTGCGAGGAGGCCATCGAGGTTTTGGACTTGATTTTGGCAAGGCAGGGCCACAATGCCTATGCTTTGACAGCCAAGGGTCAGGCATTGCTGGGTCTGACCAGATACGCTGACAGTCTGCCATATTTTGATAAAGCCATGGCGAAGGACCCCCAGATCAGGGAAGCTCAGGTCTTTAAAGGTATGGCATTGTATTTTATGGGCAGGTCTGAGGAGGCTATGGCAATCGAGGCCTTCAAATCCGAGTTCGAAGCAAGATGCAGGAGCCAATTTGACAAAGTGCGGCAAGCACCCGAATCAGATGCTCACAGCCATGACGTATAGGCGGCTGGACGGTTATATGTTCTGACTTGACCATTGTCCGATGGTTATGCACTCCCTCGGCAGGTATAGAAAAATGGACGAGAAATTCTATCATGCTGCAAAAGCCCTGATAACTTACATTGATAAAGAGTATGTTTTCGATAAGTCCGCTGATATGGGTTGTGGCGGATTTGATACTTATCAATCAGAGACTTTTTACGATCTAATCGCAAATGCCAAAAAAGCCCTTAGCGATTTTGAGAATTCAATGAAAGAACTCGGATGAGTTGTTACCCTGAAAGGTGTCGCGGTAAAATGGCAATCGAGGAAATCAGTTACGAAGAGTACATGACAAAGCTTGATGAAATCGAGAAGCGCTACTTGTCCGATGAGAAAGGTTTTCCCGAGGGTGCGCGCGAGAAGGGGTTGGAGATTTGTAAGAAGTTCCGGCGAGAAGTGAAGGCGTTGGGTCCTGAAAATTGTTTATATTACATCGACACGGTGTATGGGTTGCCGATGCACAAACCCAAGCAACGCGAAGGATGAGTTGTAGTATTCAACCCGGTTGGTTCCAGTCCGGAGAGGTGCTCTCTGGCTGGATCATTCTTCGGCTGCGGCCCGATTGCGTACCCCTGCCAGGTCCAATATAAAAGCCTGTATATAATGGTGGAAAAAGAAACTATTCAAAATGTTACATGTGCACACTGTGATACTAGGCTGACCTTGGAGGAGGCTGTTCACTACGAACACAGGCTGCTTTACTGTGAGCACTACCATTGCGGTGAGTGCGATCCCATAGGCGTTTGGGATTGTGTGAGTCACGACACGGACATGGACGTTCATTGACCCTTCCTTATCATATGTCTGCTTGCAGCAGTATATCACTTCCCACAATCGCCATTAGAAAGCCAATGGATTCTGCACGCCTGGAAAACCTTGTCCAGTTTTCTTCACTTAAGCCGTGCTCTACTGTGGTCAACAGCAATCCTCTTTCAAGACTGTTGCTTTCCTTAAGCAAGAGAAATTGCCTGTGATTGCTGAATGCAAACAATACCGAGCCGTTAGTCAAAAGATAATTGTATGATCCAGGGTATTCCTCAATAAGTTGCCTGGAGGTGTCAGCCACGGCCCTGAAGAGGCCGAAGATATCACTGCTTCTTTCTTGGCGAGCCGCCATACCGTCCATAAGATACTCAAAGATTCTTGCCGAATCACTAACTACATCATCAAATCGAACCTTTTGACTTCGATAAGACTCTATGGCAGGGGACTTCCCATTGTGAGCGAAAATCCAGTTTTGACCTTTGAATTGAAGGACAAAAGGATGAGCATGACATTCGTCTATAGGACCGCTGGTTCGTAAACGTACATGTGCGATAATAAACTTGCTTGCAACGACTCGAGCAAGCCTCTGAAAACCATCATGGAATCTTCCTTCTTGATAGGCATGGGTGGCTGATTTCTCTACATAAGCTCGATTCTTCCTGAAAAATCCTATACCCCAGCCGTCCATATTCCTAGCCGCTTTGGCTGCAAAAATCGGCAAGGCCTTGGGCGCCGAGTAATTTGTCGCAGCAGACAGGGCGAATAAGTCGCACATAACGGGGTCTTACCTGTCTTCGTATACAGGGTTGAATTCAATCGATCGCCTTTATCGGGCGGTCCTACTCCCGGCACGATTAGAGCCTGCCCTGCCTGCCGGTCGCAGTGTGAATTTTAGAGAAAAGCCTCTTGCGTCACATTGCCCAGATACAATACGTCTGGTCCCGCAACCACCAGAAGCTTTCCCAGGGTGTTACTTTCCGGCTCGATGGCAATCCATTCTTTGTCACTCAGTCCTTCCCCGATAGTGGTGAGGACAAGGCTATTTCCATTCCTTGCCGATTCCTTGAGGAGCATCAAAGTCCGAAAATTAGAAAAGGCAAAAAAGACTGACTCATTGGCTAGAACAAACGAATAATGGCCAGGATAGTCTGAAAGCAAGTTCCTAATGCTTTTTACCAGCGATCTGCCAAGACTCTCGTAAGGAGTGTACAGCAGATAAGAGATCAGTTGATCCCTTAAATATTCAAATACTCTGGCAGGATAAACATCCACATCTATCCTGGGTTCGTTTGCTGTTTGATAATTGTCGATTTCTTTTATCAATCCGATATGCACAAATAGCCATACGTGGTTGAGAAACGATAAAGAAAATGGGTGATTCTGAGCAGTATGACGTCCACCGCTCAACGGACAGCTAATGTGCGAGACTATGATTCTGCTGTCTACAACCCTTGCCAGCCTCTGGAAGCTCTCGTGGACTTGCTCGCTGTCATAGACCCGCTCTGCAGATTTCTCTACCAGAGCCTGGTTGTCACGATAAAATCCAATACCCCAACCGTTCATGTTTCGCTTGCCCTTTTCCGCAAATATCGGCAAGTACTGTTGGGCCGTATAATTAACTCCCGCCGAGAGCGCAAAAATATCGCACATCTTCTCTAATTCCCCTGTACAAAGTTAGCTCTTGCAATTCAGCCCGGACTGAGTTGCAACGGGAACATCCCGGTCACCCCAGCTTCAAACCCAACGGTTCTTCTCCCATCTTTGATATAGTAGACTTGTGTGCAATCCAACCGTTAATGCGATTCATATGACCAAATGCAAGATATATCTTATATATCGTTTTCAACCATTTATTTGCATTTGCATAGTAGTCGATTTTCGGCACTCGTCCATCGCTCAGTTCGACTAAAAACTGCGTGAAGATAATCCACTGCATTGCTTCATCTATTTGCTGGAGAACAGCAGAGTGATATCGGAACTCAATGGTGGATCGATACCAATACGAATGCAGATTGAGCCCATGGTAACGAGTCAAGTCGTACCTGTCAGATGCGCTGCGAGTGGAATCATGCCCATTGTTCTGGCAATACCATAACTCCTTGATTTTACAACCGTTCTTCTCACATGTATCGTCACAATCACCCAATTTACTGAATAAATCGACATCGAGATCCATGGGACGGCAAGTAGCTTTATCGATCCTGCCCCCAGCGATCAGAAGATAAATATAGTCCTCCATTGCATAGACAATTCTTATGAGCTCTTTCAGGTGTTTGCACTCATAAAGTTTAGCATCTACGCCGTGATGAACGTGAAATCCACATGATTCGTCTATTTGCGCTCCACGGATTTCGCCGAGCAACTGGAAGAAGCGATACGATTCCATTAGTCCCTCAAAGCCGCGAAGTATCGGGCTTATAAGTTCCACGCCACCTCGGTGAACTATGGAAGCATCTTCTTCAAAGTGCCAGGAATGCCTGTCCGTGCCTAGATTTAGTCCGTAGTCATCTAGTAATTGAAGGAAGCTTCTGCCATCTCGGGCTTTCGAATGGATGTTGTAAGGTTTGATTATGCCGTTGTCGGGCGGTAAGATATAGTAGTCCAGGCCATAGAACTCGATTTCCACTCCGAGAGGCCTATCCGTGAAATAGCACAACATCGGGTACTTCTTCTTAAGTTTTGCGACCGACTCTTGATGCTCTTGCATATATGGCTCTTCCTCACAATCTAGAAGGCCACCCGCTGCCGGCCCAGGTCCCGGTGAGCGGCGCTTCAGCCTTTTGAAGTGATTGAGCGACCACGCATGAAATAAATAATAACGTATTGTATCTAGTCTATCTTACGACGAGAATACAAATCGGCCATATTTTTTTGATCGCCCGTTAATGTGTTCCAGAGCAGTATCTTTCAAGAAGGATGCCGATGAACCGCCCGCGGTCCCGCCAGAGGCAGGAGTGGAAATGTCTTTCCCAATGCTCACTGCGCCTCTGTCATCTCGGACATGCCCCACCCTGGATCTCGGGTCCCCTGATCTGGTCCGGGACGTGCTCGACAGGACCTCCCGGGACGTGGAGATGGCCTTTTCCTGGTCTTGGTGTGCGAAAGGCAGACGAAGAACTTCGGGGCGGTCTTTATTGCGAAGACCGGGAAGTCGCTTCCGGTCATAATCCGGCCCGCAGCATATTATTCGAATATCTCAATCAGCTCGATTTCAAATTTGAGTAGTTTTCCAGCAAGCGGGTCATTTGCATCAAGAACCACGCTGTCTTCGGTAATAGCCGTGATAGTTGCAATCGTCGTTTCCCCATGGTTTGTGCGAATTTGCAGCTTCTTACCTAACTCAAGATTCAGGCCGGCCGGGGCCTGGGCTCTATTCATGACGAATACAAATTCTTGTCTGTGCTGACCGTAAGCCTCTCCCGGAGGAATTGAGATGCTCTTGGTGTCTCCTTCCTTCATACCGATGACTGCCTGTTCAAATCCTGGAAGTACGCTTCCCTTACCAACAGTAAATTCAAACGGCTCTTTCTCCTCGTACGTGGAGCTAAACACCGTGCCATCCTCCAGAGTGCCGTGATAATGAACCTTTACCTTATCTCCTTGCCTTGCCTGAGCCATGGGTTTCTCCCTTTCCTAAGAGTCATTAAAATTAAGAGGGGCAATCGAGTTCCCACCTTGTCAGCTTAACTATAGTCAGCTTACCACTTTCAATTCCGCCTTCACAGAGCACATCTTCAATCTCGCAGCAATGAGGTAAATACGCACATGAGAAGTAGTCCTGTTCTGCGTTCCGGGCGGCATTCCAAGGTACGCCTCCACACCAGACACCGATTTCCTTGCTATGACGAAAAATCCCTCTCGGACGTCGAAAAATTCCGACGTCAAAAAATGCGAATCGGAAACTCCTGTGTCAAATAAGGTGAAATTCTCCTACGTTCATCCGGTTTATCGTTTGATGCCTAGCGTATGTCTGCACGGGCAAAAGGGGGTCGAGTTTTAAACACTCACTCTGAGCCCGATTTCAAAGACTTTGCGCGCTATCGAACTGCTAACAGGGACGTATTTCATACACTCTAATTGATTCCGGCACTTCAAATTGAGCAGGACAGCGAAACATTCACTTCGCAATTGAACTTTCGGCGATTTTTCTCTCCTGACGCCTTTAACCATCGTTTCATTATGAGTGGTTCAATCCTTCATAATGTCAAGCATACTGCGATATTCGTTGTCATTGCCGTCGGGCACAAATCTTGTATTACCAATAGAGGCCCCTCCTAGCTTCATCCATTCAGAAGTGTGGTTTTTAAAAAGTTTGGACGTGCAAGGAGTGGCGGTCACATCTGCGTGTAGCGGACTTGGTGGACGGGCTGATATGCAGGACCGGCCGGCTGATTGGCGGCTTGGTCATCAAGAAACTATGGGGATCAGTTCCATAAATCTCGGCGGCTCCATTCTTCAGTCTTCAAACTCGAGCTCAGCAGAGCGATTTTTCGATGCCAGCGCTGTTCAGTATCCAATCGTGCTTCTTTCGCATTCTGGCTGCCTTTCTCTATCCATGGCCAACTTACAAGCCTCTCAGAAGGACTCGTAAGGGTGTAGTCCACGAAAGAGATGAAATTCCTTTACTCGGCAACCCTCATATGACCCAGTAATTCATCAGCCGGGTCCTTCTTGCCACTTGGGGGGTTTGACAGGGACGACCCAGGGGGTGCGGTAACGTTTCACCTTAACCTCACCCCTCTGCAAACCGGCAGTTCACATTTTACATTACCGGAAGGTGACACACATGGAACGCAAAGAGGATGCAAGAGCAAAAGGATGGGTCCCCGCCATAGTGAAGAATATTGAAACTGAACATTCGCCTAACGATGAGAATGAACCTGAGGCACCCGGTTGGATTTTCCTCTCAGAACTTTTTCAGCAACAGGACCCACTTTCCAAAAATATGCTCTTCTTGGAAGGATATGATTTTACCTCCAACATTTACATGATCGTTGGGGAATCCCTCACGATAATCGATCCGGGCAGCGACTATACCGCGTTCATGCAACTGTTCCAGCAGCCCGAATATGCCCCCGATGACATAAGAAAAATAGTATTGACCCACGGGCACCCGGATCATGCATTGGGCGCCATCGAGCTGTTCAGGTATCCAGCGGTCAGAGAAAATCCGCAACTGGAAATAATTCTACACGCTGACGGCCCGGTCGAACTCAAAAGAATCATCCGTGAATTCGGCGTCCCCTTGACTGAGGTCCGAGGAGGTGAAACACTCGATCTCAGCGGGTTCCAGTGGAAAGTCATTCCAACACCCGGGCATACGATCGATGGCATAAGCCTCTATCATGCTCTAACGAAAACCCTCATTTCGGGCGATATGGTGCCATATTCTATGACTGCCCCCGACAGGGAGGGGGGCGAACGGATGGACCAATACCTAGTCAGCATGAGATCGCTACTGAGTCTGGACATTGCCGATGTATTACCGGGCCATGGCCCCCCCATAGCTTCGGCCGGTAAAAAGGTCCTTGAAGAGAGCTACAGCGAGGTGCTTCTCAAAATTCTGGGCTCCGGGGCCGAAGAATCGTCTTCATGGTTAGAGATTGCTTCCGCCGCCGCCAACAGGGGGCTTCATCAGGATGCGGTCATCTGCTGCGACATGGCCATGTCCATTCACCCGGAACAATACAGGGCGTCTAAGCTCAAGGCCTTCTGCCTAAATGATCTGGGCGAATATGACAGGGCGCTCGAAGCCTTTAACCTTTTAGAAAAAAGCTCCCCTCTTGAAAAAGATGATGTGTTTACAATAATGGGCCGTGGAAGTTCTTTCCTTGGTCTCGGGCGCTACGATGAAGGCCTGCGTTGCTTCGACAGGGTCCTTGAGACGATGCCGGATAACAAAGAGGCCCTGGTATACAAGACATTCGCAATTCACCTTTCCGGCAGGGTCGATGAAGCCATGCAAATCGAGGAATTCAAGAAAGGCTTCATAGCCAGGTTCAAAGAAGAACTTCTAAGGTACGCTCCATCCGAGAATACAGGGAACACTGAAAGCCCCTGAGCTGTGCACGATAGCTTAAGATACAGTTCCAGTTTCAGGGACGCCACTGCTTTTCCCTGGAAACCCTCAGTCAGGCGAAAAGGTGAAAGCCCTCGCCTGAGGACATGGGGAATCGGAGTCCCTTAATGGTCACTCAAGATGTGCGATTTTCCGTCATGATTTTGAACGAGGAAGTTCGCAGCCTTATCTTGAGTCTGCTGAAGAAGTACGAGCAGTTTAACGTTGGCATTGCTGAACTCAAAGAGCTATTGGATTCGACGAAAAAAAAGGAAGACTTGATAATCCTGGTTGACAGTGAAGCTGTGCTCGCATATGGCGCCGCCGTGATATCGAAGCTCAAAATGTCCTGCCCGGAATGCAGGCTGATTCTGCTTTGCAGCCGGGTCCACCGCAGCATGGTAAAGCATGTAATGGAACTCGGCGCCTATGGTTGTATAATCGAGCCATACCCGGAATGGGAGTTTTCAACCATGGTCAGGTCCATTCTGAACGGCCAGAAGATTGATAAAAAGATAACGGCATCGAAAGCTAAGCGGCAGGGACGAAAACCTCAAGGGAACTGATTCCAGCCTTCACCCCTCGCGAAAAACCCCATATAGCCGAAACGCTTGACGCAGCGCCTGTAACAAGGCGTTTTTTCTTTTCGGCTCAGGAGCAAACAATTCAGTACAGGCCTCGATCTGCTTTGGGAGTGCAACTGCCGCCCCTATGCCGGTGACTCCAGGCCACAGATAGTTCTTGAGGCACTCACGGAGTCACCAGCCAAGGACCGGTTCTTGAAAAATAGGCGGTCAGTAAAGCTTACCGAACAGCAGAAAAAAAGGACAGGGCGCTTCGAATTGTGGAGAGGCGATCAGATGACCGCACGAGTATCAGGAAGAAAGGAGTCAAATCACGAATGCTGCCTCAGTAAACGGCGCAATAGTTTACCGGTTGGGGTCCTGGGCAGCTTTTCCATGTATTGAATAACCCGGGGGAGCTTGTAAACCGCTATATGGTCCCTCAGGAAATTGTTGATTTCATCGCTCAACTGATCCGAACCGGTAAACCCCGGTTTCAGCTCTACCACCGCCTTTACAATCTGCCCTTTTTCAGGGTCTTGGATACCGACTATGCCCACATCCGCTATCGCCGGATGCTTTGCCATCGCTTCCTCGATTTCAGAGGGTGCGATTCGGTAGCCGGAACTTTTGATCATATCGTCTTCGCGAGATACAAAGAAGATGTTACCGTCCGCAGCCATGTGAACGGCGTCGCCCATTCGGTTCCAGCCGTCAACCACGCCCGATTTCTGCGATTTGAGCAGCTTCTCGTTGTTTTCGTAAGGCTTCCAGTAAAGGGTGCCCGAAGGGCCTTTGATTATCATGCTGCCCACGTCGCCGGGTTTGCATTCTTTGGAGGTTGAATCCACTACTCGAACCTCTACCCCGGGAAGAGCTCTTCCGATGGAGTTGGGTACGGGCTCAGAATTCAAAGTGTTGGAGGTTACCAGATGCAGCATTTCTGTCCCTCCGAGTCCTTCCCAGATGGGCTTGCCGGTAAGTTCGGCCCATCCCGTGAGTGTTGCCGCCCCGAGAGAATCGCCACCCGAAGTATAGAGCCTGACAGAACTGATATCATAGCTCTTGAATGCCGGGAACTTCATAAGCGCACGGTATGCAGTCGGGAGCCCGGTCAGGACCGTTATCTTGTGCTTGCCGATGAGTTCCATCATGTCAGCAGGGGCAAATTTCGGAATCAGCGAGATAGCTGCCCCATCCTCGAAAGGAATGAGTGTGAAGGTACCGAAGCCGGCCGCAAAGGATACGGGCGCCGAACCTCCCAGCACGTCTCCAGGTTTGAGCTGATATACGTGTCTATTGACGATCTGAGTCTCAATTACCGCGGGACGGACGAAATGGACGCATCCCTTAGGCATTCCAGTTGTTCCGGACGTGTAAAGGATTACGCCGATATCGAAGCCGTCAAGCATTGTGGCTTCAAGATTGGGCGACCCTTTCGCGAGCATTTCTTCATAGACCAGATTGCCGGCGGCTTTGACCTCCTCAGCAGTGTCCCCGATTACGATAACGCGGGTCCCGTGCTGAAATTTTGGCTTTGCAGCTTCGACCTGCTCCATTAGCGGCGCATTCACGACGAAATACTTCATTTCGGCATCGTTCACTACAAATGCGATCTCTTCGCGGGACCACAAAGGTGAAGTCGGGACCGGAATGGCCCCGATTTTCTCAATGGCAAAGATAGTGACCAGGGACGGAGGGGAGTTGACAAGGCGAATACCCACCCGGTCCTGGGACTCCACTCCAGCATCCTTGAGGGCATTGCCGAACTGATTTACCATTTTCTGCAACTGGGCGTAAGTGATCGCCCGATCCATAAATTTAATCGCGGTGTTGTCTCCCCTGCCCTCCCTGACATGACGGTCAAGCAGAAAGTCGGCCAGGTTCAATTTATCCGGGGTGCTCGAAAATTCCTTCGGATTGAGGTATTCCGGCCAGCATTCTCTTCCCGGCAAATAGTTTTCAGGTATTTTACTCATACTTGCTTCTCCCTTCGCTCAGTGAATCGCATAAACACCATAACCAATGTACAAATAAAATCGAAAGAAGGGGCAATAACCGTGCCAACGCCTGTACCAACCTGCTCCGTGCAACGCACCCAAGCCGGTGACGTATAGTATATCTGGCACGATTCGTGTAAAGTAATCGTGAGGCCCTCAAACTGCTGCCGCAAGCTATTTCACGGGAGCAACTGATGCAAGAGAGTTCCCGCGCTAAGGAGATCGACCTCACGATAACTGTTCGGTTCGGCGACACCGATCCTTACGGCGTAGTTTACTTCGCATCTTATTTTCGATACTGTCACCATGGGATAGAAGAGTTCTTGAAACACCATGGGCTGACCCCATCCGAGGTCTTCAGAAACAGAGCCGAGGGGTTTGGCCTGCCTATTGTCTCAGCCGGCTGCGATTTTCTTAAACCCGTCTGGTATGGCCAGCAGTTGCGCCTGACAGTTTCGCTTTCCGGGATCGGAGAGAAATCACTTACCTTCGATTTCCGATTCCGCCGCTTGGCTGAGGATGAGATCGTCGCCAGGGGCAATGCAACCATCGTGGCGATAGGTACGGACTGGCGGTCGCGAGGTATTCCGCAGCAAGTCCTTACGGCTCTTTCAGCGCCTGATCCATGACTATCTGGGAGTCAGTTGAGGGCAGGTTCACAATGAAGCAGGGGCCGAAGCTGTTGAGCATCGAGACTTCCCTGTCATAAGCTGGCGCCATTTCACCGCAGAATGTGCACCGGCTTTCCTGCCGGAATTCAGATGAGTTCCGGTTTTTTTGCGCTCTTACACCAGCTTATAGGTAGTTCCTATCTCTGCAATAGACGCAATTTAATATTATTTCTAACAGGTTCTTGAGTAGTCGCCTATTTGCCATTATTATGTGCATGTGGATATTCCCTCGAAAGAACCAATCGTGATATTTTGCTAAGGTGGCTTCAATGTTCCATTTTGGGAAAAGGAACACGCTCACAAGCCTTGCCAGGACATGCGGGTGAGCGGCTAAAATAGCTCCAGCAGTTTTGTTGGAGGCGCTCAAAGACCTGCCGGCTTCAACGGATCCGAATCTACTTGTCGGCTTCGACACGTCTGATGATGCAGCGGTTTATCGTGTATCCGACGAACTTGCCGTCATATCCACGGTGGATTTCATAACTCCTCCGGTTGACGATCCCATCTGGTTCGGCCGCATTGCCGCGGCCAACTCGCTTTCGGACATCTATGCAATGGGCGGCCGTCCCATAACCGCGTTGAATCTCATCATGTTTCCTTCGAAAAAGCTCAGCATGGAGATACTCAAAGCCATCCTCCAAGGTGGCTTTGAGAAAGTTGCCGAGGCGGGGGCATCGCTTGCGGGTGGGCATTCCGTCGAAGACGATGAGCCCAAATACGGCTTGGCCGTAACAGGTATTGTCTCGCCGAAAGGTATACTCACCAACGCCGGCGCCAAAGCAGGCGACCTGCTTATTCTCACAAAGCCGCTCGGAACGGGTGTCCTTTTTAACGCCTGTAGATCCGGAAAGCTTCCGTGGGATGAACTGGAGCAGGTTTTACCACAAGTTGCGGCATTGAACAGCACCGCCCTGGAGATAGCCCTCAAATCGGAGATACATTCCTGTACCGACATAACGGGTTTCGGAATCCTCGGACATGCCCTGGAAATGGCCCGTGCAAGCTCTGTCGCAATCACGATCGAGTTCAGCGCCCTGCCCTTCTATCCAAACGCCTTGGATATGTACCGCAAGGGCGAGACTACGGGCAGCAACAAGCCAAATCGAGAACTCGTCGAGAATTTTCTTCGTCCGTCTACTCGGCTATCCCAAGAAGAGCATCAATTGCTTTTCGATCCTCAGACCTCTGGCGGCCTGCTGCTTTCCGTTCCTGCATCCCGGGCGCAAACCCTTCTGGGAGAACTAAGAGGCGGTGGAGTGAATTCCGCTTGCGTGATCGGCAAGGTAGACAGTAGCCCGAATCCTGAGATCAGGCTGCTTTAGAGGCCCAAAAACCCACGATGTTCTCTCCGGCTTTAAGCCAGAGGTTTTCGAAAGGTCTCAGTATTTCGTTTTATTCGGGGTACTTCTTTGCTTGGTTACGCCAATGTCCGGCGGGACCTCGGCGGTATAAAGGCCTGGCAGGAAGCAGATTATCCTGTCCAGAATGCCCGATAATCATCTGTTTTCAATTCTCGACTGGCGAAACGCTCGGCACCCGGGGCTTTGTATCAGCCGCTCCCGGTAATTCGGCTTCTTCCAGGTCCAGTTGGAAACGCACCGGGCCACGAGAAATAGCGGTCGCGCCGGGCGCTTTAGGGTAATTCATGTGAACTGCGCATGCGGAAGCAGGCGAGGACCATGTGACCGCAATCGCAGTGTGTCCTTTTGGGAACGTCGTTACTTCGGCATCCACATAGTCTAACGGCGCCAAGGCTGCGCTTTCATCCACAAGTTCGTCTTTTTCGGCGATACAGAGAAGCCACTTGGTACCTTTTTCCTTGATCCGCTTGAAATTGAGACTGCGCCCGAACAGCCTGACCGGCAAGGTACCATCCGCAGCAACGGGTTTTGTGTAGGAATCGAAGCTCAGCCTGGTGATCTCGACCGGGATATCGGTAATATCATAGGTCAGCCAATGAGTCATAGCCGCTGCGACCTTATTGATCTTAGGTGTTATTTTCGCATCGGCATCAAACATCATTATATCGCGGTAAAAAGTGGACATGGGGGACTCTTTTTCGATACTCTTAAGTTTATAGACCCAGCTCATCAGTTTCCCGTCAACAACCATGTTTCCATTCGGCAAAGTCTTGAGTGCGTAGCCCAGATCCCTGAAATGAGGCGGCAAATGCTCGATGTATTCGACAAGCCCCTTACTGCGCGAACCATCCAATGGCGCTACACAGGTTATGAGGGCGTCAACCAGGCCGTCGAGCTCTCCTGACAAGACGCCAAGCACAGCCATGAATCCCCCCTGGCAATACCCGTTCAGGGTTACCGGCCTGCCGTGCCTTGCCACGAGCTTCTCAGAGAAGTAACGCGTGTCGAGAACATCATCTTCACCTCTCATTATCTGTACGCCCGGGTTTATGTCTATGTTTTTGACTAAACGGATGTAGGTCGGGATTCCTTGATTCGCGAATGCGTGAACATAGCTTCTGTTCTCACCGGGTAGAAAGGCCAATATGTTTGCCCCCAGAACATACGGAGGAATAATCATAACCGGCTTTCCGTTTTCACGCACCTCGGTGTTCTTATCAGTCGGAAGTACCTGGTATAGTTCGAATCTGTCTGTTTCAGCGATCTTGACATATCCGCCGTTATCAAGATGAAATCCAAACTCTGATACTATTTCCCGAACGGCCTCCGGGTAGACATTTACCACGGTATCCATCAGCCTGAGCTGTCTTTCGGAGTAATGCACCAAGTCCCCATCGCTTTTCTCAAGCAGGGTGTTTCTGACCGCGGCCAGCGCTTCCGACATTTCGCGGGTATGGTATTTACTCATGGCCGACATGTCGGCCATGGCGCCTTTGGCGACAAGTTCCATTTCGAAAAGAAGAAGTTCCATAAAATCAAAAGCGGTCCCGCATGGAGAACCGCCGGCCGCACACTTCTTTTTCTCAACATTGGAGAAGTATTGCAAAGCAGTCCAGAATGACCCAAAGAAGCCTGAAGCATACCGCATCATCCCCAATAACTGAAACCATCTCAACCTTGATGTATTAAACAAGATCTCGAGCAATCCGCCGTCGAGAGCCAAAAGGTGCTGCGGAGGCAAACCCGGGATTGGTTTGGTTTGCAGATCCGGGAGGAACTGTAAACCACCGGTCTTAAAAGTGTCCTTTTCCAATGTTGACCTCCAGTTTCGCTGCGATAGTGTTTTCACGGTGTGCAAGCATAGTAAATTATATCATTTTAGAAATTAATATCAGCCTCACCAATTAGCCATACCTTGGGTGGTATCAGGCAGGGATAAATCCATTCTTAGTCGAAATTGGTATTAGTTTTAACGGATTAGCGATCCCGGGGGACACCCCGCGCGAACGAGCAGACCCACCTGCGTTTTAACACGATCTGCTCCGGAAACCTTATCGGCTGTTTCCTAACTCCGATACATAACGAAGGG
Organism: Syntrophobacteraceae bacterium; assembly: GCA_052147195.1. Taxonomy (GTDB): domain Bacteria; phylum Desulfobacterota; class Syntrophobacteria; order Syntrophobacterales; family Syntrophobacteraceae; genus SbD1. The sequence goes on from JBKQLC010000114.1 coordinate 51,692, forward strand.
CAGCGACGTCGGATAGGGTTTGTGTCAGCACTGGTTCAGCCGGTTCGTCTTTGACGTAGTGGTTCATGAAGGCAAGGCTGTAGACGATTATACTATCGCGATTCCCTCTGGCCAAGTCGGTCCAGGCTAAATGTCCGGCATTTCGAAATTCAACATAATACTTGGATTGGATCGACTGGTCATAAGCGCCCTGCGATTTTTGCAGCCAGGGCGTAATACCGAAATCGAGCGTACCGCCCTGATACATCACAGGCGCGCTCAGGTCTGTCAGCGTTTTATGCCGAGCAAAGGGTTGGACATAGGGCGACAGCGCCAGAATGGCCTTGATGCCTGGAAGTTTCCAACTGGGCCAGGCACCGCCAAGCCCCAGGACCGTATAACCACCCAGCGAATGCCCGGCGAGACCGAAATGCTCCCAATCGATCAGGTCACGAAAACGCTCATCCGTCTTTATGGCTGCGATCAGGTTGCCAATATCATCCGCGCGATCTCGAAAGCTGTCCTGGTTCCAGACCCCAATCTTCCAAAACGGCACCTCGGGACGATCACTCCATTTGGCTTTACCGCCACCACAGGTTGCATCGCGGTGATTGGGGGCAAAGACCAGATACCCGGCTCCGGCAAAGGCTTCCATCAAAAATCTCGATTGCGTAGCGCAGCCATGAAAGCCGTGCGAAAAGATGATGATCGGCCGCTTAACCGACGCGCTGAAACTTTGCGACCAGACGGTCACATCCATATCCGCCAGCATGACGGATTGTTCATCGGCCCAAGCGTGAGTTGCGGCCAGGCAAAAGAGGACTACGAAGGCTACTGTTTTGTGCTTTATAAAACTCAACACGGTCCTCTCAACAAGAGCTATAGCCTGGAGCAGTGTATGAGGCGGTCGGCATGGACTGGTCAGGCGGCCAACTTTTGCACGACGAGCGGTTGATTGTCCAGTACCGCTTAGCCATTATTGAACACCGCAGCGTTCAACAACTCTGTGATCTTATCAGTGCAGTGGATTCTGTTCCAGGTTTTTTCGGCCTCCTCGATCAGTTTGAAAGCGCCCTTTTTGTGCTCATTAAACAGTTCCCGGAAAACGGTGAAGACACTACATTCCGTAAAGCGCAACTCGCTCCTTTAATTCCAGCACCTTCATCCCACTTAGTTACATGATTCATACCTCTCATTGACCGAAGCACCATTCGCCGCTATTCTTTAATTCAGCGAAGAAATTGATAGAGCGTTTGTTTGGATGTTTTCGTCGAACGGATGTTCCGGCGTTTTCCCGGCGCAACATTGCAATCAAACCTGGCGGCTCCAACACTTGCTTGCCATTTCAGACTCACAAATTATACTGAGCATATGGATAACTTTTGGACATTGCTGAAAAAGCCTATTTTTGCCCTGGCGCCTCTTTCCGGAATAACCGACAGCCCATTTCGCCGGATATGCAAAGGCCTTGGAGCTGACGTAGTCTACAGCGAACTCACCAGTTGCACCGCCCTCGCATACAAGCCGGAGGCTTCTCTGAGGGTTGTTCGTTTCGATGAATCGGAGCGCCCTTATGTTGTGCAACTTTTCGGAAATAACCCCGAACATTTCGCAACCGCCGCGATACTGGTAAGCCGCGAGATCAAGCCTGACGGAATCGATATCAATTTCGGCTGCCCCATTCCAAAGGTATTCAAACGCGGCGCCGGTGCGGCTTTAATGACAAATCTGCCGCTTGCAAAAGAAGTAATCCTGAGCGTTATCGAGAATACGCACTTGCCTGTGTCCATAAAAACGAGGACCAGGGTCAATGAAGTAGATCTCCTCAGCTTTCTCGATTATGTCGGCGACCTCGACATCAAGGCCATAATGGTCCACGGCAGATCGTATGCGCAGGGCTTCTCGGGGCCTAACGACATTGAAACGACCCGGGCCGTTCGCCGGTGTTTCAGAGGGACTGTTCTTGCTAACGGGGGAGTGGGCACAGCGGCACAGGGTTTGGAACTACTCCGCGAGACTGGTGCTGACGGGCTGGGACTAGCAAGGGGAGCACGAGGAAACCCCTGGATTTTTCAGCAGTTAAGAACAGCCCTCGCAGGTAATGGAAATGAAAAACCGACCAGCCAGGATGTTTTCAGGACGGCTATTGAACACGCAAGGCTTGCAACAGATTCGAAAGGCGAGCGTGGAATAATCCAGATGCGCAAACACCTGTGCTGGTACTTACAGCAAGTACCCGGCACAAAGAAGCTCCGGCAGAAGGCTGTTGCGATAAGCAACCTTCAAGATGTGGCCGAATTATTTTCGCAGGCAGACTGAGCAGCTCTGACGCTAATTTTGCCGGCGAGTGAACTTACCTGAAGCTCTTCAGCTCGATTTCAGCCCAAACAGGGGTATGATCGCTGGGGTTGGGTTGGCCGCGAAGATCGGCGTCCACCTGGCAGTCAATAGAGGCGCTTGAGATGGGTTCGGTAGCCCTTATGTGATCGAGCCTCCAACCCAGGTTCCTGTGAAAACTCTCAGGCAGGCGGTAATCCCAGAAAGTGAACTGCCGAACATCCGGATGGTGCTTTCGAAACAGGTCGATAAATCCCCAGGAAACCACTTCCGCCAGGGCCTGCCTCTCCAGAGGGTGGAAGCCGATTTTCCCGTCCATTCTTCTGGGTGAAAACACGTCCATTTCCTCGGGCGCCACGTTGATGTCACCTGTCCAGATAACAGGATCGGACGGTGTGAATTCGAGTTGAAAAAGGCGTTTTAGCCTTGCGAAAAAATCGAGTTTTATCTGAAAGGCTGGGTGCTCCGGGCTTCTGCCCTGTGGCACATAGGTATTGAAAATCCAGATACCGTCAATTTTTGCCGCAATCAGCCTGGCTTCCGTATCCGGCACGTCATCGCCGAATCCACGCCTCACCTCTTCAGGTTTGCACAGGCTTAGAATTGCAACTCCGTGAAAGGATTTCTGTCCACAAACGCTTGCCTCATATCCGACGTCGCGCAGGGAATCGACTGGGAACTCCGAATCCTGGCACTTTATTTCCTGAAGACACAGGACATCGGGCCTGTTACGCTCTATCCAGGACATGAGAACATGCTCGCGTGACCGCACGCCATTCACGTTGAATGTCGCTATTTTCCATTTCATGTGAGAATTCCGTTCACCAGTAGTGCTCTCTCAACTTCATTTTGAGTATACAATTCTTAATTTTAAACCTCGGGCGGCGATTGTGAATCGTTTTTCGGTTGCTCGACCGCTTGGAACATGTTAGTAAATTCTGTTTAATAAAATTCGCACTCCCCTTTAACTTTTGGTGTCCGAGCCCCTTATTGAAGTGGCCGGATGCAAAGGGGCGGAGGCAAAACCAGAAGGAGATGTACTATGGCAGTTGTCGGAATGAAACAGTTGCTCGAAGCCGGGGTCCATTTCGGCCACCAGACACGCCGGTGGAACCCCAAAATGAAGCCCTTCATCTTCGGTGCACGCAACGGGATTTATATCATAGATCTCCAGCGCACCGTCAGGCTTTTCAACACCGCCTATCAATTCCTGGTCGATACCGTAGCCGCAGGCGAAAGCGTTCTTTTCGTCGGCACCAAGCAGCAAGCCCGCGACACCATCCAGGAAGAAACCGACCGTTGCAGCATGTTCTTTGTGAACCACCGCTGGCTCGGCGGAATGCTCACAAACTTCAAAACCATGAAGATTAGAATCGATCGACTAAAAGAACTGGATTCAATGGTCGAAGACGGAAGCATCAACCGGTTTCCTAAAAAGGAAATCCTCGGGCTTCAGCGCGAGCGCGAAAAGCTCGAGAAGAATCTGGGCGGCATCAAAAAGATGAACCGGCTCCCGGGCGCCATCTTCGTAGTGGACACCGAGCGTGAAAACATAGCCGTCATGGAAGCAAACAGGCTCGGTATTCCGGTTGTAGCCATTGTGGATACAAACTGCGATCCCGATGTGATCGACTATCCCATTCCAGGTAATGACGATGCTATCCGGGCAATCAGGCTGGTTACATCAAAGGTCGCCGACGCCTGCATAGAGGGGCGCGACAAACTCTCCGAGATCCAGCAGGCCACCGTGGACAAAGGGATCGAACTCGAAGAAGTTCCCGCTGGACAGATTCTCGGACAGGAGGAAAAAGGTCCAGTCGTTGAGATTATAAACCCTGTGCAGACCGAGCAAGAGGAAGAGTAAACCAAAATGAGCTTCGCACCGAAAACCGGTCCGAGGCTCTTTTTTATTCATATACTGGGTCCCGCACAGCCAGGCGCTGCCCCGTTTGCGGGATACCCGGGACTGAAGTTCCATCACAAAATCGTTAGAATCTTTACCTGAAAATAGATTGCGTTGCTTTACGGGAGGAAGAAATTGGAAATTACATCAGGAATGGTAAAGGAACTCAGAGATAGAACCAACGTTGGTATGATGGATTGCAAAAAGGCACTCCAGGACTCCAGCGGCGACATGGAGAAAGCAGTTGACCTGCTGCGCCAAAAGGGCCTTGCCAAGGCAATGAAGCGAGCAGGCCGGGAGGCAGCCGATGGGTTGGTTCATGCTTATATCCACAGCGGCGGCAAGATCGGTGTTTTAGTCGAGGTAAACTGTGAGACCGACTTTGCTGCCAAGAGCGAAGATTTCAGCGAATTCGTGCGCAATGTTGCCCTCCAGATAGCGGCGGCAAACCCTCTCGGGGTTCATCCCGAAGACATCCCGCAGGATATCGTTGAGCGTGAACGTGCTATTTACCTGGCACAAGCCCAGGAATCCGGAAAGCCTCAGAATATTCTCGAAAAAATGGTTGACGGGAAAATGAGGAAATTCTACGAAGAAAACTTGCTGATGCAGCAAAAGTATATTCGAGATCCCGACAAGACCATCGAGGATTATTTGAATGAGCTGATCGCCAAAATCGGTGAAAAAATCCAGGTCCGCAGGTTTTGCAGGTATCAGCTTGGTGAATAGCCACATGGGGCTGAATTGCCGAATCAGAATTGGAGTTAGCCCTGATGAGCGAAAGTGAAAAGCCCGTTTACGGCAGAATACTGCTCAAGCTGAGCGGCGAAGCGCTAATGGGAGCTGAACCCTACGGGATAGATACCACAGTTTTGCGCGAAATTGCCGAACAGATCTCGGAAGTACACCACCTGGGAACACAGGTTGCTCTCGTCATAGGAGGCGGGAATATCTTTCGCGGGGTTTACGCCGCATCGGGCGGAATGGACCGTTCCACTGCAGATTACATGGGCATGCTTGCAACCGTAATGAACGCCCTTGCTATGCAGGATGCCCTCGAGAAATTCGGGATAGCCACCAGGGTTCAATCGGCGATCGATATGAAAGAGGTTGCCGAGCCCTACATTCGGCGCAAAGCTATCCGGCATCTGGAAAAGGGGCGAATTGTGATTTTCGCTGCCGGCACTGGGCTTCCATACTTTACGACTGATACTACCGCAGCGCTTCGGGCGAGCGAAATCGGGGCCGAAGTCCTGATGAAGGCCACCAAAGTTGACGGTGTCTATGAATCCGATCCTGTGGAAAATCCTCTCGCCTCGCGCTACGACCGGATCAGCTTTACCGAAGTCCTCAACCGGAACCTCAAGGTGATGGACGCCACGGCCGTATCCCTGGCGCGGGAACAGAAAATGCGAATCATAGTCTTTAATCTCAAGATAAAGGGCAACATCAGGAAGGCTGTTCTGGGCAAACCGATCGGGACTGTGGTGGAGGAAATCTGTTATGCTTGATGACATTTATCGTGATCTTCGCGAACGTATGAACAAGGCAGTGGAAACGTTGGAAACCGAGTACAAAAGGCTTCGCACGGGAAGAGCATCCATTTCGCTGGTTGATGGGACCAGGGTCGACTACTACGGAACTGCGACCCCTCTCGGCCAACTTGCCACCCTTACCATACCCGATCCTCGCACAATAGTGATTCAACCCTGGGATACCTCAGTGGTTGGCGAAATAGAAAAAGCCATAATGAAATCCGAGCTCGGACTTACCCCGATGAACGACGGCAAGGGGATACGCATCAGTATTCCGCCACTTACCGCCGAACGCCGCCGAGATCTCGTAAAAGTGGTGAAGAAAAAAGCCGAGGAATCAAAAGTCTCTGTCAGGAATATCAGACGTGACATAATTGAAAAGATAAAAGATCTGAAAAAAGACAAAAAGGTCTCTGAGGACGAACAGTTTCGAGCTCAGGAAGAAATTCAGAAGATTACGGACGACTACATCAAGAAAATCGATACCGTATACGGCGCGAAGGAAAAGGAAATCCTGGAAACCTAGATGGAACTAGATTTGGAGCGCCTTCCTCGGCATGTGGCCATCATTATGGATGGCAACGGCAGGTGGGCCAGGCAAAAACTGAGGAGTCGAATTTTCGGACATAAAAAGGGCGCAGACGCTGTGCGCTCCACCGTGGCCTGTTGCCGAGAATTGGGTATCGGCTACCTGACCCTCTACGCCTTCTCAAAAGAAAACTGGAACCGGCCTCAAAAAGAAGTAAAAGCGCTTTGGGGGTTGCTCGAAAAATATCTAAAATCTCAGATCCCCGAACTTATCGAAAAACAGGTGCGGTTCCGGCACATCGGCGATGATGACGGCATACCCTCATCTGTCATGGAGCAACTTCGCATCGCAGAGGATAAGACCTCCAATTTTGACAAACTAATCTTGAGTCTGGCTCTCAACTACGGGGGCAGGCAAGAAATCACCCGGGCTGCCAAACTTTTTCTGGCCGATGTAATTAATGGCGGCTACGGCGCCGGCCAACTCTCCCCTGAACTCTTTTCGCGCTATCTCTATACTGCCGGGCATCCCGACCCCGATTTTGTCATCAGGACGGGTGGTGAGATAAGGGTTAGCAACTTCCTGCTCTGGCAAATCGCTTATGCGGAGCTTTATTTCACGGAGATTCTGTGGCCTGACTTCGGAAAGGCCGATTTCATTGAAGCCCTAAAGGAATTTCAGAGCAGAGAGCGACGATTCGGACGCACCGGCGAACAGGTGCGGGAACGCCAGGGCTCATTAATTGAGGATGACGCAAAGAGAATAGATATTGCGCTCTCAGGTTCGAGCGGACGATAAGCAACGGCCCTCCCCATGGCCCTTCACGAATTCCAAGAGATGACTAACTGAAACTTCATGCCTGATTTCCAGAAACCACGTCCTCATATCCAACGATGGGTTACCGGCACATTGGTCGGGTTGCCGGTTCTCGTATGTATAACCGCAGGTCCCCCCTGGAGCTGGTACCTTCTTGTCAGCGTCGCCACCACGCTCGGTCTGTGGGAGATACACGGTTTTCTTTTCCAAGCTCCTCTTCCAGGCAGGTGGCTGATTTTATCTTTTGCCGCTGGAGTCCTCATGCCCCTTGGAACTTACCTCTGGGGAATCGCCGGCCTTAATTTTACCCTTTTTATCTCGTTTTTCGCCGCGCTTTCCCTTATGATGCTGTCTTCTCCCCTTGATCGCGATCAAATAGGGCAAGTTGGCCTGCTCTCTTTCGCATGGCTGTATCTACCCTATTTCATGTCGTTTATTCTCCTTATCGGGGCTGCGCCACAGGGGAGATTCTGGATTTTGTTCGTACTGGCGGTTACCGTTGCTGGAGACGCCGGCGCCTACCACATCGGATCGCGTATTGGCCGCCGCAAGCTCTATCAAGTCGTCAGTCCTAAGAAGACTATCGAAGGCGCTATAGGTGGGCTTTTTTCGAGTGTCGTTGCCGGGTCGGCCGTGGGCTTTATCTTTTTGAGGAATGTGCCCTTCGCCACGCTGCTCTTCTTTAGCCTCGCAGTTGCCGTTACCGGACAGATCGGGGACCTGATCGAGTCCATGCTGAAGCGAAACTGCGGCAAGAAGGATTCGAGCGCACTCCTTCCGGGTCACGGAGGTATTTTGGACAGGTTGGACTCCCTGATTTTCTCTTTCCCTGTTATGTGGGCTCTTTTACAATTGGACGCTATTGGGTTCTGATACGGCTGGAACATGACCAAAAAGAAAATATCCATACTTGGCAGCACCGGTTCGATAGGAAGAAGCACGCTGGAAGTAATCCGCCAGTTTCCGGAGCGCTTCGAGGTGGCGGCCCTTGGAGCGGGTTCCAATGCCGCGCTTCTTCGCGATCAGATACTGGAGTTCTCTCCGCGGCTTGTTTCAGTTATGGACACACAGGCCGCCTTTAGCCTCGAAAATCTTCTCGGCCAGCAGGCGAACTGTCATCCCGAAATCCTCTATGGCCCCGATGGGTACTGCAAGGTGGCCGCCTTCCCCGAAGCAGAGATGCTCGTATCCGCAATGGTCGGGGCTGCCGGTCTTTTGCCTACCCTCTTCGCAATTGAGGCCGGAAAGAACATCGCGCTTGCAAACAAGGAGACCCTGGTAGCTGCGGGACAGATCGTAATAGACGCTGCAGCCAGGAATAACGTCAAAATTCTTCCCGTGGACAGCGAACACAGCGCTATTTTTCAAGCCTTGCAGGGAAACCACAGGGAAGCTCTCGAACGGATACTCCTCACAGCCTCGGGAGGCCCTTTTTTCAATAAACCAAGAAGCGAGATAGAAGCAGTCACTCCAGAAGCGGCCCTCCGTCATCCCAATTGGTCCATGGGTCGCAAGATCACAATTGATTCCGCAACCCTCATGAACAAGGGACTCGAAGTAATCGAAGCCCACTGGCTGTTCGGAGTGCCGGTCGAGCGCATATCAGTACATATCCATCCCGAAAGCATCATTCACTCTATGGTGGAATACGTTGACGGCTCGGTCATAGCGCAGATGGGAATTCCTGACATGAAGACCCCGATAGCATATGCCCTGGCTTATCCCGAGCGCCTCCCCATAGCAATCCCAAGGCTCGATCTTTTCCGGCTTCAGAAACTTTCCTTCTATCCCCCGGATGAAGAAAAATTCCCCTGCCTGCGTCTCGCTTTCGATGCATGCCGCAAAGGGTCTACGATGCCGGCCGTCCTCAATGCCGCAAACGAAATTGCGGTTCACGCTTTCCTTGAGAAAACGATAGCTTTTTACGATATACCCCGTGTGATCGAGCAAGTAATGAATTCTCACAATCCCTGCGCTAAGCCGGACCTTGAGGCGATCCTTCAGGCAGATGCATGGGCGCGTGAAGAGGCCTCCAAAATTATTATTGCCCGAGGGGCGAAAATGGAGGGATGAATTTGGAATCGAGCATTATATTTGGACAAATAAATCTCTCTTTGAAGTGAGGAACTTTCATTGCTGACAATGATATTCTCAACCGTAATAGTACTTGGAATTTTGATTTTCGTGCACGAACTCGGGCATTTCCTGGTGGCCAAACGCGTCGGGGTGACTGTACTTCGTTTTTCGCTGGGGTTTGGGCCGAAAATTTTCGGAATTACCCGTGGAGGAACCGAATACCGCCTATCGCTGATACCTCTCGGCGGCTATGTTAAGATGCTTGGAGAGGATTCGGAGGAAGAGCTGCCCCAGCACGAGAAGGCAAATTCTTTTTCCGAGCAGAAGGTGATAAAGCGGCTGGCCATTGTCTTTGCAGGCCCGTTCTCAAATTTCCTTCTCGCGATCGTCATTTTTACCTTCCTGTTTGCATTTTCAGGAATCCCCGAACGATCGCCCGAAATCGGCTCCGTAACTGCCGGATCGCCGGCCGAACAGGCCGGCCTGATGGCTGGAGACAGAGTGCTTGCGATTAACGGCAGCTCCATTCGTACGTGGGAGGATCTCTCAGAATCCATTGAAAAACTGGGCCTAAACCCTTTGAATCTCCATGTAAAGCGGGACGATTCTGAAATTGACATAACGGTCACGCCCAAAATCAACGAAGTAAAGAACTTATTCGGCGAAACGATCAAACGGCCTCTGATCGGGATAACCGCGTCAGAGGCTACGACCATCAGATCCGTCAATCCGCTTGCAGCCGGCTACTATGCCCTGGACCATACCTATTCACTCTCCAAGCTCTTTTTCCTCACGGTTGTGAAACTCATAGAGCGGGTAGTGCCGCTGAATTCTCTGGGTGGGCCGATTTTGATCGCCCAGATGGCCGGCAAACAGGCGCAGAAGGGCGTCCTCGATCTCATGAACTTCATGGCCTTTATAAGCGTAAACCTGGCGGTCTTGAATCTATTGCCCATCCCGGTGCTTGACGGTGGCCATATTTTCTTCTTTTTGATCGAAGCGCTTATCGGCAAACCACTTTCATTGAAAAAAATAGAAATCGCCCAAAAGGTGGGATTAGTCGCCCTTCTGTCCCTCATGGTCGTAGTTTTTTATAATGACATTATGCGGCTCGACTGGTCCTCGATCACTTCATGGTTTCAAAGTTTATGGTCGAGGTTGTGAAAACGATTTTGTATCAACCCTTCCCCCGAACAGTTAACAGTGTGTTCCTGGTTGTTTTCTCTTCATTGTTCACTGTTGTGCAATGAGAATTCTTGCAGCGGATACCTCTACGGCGTCGGGCAGCCTGGCTCTGCTCGACGGAGAAAACCTCACAGCCGAATGGACGCTCAGATCCGCCCAGACCCACAACAGGAGATTACTCAGGTCAATTGATTCGCTTCTCCGGGAAGCTGGATGGGACCTGGAAACCATTGATGCGTTCGCGGTCGCATGCGGTCCTGGCAGTTTTACGGGCCTGCGGATCGGAATGACCACTATGAAGGTGCTTGCCTGGACCAGGGGCAAGCTCTATGCGGGTATTTGCTCTCTTGACGCGCTGGCATTACCGTTTTGTTTTTCGACCAATCCGATTTGCGCCCTTATTGACGCCCGAAAAGGCGAGGTCTATTGCGCACTCTACCGGCCTGACGGAAAAGGCGGCCTTGGTCTTGAAGTTCCTTATGCGGCACTGACTCCCTCACGACTAGCCGAAAACATAATCTTAAGGTTTTCAGAGCCTGTTATTTTCTGCGGGGACGGCTGGACAGCGTATCGGAATGTTATGGAAAGAAAGCTTGGGGACATGATTTTGGTGCCTTCATCCTATTTTCACATAATTCGGGCAGCATCTATAGCGGAGCTGGCAAGAAGAAGGCTTGTCAAAGGCGAATCCGACGACCCCAAATCCAGTGTGCCATTATATCTCCGGCTATCGGAAGCAGAAATCTATTACCCTCACCTGGCGAAAAAGAGCAGTGGAAAACCGGAAATTATTTAATTCTAACCGGCTCAAACGGTCACTGAAGAGAAACGGGAGCAGCCGAAACAGGACATTAAAGGGCCTGTGTGACCCCGGATTCCCTCTTTACTATGTGCTTCGGAACCTGGGGTGGCTGAACAGCGAGCGGTGGTGGACAGTCCTGTCCCATCGCGCAAAACGCGCTCACGCCTTCAGGATTGTCAGCGAGCGTATCGCGATATTTAATGAAGTGAAAAACTGGAGGAAAAATCAAAAAACGGCGCAAACACCGAGTTTGAACATCGGGGATATGAATGCGCCTCGGTATTGTAATAAATGCGGTCTGTGCTGCGAGGTTGCAAGTGGAATGCCGGATTTCCCCGCTCCGGAAGCACTTCCGGGACGCTGGCGCGAGGTATTTGCCAACGGACTGGGACGAGGCCACCGCTTTTGCCCGTTTTTATGGGAAGACAACAGCTCAGGAGGGGGCCTATGCTCTATCTATCCGTTGCGGTCTAATGCATGCAGGCTGTTCGAGTCTGAGGAATGCGACTTCTTCTGGAAATCTCCTGAACCGGATGATCTATCCAACTCCAGGAAAACCCTCCTAATTGGGCGATGGCTCGCCAGGCTGGTTAATCCCCGCAAGCTGCCACAGACGATTACCGGCATCACGGGTAAACGTCCAAAATTCCTGGAATTTAACCGGATTTAACTTGTCACCTTTGAGGAGTTTCCCGGTCTTGTCGTCAACCGTATAGTCCAGCAGGCTGGCCGTAATGAGCACAGTGATGAAATCCCGGCTGGATTCCCGCCACACTTCGGCTGGCTCTACTTCACGAACCGCAATGTTCTCAAGCCGGTTAATTATGTGCTCATGCTTCATTCTAGCGAATTCGCCGCCGAAATAGTCTCCCATTTCCCTGGTCAGCATGTTTTCGACGCCATCCAGGCTGCGATTCATCCAGGCCGCCTGAACCCGGAAAAACAAGTCTTCGACCGTTTCAAGATATGTCTCGGTGTTAAATGAGGGATCAAATCTCCTGATTTCCTCCAGGCCTCTTTCCACCTCGTTAAGCTCGGAAATATAAGGCTGCCGGCTACCGCCGTAATGAGGTGCGCCAAGCTGCCGGTGGTTATCCCTGAGGTTCTCCTCATAATGGATGGACTGCCCGCCCCTTCTGCGTACAAAATACCTGTAGCCAAAGTAGATCAGCGCCCCGATTATTACCAGGTCCAAGAGTCCGAGTCCCCCGCCATATCCCATTGGTCCTGCGTACGCGCGGCCCCCGAAAAGTAAGTTCCCGATGAACCATGCCATAACACTGCCAGCAAAACCCGACCAGAATGGACTTTTACTGCGGCCCATTCCCGAAGAGCCCGGCCCGGGGGTTGGCGTTATTCCAGGTGCCGGCGATGGAGCAGTTCCCGGTTTCTGCATGGATTGGGCTGAGAAACTCCGACTTACAAAGCTCCCTGAGGACCCATCATCCCCGCCTTTGGCCCAGGCAGACGATTCCATCTCCAAGGCAACCGTCAAAATAAGAGTTGCAAAAATAACAAGGACGCCGAACGCCCCTTTTCTCGACATCATTTTCATCTCTCCTTGGAATTCCAAGCACCCCCGCATTCCACACCGGCGTTTTCCGGGCAGAATGAACCAGGCTATTCCAGAGCCTTGAAGCAAAAATCCCCTGACACCTATTTGGTGTGAGGGGATTTTATAGGGATGAGGCGGCGGCGTCCTACTCTCCCACGCAGTTTGCCCGCGCAGTACCATCGGCGCAGAGGAGCTTAACGACCGTGTTCGGGATGGGTACGGGTGTGGCCTCCT
>JBKQLC010000115.1:0-5746 GCA_052147195.1 Syntrophobacteraceae bacterium
TACAAGCCGGGGGTCACAGGTTCGAGCCCTGTTCCGCCTATTTATTTCAGGGGTGGTAGTTAAGTTGGTTATAACGCCGGCCTGTCACGCCGGAGGCCGAGGGTTCAAGTCCCTTCCACCCCGCCAGCGAAACCTCCCTTAAACCAAGGGTTATATAGAGAGCCAGAGGGTGTCCCCTCTGGCTCTTGCCTTTTTGGGGGTACGGCAAGGGGGTACGAGGGCAATCAGGCTGTAGGTGTCTCACCAATGACAGGGGCAATCCGCAGTCGCCGATAGGCTTCGGAAGCCATCCATCCGCTGACCAGTTGTCTAAAAAGCTGGTCGTTCATGTATCGAACGAAAATCTCCTCGTTCTGGTCAATTCGCTCGACGAAGAACCGTTCGAGCATGTTGCGAAAAACGAGCTCGAATTTTTCCTCCGGGTTGACTGCAGCGGCTTGTCGCAGCTCATCGTCAGTCATTGCCGCTTCGACGATTTGGTCGAAGAAGAGTTGGTCGGCTTGGTTGAAGTCTGTTCCGAAGCGCTGGTTAACAATGTCGATGAGTTGCGAGAGCGGCACCTCTTCCTCTCGCGTCAATCCCGAACCCACTTCCGTTGGCCCATCCAGTGCGCGGCCCTTACCTTCTCCGAGGGAGATCGATCCTTCGGCGATCTTCTGCAATCGGTAGTACTCCAGCCGCACCTCGTCATCGAATTGATACAGGGGGCCGCTTCTGCGTCGCGGAAGTTTTGCTGATAGATGGCGCAGGAACACGTGCAAGCGTTCGAGGTCCGAGTGCAAGACTGTTAACCTGAAAGGAAATTACGGGAGTCACAGTTTGCGGAAGACGTGGGGGTATCACCGGAGGGTTACCTTCGGGCGCGGCCTGCCCGAATTAATCGTCTGCTTTAATCATTCCTATGAGAGGCAGACCCTAAATTATCTCTGTGTTCAGCCGGAAGAGATAAGGAGCATTTATGCAAATGAGATTTAGAGATGCCGGGTTCATTCGAGCGACTCCTCGATCTTAACGTTTAGGACAGTTGCTTTGGCCGGTCATTCCGTAATTTACAGCAACCGAACCTCGGAGTTTTCGCCCAATGTGGCTCCTCGGAAATAGTTCAGAAACTTCAGTTGGCGGAATATCGTTCTTTATCCATGTCGGCCGATGGATTATTTTCTCTCATGGTCAAAACTGCTCGGCTGTTATTGCGAAGGAGTCTTTTTGCTGTTTCGATCTGCAATTCTTTCAAAAATCCCAAGGCTTTGAATTTGAATCGCAGCAAATTCTATCAAGGATCGCAACGACTTAGCCCGCGCTTTTAAATCTATTGTACTTAGCAGAGACACTAACTCTTCTTGGTCGCACTCGACAGTTTCAAAGTACTGGATTAGTTGTTCCGTGTTCATTGACTTGAGTTCATCTATGGACTTCGTGATACGTTTGTCAATGTGTCTTATGATCTCAGCGACTATCTTTTTCTTTGAATCTTTACTTCCAATGGTAAGGCTCAGGGAGTTAGCGAGTTCTTTGAGCATTTCAACCTTGATTATTTTACTATTTTCCAAACCCGCAATAGCGCCGTCTCTTCCAAGAATGGAGATTAAGTCCTTTATTTGTGGTACAGATAAGCCCATCGTCAACCTCTCTCACAATCATTATATCTTTGTCAACAATTCCTCTACCACATTTCTGAACTGTTCCTTCTGCTTTTCTGCATTAGGACCACTGATGTCATATACTGTAGATCCTTCAGCACTTGCAATTCTGATCCCATCACCTTCTGTAACGTATGACTCAAATATACCAGTAGTTCTCTTCAATCTGTTGTATATTATTTGTTCTGAGTATTTCAATGACTCACCATAGTCCCTACACATCATGGGTAATGCACCTAAAAAGACTGTTTCTTTATAATCCTCGATGATTCCCATAGTTGTCCCAACTGCTATAACATCAGCATCCACATTTTTTATAGCCTCCACAGTAGATGGTACACCCACTGAGGACTGGTTATCAAGTTTCACAGGAGATACACAGTAATCTGAAGCGAAAATTACTGCTTTCTCCAAGTCGTGAAGATCTGGATGGCTATCCAACAGAATGAAGTCGTAGGTCTGACGTTCCTTAAGACAGTCCGCAATTAATGTCAGATGTCGCATCAACATCCGATTGTTGTCCCTGATATTGTTCGTCGAGGGCATTTTATCAACCGAAACAGTATTCAGCCTCGGGTCGGCGGGAACCAAATCAATGCCCCACTTGGTATCGAGTACGGAGAGGGATGGCAATGTCTTTTCTCCGCTGTAGAGTACTCTATAGGCATGATAGATAGTGACGAATTCATTCACCTCGCCCAGTCGAAAATGCTCAAGCATTTCGGGCCTCAGGCGACACGTAAGTCCGCCCCGCTGGTAATCCGTATCAACTACAAGAACGCTGTATTTTTCTTTGTGGCGTCGGAGCCCGACCGCAATATGAAAAAGTGCGGTTGTTTTGCCAACACCCCCCTTTTCACTCACGAAACTAATCACACATGCCATTGTATACTCCGTACTGAAAGGTGAAATAATCCGTGGATCTGCCCTTCAGTTTACACCATCCCTCATATTACTTCAAATCATCATTGAACCCGCTCTAAAATGTGACGAGCGCTGCCCGCTAAAGGACAAGCCATCTTAATACTTGCCATCGACTAGTACTACTTTGTTAGTTATGTCCCATCTCGTATGCGAGAGAGGTCCCCAATGACCTGCCGAAAAAGTTCCTCAAGAACCGCTCGGCGAAGGGCGGCGACGCTTTTCCTGCCCCTTGGGGGGAAAACCTCGCCCTGGGGCGATGGACGGGGCTTTTTGGCCGTGCCCCGTAGGTGGTGGCCTTCGCTCAATAATTTCTGCACCGTAGCTTTGGCGAAGCGTCAAATAACAATGAGCCAGCATGACCAGAGCAACATGACGATGGACGCCAGTCCAATGCCGCCCCTCATAATGATCAAGCCCCAATTCCCCCTTGGCATCCTGATAGAATCGTTCGATTACCCAGCGGATATGCGCAAGTTCAACCAACTCTTCCAGGTTGAGCCCGTCGAGGTTCCACGCAAAATAATATTTACGATCGTCCTTACGAACGGACTTGGAGATAGGACGCTCGCCCAAAAGCCAACCTCGAATGGGCAAGTGAGCGCCCCGATAACCACTGCGAAACACTTCTACCCGGGCAAACTCTTTTACGAGAGGCCCCTTTGTGCCCGTGCGCCATGCAACCCTTTGCCAAGCTTCAGGGGGCAATTGCTCGAATATTTCTCCGGCCTCCATAGCTGGAATGCGCTCTTTGAGGGTAGAAGCCTTTCTGGGCTGACCGCGCCCGCTGTAAGGCGGGGGTGGTGGATCTCCCTGGTCCTGGTCAACCGAGTCGGCATGACGGAATCGCACCGCAGAGCTTACCGCCGCAATATGTGCCATTTCCAAAGCAACCAAACCATCAAGCAAAGACGGTTGGTCCCCATAACCAGCATCGATCACCACTGCCCGAAAAGGAATCTGTGCATGAAGGGACCAATTAACCAAATCAAGGCCAATCTCACCCTTGGTCTGAAACAGAACCGATTCCGGCACATGGGCCTTTTCCCGCCGCACCCCGTCTTTAGCCCAACTTTCGGGCAGGTAAAGGCGAGCCGTTACCGGCCAGTCAAAAACAGAATCGACATAATGAGCAGTCACAAGAACCTGACAATTATCAACTCTGCCCAGGGTTCCGCTGTATTGCCGGGCAACTCCTACGGAAGCGGTGCCTTTCTTGGCAAAGCCGGTGTCGTCAAGAATCAGCACCCCGTTACCGGCACATGCCCAGGCCCGCATATGCTCAGCGCGAAGTTGATCCATCTGCCGAGGGTCCCATTCGGAACGAGTAAGAAATTCTTGCAGCCGTTGGCCATTAGTGTCAGGCAACGATCTGCCGAGTTCCGAGGCTGTTTTTCTGCCTGTGCCCGACAAAAGCCCCGTGGCGTAGCGCTCAAGTGCGTGCCGGCTCTCTGATCGGCGCAAGAATTGACCAAAAGGCGCAAGGAATTGTCCAAGATCAACCAGTGGCTCTAAACCTGCCTGCAAAATTGCCATCTCCCCCTCCCGGAAATAGGTTCGGGAAGGAGATTACAGCTAAAGCCCGGCAGATGCAATAACTAACAAAGTAGTACTAGGAGCCTGTCGGAGAAATAGCACTGATAGCCATTCTATGGTAATATGTCCCCACTATGGAAAAGACTTTCAAATCCTGCGACAGAAAACAAATGCTGCTGCTCCCGCCCTCACTTTTGGACTGGCTCCCCGAGGGACATCTGGCCCACTTCATTTTGGACGTGGTCGAGCAGCTTGATCTATCAAAAATATACGCCTCCTACAAAGGAGACGGTCGGGGACAGCCGCCCTACGAACCCGGCATGATGACAGCTCTTCTTTTCTACGCCTATTGCACCGGTGTTCCCAGTTCCCGCCAGATCGAGAAAAGGACCCATGAGGATATTGCCTTCCGAGTGATTGCAGCAAACAGGCACCCCGATCATGACTCCATCTGTGAGTTTAGAAAACGCCACCTCAAAACTCTTGCCGGTCTTTTTGTCCAAATTCTGAGGCTCTGCCAGCAGGCCGGGCTCGTTAAGCTCGGCCACGTAGCTCTCGACGGGACAAAGATCAAAGCCAATGCCTCCAAGCACAAGGCTATGAGCTACGGGAATATGAAAAAGAAAAAAGAGGAGCTTGAAAAAGAGATCGATGAGCTTCTCAAAAACGCCGAAGCTGTTGACAAGGAAGAAGACAAAAAATACGGAAAAGGTAAGAAGGGCTGGGACTTGCCCGATGAGCTCAAAAGGCGAGAGACTCGCCTTGAGAAGATCAAAGAGGCAATGAGTGCCCTTGAGGAAGAGGCCGAGCAACAGGCTGCAGAAAAGCAGAAGGCAAAAGAAGCTCAGAAAAAGAGCAAAAACGCGTCTGCAAGCCAATCGCCTCCGGTCGTCTTGCCCTCCGATAAGGCACAGAGAAATTTTACCGACCCCGATTCTCGGATAATGAAGGTGAGCAGCACCAATTCCTTCGAGCAATGCTACAATGGCCAGGCAATTGTCGATGACTCTTCTCAGGTGATCGTGGCAGCCGGTCTTTCCCAACATGCCAATGATGTGGAAGAAGTTGAGCCCATTCTCGATATTCTGGAGGAAAACCTTGGCGGGATTCCTCACCATACGGCAATCACAACCGATGCCGGCTACTTTAGTGAAACCAATCTGATGCTTTTTGAAGATGCCCTGCTTAACCCCTTCATGGCCACGCAAAAAATGAAGCACGGCGAAGTTCCTCCACAGGTCCGGCGGCGTATCCCACGAGATATGACGCCCAAGGATCGTATGAGAAGAAAGCTTTCCACGAAAAAGGGCCAAGAGATTTACTCCAAGAGAAAGTCAACAGTTGAACCAGTCTTTGGCCAGATAAAACAGGCCAGGGGCCTGAGACAGTTTCTACTAAGAGGCTATGAGAATGTATCCGCTGAGTGGCAGATGTGGTGCCTGTCTCACAATCTGCTTAAGCTCTACCGGTATGGCGGTCCCTTTTGATGGGGCGAACCGTCCCTTCTGACAAGCGGGAAAATCATGCCTGCAATTACCTGGCAAAAACCAGCGAACGAATACTTACTGTTTGCCAATGACTATTGAGTTGAGCGTCCTTGAATGAACAAGCGTTGCTCAATGTTCCCGCTCCAACTCTTAAATTGAATT
>JBKQLC010000116.1:0-55936 GCA_052147195.1 Syntrophobacteraceae bacterium
ATATCCAAAAAGAAGGTAAAGGAAATGCGGCAGGCACAGAAGACCGGCGCAGTTACCGTTTTGGGAGGCGGGATAGCAGGCATCCAGAGCGCTCTGGATATCGCCAACTCCGGATTCAAAGTGTACCTGATCGAAGAGCAGCCTAATGTCGGCGGAGTCATGGCGCAATTGGACAAGACTTTTCCGACAAACGACTGTTCGTCCTGTATGATGGGACCCAAACTGGTGGAGCTTGCCAGTCAGCGTAACATAGAAATCCTTACCAGGACCACCGTCGAAAAGCTCGAAGGCGTCCCGGGAGATTTCACTCTGACCGTTAAGCGCCATCCGAGGTATGTTTTGGTAGACAAGTGTACCGGCTGCGGCGAATGCGCCAATGTTTGCCCCGTTGATCTGCCGGCGAATTTCAATATGGGCCTGAACGAGCGCAAGGCAATCTACCGGAACTATCCTCAGGCGATTCCGGCGGCGTTTACCATAGACAAGCTCGACAAATCTCCGTGTGCCAACGCGTGCCCCGGGCAGGTTAACGCCCATGCCTATGTGACCCTGATCGCGCAGGGCCGCTACGATGACGCGATGCAAGTCATCATGAGGAACCTTCCGCTCCCGGGCGTGCTGGGCCGAATCTGCCCTCATCCCTGCGAAACCGCCTGCCGGCGCGGCCAGGTCGATGAACCTGTTTCGATATGCGCTCTCAAGCGTTTTGTCGCAGACACTGTAGATCTGGAGAAACTGCCTCTTCCTGAAATAGAAAAAAAGAATGAAAAAGTTGCCATCATTGGCTCAGGGCCTGCCGGTTTGACCGCCGCATACTTCCTGGCCCTCGATGGCTATGATGTAACAATTTTTGAGTCTCTTCCCGTTGCCGGGGGCATGCTGCGCGTTGGTATTCCCGACTACCGTCTGCCGCCCGAGGTACTGGATAAGGAAATACGGGCCATAACAAGGTTGGGGGTCGAGATAAAATATAATACCGCTCTCGGCCGGGATTTCACGATAGATGAACTGTTGGGGCAAGGATATAAGGCTGTCTATCTGGGGATAGGGGCCCACCAGAGTCTCAAGCTCAATATTCCAGCCGAGGACGCCTCGGGAGTCATGCACGGAGTTGAGTTCCTGCGAAACGTCAATCTTTGCAACATGCCGGGTTTAAAAGACAAACGCGTTGTCATCGTCGGAGGCGGTGACGTTGCGATAGATGCAGCGCGTTGTGCGGTTAGAACAGGCGCGGGGAAGGTCAGCATTTTCTACCGGCGTACCCGCAAAGAGATGCCTGCCCGTGAAAACGAAATAGAAGATGCTCTGAGCGAAGGAATCGAAATCAGGTATCTCACTGCGCCTCAGCAGGTGCTCACCAAAGACAAAAAGGTTATCGGAATTCAGTGTATACGGATGGAGCTTGGCGAGCCCGATTCCTCAGGCAGGCGAAGGCCGGTTCCCGTTCCGGGAAGCGAATTTACTGAAGAATGTGATATCGTCGTCCCGGCTATCGGCCAGACCCCTGAGAGTAACTTCCTGACAGAGACCGAGAAACTCAAAATCAGCCGCTTTGGAACGATTGCGGTTGACGAAATAACGTATCAGACCAGCCGCGAGGGCGTGTTCGCAGGCGGCGATGCGCAGTCCGGGCCATGGGTTGCGATTGGGGCGGTCGCAGCCGGCCGTGAGGCCGCCATTTCCATATCCCGATATCTGAAGGGCGAGGACATGGCGGCAGGGCGCAGCAAGCTCGAGATGCCCCAGGAGAACTTCGCTCCGATTCCCCAGGACATCGAAAAACAGGGCCGCGCCCATCAGTCTACGATCTCGATGGCGCAGAGGAAGAGCGGCTTTGCCGAGGTCGAGCAGGGCATCACCGAGGAGCAGGCCAGGGCCGAGGCCTCCAAGTGCCTCAACTGTATGACCTGCTGTGAGTGCAAGATGTGCGAAAAAGCGTGTCTCGCCGCCGCTATCGACCACACCATGGTGCCTGAGATCGAGGAGATCAAGACAGGCGCAATCATCTTCTCGCCCGGTTTTACTCCTTTCGATCCGAAACGCAAACCCGAATACGGCTACGGCAGGTGGCCCAACGTGGTGACCAGTCTGGAATACGAGCGCATTCTGTCTGCAGCCGGTCCATTCCAGGGTCATATACAGCGCCTCTCCGACGGAGAGAAACCCCATCGGATTGCCTGGATTCAGTGCGTCGGATCGCGCGACAGTTCAATCGGTCAGGATTACTGCTCTTCTGTCTGCTGTATGTATGCGACCAAGCAGGCGATGATCACGAAGGAGCACGAGGCCGACATCGACACCACTATTTTCTATATAGATATGCGCGCGCAGGGCAAGGGCTTTGACCGCTTCTACGAGCGTGCCCGTGATGAAACGAAAGTCAGGTATGTCCGCTCGATGATTTCAAGGGTTGTGCCGGTGCCGGGTACCGACAAGCTGCTGATCAATTATTCGGATGCGGAAAATGTTATGCGCGAGGAAGAATTCGACATGCTGGTTTTGTCGGTCGGCCTTTGCGCACATCCGTCTACCGCCGAACTGGCGAAGCGGCTGGGTGTGGAATTGGACCCCTATGGTTTTACGAAGACCGACCCGATGGATGTGGTTGCCACTTCGCAGCCTGGAGTCTATGTCTGCGGCGCCGCCCAGGGTCCCAAGGATATTCCCGATTCTGTTCAGCAGGGCAGCAGCGCTGCAGCCTGCGCGACTTCGCTGCTCGCGGATGCGAGAGGTTCTCTGATCGAACCGCCGCCCCAGTATGAAGAGCGCGATATCAGGGGCGAGAAGCCTCGGATTGGTGTTTTCGTATGTCACTGCGGAATAAACATCGCCGGAGTTGTGGATACCGAGGCTGTTGCGGATTACGCAAAATCGCTTCCGGGTGTCGAGTATGCAATAAGCCCGATGTTCGCCTGTTCGACCGACCAGCAAAAAGAGATCAAGCGGGCGATTGAGGAGTACAAACTCAATCGGTTTGTCGTTGCATCCTGCACGCCGCGTACCCATGAGCCGCTTTTCCGAAATACGCTCAGGGAAGCTGGATTGAATCAATACCTTTTCGAGTTTGCAAATATCCGCGAGCACGACTCATGGGTTCATCAAGGGGAGCATGAACTCGCAACCGAAAAAGCAAAAGACCTGGTCCGCATGGCGGTATCCAGGGCCAGTCTGCTCGAACCGCTCTACGATTTCTCCTATGAAGTCGTGCAGAAGGGGCTGGTCATAGGTGGTGGTCTCGCCGGGTTGACGGCGGCTCTCTCCATTGCCGAACAGGGTTTTCCCGCCGTGCTGGTCGAAAAGACCGCAGAGCTTGGCGGGAATGCAAGAAAGCTGTTTTATACCGAGGACGGCGGTGAGCCTAAGAAGTACCTGGATGAGCTGATTAAAACGGTCGAGTCCAACCAGCTCATAAAGGTTTACAGGGAAGCGGAAATCCAGAGTGTTAAAGGCTCATCCGGGAACTTTTTGACCACGATCAGCGCAGGTAGCAAAGAGGTGGAAGTGTCTCACGGTGTGGCGATAGTTGCTACTGGAGGCCAGGAATACAAGCCTGCCGAGTACCTGTACGGCCAGAACGCAAGAGTTGTAACGCAGAAAGAATTTGAACTGCTCCTTGCTACCGATTCTGCTGCGGCGCGCGACTGGCGAAATGTCACAATGATCCAGTGCGTTGGTTCGCGCGAGCCGGACAACTCCTATTGCAGCAGGGTGTGTTGTACCGCTGCTGTCAAGAACAGCCTGAAACTGAAGGAGATAAACCCTTCGGCCAATGTTTCCGTGCTCTACCGCGATATCAGGACTTTTGGCTTAAAGGAACCGCATTATCAGGAAGCTAGGCGACAGGGGGTCCGCTTTTTCCGCTTCGACGAAAACCAAAAGCCCGACGTCAAAGCGAACGGCGCAGGAATTGACGTATCCCTCTTCGACTCTCAACTCCAGCGCCGGATCACTCTAAAGACTGACCTTCTGGTTCTGAGCGCCGCGATTCGCCCGAGCGAGGACACCAGGAAGCTCGGCGAGACCCTTCGCCTTCCCCTGGATCAGGACGGGTTCTTCCTGGAAGCACACCTTAAATTGAGGCCGCTCGATTTCGCGACATCCGGGTTTTTCCTCTGCGGACTTGCGCAGGGCCCGAAGTTCGCCAACGAATCTATCGCCCAGGCGCGGGGCGCCGTGTCTCGAGCCATGACGATTCTGTCTCAAAAAGAGATTGTGGCCGAAGGTGTTATCACGCAGGTAGATCCGGCCCTTTGCCGTGCATGCGGAGAGTGCGAACAGACTTGTCTTTTCGACGCTATAAAAGTCACTGAGGTGGAGGGCGGGAAGAAGCAGGCCGTTGTCACGCAGGCGCTTTGCACGGGCTGCGGCGCCTGTAACGCTGCCTGTCCGACAGGGGCGGCCTCGCTTGCGCATTTCCGCGACAGGCAAATAGAGGCTGTGATCAAAGCATTCAGCGATTAGTGGTAAGCCTTTAGCTTCTAGGGCTAGCGGCTAATAGCTAACAGCTAACAGCTAGGAAATTCAATGTCTGACAAATTCGAACCCAAGATAGTCGCCTTTTTGTGTAACTGGTGCGCGTATGCCGGGGCGGACCTTGCGGGAGTCGCCAGGATGCAGTATCCGACGAACGTCCGTCTCATCCGGCTTATGTGCTCCGGGAGAATGAATCACGGTTTTCTGCTGGATGCGTTTGAAGCGGGGGCTGACGGCGTGATGGTCTCAGGCTGACACATCGGTGACTGCCATTACCTGGGAGGTAATGAAAAGTGCCTGAAAGTGATCGAAGAGACCCACAAAATTCTGAAGCTTCTTGGAACAGACGAACGTTATCTCCGGCTGAAGTGGATTTCCGCTTCAGAAGGGAACATCTTCGCCGATGAGATCCGGTCCTTCACGCAGTTGCTGAAAGAGATGGGCAGGAACCCCTTGGCAGAAAAGGTTGATGCAGGGGTTGTGGCTGTTTAGCGGAGACGAAATGAAAATCAGCAAGGAACAGATTGATTATTGCATGGAATGTGGGGTCTGCACGGGAAGTTGTCCCATAAGCAGGGTGCTGCCCACTTTCTCTCCACGGCAGATGATCAAGCGGGCGCTGATGGATCGGGATCAAACGGTCCTGCAAGGGCGAGAACTCTGGGCGTGTCTCACATGTGCCAGATGCAGTTCCCGCTGCCCCGTGCAGATCGATTTTCCGGAGTTCGCCCGAGGTTATCGCGAACTTGCGCGCAAGGAGGGCAATCTTCCGCAGCACAGCCATCACGGCACATTGCAGGCGATTGCGTCGCTGCAGACCAGGAATATCTCTCAGCAGCGCACCGATTGGGCAAAAGATGTCGGCAGGTTCCAGGCGACTGGCGACGTCTTCTACTTTGTAGGATGCGCCCCCTATTTCGATGCTTCGCTGAAATACGGGCCCACCTCGCTGGAAACGGCCGGGAACGTCCTGAAGCTTTTAAACCGGATGGGCGTTGAGCCTGTGATGAGCGACGACGAACGCTGCTGCGGTCATGATGCTCTTTGGGGCGGCGATCAGGCGACGTTCCGCAAGCTGGCGGCACTCAATCTGGAGATGATCGCCGGTTCGGGCGCTAAAACTGTCATATTTAGCTGTCCGGAGGGATACACGACATTCAAGACTGAAATCCCTAAGTACTTTGGTTCACTGCCTTTTGAGGTAACCCATATCTCCGAGTTTCTGGCTCGAGAGCTGCCCGGAGCGGGTTTGTCCTTTAAGCCCGCCGAAAACGGGGATGGGGTGGTTACCTATCAGGATCCGTGCAGATTAGGCAGGAAAGCCGGAATTTACGATCCGCCCAGGGAGCTTCTAAACCTAATTCCCGGAGTGCGGCTCGAAGAGATGGGAATGAACCGCGAAAACTCGGTGTGCTGCGGCACGAGCGCCTGGATTGAGTGTTCCAACTGCTCGAAGACAATGCAAATCGAGCGTCTTCAGGAAGCTATCGGCACTGGGGCTTCGACTTTGATTACTGCATGCCCGAAGTGCAGGATTCACCTGACGTGTGCTGAACAGAATACGGACATTACTCTGAAAATAGATGACTTGTATTCGTTCCTTTTGGACCACATCGAATAAAGTAACAGCTAGGGTTGGGTAGCTCTCTTTGAGCGTAACCCAGCGATGAAGGAGATCACGTTCGTGAATCGGGATGTCCTTGTGATTGGCGGGGGAATTGCAGGTATGCAGGCCTCCCTGGATCTTGCCGAAATGGGGTTCCAGGTTCATCTTGTTGAACGGCTCCCCACTATTGGCGGGAAAATGGCTCAGCTTGACAAAACATTTCCAACCAACGACTGCGCCCTCTGAATTCTGGCTCCGAAATTGATGGATGTCGGTCGGCATCCCAAAATTCGGCTCTTGGCGTACTCGGAAGTGGAAGGTGTGGAAGGGGAGTTGGGCAACTTCCACGTCACCGTGCGGAAAAAAGCCCGGTACGTGGACGAAAACAAGTGCACCGGTTGCGGGAGTTGCGCGGAGAAGTGTCCGACGGTTGTGTCCGATGCGTACAATATGGGGTTGGGCAAAGCCAAGTCCATATACAAATACTTCGCGCAGGGCATTCCGTCCGCCTACACCATCGACGCAACCAAATGCCGGAACTTCCAGCCGGGCAAAAAATGCGGCTTGTGCTCAAAGATTTGCCAGGCCGGCGCCATCGACTACAAACAGGAAGATCAGATCATAGACGTGGAGGCGGGAGCGATCATCCTTGCAACGGGCTATGAGCTGTTCGATGCCCGAAAAGTCCCGGAATATGGGTACGGGCGGCATCCCAACGTGGTCACGGCCCTGGAGTTCGAGCGGTTTCTTTCCGCAAGCGGTCCGACTCACGGCCACGTCTATCGGCCTTCGGACCTTGCCGTCGAAGCCACGATACCCGAGCTGGAAAAGGCCGTTCAGAAGTCTCGCCGAGAGCTCGAGAAGTTCGAAAAGACTTTTAGCTTGACCTCTGATGAGTTCAGCGGCAAGTACAATACCGGTGAGCTTTCGGGCACTCATTACGATGAATGGGCCCAGCAGTACAACGTCTATCTGCCGCTGAAGAAGAATCTCGAAAAGACGAAGGAAAAAGTTGAGTCGATGGGAACGGCTCACCGGCTCGCCTTTATCCAGTGTGTGGGGTCTCGCGACAAGAGGTTCAACAAACACTGCTCGAGTTTCTGCTGCATGCACGCCATCAAGGAGGCGATCATCGCCCGCGAACACGATCCTGATGGTGAGGTCTATATCTTCGGGATGGACATTCGAGCTGTTGGGAAAAATTTTGAGGAATACCGCAACCGGGGAGCTAGTGAAGCGGGAATAAAATTCATTCGCAGCAGGGTTGCGGAGATATCCGAAAACGCTGCTCACAACCCGATCCTCTGGTATGAGGACACCAAAACACGTGAAGTCCACAGCCTCGAGGTGGACCTGGTAATCCTGGCCACCGCCTGCGAACCCAGTCCGGCGGCCAAGAAGTTTTCCGAACTTCTTCGCATACCGCTCAATGAGTTTGGTTTTTATGGAACGAAAACAGTCCCCGCCCTGGATACCTCCCGGCCGGGTGTGTTCACGTGCGGGTGCGCTCAGGGTCCAATGGATATTCCGGAATCGGTAGCGCAGGCAAGCAGCGCCGCCGCAAGAGCGGCCCAGGCCCTGTCA
This sequence comes from Syntrophobacteraceae bacterium, assembly GCA_052147195.1. Classification (GTDB taxonomy): domain Bacteria; phylum Desulfobacterota; class Syntrophobacteria; order Syntrophobacterales; family Syntrophobacteraceae; genus SbD1. The sequence continues at coordinate 7,664 of JBKQLC010000116.1, forward strand.
GGTCCTGAGGCAATGCGCCTCGTATCCTGAAGGAGAAAGAGCAAATGAGTGGAAACGGCGGAAGCCAGAACTTGAGCGAAGCGCGGATAGGTGTGTTTGTCTGCCATTGCGGCTCCAACATTGCGGGCTACCTGGACTGTGAAGCGCTGACGAAATATGCGGCCACACTGCCAAACGTAGTGTACGCCAAGAATAATCTCTACACCTGTTCGGAATCGGGAATAGCTGAAATTCAGGGGGCCATAAAAGAACACGGGCTGACGAGGGTCGTGGTCTCGTCCTGTTCGCCAAGGACGCACATGCCGCTTTTCAAGAGCGCCTGCGCAGAAGCCGGCCTGAATCAGTATCTGTTCGAGATGGCCAATATCCGCGACCAGTGTTCCTGGGTGCACATGCAGGAACGCGATGCTGCCCAGGTAAAGGCGATGGACCTCATCCGCATGGCGGTCGCCAAGGCAACGTTGCTTGACCCTCATGAAGACATCGAGTCCTCACTGGTAAGAAAAGCCATGGTGCTTGGCGGTGGCGTCGCTGGGTTGGGTGCTGCTTCGGCGCTGGCGGATATGGGAGTTGAAGTATTACTGGTCGAAAGAGAAGCCGAACTTGGCGGGCTTCTGCGCCGTCTGAACAGGATTGGACCATCGAACGAGCCTGCCGTGGACATCCTTGCCGGCATGGTAGCAGAGGTAAAGCGTTCTTCCAATATCCGCATCCTCCTCCAGACCGAACTGACGGGTGTGGGTGGTGTTGTCGGAAACTATGAAGTCAGCCTTAAAGGCATGAACGGAGATGAAATCGAAGAGACCGTCGGAGCCATAGTGATTGCGACCGGCGCAGTCCCGTTCAAGCCTGAAGGTATGTTCGGATACGGCGGCAAAAAAGTCATTACCCAGATCGAACTGGAGGAAAAACTTCGAAGCGGCGCGCCGCTGGACGCTAAAAACATCGTCATGATTCAGTGCGTTGGAGCGCGCAGTCCCGAGAGAAGCTACTGTTCCCGGATATGCTGTCTCACTGCGGTCAAGAATGCATCTTATATCAAATTGCTCGATCCTGATGCGCATGTGCATATTCTCTATCGCGACATACAGATGTATGGGGCGGAAAACGAGAAACTGCTCTGGGATACCCGCGGGGCAGGGATAAAATACGATATCTACGATGCGGCTGTTCCCCCGGTCGTAAAGGATGGCGCTGTCGAGCTTTATCAGCCTCTTACCGGGATGAGCATAGAGATTCCCTGCGATCTTGTGGTGCTTTCCACTCCTCTGGTTGCGCCCGGCGATTCAGCGGCGATAGCCAATCTCATGCGTATCCCGGTTGACGGAAATAATTTTTTCATGGAGGCCCACGCAAAGCTGCGGCCCCTGGATTTTGCAACCGACGGTATTTTCCTGGCCGGAACGGCCAGATATCCGGTTACGGTTCGGGAAGCCCAGGCCCAGGGACTTGGCGCAGCGTCAAGGGCGAACACGATCCTTGCCAAGGATAAACTTGTATTTAGCGCGCTGGTCTCTTATGTGACCGACCGGTGCGATGGTTGTGGACTCTGTCTTGACGTCTGTCCCTATCATGCAATCACGCTCGAAGAGTACGAGCAGGATGGACGTGTTCAAAAGAGGGTGAAAACCGACAGCATTCTCTGTAAAGGCTGCGGCGTATGCGGGGCTACATGTCCCAAGGGCGGAATACTCGTTCACGGCTTCACCCCGGCTCAGATAATGGCCCAGGTGGATGCGCTGCTTGAGATCTAACCTCACGAACCAAATTCTTAGAAAGGAGTTCCTCGATGTCTGATGATTATCAGCCGGTCATCGTAGGATTTCTGTGCACCTGGTGAGCTTTCGCCGCTGCTGACCTGGCTGGGGTCAGTCGATTGCAGTATCCACCTAATCTGCGCGTAGTCAGGGTGATGTGCTCCGGAATGATCGACCCGGAAATCGTCGTCCACGCTATTTCCAGGGGGGCCGACGGGGTCCTCGGAGTTGGTTGACACCTCGGTGAATGCCATTACCTGGAAGGTAATCAAAAGGCAAACACGAGAGATATGGCGATCAAGGTAGTGCTCGCAAACTGCGGGATCGACCCGAACCGGTTCCGAATGGAATGGGTATCTTCCGCTGAGGCCCCACGCTTTGTCGAGGCGGTAACCCGGTTCGTGCGTGACATAAAGGAACTGGGGCCCAATCCTTTGAGGGAGCAAAAGGCTGCGGTCAACGCCTGACAGGACGGTCCGCACTCTAAGTGCGGACATCTCCGATCGATATTGTTTTATGATCACCGCGAATATGGCGAGGTAAGATTTTATGGCGGCAAAAGTGGCGGAAGAATGGCTGAATGCGTGTTCCGGATGCGAAATATCCATAGTGGATCTGGGCGAGCGAATTCTGAAGGTGCTCGAACTTGTTGAATTCGTCCATATCCCCGTGCTTTTGGACCACAAGTACTATGGCCAACTCGGAGACGGAAAGCACATCGATATTCCCGAAGCCGACGTCGGCATAATTACCGGCAGCATCCGCAACGAGGAACATCTCGAAGTGGCCGAGGAGATGCGCAAAAAATGCAATCTCATTATAGCTATGGGCACCTGCGCGACGCACGGTGGTATTCCCGCCCTTGCCAATTCCTACACTAATGAGAGCATCTTCGAGCGCTATTACTCGACGGAGACGACCGATAAAGATCAGCCTCGGCCCAAAGATGGAATTCCACCCCTTCTGGATACGGTTTACGCGCTGGATGAAAAAATCAAAGTGGACGTTTATCTGCCCGGATGCGCTCCGCACCCGGATCAGGTTTTCGCTGCCCTGGCCGGCCTCCTTACAGGCAATCCCGCAGCGCTGCCTGACAAGAGCGTCTGCGATTTCTGTCCTACAAGGCGCGAAGGCAAAGGGCAGGTAAAAAAGTTGCGCCGATTCCTCCAGGCCCCTGAATATCTGTCTCAGGATGAACCGCTCGACAAGATGCGGTGCCTGTTGGAGCAGGGTTTCCTTTGCATGGGATCGGTAACGAGGGCCGGCTGCGGCGGCGACATGCTTGAGCCCCGATGCATCAAGGCGAGGGTCCCTTGCAGGGGATGCTACGGGCCGGTCCGGCAGGATGGAAATCAGCTTCTGCAGATGCTGAATGCGCTGGCTTCAAATGGGATCGACCTGGATTCGCTGCCCGATTACGCTTCCCTTTTGAGGTTTTCCGGTTCGCATGGCCTTTTGCGGCCGGTTGTACATCCTGTGTGTAAATAGATAGAGCTCCCGCCGTTGTTGGACGGGAGGAGATAACTCCCCTTTTTTGGAGGGGGTTCGGGGGGATTTCAAGCGACCCCGGTCACCGGAAGGAGAACCATCGTATGGCCCGCACTATCCATCTTGCGCCGATAACCCGTATCGAGGGACATGCTTCAATTGAGATCAATCTGGACGACAACGGCAACGTTGTTGACAGCAAGGTCCATTACATGTCCCTGAGAGGGTTTGAAAAATTCATCGAAGGAAAACCGGCCGAAGAGGTGCCGCGGATAGTCAATCGCATTTGCGGAATCTGCCCATGGCACCATCATATGGCTTCCAATAAGGCCGTTGACCGCTGCTTCGGGGTTACCCCTACGCCGACCGGAAACAAGCTGCGCGAATTTGCGACGACAGTCTCGCACGCCGAAGACAAGCTGCTGAACTTCTACTTTTTGGCGGCTCCCGATTTTGTGATGGGACCCGATGCCGATTACGGAGTACGCAATGTCATCGGGGTGGTGAAGGCTGCGCCGGAGTTGGCCACAAAGGCCGTACAGGCCCGGTTTAAGGCCAAGATGATCTTGGAGAAGCTCGGCGGCAAAGCCATTCACCCGCATGCGGGTGTTGTCGGGGGCTTCTGCAGGCCGATGCTTGAATCGGAGAGAACAGAGTGGCTTGAACAGCTCAAGGAACTGCTTGAGTTCTCGACATTCACACTCGACTTCGCCAAGAAGGAGGTCTTCCCAAAATACCTCGACGTTGTGAAAGTTCTCGGGGTGTTTACTGCGGGGTTCCTCGGCACCGTTGGCGACAAGGGACAGTTGAACCTGTTCGATGGTAAGCTCAGGATGATGAAGCCTGATGGGACTTACACCGATTTCGACACCCAGGACTACGTGGACTACCTTGGCGAAGCGGTTGTGCCCTTCTCTTATGGCAAGATCCCTTATGCGAAGTTCTGGAATGAAGGCTTCTCGATGGATCTCGACAATCTCAAAGGGATCTATCGGGCAAACTGCCTTGCGAGAATAAATGTTTGCGACAGCATTCCGACGCCGCGTGCGCAGGCCGAACTGGAGGAGTTCCGAAAGCTTTTCGGGAGGCCGGCTCAGCTCACCCTGCTATACCACTGGGCGCGGCTGATAGAGGACGTTTATGCTTACGAGCACGCAATAGAGCTTCTGGAGGATAAATCGATAACCGACACGGATGTGCGTGCCCCGGTTGAACCGAAAGCGGGCAGGGGAGTAGGGTGCCTGGAGGCCCCGCGCGGGACCTTGATCCACGATTATTCCACGGACGACAACGGTCTCATCAGCAGGGCCAATCTGATCGTTGGAACCACACATAACCTTGGTCCGATGAATATAAGCGTGAACCAGGCCGCTAAAGCGCTCATCAAAAACGGGGAGGTAACGGAGGGAATCCTGAATAGGATTGAAATGGCCGTACGAGCCTATGACCCTTGAATTTCCTGCGCAACCCATTGCCTGGATGGCAATAACGTGTTCTCAGTGACCGTAAACGGCCCGAACGGTGAAGTCATTAAGAGGTGGCCGGAGAAGTAATTCTTAACCTGATTGATTCGAGAAGAGACCTGAAGGCGGTATTCGTCTTCAGGTTTTTTTAATGGGTTAAAAATAAAAAAGACTTGCCTGGAAAATTACAAAAGCCGAGTCTAGCGTGCATCCGGAGTTTCCGGAGGGACATTTAACCTGTTTTCAAGCCTCCCCCTGAACTACGCTCTCACATCGCGGCATTACCTGACGCGGCATTACCTGACGAAGTATTGACCTATGCGAAAAATACTATATCATTCAAGAAAACCTCCCTATCGAATCCATAATCAATACGCTAATCAATACACTTCAGGGGGCTTGTCACTTTTTCAGTTTAATGGAAGATACTGGGTTTATTGACCCGTGAACCTCCTCCGCTTCACCATCTGAGGGCATGAACGGCCAAAAGGAGACGAAATGAATTCTTCAACTTCCTCCAGATGCCCACAGTTCAATATCGGCATGGTGCTTACCGGGTCCTGTTTTCAGACTATTATGAAAAATCTCCCCGCCATTCAATCGTCCGGCCTGCACTTGCTGGCAGTCGCCGACGCACAAAAATCTGTCTCGCGCTATAAAGTTGCCAAAGGATCGGGGATAAAGATATTTGATGATCACAGCGGTCTCCTGACGATGGATGGTCTGGACCTTATCCTGGAGTGCACCGGAGATGAGCGCGTTCTTTGCGACATCATCAGCCGGAAACGGCCCAACGTGGGTGTGCTCGACCGCCAGGCTTCCATGCGGTTGATTGAAATGGCAAAGGGCTATGCAAACAATCCGCTGGCCTCCATCCTCTTGGAAGCCTCGCCGGATGGTGTTCTTGTCATAAACAGGAAGTTCCGTATTATAGACTGCAACCAGTCGTCGCAGATCACCGGCAGTGAAAACAAGGATAACATCCTCGGTAAACATTGCTATGAGGTGCTGTACCGGAAATCGAGTCCGTGCCAGTTTCCATCAACGATCTGTGTTGCCAGCGAAGCTCTGAAAACAAGTAAGCCGGCCCGTGCGGTATATGAAATCCACGGCCTGAACAATACCCTGCAGCTTCGCCAGGTTACCGCCTACCCGATTCTCGATCGGCATGGGGAGATCTCCCAGTTCGTGCTGACGCTTCGGGACATAACCAAGGAACTGGGCAAGAAGATCGAAGAGCGCACCAGAGCGCTCAAAAAAGATTTCGCCCGTTTGGCTCAGGAAGACAGGCTCAGTTCCCTGGGGCGGCTCGTTGCTTCGGTTTGCCACGAGATCAACAACCCTATTACCAGTATCGTGACATTCAACAAGCTTGTCCGGAACGTTCTACAGTCTAAACCCTGGGATCTCCCCGACGTTGAGATGTCAAATGTGATCCGATATCTGGACCTTTCTTTTCGGGAAGCGATGCGTTGCGGGTCTATTGTCAAAAGCCTTCTCACCTTCGCCCGGCCTAAAAGTTTGGAAGCAAAGTCCATAGTGATTTCCGAACTGGTCGATACCATTCTGCTCCTGACGGAGCATCAGCTCGAACTTGCCAATATACGCTGCGAGGTGCATTTCCCGCCCGGTCAGCTCACGGCATGCGGAGATCATGCCCAGATTCAACAGTGCCTCCTCAACCTGATATTCAACGCTATTGACGCTATGCCGAACGGAGGGACCTTGACCATCTCGGGCGAAATCGATGAGAGCGCCGACCTCATCATCCTGACGGTCACTGACACGGGGTGTGGGATTGAGCTTCATGACCTGCCGCGGATTTTCGAGCCCTTTTACTCTACAAAAACGGACGGGAGAGGCAGCGGCCTCGGATTGGCAATGGTCTACGGCATCATACACGAACACCATGGCAGCGTGGAGGTCGAAAGCGAGCCAGGCAAAGGATCGACTTTCAGAATTAAGCTGCCTCGGAATCCGGTGAGCTGCAAGGAAGATGGGTACCCTCAGGACAAGGTTTCCACCGCGTTCAAACAGGAACAGTCACAGGCCGGGGAATCAAGTTCATTTGGCGAGGGAGGAGGGGGCTCGGTATGAAATTTTCGACGCGCATCGTAATTGTGGACGATGAAGAGATGATTTGCGAGTCCCTCCAGGCTTGGTTTGTCAGGGATGGCTATCAGGTTGAAACGGCATTGTCAGGCGAGGCGGCGCTGAAACTTGTCGAGGAGTCGCCTGCCGACATCTATCTCGTGGATATCAAAATGCCCGGCATGGATGGAATCGAATTTCTTTCTCGATTGAAGGAACGCCAGCCGAATGCCATAGCAGTCATGATGACTGCACATGGTACCATACAGACGGCCGTCGAGGCCATGAAGAGCGGGGCAACGGACTATTTCTGCAAGCCTTTTGATCCTGATGAGCTGTCGCTGTTTATGGAGCGAATTCTTGCAAACAAGGCACTGCGCGAAGAAAACATCGCCCTCAAGGAACTGTTGAACGATCGTCACGAGGGCTTTTTCGAAGTCTTTATCGTCCACTCGGAGCCTATGCAGGCCATTTTCGCGAAGATCGAGGAAGTAGCCCTTTCGTCAGCCCCAATTTTGATTACCGGGGAAACCGGTGTTGGTAAGGATATGGTCGCCAGGGCCATTCACTATAGAAGCGATCGGTCCTGTGGTCCTTTCCTGGCAGTCAATTGCGGCTCATTATCTGAGTCTCTCCTGGAAAGCGAATTGTTCGGCCACGAAAGGGGGGCTTTTACCGGTGCTGTCAAAGCCAGGCGGGGCCGCCTCGAAATGGCTCACAACGGCACACTTTTCCTTGACGAAGTTGGCGAGATTTCCCCGAGAATGCAGGTAAGCCTGCTTCGGGTGCTTGAAGAGAAAAGTTTTCTCCGGTTAGGGGGGAGCCAGCCCATTGCGTCGGATTTTCGGCTCATCAGCGCCACCCACCGTGACTTGCCCTCTCTGATAAAAGAGAATCAATTCAGGGACGACTTTTACTATCGTATCAACGTGATCGGCATTGACGTCCCACCCTTGTGCGAGCGATTGGATGACGTCCCCGTACTCGCCAATCACTTTCTCAAACGCTACGTCGAGGAAACAGGAAAATCCCTGGGAGGTTTTACCCAGAAGGCGCTGGACCTTTTGACCTCCTACCATTGGCCCGGTAATATCCGGGAGCTTCGAAACGTGGTAGAACGGGCCGTTGTCATCGCCAAGGGCAGGATGATCGGCGCCGAAGAACTGACCTTCGTGAATCCGCGAGCCGATGTATGTTCAATGGGGGCGATGACATTGCGGGAACTCGAAATCAACCAGATAAAAGCCACGCTGGAGTCTTGCAACGGGAATATCGTCCGGGCATCCAAGAAGCTGGGAATCGACCGGAGCACACTAATGCGGAAAATGAAGCGGTATCAACTCGACCGCTCCTGACTCGAATTTTGCCCTCTGCGAGGGTCGCAATCTTTTCTCACGGAGGCTCCCGCATGTATTATCCGGGGGCTCCCATTCAATCAGGGATAACGGCAATTGGTGCGCAATCTTCCCAAGGCGTCCGAAGAAAGCCATCTGGATATTATCCCGCTCGGGGGTGTGGATTCCCTGGCGGTTTCGGTCGTTGCGGCAAACCTGCAGACCTTGATGGGCCTCGACGCCGCGATCCTGCCGCCGCTGCCTGATCCCGAGTATGCCTACCTTCCCCTCCGCAGCCAATATGCTGCAGGAAAAATCCTCAAGACGCTCGAATCTATCACTGATGGAGCAAAATTCAAGCTCGGGATCGTTCCATGCGACCTGTGCACTCCGATTCTCCAATTCGTGTTCGGCGAATCTCAACTTGGCGGTAGGGCAGCCGTAATATCGCTTCACCGGCTCCGGGACAAAGATGCGGCGCGAATGTACCTGCGAGCCGCCAAAATTGGCCTTCACGAAACCGGGCATCTTCTGGGGGTTGGGCATTGCCGGACGCCGGATTGCCTGATGGCCTTTTCGAGCAACCTCGAGAAACTCGATCGCCTGCCGGCGAGATTTTGCACCGCGTGCGGGTATGAAATCTCCCGAAGCCTTAAACATATCTTCGGTAACTCCTGAAACGGCGGGAATCGTCTCCGTCTTTGCGCAAAAGGCAGGGGTTAATCCAGGGGTAATCCCCGTCACGGGAATAACCCCTGGAGTAAGTATCCACTGAGAGCCAGCCGATCGAAGCATGTGGGGCTCGAGACACCGGCAGCTAAAGTCGGATCAGTTCAGGAATTCATCCACCAGCCGGTCCCACCCGATCTCCGGAACCGTTCCGTAAATATCCTTGAGTGCCTCACCACCTGTAGGCATCATTGGATATCCGGCATTGCCCGACAGGAGTCCGCCCAGGCGCGAAGCCTCATCGTCGATCCAGGTCAGGCCCTCCGAGTCGAAAAATAAATTCTTCAGATTATTGCGCAGCGTCTTGGGCTGGATCACCATTAGCCACCCTTCTGCATAGGGGGCATCATTAGCGGTAGTGGCTCTTTTCAAAATGTTGTGATTAGTTGCCACCACCACACCGTCAACGGGGGACAGGGTCGCAGCCTCCTTGCCGGAGCGTTTCAACACCGCAGCGGGTCGGCTCTGGCCCACCGTTGATCCGAGACCGGGAATCTCTATTTCATCCTGAGGCCCCAAAAGCCTGAGAGCGAAATCGTCCATGCCCACACGCACCCGCCCGCCGTATTCGACACGGGCCCAGGCATGGCCCTGGTGATAATAGTAATTTCGGGCAATGTCGAAGCCGGATGCTTTTTCGACTTCCGGACGCCTGAGATTGGGCAGGTAGCTCGTGTCTTCGATCATCTGGTCGAATGGACACTTTACGCAGTTATAGGCATACGAGCATGATCCGTAAGGAATTCTGCCGCTGAGCATGTGGCGGCACTTGCCCTTTCGCATCATCAATACCATCCTCGGCGGCCGGCGGTCAGCCTGCCCGCTCGATTTTCGCTGTTCTTCAAAATTGGTCAGAACACGCTGGTCAAGGGAACAGCCCAGGCAGTCGAATGCATTGATGCACTTGGTTGTCTTTATCACCCCCGCCCGACCCCAGACGCACTGGTCGTTCTCCACCGAAAAGATCACCGGTTGCACTGTCTTCTTACGGTCTTTTGTATCCATGATTATGCTCCTTCTGGGTTCAGTATTGGTTCAGGTGTCGAGCAAACGGTTTTGAAAAAGAATCACTGCTGAGATCATTCAATTCTGTTTGCATTAGGATAGAGCAGGATTTGAGCCAATGGGCCTCTTTGGTCCTGATAATTATGTAATAGCTTGAAATTAAAGGGAATTTACTTGTGAAATCGTCAAGCTGCGGTGAGCAGGACCTGGGTGCGGTATAATTAAAAAAGGCGCATATTGCGCCACTATCTATTCAGGATCACTTGTTACCTATAAATACCTTTAAATATCATACTGTTACAATGATGTAGCATACTGCGTCATCGTGGTGCGATTTGCATCAGTATATTTGAAGCTGAATTTTTACTCGGAAAAAAGGAAGGCTGTGTATTACTTTGCAGATCTCTTATTTCAAAAGGCCGGCTCGGGAGCTGCCCTGAGGAGGAATAGAGGCGCCCGGTCACACCATCTTTCCGTTATCCGGAACGGTGCGGATTTTGCGCGTGTTACCAGGGCAAAAATAAAAGGAGAAGCCGGGAGATGGCGGCCAAGGCTAAAAGTTGCGCTGGCGCAAGGCCAAACTTCAACAGCTTCCCGCGGATGGGCAGAACTCGAATTCGCGGTCGTCGACCTGAAAGACTACTTTGTCTTCCCGGTTCTCTTTGATCGTGCCTTCCAGAACTCTTCTGCAGCCAAAGCAGAAATAGGTCACCAGATATCTCGGCTGATTTTCTTCGCCGGAGGATTCCTGCTCCCGCCCCGATAAGGGGGTCATGGAAAGCTTCTGGCAAAACTCCTGCTTCTGTGCCCCGCCCTGGCGAGTAACTACCTTGTAGCTGCCGGCAAATTTCAAAGGCATCTTTATACTCATGGTTGCACTCCAATGGAATGAAGCGATCTTATGAGAATATCCCGTGCGGCTCGGTTCGTTTTTAGACTAAGTGAGTCTTATTCAGCAAGCCGGCAGGCACAGACACTGCCACCGGCGGATACAGCGTTCAATATGACGAAAAGCACCAGAGAGGTCAGTGGGAATCACAAACAAGCGATGCTGCGGGTCCGGGATAAAACCATGAGCGGGAAATCAGTTCGTCAGCGTCCCCTCAAGCTTGTCCAGAATCCTCTTCGGTACAGGGTACGCGTCCTTTACAAGATAGAGGCCCAGAATCATGGGATCGAAGGCAATCGCTTCGGCGGCGGTCTTGACGCTCATCCCTTTTGCTTCCATCTGATCAATGATCTTCAGCTTTCGTTGTTCCATTTAAGACTCCTGTGAAGGGAAAAATATAAGACTCGGACTATATCGCACAAATCTATTCAAAAAGGCAAGCCCTGAGCAAAATCGTAGGTTTGATCCGGTTGACTCCGGCAAAGTGTTTTTCATTGGCCGGATAGTTGAAAAGTGTGGCGCATAGTGCCCATGAGTCCAAAAAAAAGGCCATAAGGAGTTGCCTTATGGCCTTTTGAAACACGGGAAGACTCACAGAACCTTTGCGAGGAAGCACGACTTTTCACCGCCAACGGGATTTCGATCGAACACTCATATCAACTTGGTCTTAGGAGTTTCAGCATCCGTTTGAGCAGCATGGAGATCAATTGCAGAGCGTGAGCATGAACGGGAGCTTGGTCAGATTAGCTTGAGCTTTGTGCTTCAGTGTCCACCTTTCTCTGGAAGTTTGAGCTTCAGCGCGATTAACATGTTACTTTCAAGTTTGGTTTCTGAGAGTTTCCCTGTACAAATGTGGAGACGGGCACGCCTGCGAGTTTGGTATCCGGCAGCCATTCACCCTTCCTGGAATTCGCTGGCCTTGTGTAGGCAGAGTGCAAAGCAGCTTCAAAATCAACGAGGTCAAAGGGCTTCTTCAGGAACGTTTCGATTTGCACTCGATCCAGATCTTTAGCTATAGCTTGGAAATCGTATTCAGAAAGAACAATTGCAACGGTCTCGGGAGCAATGAGCTTGAGCTTTTCAATAAGAGAGGGGCCATTCGCATCCGGAAGATGATATTCGAGAATCACAACATGAGGAGGAACGTTTTGAGCGAGATTAAGGGCTTGATTGGCCGTTGAGCAACTGTCATAAGCATATCCGGCCCGATCCAGGAATTTTTCCAAAGAGCGTTTCAACGAAGCGTCATCTTCGACAAGGAGCACAAGATTTTCAGCACGCACTTTCGCCTCCGTTATACTCTTAGAGCAATTAGCGTGCCAGGACAGTGGAATCAGCGGATCGGGGCCCAATGCGCAATTACAGGGCAGTTCTCTTTTTTGGCGGGACAATTTTGAATACTATTCTACATTGGTTTTTTTGAATAGTCCTTGCCGACGTGGGTGGCAGTCTGGAAAAGCCAAGGACTTCATTGGCTTGCTTCCAATGTGTAGGATATTGTTCACAACCATAAGGGTAATGGAGTATTTTGTTCAAACTTCTATGCCATACTTCTTGAAGCGATAGAGAAGTACGTGGCGTGGTAGCTGGAGGAATCGCGCCGTTTTGGATTTATTGGCGCCGCATTTTTCGAACGCTTGAAGGATGACTTCCTTTTCTATCTCTTCGAGACTTATGCCTCCATCCGGCATCACGATGCTGAATTTCTCCTGCTGAACGGCGCTCGGCTCGATCCGGTCGGGGTCAAGAAAGTGAAGATGACGCCCCACGATCATGTCGTCATTTTCCAGCAGGACTACCCGTTCAATACTGTTGCGCAGTTCGCGGATGTTGCCGGGCCACGAATGAGTAACCAGAAGTTGTTCGGCCTTGGGATTGAAGCCGCGAAACTTTTTACCGTACTTGTCGTTGAACTCCTCCATAAATACACGGGCAAGTTGCAGGATATCATCTCGCCGCTCGCGCAGCGGGGGCAAGTTGATTTTGATCGTTGCCAGCCTGAAGTAGAGATCTTTACGGAAGCCGCCCTGCTCGGCCACATGCCAGAGATCCTGGTTACAGGCTGAGACGATTCGGATGTCCACCGTTTTTTTCCGTGTCCCCCCTACGGCGAAGAATTCTCTTTCCTCCATTACCCGAAGCAGTTTTGCCTGGATCTCATGGTGCAGGTCCACGATTTCATCTAAAAAGAGGGTCCCACCGTCCGCAACCTGGAGCAATCCTTCTTTGCCTTCGACTTTGGCGCCCGTGAAAGCTCCTCTTTCATACCCGAAAAGCTCGCTCTCTATGATCTCGGTTGAGAAAGCCGCGCAGTTGAGCGCCACAAACGGATACGCAGCGCGGGGGCTCCTGGAATGAATGAGGCGGGCAAAGAGTTCTTTTCCGGCCCCGCTCTCGCCCTGAATCAGAACCCCGGCGTCACGGCTCTGCGCACTTTTTATGGCGAGCATCTGCGCTTCCAGGAATATATGATCCTTGCCTATAAGCCTGTCGACCCCCTGGAGCCGCTGAACTTCCTGACGAAGGCGGGAGACCTCATTTTTTAGTCCGGCGTGTTCGAGCGCATTCTGGATAGTCAACTCAAATTCGTCGAGGTCGACCGGCTTGACAAGGTAGTCGAAAGCACCGCGCTTTATTGCCATAACAACGTCTTTCACCCGCTCGTATGCAGTTATCATGACGACCGTGGGTGAAGGGCGCAATTCCTTGAGGCGGGGCAGCAGTTCAAGGCCACTTCCGTCGGGGAGTCCGATATCGAGAAGGACCAGGTCGGGTTCTTCGCGCTCGGCAAGGGCGATCCCAACTTCTCCGGTATCCGCTTCCAGGATAATATGAGTTTTTCCCAGGAGCCGGCGCAATGCGGAACGGAAGGGAGTTTCGTCGTCAATAATCAAAATTTTGTGTTTTTCGCGCATTATGTGCCGTTTCCCTCCGCGGCAATAACGGATGAACGGGTAGTCCGTCAGTCCAGATATTTTGAACCTTTAATCAACCCCTTCGATTGTAAACGAGTTTTGGAAAAATTGGATAAAATTCTACAGTGCATTTAGTCTCGGGGTTCGAATAATTTATCCCCTCGCGATTGCGTCATGGGCGTCGCTTTGCGCATTTTTATTGACATGCAGCAGGATCTTTTTCTATAAGTCTGCAAACCGCACTTCCCAAGGACGGATATGGATAGGTTCAACTTCGGAAGGCTCTATTATCGTTACACCTCTATTTCGGGCGGTCTGTCCCGGTAATATAAGCACATTCATATAGCCGGGGGCAGATCGATATTGCGGACTGCCCACGGCTTTTTATTTCCGGGGCCGTGGTTTTAATCGACCATGGCTTTTTTTATTATTGAAATGCGATTCAGGGCAAAGGAGCGGCGGAATGAAAGCAAAAGTTTTAGTCGGCTTTGGGATAATCGGGCTTGTCCTCACGGCGTTGCTGCACTTTGCCGGGACAAAGGCTTATTCGCAAAAAGAGCCTTACAAGATCGGAGCGGTTTTCTCGATCACCGGTGTCGGTTCTTTCCTGGGTGATCCCGAAAAAAAGACGGTGGAGATGATCGCCGAGCAGATAAATGGGCAGGGGGGAATAAACGGGCACCCGCTCGAGGTCATCATGCTGGACGATGAAAGCGACGCCACGAAGTGCAATCTGGCAGTAAAGAGGCTCATAAAAAAAGATGAGGCGCCCGTAATAATCGGTCCTTCGCGCAGCGGTGAATCGCTGGCAGTAGCTGGTGTTGCCGAAGAATCGCAGGTACCGCTTATCTCGTGTGCCTCAAGCTACAAGATTGTAACCCCGGTCGAGAACCGCAAATGGGTTTTCAAGGTAGCCGGGTCTGACTCCCACGTGGTTGAGAAGATGTTCGATCACATGAAAGCCCATGACATAAGGAAGATAGCTATAATGACAGATTCCACCGGATTTGGGGCGAGCGCCCGCGAGGAGTTCCTGAGGCTGGCCCCCCTGGAAGGCATAACCATTGTTGCAGACGAAAGATTTGGGCCGCAGGACACGGACCTTTCGGCGCAGATGACCAAGATCCGATCTACACAGCCCCAGGCCATCGTAAACTGGTCTATCGGGCCGACCCAGATTTTGGCGATCAAGAGCTGGCGGGATCTCGGCATGGATTCCATACCACTCTACCAGAGCCACGGGTTTGGGAACATGAAGAACCTGGAACTGGCTGGCAAGGCTGCTGAAGGGGTCCTGCTTCCTCTGGCAAGGGTCAACGTAGGGGATCTGCTGCCCGATAATCAGCCGCAGAAGAAAGTAATAATGGAGTACGCAAAGGCTTATGAGGCGCGTTTCAAGGAGCCTGTCTCATCTTTTGGCGGTCATGCCTGGGATGCGATGAACCTTGCGGTCTCAGCACTCAGAGCGGTTGGGCCGGACCCCGCTAAAATCAGGGACCATATCGAGAACACAAAGGGTTTCGTCGGGATGCACGGAATCTTCAATATGTCGCCGCAGGATCACAACGGCCTGAGCAAAGACGACCTGGAAATGGTCGTGGTAAAGGATGGCAAATGGGCGCTGGCCAAATAGACAACTGAACGGCAACCTGACAGGACTGGAGACGCAGGCGCTGCGAGCCTGAAAGAATTATGCTGGCGTTCCTTTCGGCGGCTTTACCGTCGCCGTAAGGATTGCAAGCTGATGTCATTTTTTTATATCGAGATTCGTCAGACAGTATCGGTTCATGAGATATACGAAAGCAAGGTATTCGACCGAGTCGATCAGAAATATATTGGCGCCCTCCATATTTTCCGGAATTTTGTGGACCGGTTCCTGGACATTGGGATTGAGGTGGACCGGATAGAGGATCTGAACATCGGGCCGGTTTCGTGCAACCTGTCCGTTATGATCGGCGCCATTTTTATGGCTTACGGACGGGTTCCGAATATACTGAAAATTTAAGGCATGATCCGTCCCTTGCTGCCGGACCTTCTGAGGGAAGACATCAGTCCACTGTAAATGACAGCATTTTTTGAGCTCTTGGATGACCCCACTCGCCGATAAGCCTGACCTGGACTCCTGCGGTGCTGGCCATCATCTGGCATTCTTCGAACGAGTAATGATACGGGTCCGAGTCATAGTTTGTCTGCTCGTCTCCAGGCATATGCCTGATCTGCTCAAGGTGGGCAGGGGATGGAGCTTCGAAAAATGTTGCGAAGAACTCGCCCCCGGGAGAGAGCACCTTCCGGATTTCAGTGAGACAGCGAATTATGTGGTTCATGGGTAGATGAGTGAAGACCGAAAGCGCGAATACATAGTCGAATTTCCGGCCAAACCGGCTGAATTCGAACTTATCGTTTACCATGAGATTGGGTTGCTTTTCCGTAAGCCGTTCTCTTTCGATCTCCATTAGGCCGGCTTTTACAAGCGAAGCGTTGATGTCCAACCCAAAGTAGTTTCCGGCCTCAAGGTAGCGTATGCAGGGAATCCCGCCTCTTAGGCATCCACACCCGACATCGAGGAGAAGGTGAGCGCTCGCAAGACCATGTTGCTTCAGGAAGTCTAATTGAAGCGCGCCAATTTCCTCCCACAAGCCGCCAACGAACTTGCGGTGCTCATTCCCTCGGATCTCCGCGTTTGTGAGTTGTCTGTCGTATGTATTGACGCAGGGACCTTTTGCTTTGGCGCGGTGTTTCCTTGTGGAGTGCCATAATTTTTGTGCAGCCAGTAGCAAGAGTGCTCCTGTAATCGATGAAATAATGGCAATTGTAAAAAAACCACACGAATTGATGGACATTGATGCTCCAATAACTACGACAACGGTCGTGTACTACGTGCAGGTTGAAGACTGTGCGTGATTCCGCTCTGCTTGCCCCTTATTCAGAAGCTTACATTGTGCAGATTCGGGGTTCAATATTTAGGATTCGTGTGCCGTCCCAAAAAACTTCTTGGGGTGCCTTGAAGGCCATAGAACCTTACCGTATAAGAATCAAAAACACAACAGAAAGGTAAAAGGGAACCGTTTCCGGCAATTTCAGGACACTCCACCGGCTTCGCACCTGTAGGCCTCAATTCCCACCTTTCCGCATTGTAGATGTTCCGGCGAAAACTTCGCGCTCCCCGAGGTGTACGAAGGAAAGAGCAGACGCGACAAGGAAATAACCCTCGCCCCTCAAGGTACCACCATGGCCCCAACCTTTACAAACCGTCTGATCATAGAGTCTATGGACGGCTTGACCCTCTCGTCCAAGAATGCGGCATCCTGGATAATGTGGAGCAGATTATGGGCAAGACATCCAATGAGAATCCTTGCTTGTTTGGCGGCAAATCAACTGTCGAGTTTCATGTCTTCGCGTCGATCCAGTGCTATCCAGTTCGCCGTATGGTTCAAAATTTCGGAAAATTCGGCGCCGTGCTTACTTCATTGACAATCCTTTTACAAAGGCTTTTTCCTCCTTGAAAACATTCCGCGCCGGGAACCAAGCAATGCCGTAAGTTGACAAAGGATTTTACAACTTATATAATCTCGGACGATTCATGTGATTTTGTATCATATAGCACAAACTGAAGGCGCTCAAGTGATCGAAAAACATGGCCGCAAACCACTCTACCCCATAGGTGTAGTGGCTGAATTGATCGGGATACATCCAAGGACCCTTCGTTCTTACGAACAGCAAGGTCTTATAAATCCATCAAGACGAAGCGGCAAAAGATTTTACTCAGACAACGAACTTCAATGGCTCCAATGCCTCCGAAAGCTGCTGAGCGATGATGGCCTCAATATTGCCGGAGTTAAAAAGCTCCTGACCGTGGCACCCTGCTGGTCCATTCGCAACTGCCCGGAAGAAAAACGTAAAAGCTGCCCGGCAGTCCTCGATATTCCCCTGCCCTGCTGGGAAATAAAGCACCGCCGCTGCAGCAGACAAGACCCCTGTGCAGAGTGCGAAGTGTATACAGGCAAAATCAATCAGGCAATGAAGATGGCGCGTTCGCAAGACCCGGCCAAAATAGTGAACCATCCAACCCATCTTCCCGACCTCCCATGAGCTATATATTCGGCCCAGTGCCATCACGGCGGCTTGGACGGTCCCTTGGAATCGATGTTATCCCGCCTAAGACGTGTTCTTTCGACTGCATTTACTGCGAGTCGGGACCTACTACCCATCTGAGCGTAAAAAGAGAGGATTTCGCCGACCCTGCGGCGGTACTCAGCGAGTTGAACACCTTTTTGCGCCTGCATCCGAACGCAACGGACGTCCTGACCTTCTCGAGCGGTGGTGAACCAACACTTTACCTGGGCCTCGGAGAGCTGATTGCAGCGATCAAAAAAGCTTACCCCCGGTTTCCTTTGATAGTGCTCACGAATGGATCTCTTTTGTGGGACCCGGAGGTAAGGCGCTCACTTTTGAAAGCCGACCGGGTTGTTCCATCTCTGGATGCTGTCACCGCCGCTGTTTTCCGCAACATCAATAAGCCTCATCCATCACTGGAACCAGGACAGATAATAGAGGGAATCCGTACGTTTCGGGAGGAATATAAAGGCCAGTTACACGTTGAGATTGCGCTGGTCTCAGGAGTCAACGACAACGCCGGAGAGCTTTCGGCTTTGGCGCGGGCCATAGAGCCTCTAAGGCCGGATAAAATCGAACTGAATACGGTGGTCCGCCCTCCCGCGCGTGCGGGGACCCAGGGCCTCACCGATGCTCAGATGGTTCGGGCAGCTTCTTTTTTCAGTTCGCTCAAGACGGAAATAGTGGGCGTGTTCTCGTCTGAGACACAAGACTGCAGCGCTAGCGAGATAGGCACCCGCATAGTTGAGACGGTGGAAAGGCGGCCCTGCACAATAGCTGAGCTGGCCGCCTCTCTTGGAGTCTCTGAAAAAAGAGTGGAACTGGAATCAAGAAGGCTCCAGGAAGAGGGAACGGTTCGCACGCTTAACTTTGGCGGAAAACTGTTTCTCTGCCCTGGTAAATAAGCGGACGTACCCCTTACATCCTCACATCGCTTCTGGGAGCAGGTGGGGCTGCAAGTATTTCAGTAGGCTTCTCCGGCAGAGTCCTGGCTATCATTGTATGAGCAAAAAGCTTGCGGGCCAGGTCTTTTATCTGATTGGCGCTTACGGCCTTCACCAGGTCCGGATAGTGCTGACTGTAGTCCCACCCAAGCCCCAGCACTTCATTTAGCGCCGCGTCGGCGGCTTGGCCGCTGAGCGTCTCCCTGCCGAGCTTCAATCCTACCAGGAGGGTCTCTTTGGCTTTTTCGAGTTCGCTGTCCGGGACCAGTTCGTCTGTCAGCCGCTTGAGGTTTAGCTCAATTATTTCTTCCACCTTGGGCAGGTTCGCCATCGTGGTCTGGGTGATGACCCCAAAATAGCCGGCGTTTTTTCCATAGAACGGAAATGTGCTCACAGTGTAGACGAGGTTCTGGTCTCCACCCCGAAGAGCGTCGAATATCCTGCCGGCCGGAGAACCTCCCCCTGACAACACAGAGGTAAGCACATCGAGCACAGGCCGTTCCGAGTTGTTGATGCCCAGCCCGTTTGAGCCGATAAAAAGCCCCGCGCTGTTCTTTTCGTTCTTTATCTCGACCGTGCGATTATCGCCGATTTGATGAGTCTCATCGATCGCTGAATTTTCAACCGGAACGCCGCTCCATTTTCCGAATTTTTCCTGTACGAGATCTTTGGCTTTTTTCGGATCTATATCGCCGTAGATAGCAAGCACGGAATGAGTCGGATTAACCATTTTGTGGTAGAAGGAAAGAATGTCCTCACGAGTAAAAGCCCCGACGGACTCCAGCGTTCCCAGTTTGTCGTTAACATAGGAAGTTTTCTCGAAATAATTCTTCTTGAACAGACGCATGACCTCGGCCTGCCAGCTCTCATCGGTCTTCTTTATCGCGATCAGTGTGTCCTGCCTCTGCTTTTCAATCTCGTCCTGTGGAAACTGGGCGTTCTGGACAATATCCGCGAGAAGGCCAAGTGCCCAGTCGGAGTCTTCTTTCAGCACCTTAATGGACACATGATAGGTATTATTATCAGATCGAGAGCTGATTTCGCCGCCGGCATCCTCCACCTTTCCCAGTAAAGCGAGTTTAGGCATAGATTTCGTCCCGGCGGTCAATAGCCCGGCCGTGAACGCAGCGATCCCGGGACGATCCAGGCTTTCCAATGAAAGGCCGCCTGTCCCGAAAAGTTCAATTGTGACAAAAGGAAGGTCGGAGTCCTGCTTAATGAGAGTCTTCAACCCATTGTTCATCAGGCTGAATGCGACCGGCCTGATGTTAGGGGGCGGACATGAGGCCGCCACGTCCTGAGCCTCAGCCGACGGAGGCTTTATGACCGCGACGTTCATGCGGTTTTGCACTAGATATCGCTGAGCGACAGCCCGAATCTCCTCCGCCGTTACCGCGCGGAGCCCCTCGATATATTCGTCGTCCCAATAAGGATTCCCCGAGAGCAAGTATGACGAGGCGAGTGAGGCGGCTACGGCCGAGACGGATTCTTTCTCGAAAACATGGTGGGCCACAGCCGTTTTCTTAGCCCTATCCAGTTCAGCATTGCTTACCAGAGTTTTCCTGAAGCCCTCTATTTCCTCCTGGATGTCTTTCAGCGCCGAGGGCCACTGTGAAGGAGAAAGGGACACCGAGATAATAAACTGCCCACGGACAAAAGCTGGCGTCCAGTTCGAGGCCCCGATGCTGAACACTTTATTCTGGTCCTCCTTCAGACGGCAGTGCAGACGGCAGGTCTCGCCCTCACCCATCACATGCGCGAGAACATCGAGGGCGTAGAGGTCTTTTTCATAGGCATTGACCGATGGAAATCCGATCATTGCCTGGACCAGCCTGACGATCGGAACTTCTTTTTCCTCCCACCTGACACTGTCCTGCAGAGGCTCTTCCGGCAGGATCACCGGATCGGAAATTCTGGGTAGAAAGTTCCGGGTCTTTTCCGCAACAAACTGAAGGACCTCGGGGGCCTGCACATTCCCGGACAGCGCCACAACCACGTTTTCCGGCTGATAACGTTGCAGATAATAGTCCAGAAGGGCCTCCCTGTTCTCCTGAACGAAAACCTCTTCATACCCGATTACAGGATATCGAACCGGATTCTTTTGATATGCAGTCTGAACGAACAGCTTCCACAACTCCGTATTAGGGTTGCTCTCGCCCATTTTCATTTCCTGCTGGATGACCTTCTTTTCCCTGGCAACCTCTCCAGGGTCAATAACGTTTTCAGATACATAGGAAAGCAGGAGGTCAAGGGCATCCCGCCAGTGGCCAGCGCCCGTGTTGATGTAGTACACCGTTCTGTCGAAGCTGGTGTAGGCATTCGTTGTACCTCCCATTGCCCGAATCCGCTCCTTGGCCTGCTCCTCCGTAAACGATTTGGTAGTTCCACCGGCCACCACGTGCTCAAGATAATGGGAAAGTCCGGCCTTCATGTATTTTCCCTCGAGGGCTGAACCTGCGCGAACGAATATCTGGGCGGAAACAACTTCGGCTGAGGGCTGCTGATGAACGAGCAGTGTGAGGCCATTATTCAGCACGACGAAAAGATCATCCGGCCTCGAAGCTATCGTGCGCTGGACGAACGGGCGCGACTCCGGCGAAATAAGCGGACATTGATTGCCTTCGTCAGGGGGTGCGGCAAAAGTCAATCCTACGCAGACAGCTATTACCAGAATGCATATTAAAGTTATCCTTTTCAGCATTAAAATATTCCTTTCCGGATGTTTGTTCCGATCAGATCAAGAACGGCTCAGTAATTTTAATAGACTGGTCAATAGTATTTCTACAGGATTTTACGAGGTACGCCGACGTAAATCCGGGCGTCGCCGTGAGAAATATGGAAACGAAATGGAAACACTGCATGCCCGGTGTTTCCCGATGAACCAAAACCTAGAACCTGTTGGATTCGATCAGGCTAGAAATGTGCCGGTACCTGTTGATAACGCCTTCGGCAGACGGCCATGAAAGCGGTGGACGCACCAGTTCAATCAATTGCCAGCCCTGGCATGTCAAACCTATTTTCACTGCAATATCATTGAGTTGCACATATCGAAGGAGTTTTTCAATATAGGCGATAACCTCACCGCTGAGAAATCTCGGAAATCCCCCTTTTTCCACAGTGTGGTGCGCCGAGACCCCGGAACAATCGAATTCGTGTTGTCCCTCACCCGGTCTTTTTTTAACGATCCCGGCGCATTCGTAATTGATGAAAACGAGCAGGAAATGCTTCTCGTAGTCCAACATCTCCCGGATGATCAAAGGATTATAAATTTCAGACACAGCCCGCAGATCACTACTATTCGTGATCAACCAAGCCTTGCCTAACATATCCGGACCCATCGCGTAAACCGGAAAAGGAAAATCATCAGGGATCGAACTTTTTTGCCGGCCATAATAGATACGCGTGCGCGGATGAGGACACTTGAGAACCTGATACAGCGCCTCCTGTATAAGCCTGGATTTTTGCACACTGTAGGCAAAAGCGCTCGGAAAGGTCTTTTTCCCGGCCGCTTCCAAAATCCTGACAAAACGTGGAGTGGGAAAGAGAATTTGGCGGGCGGAAAGCAGTATTTCCCTCTGCCGTGGGGTATAGTCTCCCATAGAGGCCCGAACTCCAAGGGTTATAAGTCTCGGGCAGGAGCGCAGGAATGGAGCGATTGCAACCAGCTTTTCGTCCATGGAGTTTTATCTGGTAAGCCGGAAGGAGAAGCTTTTTGACTCAGTTTTCATCCGGATACTGCCGTCCTGCTGCGTTTTCCCAATGGGAATCAGCGCGCTGGACCGGGATTTTCCTTTTGGCCATTGAGCAACAAGTCCGGGTGAACGCCGTAACTGTAGCTTCGCATGCGAAAGTAATTGTCGAGAATTCCCACCCTGGTATCAACGTAATCATAGATAGTGAGCCCGCAGTCTCCCGGGTCCTCATCCTGGCACATGTCCCGCATGGCGTTGGAAAGGTTTTTCTGGAAATAAACCGGAACAGCCAAAAAGACCACGTGGGATTTCAGGGTGTGCGAGCAGTTAGGCAAAATGCGGGGAGAAATGAACAAAACCCGGGCTTGAGAAGCTGCCGCCGGCATAACGTTGTTATTATTGCCGTCACCACTGTTGACAGTTTTAGGGTTAGCGCAATACTGATTATATGAAAAAGACTTTATACCGCGCTGGCTCAACTCAGCGCCCAGGGCGTCGTCCTGGTCATCTCCTCCGGAAAGTACAAGGACCCGCTCTTCTCCTTTACGAAGCTCGCTTTCCACGTCATCCACAATCTTGCGGTTTCTTACAGAGTTCAACATGAGGTCCCTGAGCATCGCCGGGTAATCCGCCCTGGAATTATAGGGGTAGCTAAAAGCCGTTGCACGGGCTATTACGGTCCCGGTGACAACCCCGCGTCCTTCACGGGCGTCTTTTTCATTAATCGTATAGACCACATCGCCAAGATAAAAATGGATGAGCTTTAAGAGCCGGTCTTTTCGCTGCACAGTATTGGATAGACCCAGTATGAAGCGGCAGTCGAAATTGGGGATCAGGCTGGTAAGAACCTTCGATGGAGAGCGCTGAGATTCGTCGAAGATTATGTATCCTATCTTGTCGTAAATCTTTCTCCAATACCGCATGATTTCACCGGTATGGCCGATCGTTATCTGATTTCCGACCTCGTGCGTCCCACCGGTAAAAATGCCCACCTCCGAGCTTGGGATCTGAAGAAAGCTTTCAATCTTTCTTAGCCAGCCATCGAGAAGGTCTATTTTAGGGATTATGATAAGAGCAGGTTGGCGTCTCTGAGAGATTGTGTAAAGAGCGATAACTGTCTTGCCGCTCTTGTGACCGCCGACCATGGTAGCGCAATCGTGCTCCAGCACAGCTTCGGCCGCATCCTGCTGATAGGGCTTCAATTCTCCATGGAACTCGATAGGAATCGGGTCGAAGTACCGCCTCCGATCGATCATTCGGATTGGTACCTGGTATCGCTTACAGAGTTCGGTAAACTGGTCCAGGAAACCTCTGGGAATAAGATAACTTCGGCCTTTCTGTTTCAGACAACTTATCTGGGCCGGGATGTTGCCGATCCATTCGCCGCGGTTATGCCGCATCTCGTAGTCGGGATTGGTAAAAACGAGGCGTTCGTGCAGTTTTCTCTCAAGCATCGGAGGCAGCCCGTCAACCGGGACTTTGATCCACTCAGCAAGCAAGATATTGATATTCTTAACGAACATTTTTACAACCCTGTGCCGGCAGAGTGGGGTCCAACAGACCGACCCGACTATCGGTCTGCATGAAATGGGCGCAACGCGCCTGCTCCGCGAAACCTCGTCGCCCGCAACTTGCCGCGAACCGACTATTATTTTCCCGGTAATTGTAATGCCGCAGAACTGTTAAGATCCAACAAAGGATTGCAAATCAGATTATACCGCAACCCTGTTGGAAGTGTTATAACGTTTTTCTTTTTCCCCTTGGACAAATAAAAGGAGCAACCATGACAGATCATTCCCCGCACCTACAGATTATAGGGCAACTCGCTCAGGAATACGATCAAAAATATCGAGAATTGGAGAAACTAATTTCCGAAATTCCACAGGAAAATATTCTGCCTCAGATTATGGCGCTTGCCGAGCGCACTACAGACCGTTTTCGTTCCGCTCAGATGGCCTTGATTTCAATACCAGAATTATTTGCGGGAGAGGAAGGGGAAATGGCTCTAAAGGCAATGACGGCGCTGTGCCGCGCTTTCGATGAGATGCGCATACTTTTTCATTTTCTTTTCGAAAACTCTCATCAGGGACCCGATCAGGTCTGACTCCACTTTTGAGATGCTAATGCAACTCTTCGCGAATCAGACCCTTTTTGATGACATAGTACAGCTCGCCTTGCTGCTTCATCGGTCCTGCAATTCTTTCCCCGGCCTCACCGGTCCCGCAGAAAAGATCCATGCGCCCCGGCCCTTTGATCGCTCCTCCGGCGTCCTGGTTGAGGACCCATCTGCCAAATCGCTCCCAACTCCCGATTTTCCCGGAGGAATCATAAACCGGCTTTTCGCTGACCATGAACGCCAAGGCGCCGAGGGGATGGAATCTGGGATCGGTCGCTATTGATCTGCCGGCCGTGAGAACGGTGTCAAGACTGCCAACCGGTCCTTGCGAAACCCATTTAAAGAAGACATAGCTCTCGTTTTTCCACATAATCTCTTCCTGACTCTCCGGGTGAAACTGCAGGTAATTGCGTATCGCCTGAAGTGACATTTCCTCGCGTGAAACCGCCCCTCTCTCAATAAGATCTTTGCCGATGCTATAATATGGCCGGCCGTTTGCACCTGCGTATCCCACGCGCATTTGCAGACCATCCGGACTAAGTCTGATCACACCAGACCCCTGGATGTGCAGAAAGAAACAGTCAACCGGGTCCTTCAACCACGCAAGAGGCTTGGCCAAAGGCGTGGCCGATTGCGCTGCCGGTTTTTCCAGCACACTCTTGCCGTCTATTTCTGCGCGTGAATAGTAGGGAACAAAATATTTTCCTTCCAAACGGCCTACCAGCCGTTCCCCATGGAATTTATTGCTGTCGAAACGGCCCAGTTCGATCACGAGGAGATCAGACGGAACGGGGTAAATTGGCCATCGGAATTCAGCTCCCGGCTTGAGGCTCCCCTCCACCACCGGTTCATAATACCCCGTTACGAACATCCTGCCAGAGTTGTCCGGCGGGACAATCCGGAAGATATCGAAATTCTTCCAAAGCACATCTGCGGTAATCCGGCCGGAATCCGCAAGAGCGGCAAAATGCTTGATGGACTCAACGAAAACCTTTGAAGGAACGCTGATATTGCCCAACGAGACCGGCTTTTCCTGAGAGTTTTTCTTATACCACGAAAGACTCTTCTCCATGGCCAACCGGAGGGATTCGGCGGACCCGTCGTCTTGAAAATCCGGAAGCTCGGCAGCGGAAATCCGCTCAAGAAGTAGCCGTTCAGAGGATTTCTGAGGTGTCTGAGGAGGTTTTGAGGGACAGCCGGTCAGGAGAAGAAGGCATATGAGCCAGAAAACTGCAGACCTTCTCTTGATGCCCATACGCCTTCAAGTCCTGCCGGAAAAACTCGTTGCCTTAAGTGCCCATTTCCCACGAATGCAGATAGGTGTCCTGTTCCGAGGTAAGCGAGTCGATCTTGACCCCCATGCTCGCGAGTTTGAGACGAGCGATTTCCCGGTCGATATCTAAGGGTACCCGATAGACCTGGTTTTTCAGGGAGGCATGATTTTTGGCCATATATTCCGAACACAGAGCCTGGTTTGCGAAGCTCATGTCCATAACGCTTGAAGGATGTCCCTCTGCTGCAGCCAGATTGATAAGGCGGCCTTCGCCAAGCACGTAAATCCTATTACCCTTTTTCAGACTGAATTCTTCAACAAAATCGCGGATGCTTCGCACCGATGAAGACATTTCACGGAGATTATCCAGATCGATCTCCACGTTGAAATGGCCTGAGTTGCATACAATGGCTCCGTCTTTCATCAATTCGAAATGTTCTTTGCGAAGCACGTGGATGTCGCCGGTCAATGTGCAAAAAAAGTCGCCAATCGGCGCGGCGCTTTCCATGGACATAACCTGATAGCCGTCCATAACGGCCTCAAGGGCACGGAGCGGGTTTATCTCGGTCACAATAACCTTTGCGCCCATTCCAGAGGCGCGCATCGCAACACCACGCCCACACCACCCGTATCCGCTCACAACGAAATTGGACCCGGCCAGCAATCGGTTTGTAGCCCGGATTATTCCGTCCACCGTGCTCTGCCCGGTCCCATAGCGATTATCGAAGAGGTGCTTGGTATCCGCGTCGTTTACTGCCACAATGGGGTACTGAAGGACTCCTTTCTCCGCCATGCTGCGAAGCCGGATAACTCCGGTGGTCGTCTCTTCGGTACCGCCGATTACGTTGCAAAGAAGCTCTTTACGCTCGGAATGAAGAATGCCCACGAGGTCCGCCCCGTCGTCCATCGTGACCTGCGGGGAGTGCTCAAGCGCATTGTGAATGTGGCGGTAGTAAGTTTCCTTGTCCTCGCCCTTGATTGCAAAAACAGGAATTCCTTCGGAAACCGCGAGAAATGCCGCCACATCGTCCTGGGTGCTCAAGGGGTTGGATGCGCAAATGCGTAGATCAGCGCCGCCGGCCTTGAGTGTCTGTGCAAGGGCAGCCGTTTCAGTCGTAACATGGAGACAGGCGGCCATTCGTATTCCCGCCAGGGGCTTTCCCGAAGCGAACCTTTTCTGAATCGACCGTAGAACAGGCATGGACTGGGCAGCCCATTCCACTCTTAGACCTCCCTTTTCGGCAAGCCCCTTATCTTTGACATCAAAATTCATTCATTCTCCTCGTTCAACCATAGCTCGGAAAAAGAGCATGAAAAAGCCGAGGGCGCCTCCGGTAAGGCAAAACCCACGGCAGATTAGACAATTTTAGCCTTTCTTGCTGCAGACCCCGTTGAGTCCCGCTTTATCGCGCAAGGTCTCCGCCATGTCGGTTTTTTCCCAGGTAAAATCGGGATCTTCTCTTCCGAAATGGCCTCCGCAGGCGGTTTTCCTGAATATCGGCCTGGCAAGCCTCAGGTACTTTATCATGTTCGATGGTTTGAAGCTGAACAGCTCCAGGACGATTTCCTGAATCTTTTCGTCCGAAATGCGCCCGGTATCGAAGGTGTCGATCATCAACGAGACAGGTTCAGCCACACCAATGCTGTACGCGACCTGAACCTCGACCCGGTCCGCAAGCTCGGCGGAAACAATGTTTTTAGCTACATACCTTGCCATATAGGAGGCCGTTCGGTCGACTTTTGACGGATCTTTCCCCGAAAAGCCGCCTCCGCCATGACTGCCTTGGCCCCCGTAAGTATCGGCGATGATTTTTCTTCCCGTAAGACCGCAGTCTCCCATCGGGCCGCCAACCACAAAGCGCCCCGTGGTATTGATGTAGTACTTGGTTTTAGAATCAAGCAATTCCGCAGGGATTACTTTCCTTATGACTTCCTCTATGATCGCCTCGCGCAAGGTGGAGTAGGTCACTTGAGGCGTGTGCTGAGCAGCGACAACTACGGTGTCCACTCTTTTTGGTTTGTGATCGAAATATTCGACCGTCACCTGGCTTTTTCCATCGGGACGAAGGAAGTCCAATACCCCATTTTTGCGGACCTCGGCAAGTTTTCGGGAAATCCGATGAGCGTAGTAGATCGGCATGGGCATGAGCACCGGCGTTTCATTGCAGGCAAAGCCGAACATCAACCCCTGATCTCCCGCGCCCTGCTCTTCGAAGAGCCCCTCGCCGGCGTTAACTCCGATAGCGATATCAGGCGACTGTTTATCAATGCTGGTAATCACCGAACAGGTTTCCCAGTCAAAACCCATCGTGGAATCGTTGTACCCGATTTCCTTTATGGTGTCCCTGACAATATGGGGAATATCAACATATGTAGAGGTCGTAATCTCGCCGGCGACAAAAGCAAGCCCTGTGGTGACAAGGGTTTCACAGGCGACACGCGCTGTTTTGTCTTCCACTATAATTGCATCCAGAACGGCGTCAGAGATTTGGTCGGCCACCTTGTCAGGATGCCCCTCTGTCACCGATTCGGACGTGAACAAATAACTCCTCATTGACATCGAAAAATCTCCTCTTTCATGAAAGACAATTCAACCGGGACACGCCCGGCTGCCACAGCTTAAACATCGCCTATTTAACTACCGCCAGATCCATTGTGGACTTTTCGAGGCATTTTCTGTTTCTCGAATCCACAAGCACCACTTTAGGTTGGTGCCCTGCGGTTTCAGCTTCATCATAATTCGAATAGGTCGCAATTATTATCAGGTTGCCAGGCGCTCCCATCCGAGCGGCCGCTCCGTTCAGGCAGATACTCCCCTGCCCGGCAGTACCGCCTATAGCGTACGTATCGAATCGGGCACCATTATGGATATTATAAACCTTTATCTGTTCGTAGGGCAGTATATCGGCCGCCTCCATCAGATCGGCATCTATCGTCAGACTGCCCTCATAATTGAGATCGGCGTCCGTTACACGGGCACGATGGATTTTAGACTTAAGAAGGGTCCTCTGCATGACTTTCCTCCTGGCGGATATCGCTTGAGTTCAACTGGAAGCGGATAAAAACTCAGAAGTGGAATTTTGCAGGCAGACATCCAGCGCCCTGGAGCCTCTTGTCAGGAGGATCGCCATAGAGCTTGCTTCTAGCCATTTCCGTGCCTGCTGCATCTCGTCAAAAACCTCGATGATGCGCATCGTGTTCCTTCCATCTGTAAACCGCAAAGCCTACGGGCGTTAGCCCTAACGGCCAGCCGTCTGGTTCGATAATGTCCCGGTCTCACGTGATCCGGGCGGAACCGCAACGCAAACCATTTATACTTATCAAAAAGGACCAATATGAGTCAAGTTTTATGACGGCAGATCGGAATAAGATCTTTAATTGATAATTGATAGCTGCTGACAGATAATCCGTTTCACGGGACGCAAACCCCTGATCGGGGCTCCACGAAATTTTTCCCTTCCCTCCATGGTGATCTCACTTTATACTCCGTCGGGAAATTTGACAAAACATAGTTCGCATAGCCAAAAGGGTGTTAAACGAACCCCAAATACCCTTCGAGATTCGCTGGTGTTCAGGTTGAGACATTATTCATGATAAAACCTCCCGCGCCGGCAGCTATCCTACTCCGGGAGATGCCCCCTCCGGCCGGTCCCGGACTGCTGCAAGACCGGCGAAAACTTCGTTATTTCTCCCAATTCCCGGCAAACCAGCCTGGATACTCGATGAACTCTGGAGAGTAATCGGAATGAGTCTGAAAGCGAACGATGCATTTTCCATAGATGCTGACGTCTCTGTTCCTCCTGCCTTTTCCGGACCGGAGACGGCCGTGGTCATCCCGGTCTATAATCAATTGGATTACACCAGGACGTGTCTCGAAAGCCTTAGAACTCACGGGAAGGGAATACGTGAAATAATTGTTATCGATAATGGTTCGATGAATAGTATGGCTGAATATGTTTCCGGCCTCGATTACGTCAGGTTTATAAGAAACGAAGAGAACCTC
This sequence comes from Syntrophobacteraceae bacterium, assembly GCA_052147195.1. Taxonomy (GTDB): domain Bacteria; phylum Desulfobacterota; class Syntrophobacteria; order Syntrophobacterales; family Syntrophobacteraceae; genus SbD1. The sequence goes on from JBKQLC010000116.1 coordinate 37,476, forward strand.
GGCTGCGCGGCAGCGTGGAACCAAGGACTCAACGCGGCCAGATCCCCCTGGGTGCTGTTTTTGAACAACGACGTGGTTGTGACCTCGGGCTGGCTTGAAGGAATGCTTGAATTCGCGGAGGAAAAACGGGTTGATATCGTGAGTCCCGCCATTCGTGAAGGAGCGTGCAATTACGACATCGATAGTTACGCCGAAAAGTTTGTGACCCGCATGAAAAGCCATGCAAGGATCGGAGTGGCCGACGGAATCTGCTTTTTGGTCAGGAGAGCGGTATTTGAAAAGGTCGGCGGGTTCGATGAGAATTTTCTGATCGGCCAGTTCGAAGACGTCGATTTTTTCAGGAGGGCCGCCATGGCGGGCTTCCGTCTTGGGATTACCGGCCGCTCCTTCATCCATCACTTCGGTTCGGTTACCCGCAAGCACATCCGCAGTGTTGAGAAGAACGATTCCTTCGAGGCTGCCAACCGCGCCTACTATAACCGGAAATGGAACCTGTCATGGTACAAACGGCTCATCATCCGGAGATTCTCCAAAGCCAGGCTCTTCTTTTGGGGCTTAAGGGAAAAGGCACTGGGGGGACACTTGCTGAAAGGCGAGAGGGGATAGAGGGGTTCGGATGGTCCCGAGAGTAAGTGTAGTGATTCCTACCTACAACTACGCAAGATACCTGCCCGAAGCGATAGAGTCGGTGCTCTCCCAGAGCTATACGGATTTTGAGCTTCTGATCATAGACGATCAGTCTACGGATGCGACGGTAGAGGTTGTATCGAAGTATGCCAAGGGGGATAAAAGGATCACCTTCAGGGTGAATCCGAACAACATCGGGATGGTGAACAATTGGAACTTGTGCCTGAGGGAGGCCAGAGGCGAGTACATCAAGTACCTGTTTGCGGACGATCTGCTCTGCTCCAGGGATGCAATACTACGGATGGTGGAGGCACTGGATACCGAGCCTGGAGTCTCCCTGGTTGCATCCGCCAGACAGATAATTGACTCTAAGGGTAGGCCGACCCGGATCTTGGCACGCTTCCCTGATTCCAGCTCGATTATCGGCAAGCAAGTCATCAACCGTTGCCTACGGCGTCAGAAGAACCTGATTGGCGAGCCGACAGCCGTCATGTTCAGGAAGCACCTGGCCCGGCGGGGCTTTAATCCAAAGTACCGGCAGATTGTAGACCTGGAATTCTGGTTTCATTTGCTGGAAAAGGGTGGATTCGCATATATACGCTTGCCCCTTGTTGCCTTTAGAGTGCATGGCAACCAGCAGACCCAGCTCAATAAAAGAAATACGTTCGCTATAGACGATACGAACCTTCTTTTATCCGAATATGTTTTCGATGAGGCTAAACCGTACATCGAGCTGACACGGCTGTATAAAACCTTTCTGCGTTACGACTATAACTTCCAAATTTGGAAGCTGTACAGGAAGGGAGTCATAGAAAGGCGCGCGGCGCGCGACAGGATAGCATCGGAGTATGGCTGGACCAGATTCCTGCTGGGATATTCCTTGTACACAATTTGCAAGCCGCTCATTAAACTTTCAGGATACATTACGTATCGGTAAAGCACCTGCCCAATAATGTCCAGGAACGGGGTTAATCGCTTTCTCTAAAGAACTCATAAAACAAAGGGTCGGATAGAATAGAAGCAAAAACATTCTCTGAGGCAGTCCTGTTTTCCCTTTCGATTTTTGCCAGGGGCTGGCTCCGGAGTCTTTTTGGAATGACTTTGCAGACCCAGCGGGGGAGGCGTCCGGACTCTTTGGCCTTCAATTCCGCAAAATCAGCCCTGCATAACGGTGGCCTGAAACCTGCTCCATGATGATATATAAGGTCCTCATAAAGTCCGAACCACAGAGGATGGAGATCGCGCCGATTGCTCCTTAACATGGGATACCAATCGATTTTTTTTTCATTGAGAATTTTTAGCAGGTTTCCACCAACGTCGGTGACATTTTCACCCCTCGTGTTTCTCCAGCCGAATCCCTGCTTCCAATCTCCATCTATTTCCTTCCAGAACTTGATGGTAGTCAGGCAAAATGATGGATGCGGCTGAATGTCGCCGTCATTTTCTCTTCGTAGTATGGCAATGAGCGGGTACTCATTTAATTTTGAATATGCAAACTGCAGAACATCTCCCACGGGGAATGCATCCCCATCGATAAAGATCAACAAATCATCGCCATGTTCTGCGTTAAATGCAGCCATGTCAGCCAGGAGATTGAGTTTAATTGCATGAGACTGTATCGGCTCTGAGGATGAATAGAAAAACTTGGAGCGATGGTCGCGTTCCAAATCGTTCAGAAATGCATAAATCTTGAATGGACGAGTTATATTACTTTTCAAGTATTTTAACTGAATATCGATCCAACGGTCGTCCTGCCAGTGAATTGTTGCGATGTGTATCATAATATCAATAACTCTGCTTTCACCAATGGATCACGGCTCAGGCCCTCGCCTGTTGAACACCATCCATAAGACCTCGTTGAATCAAATAATCCAGGATCAGGCGTGCGTTTTCCTCCTCTGAATTTGCGACTGTATCCAGCGTGATCTCCGCCTGGAACGGGGGTTCGTAAGGATCGTCAATCCCTGTAAAACCCTTCAGGACCCCCTGACGCGCTTTGGCATAGAGTCCCTTTGGGTCTCGCTGCTCGCAGACCTCAATGGGAGTATCGACATAGACCTCGATGAAGCGGCCTTCTTCCATCATATGGCGCACCTCATCGCGAATCGCCAAATAGGGGCTGATTGCCGCACATACGACAAAGCCGCCATGACGCACGATTTCAGATGCTACGAAACCAATGCGCCGTATGTTTACGTCACGGTCCTCTTTGCTGAATCCCAGTCCTTTGGACAGATGAGTGCGAACCACATCACCATCGAGCATCGTCACCCTGCGGCCCTGCTCGAGGACCAAGCGTACCAGCGTCTCAGCGGTGGTGGATTTTCCGGAGGCACTCAGGCCCGTAAACCAAATACATACCCCTTGAGTATATTGTCGATCAAGATGCAGAGTTTCCATACTATCCATTTCCCCGGTAGGTTAACTGTAAATTGGCGTTTTATCCCGATTCAGGCGACTCGCAGTGACCAACCTGGCGGCAGGTTCGATCGGGGGTGGACATCTTAGTGGATCTCATTTACTCATTTCTGTTAATTTATCAAGTCTTTTTTCATCGGATGATCCTCATGACGTTGCCGTTGCTCCACGGGGCCGGATTGTGAACTCGATGCCCAGGTTGACACTCATGTCATTTCGCGTCAGAACAACCGAGCAAACAGATCTGAAGTGATCTTCGGCGCCAATACTCACACGATTGGCTGGTTTTTCAGGCGAAGACAGCTTGCCTGCCCGCAGCTTATATGCTATTGAGCATACCCTGTATATTAACCCCATTGACTCAAGGACCCTCTAATTCCAAGGCAAACTTTCGTGCAAGACAAACGACCGATAGTTGTAATTCTGGGCATGCACCGAAGCGGGACCTCCCTGGTTGCCAACTTCATGAATGCCATTGGGGTGGATTTTGGACCAGACCGGATGCCCGCAGATGAATTTAACGCCGCAGGGTACTGGGAGTCCGATGCCATTTATCAAATTCACGAAAAAATCCTGTACGAACTGCACTGCACCTGGCAAGGTGTCCCACTGCAACTTCCTGTCAACTGGTGGCGCAATTCGAATATTCAGCAATTAAAAAGCGGGCTTCTCGATTTCGTCCGCTCCGAATGTGAGAGGACAGACAAAATTTGGGGGTTCAAGGACCCACGGACGGCAATTCTTTTGCCCTTGTGGCAGGAAATATTCGATGAACTGCAACTGGAGCCTCATTATATACTGGCAGTTCGCCACCCCGGGTCAGTAGCTGCATCCTTGAGCAGACGAAACGATTTCTCCTCGTCCCATTCGCAGGCACTTTGGCTGAGAACTAACCTGGACGCGCTGGCACTAACCCGGAACCACCTGCGGGTTATTGTAGATTATGATCGCTGGTTTGATTCCGGATGGGAGCAGGCCCGTGCAGTGATAGACTCTTTAAACCTTTCGCGGTCAATAAGTGAAGCACAAATAGCAGAAGCACTCGATCAGGTTATTCATCCCGGGCTTCGGCACCACTCCGGTGAGCAACAGGTGGAGTGTGCACCGATTGTAGCGAGATTTTATTCTCTATTGCACCAGGCGGCTACGAATGGGAGAATGCCTGATGAGATCCGGACAATTACTGAACTATTCGAAAAGGCCACGGATCTTCTGAATATCTGGGATGACCTTGTCGTAGAACGTGATAAAGTAATTGCTAATAACAAAAAGCTTATGAAGAGGCAAAAAAAATATTTGAACGCGATGTTAATAATTTTTGCAGTTGTGTTTGTGATATATACATTCATTCTGATTGGAGTAACCAATAACTGGTTCAAGTGACATTTTTATCCAAGTGTAACGCGAGTACATTTATAGCGAATCAACAAAGACCGATAGGAACCGTGATCGACCGAAAAAGAGGAACAAATTAAATCATGCTCGATATCCTTGCCCATCCAATTATCTTTTCGAAACCTAGAAGAGTTTCTCAAAGCGCATGGATAGAACACATTCCATTCGCATTCGCAATCATGGACCTTCACAGGCCCGGGATTTTCGTAGAATTGGGGACCCACACAGGGGCCTCTTATTGTGCATTCTGCCAGGCGGCAAGTGAATTAATGCTCCCTGCAAAATGCCATGCCGTGGATACCTGGAAGGGGGATGAACATGCCGGGTTTTATACCGATGAGGTATTCGAAGAGCTGAATGCCTATCATTCGGCCAACTATTCCCATTTTTCAAGCCTTATGCGTATGACTTTCGATGAAGCTATAGCATATTTTGCCGATGGCACTATTGATTTATTACATATCGATGGCTTCCACAGCTATGATGCGGTAAGGCATGATTTTGATACCTGGCTCCCCAAGATGAGTTCGCGAGGGGTCGTTTTGCTGCATGATTCGTTTGAGAAGGAAAGAGACTTCGGAATAGGACTGCTCCTGGAAGAATTGCGCGCTCATTATCCTGTGTTTGAATTCACGCATGAACATGGCCTGGCGGTTGTCGGGGTTGGCCCCCTGCTGGCAAATGAGCCCGTATTCGATCTATTCAAGGCGGATACCCTTGAGACAGTCGCCATAAGAACGCTTTTTTCTTCACTGGGAGCAAAGATCTCCAGCGAAACCGCATTACTGGAAACAAAAACCGCGTTACTGGAAACAAAGAATTCCTGCGAAACCGCATTTCTGGAAACAAGAACCGCACTTGCGGAGCATTCGGCTCGAATCAGGGCACTGGAAAACAAGTTGGAATGGTTGCTCAAACGGAAAAAGAGGTTTTTCCTTGGGTACTAATGGATTCGGCAGGACTCCAGTATGTTCTCATCATTCCAGGGATTTCTTTCTCCATGGTGCCGGGCAGCTATGGGTGAACAAACTTGCGATGGTATCTCGGTAATCGCGGGAACGTTCAAAAAGGCTGGGTTGTCTAACCAGGAGCGTTATGCGATAACTAACGTAAGTTCACTTAATGGGTCAGGCGAAATCTTCGGATTAGGATTCTTCGAAGCTTCCATGTAAGAGATGGAGATCCTCCTGCATGGGCTAAAAACAACTGCGATTATGGCGTCGTTTAGAAAGTGATTCGGTTATTCAGGGCAGAATCCAACCCAAAAATGGGTTTGGATGCATAGCACACAACTTGAAGCATTATTCCGGACGAAGTAATTCAAATTGTCCATAGTCCACAGCGGTTTTGCCGCCCGAGAACGCGCTGTGCCTCTTCTCAGAGCCTGTGAGTTTTGCTTTCTTTGTCAGAAGAGTGTGGATGGGCGCTCATCTGGGAGATGTCGAATTAGTGTTCAAGGGGTGTCGCAGTGGTCGGATTTTTGAAGGGGCTCTTTGGCCGAGCAAAAAGAAGGGCAATACGTTATAGGGACGGTATGAATCCACCGGTTCTAAAGAGCTCGGGACATTGTTCCACGTGTGACTGCGAGGTTGACTTCGTGGCTTATGACACATGGCTTAGAGACCATTTTGTCTGCTCAAACTGTGGAAGCATCCCGCGAGAACGGGCACTGATGCTGGTAATTAATACTTACTTACCAAACTGGCGAGATTCAATCATCCATGAGTCCTCCCCGTTCAACCGGGGAGCCAGCGTGCGCCTCGCCAAAGAATGTTCTAAATATCTTACCTCACAGTTTTTACCTGAGCATTCGCCGGGAAGTATCGTTGGAGGGATTCGCTGTGAGAACCTTGAGGCGCTTACCTTTGCCGATGAGTCCATTGACTTACACGTTACGCAGGATGTGCTCGAGCATGTATTTCATCCTTCAAAGGTGTTTAGTGAAATTGCTCGCACATTAAAACCTGGCGGCATGCACATCTTTACCGTACCACTTGTAAACAAAAGCAGCCCATCAAAACTACGAGTTGGAATTAACAATGACACAATTGTTCATCTTGCCCCAGAGATATATCATGGCAACCCCATTGGAGATGGGAGATCGTTAGTTACTGTAGATTGGGGGTTCGATATTTGCCAGCACATTTTCGACTCATGCGGTCTTTTCACGCAGCTCATTCATATCGATGATCTAACTAGAGGTATAAGAGCCGAATATATTGAAGTTCTAATCACTTTCAAGCCCATAGCGGAGTCTCGCTTGCGTGTGTGGTCGAGTCTCATCCGTTATTTTCCATTACTTTTATGAGACTGGACTCTCTCTCGCACGCGCGCACTAGCATGGAAACTCATATTACAGGCCTTGGGTTTTCCTGATTACGGACGGAGCACCCACCGATCACTGGGAAGATGCTGCGGAGCTCGTGCGTGAGGGAGAGGCAAGGAATTCTTTTGCGTTCTTCGCCGTTGGAGTGGAAGGGCGCCAATATGGATATACTTCGTCGAATATCTGTGCGAGAACCTCTCAAGCTCAAAGCGCTAAGGTTTCGCGACCTGTTCATCTGGCTTTCCAGTTCGATGAAGTCTGTGTCACACTCAATGGTCGATGACGAAGTGCCACTCGCGAACCCGACGACACCGGGTGGGTGGGCGTCCGTATGATGGATACTTCAGGGTGGAGGTGTATCAGAGCCTCAGTTCAGGGAGTCTCTCATTTTTTCTCTGGCGTCCCATGTCAGGATTTTAGGGAGATCGCCCAAGGATTGGGCTAGCTGGTTTTCTACCCCTTCAATGCTGTTGAAAACCTCATTGCGGAAACTATCTTCCCGGATGCTGTCCCAAATGTACTCCAACGGGTTGAGCTCCGGACTGTAAGGCGGAAGGAATATAAGCGTCATATTGTCTGGTACATTCCATATTAGCTACGAACGCGGCACTCCCCTCCGGCGGGATTTTCCAATTCTTCTTGAGCTTGAGGTGAGGCTTAAGTTCGTTTTTTTAAGTGTGCGCTGTATTGTCATATGCGAAACGCTTTGGGCCAGATGCAATTCAACCGCTTTTTCAGCCAGAAGCCGTACAGTCCGGCGCCGTCGCCCCTCCGGTGATTCTGAGCATGCCAGGGCGATCACTCGTGCCTCGAAAGCCCCATCAAAAATCACCTCGCGCGATGGGGCTGCTCCGGTTGCCTGCGTTCCAATGCAGCAGCTAATCCATCATCTACGAAGCGCTTCTTAAGGTGCTCGATGGTGTGCGGCGTGACGCCCATGGCCTCAGCCGTGTCCGCTACAGTCCAGGCAGGCCCAAAAGGACCTGCATCGCACAGGAGCAAAGCGCGTGCGTAGAGAAATCGATTCGCATTGGTCTTGGCCGTGTTGTTTAAAGCGTCGAGTTCCTGGCGTTCTTGCTCCGTCAATGTCACACGGTACCGTGGTGCCATGGCAGGTCCCTCTCCCTGAGATTTGCCATGATTATACCAAATTATACGAAATAGGCAATGTTACATGGTACTGGAGCAATTCAGGCCGTTCCAGTGTACATCGCGTCGAGAGCTAACTGACGCAACCTATCCGCACCCATTCAAATGGACATATACCAGGAAATCGCTTGTCACTTAGGACAACCTGATTTATGGGACGCAACACCAGCAGAAATACCGGCATCGTAAACAGACACGCCATTGCTTGAAAATGCAGCATTTTTAAGACAAGGGTCCCACTTGGGCTTTTCTCCAGTTAGCGCCAAAAACCACCGAATCCCATTGGTTAGCAGAACTTTTTGTGCATCGGGCCAGTTATTCATTGACGACAACTCCTGCAATACATCTAGACGTTTGGCTACAATCTTTCGAACGCTTTGTGAGCCTTTCATCATCAATTCAGGGCGTGAAATAAATGCCGGAACACCACTCAACGAAATAACCTCGACCATTGGGGAGTTTGGGGTGAAACCAAGTGAAGTGACATCCATCGCAAGCACATCCCCGTGTCTGGCATGTGTTTTAATGTATTTGGCAGATTCGAACAGGCCAGGTGCAATTGGCTGATTGTAAAACCGCTCAGCCCAAGGCATGGCTTTAACATTTGGACGCTCCGGATTTGAGATCCAGTTCAATCTGATGGTTACCGCAGTAACACATATCACTAATACATATACACACTGCCTGAATATCTTTTCACTAAATAAATAATTGGTCGCAAGGTTACATGCGTAGGTGATTGTGTAAATCGCGATGATCACATAAAGCAAAGGAAAGTGGCGATGTTTGTACTCCGTAAAATCGCCGCTGCCGGGGGACGGTGCAAAAAGCATGAGGCCGACAAAACTCATAAGCAGCAGCAACGGAAGCGCGTCTGCGATTTGAAACCCAAATCGGTGTACACTGAGCCGTAAAAACAATGGATACAGAATAAAATAAATACCCAAAACTGCAGCGCAAACAACCAACAATTGAGCGAAAACGGTCAGGAGAGGATATTCAAAAAGTTCAATTTTTTTACCGTAAACTGGTGACCACAGCAAAGCGTCATTCAGATAGCCATACGGATTAGAGAATTCCATCCACAGAGAATGCAAGTGAGTTGAAAAATGAAGAACCAATATAATAATTGCTACCATGCTGACCACTGCCCAAATTACCAAATGAATATTCACAGGCCAACGGTGGATCAATAGCACAATCACAATAGCTGGCGCGAGCAGCATAAACATATGTACCCGTATTAGAACGAGTGAAAATAGCAATAACATTGTGAAACACAGTAGATTGCTGCTATCATTTTTATTCAAGTAAGTAACCGTCGAGGCACACACAACTGCCGACACTCCAATAGCATAGCCTGACCCAGGAGCTACAGATAACAGCCAATAGAAATCAAACCACCCAGATTGAATAAAAACTGAGTACGCAGGAAGGCATATCATTGCTGTTAAAGCGAGTAAGCCTCCAACTTGCCCCCCCAACTCCACAGAAAATTCGTAGCTCCCGAAGGCGGCGATTAGAAGGCCTAATGGCAAAAGAATCGATGTAGAGAGCGCTAGACCTGACATACCGGAAACCGTCTGGAATGCAGCCGGGATCATGAAAGGAGCGTAGTGGTAAAAACCACGACTAGTCCCGGCTATTTCCATATTAACACCGGTGGCAAAAGGACTGCCAAAAGACGCTATGGTTACCCCATGTATAAAATAATCGCTCCAAACGGGTAGATAGCCCGTGTTTAGCAACGTAGCAAAGCTTGATGCGGGATTTTTAATAAGAAACCCGATTGTTATCGCAAGAAAGAGGGCGATAGCCGTGTCGGCCCAATCCGTCGAAGGACGAGCGGCGGCCTTTCCGGAACTGTAAAAAGTTAAGCTCAATACTGACAGAGTGCTTATCACAAAGGCCGTCAAGGCCGATATGTTGCAAATCAAAGTCAATGCCACCATTGGTAGGGAAATAGCGGCAAACCCAACTACAAACGCCGTCGGCAACCATGCTTTGATTGTTGTCAATTGGCTGATTCGTAAAGTCAACTCCCCTGTTTTTGTCAAAACTGTACTAACCATTGTAGAAAACAAGACGAGATTCATAGTCATTTTGCCGTTACCAAGCCAGATCATGGCCAGGATGAACGAAATAATAACTAAATTGAAAGTAACGAAGGATCCTTTTTTGAGGAGGTCAATTAGAATGTGAAGACCATCTGAAGAGTTGAGCGGTGTTCTTGCATTTATCATTATTTTGTATAGACACCGATTGTATTACAAAATTATAGTGATGAAAAAGAAAGTTCTCGAAATTCACTTTTTCTGTCGCCAATCAACATCGATTCGATTTCTTTTTCTGCCGATCTAACCCAAAGAAGGATCCTGTTCTCATCGTTTCGTTTTGAGGCGATAGCCGTTGCATTTCAACCTGCGGGGACGGCAACACGGGCGAGGATAGTTTAAAACGGATCCCGGAGTCAAGACAATTTGGAACTCCCACACGCAGGAGGGTAAGCGCTGCCCCTGTTTTTTGTGTTCCTGACATACATGGCGCAATGGTAAAAGCCCCTGTCGAAATGTAGTTGTCTCTGCACGGAAGGAGATTACACTAATGCACCCGTTTTCGTTAAAAAGTTGCTGCTCACTCCGTTGCTCATGCTCTCACCGTCTTTACTGAAACAGTATATGGCTCTTCTGGCGCTGAGCCCCCGGCTGGTTCTGAGACATATCTCCCGCGCAAACCCAGAAAGGGTTTTTCAATCGCCATGTAGGTCAGCGATGAAAGGAGCTGGACCAAGGGTAAAACAAGCGCAACGAAATTGATGACTACATCTTCGAACAGCCCCAGCCCGGTGCGAAAATACCAGTGCCGTCTGCCGACGAGCCATATAATACCGACATGCAGCATAAAGACAGAGTAGCTGATGGAACCCGCCCATTGAAGGGATTGGGACACCATGGCAGGCAATCTTCTTGCTGCATCGAGGTGGGTCAGCAGAAATGAAGCCCATATGGCCGCATCTATTGGAGTCATAAAACACTTCCACCGTCCAGTACTGAGTCGGCCGCCAATCATATCGTACCAGTAGATGGCCGCCCAGATGAGAAGGACAGTGGGGAAAAAGGCGCGCCGCAGAGTGGACTCCGGGACCAGGCGCTGCGCATACATGAATCCCGCCATCATACCGATAAGGAACTGATCGAAGCGGCCCACGATAGTATAATAGGCCATATCGCAGGGGTTTGCCCCAAAACAGGATGCCATGAGGCGCAGGCACACAAATGTTGCAATCAGAAGAAGAGGCACACGGTAAAGGCCGTGCTTATTCGCGGCCACGAACAAAATTGGAAAAACGAGGTAGAATTGGCACTCGATAATAAGTACCCAAAACATAGCTGCAAACGGGGTCCAGGGAATCCCCACAGGCGTGGGGCCGCTCATGATTGATTCCAAATGGCAGAATAGTACCGATGATTCCAGACAGATCGACAGGAGCACTTCTGGTGTAGATGCTAAATGCGAGCAGCGTCAAAAATAGAGGGTAAATCCGCAGCAGCCTGTTTTTCATGAATGAAGAATAGGTGATTTCACGGCCGAAGCTGCCATAGGCAAATATGAACCCGCTCACAACCAAGAACAGCGCCACTGCGGAATGACCGTTAGCAAAAATTATGTAGACGGGGTCCAGGGTCCGCGGGAGGAAAGGCTTTCCCTAATAAGGCACCTTGTACATGATCTCGTGTCCCAGCAGGTAGATGCAGTGAAATATTGCAATCCAGAGTGCAGCAAGGCCGCGAACATGGTCAAGTGCACGAATATAGGGAATGTTAGGGCTCTTCAATCGGGACTCCTCCATCGTGGAACTCTACGGCCAGGGGCGCCAAAATGAAGCACCCCCCGACACGAGACTCGTTTATCATTCGAGTTCATTCTCTGTGTCTACGGACTCTGAACCGGTCGAAAAAAGATTTCTTCTCCTCTTTAGATTCCTTAGGGGGCACAGTGACCGGAAGGGAGAGGAGCGAGATCTCTTCGCCTGCAACTTCACTCAATACCGCTTTTACCACCACCTGATAAACCATGCCGAACCTGTTGCGTGAAAACATATCGCGAATTCGCCTCGGCTGATGCAGCCATGCCTCGGCAAATTCCGTCTCTTCGGGCCTTAGGACAACGAATTGGGCGTCGATAATCTTCAAACCAGCATCAGTGAAGAGCTCTTGAATGTTCTTAATCCCAAAAAAGCGGATATGCGTACGGTCCAGAAGTCCCCATTCCCGATATGAGAAATCCTCTTCGAAAAGACAGGACAGAATGGAGCTATGCCCGATATGCGGCAGGGAGACCACTATGCAACCGTTTTCATGAAGAAGTTGCTTCATGGCGACAAGGGTGGACAATGGGTCGTACAAATGCTCCAGGACGTCGGCCGCCACGATTATTTCAAACGGCTCTTCTTTCTGGAGAACCTTTGGCCACGAGGCATCGTTGAGGTCCGCTTGATAGACACGCTCACAAAATTGGCTGAGGATATCGATTGCCTCAGGATCAATTTCGATTGCGGTAATCCGGCAGTTGCTCAGATTGCGAAGCACCTGGGTAATCGATCCCGGCCCTGCTCCAATTTCGAGAACACGCTTATCCTTACCTACCATGCGGAAAACTATAGCCCCCGCATGCTCGGAATGGACATCAAATTCATACTCGTATCTATGGCGTATCTCGCTATCCGTGCGTTCCACGCTTTCCACTCCTAACCGGACCTAAGGGCCCCTCATCGGACGCTATTCGCGGGTGTGACTCGGAAACATAACCCTTGACCAATTCATGAATAGACTGTCAGGTGGAAAAGCAGGTTGTCGGCAAAGGATCGAGACCACCTGAAAACCACCAGAACGGGGTTTGTGTCCAAGTCTGCGCATGGGTTCCAATCTCAGAGGGAGATTTTGAATAGTGCCCGGCACATAGATAATCTCTTTGAGGGCTTATCCCTTAAACGAGCATGGTAAACCCTGAAACGTGATGACACTCGCGGTGTATCAACTCAGCATATGCTGCATTCTTCCCGGTTAGCGAGTAATTATGATAGTGATTACGGTACATCTTGTTAAGCGGATCTCTTCTGCCAGTACACGCAATTTCCGTCCACCTCAAAAAACTGTGGAGAGATTCCCTGCTCAGCCACGAAGTCGTGTACCGCCGTCCGTGTCTGTTCAATCAGGTGGTAGTCGTCAACGATCACATAGCCACCATCAGACAATTTGTTATAAAGGGTTCTCAGGGGTACGATGATCGACTGATACATGTCTCCGTCGAGACGGATGAGCGCGAGGCGCTCCACGGGCGCAGACGGAAGCGTATCATCGAACCAGCCCTTGAGGAAAACCACTTGATCATCCAGCAGGCCGTATTTCCGGAAATTATTCCTCACCTCTTCGACTGAAACTGCCAATTCGGAATAGGTGTGGTAATCGGAGCCTTTATCTTGAGGATACTGATCCGGGTTGGGGGGGGGCAATCCCTCGAAGGAATCCGCCACCCAAACGCGACGGTCATGCACATCATATGCCTTGAGGACTGCCCGCACCATGATGCACGCCCCACCCCTCCAAACTCCGGTTTCAATGAAATCGCCGGGGACCCCGGTTTTGATAAGTTGCTCAGTGAGCGATCGAAGGTTGGCAAGTCGTTTGACTCCTATCATGGTATGGGCCGTGGAGGGCCAATCCATGCCGGACTCTCTTAGAGCGTGGTCGTACCCAGGGCGTTGGAATAGGGGCAGCGGCGGATCCTGGTAAATGGTCCCGGTCAGACACGCTTCCATGGTGGAGAGATAGGAATTTCGCATACGTTGCAGTTCAGTATTAAGCAAAAGATTAGACTTTCGCATGCACTGAAGTTGAGTTTCAGCCCTGAATAATTGCTTAAAAAAAGGCAAAAAACGTAAATTTTTTACGACCCCGTCCCACACGCTATTCTTCCTCCGGCATTATTTTTGAGTTCGTCTGTTGTCTGAGGTTTCGCCTATCATTCTTAGAGAAGCCGAACGCCCGAAAGACGGTTCCTGCACATTTCTTTGTGATCTTTGGCACCTGGTTGCCAGTTCGAACCAGTTGCTGGAATTTCAATTTGAGAGAGAGCCTCAATTTTTTGAAGTGATATCCTAAGACTTCTCTAATCTCTGAACGAAAGGACCTGACCGGAGGCTCTGGAGGCCCTGGAGGTTGTGTACGCGCGAAGGATTGCAACCCCAAACCCTCAGTCACCGGAAGCTCAGTATGCGCGAAGGATTGCAATTTCGATTCCCCTGTCCTGGCCCGCAAGGTGGCATCGAGAAACTGCCTGCCGTACTTGTGGTCCGGTTCCAGGTGACAGCCTTCGGCCCACTCATTCCAGGCATTGACAAAGACAAAACGCCCCTCTCCTGGAAAGTCCTTCTTTGTTTTCCGAATAGATTCGGCAAGCCAGTATTCATAATTCTCAGGTGTACCATTGAGAATCACCAAGCCGCGAGGGCCAACGCGCGCAGTGTTGTCCCAAGATGGAAAAACTCCGCGGAACACGTTCTCCCACTCGTACTTGCGCTCCAGATACAACTGGGCCACTTCGTCATATTTAATTGTATAGCCTTCAAATTGCTCGTAAAATGCTATATATTCGTTGCTGCCACTAATCCCTTGCAGATTATGGGGCGGAAACTCAACGCCGCTATCGAAATCAAATTGCTCATAATCAAAATTGCCATGCGTGAGCGCCGCACACAGGTGGATCTCTCCGATGCCGGTTTTCATGCAGTACTCCCGCCAAATTTCTACAGCCCTGCGGGGATCCGGTATGTGCTGCGGCCGATAGACGATCAAAAAAGGAGCACCATTAACGTGGATATAGCGCTTATCTTCAAAAAACGGGATTAAACTCCTTATGAAATCAAGGTGGTCACTCGGCAAGTAGTTCTGAGCGATAAGCACCTCATGCTCGGCGGCATCCCAGCGCCGAGTCCAGTTCTCATTGGCCCAGCACAGACAAAAAGGCATATCGCTTTTCGCGTCGGCAAGCATATCTTCAACAGGGTGTTCCAGCAGGCGCTTGCCGGAAAACCAATAGTAATGGTAGCAAAAGCCGTCGATACCAAATTGCTTCGCGAGGGCGATTTGTTCATGGCGCACTTCCCTCAAGCGCAGATCGTAGAACCCGAAATCAGATGGAAGATGGGGCTGGTAATGTCCCGAGAAAAGTGGGCTTGCCTTGGTGACATTCGTCCACTCGGTAAAACCCTTTCCCCACCAGAGATCATTTTCCGGAATAGGATGAAATTGCGGCAGATAAAAAGCTATAAGCTTCGCTTCTTGAGCACTCGCACAGTTTTTGCCGATTTTGCGAAGATTTGCTCCATCAGCCGAATACGTCATGGTATCTCCAAAAAGTTAAATGGTCTACAAGAAACCCCGATGAATGATGTTTGTTATTTGTCTATTTTGAACATCTTTTCTTTTACTATAGAGTGTATTATGTCAAGTCTTTTTAGCCTAATCTCGTAATTGTTAGTTCCATCAATTGTCTGCCATTTTAGATAGTCTCTAGAATTCGAGTAATCCAATCCGAAATCCTGATATTTGTCATAGACAGTCGAGTTAGAGATCACCATCATGGGTTGAGCTCCAACAGATGCAAAATATTGTTTGTACTCTTTTAAAAACTCAACTGTCTCCTGAAACATGTCTTCAGTTTCACCCGGGAAACCAACGACTAAGGAAATACATTGCGAAATCCCAACTTCATAAGTTTCTTTGATGACTTTCTTCGCCAATTCCATGGTGAAAAAACCCTTATGCATGAGCGTTAGAACTCTCTGGCATCCGGACTCAAGTCCCCAAGCCAAGGACCAGCAACCGGCCTCCTTCAACTTAGTCAATAACTCTCCTGACATCTCTTTTCGGATGAGAGCCATCCCCGCCCAATTAAATTTGACCCCGCTCTCGATCACCATTTCGCAAAATATAGCAAGTTCTTTTGGAGATCCATTAATGAGAGAATCATTGAAATTGACAAACGGAATTACTTGTTTCTTTGGCGATGATGTGGTTTTGTTCTTTTTCGAAAATAATCGCCGAACAAATGATGCATGGCTGCTCCCATTATTGCCCTCAATTTGAAATTCTCCTACAAGCTTTACAACTTCCGTTAAAACATTTTCGGCAGTTCTGTGTCTATACTTGTAGAAATTCGGCCTCTCACTACAGAAAGCACACGTGTTTATACAGCCACGGCTCGTCATTATCGCTATCTGATTGACATTTCCATATTTTGCGAAGTCTACATCACTATAATCAGCAAACGGGACCGCATTCAAATCCTGGACTAACTCCGGAACGCCTCCATCGACAATGTCCCCGCCGTCTGTTTTATAAGCAATACCAGGAATATCGATATGCAAATTACCGTGTGTGGAGAACCAATCAAGTATTCGAGGCCATACGAGATCCCCTTCTCCAGTACAAACGGCATCTACAAATTGGTTATCCAGAATTTTTATGCCCTCGTAGGCCGGAAAGCATTGTGGTCCACCGAAAATAATTGCAGATCTTCGATTTTTCTCTTTGATTTTTCCGGCAATAAATAGCGCAAGCGGTTTTGAATGCGAATTTATATATACCGCATACAGATCGGCCTTCACATTAAATATATTGTCCAAATACGAGTTCAGAAATTCAGAATATTTTTCAATAATGTAGTCACTTCCCTCGATCCATCGAAAGGCAAATTGAGCATTCCACCAGTCCTTGTCTTGCTCGGTGACAGCATGAAATAGCTCAACGTTGAGGTCAAATCCAACAAAATCATGGTGTTCTTGTTTAGTGGAGCACTTAAAAAGAGCCATGGCGTAAGGTGGATACTTGGGGTCCCAAGGTGGAGGGAAAATATAGGCGACCTTCATCTATTACTCACTCCTTGGCGGGAAAAAATGCGCTCCCTTATATGCAAAAAGCATGGTTTTGACAGTAAAATGACAATTGACATTCACTTTGAGGCTTTGTTCGCTCATATTGAGTCGTAATGCGCTCTCGCGGCGAAATGCATTCTATCATGGGGAATCCTAACAGAAACGATGTGGCAAGTGAATCAAAAAAATGCACTTTGCCTGAATGTCGACTCCCGGATATCACTGCAATTAGAAACGAAAAGTCAGTGAAGTCGAAATAAAAACTGGCTCCCATGAACATCCTGTGGCTTTCCGTGAGGTTTTCCGTAGTATTGCGAGATTGTGATTTCATTTTTTTCATGCCATCTGCTTCTTTATTAGGTATCATATCGAGATCCATCCATAATACACGGGATGAGACTCTTTATGAAATCAAGGTGGTCACTCCGCAAGTAGTTCTGAGCGATGAGCACCTCATGCTCGGCGGCATCCCAGCGCCGAGTCCAGTTCTCATTGGCCCAGCACGGACAAAAAGGCATATCGCTTTTCGCGTCAGCAAGCATATCGTCAACAGGGTGTTCCAGCAGGCGCTTGCCGGAAAACCAACAGTAGTGGAAGCAAAAGCCATCGATACCGGATTGTTTCGCGAGGGCAATCTGTTCATGGCGCACTTCCCTCAAGCGCGGATCGTAGAACCCGAAATCTGATGGAAGATGGGGCTGGTAATGTCCCGAGCAAAGTGGGCTTGCCTTGGTGACATTCGTCCACTCGGTAAAACCCTTTCCCCACCAGAGATCATTTTCCGGAACAGGATGAAATTGCAGCAGATAAAAAGCTATAAGCTTCGCTTCTTGAGCACTTGCACAGTTTTTGCCGATTTTGCAAAGATTTGCTCCATCAGCCGAATACATCATGGTATCTCCTGCAAGTTAGAAATCATATATCGTACCCAAATAAATAAGGGTCTTCCGGCAAACGCGTACCCGGATAGTTGAAAAATAAAAAAGGACATTGGAGGGTTCCGTTTTTGTTTGACGCCAATCGAACAATACGGAGGAGACCACAGCCATGTCCACGTCGATACTTTACCATGCTTTTGGGTTGAAGGGTATTGAGTACAGAGCCACGCACTTCGTGGCCGACAGGATCATCTTCAGCGCCGAGATGAACCATCAATGGGTCCGGTGTCAGCAGTGTGGCTGCCGGGATTTGAGCTTCAAAGGTCAGAAACGCAGGTGGTTCTATATGAGTCCCATAGGACGCAAGAAGTGCATGCTGGAGCTTGTTTTGCACCGTTTGAAGTGCCGGCAGTGCTCGGTACTGTGGTGGCCGACACTTCCATTTATGATAGGAACCCACCGCTTTGTTCGATCCTTTGCCTTGACTGTGCTCGACATGCTCCGGTTCAGCACAATCCGGTCGGTCGCCGAATACCTCGGAGTTGGCTGGGACCTGGTCAAGAACATCCATAAGGAAAGGCTGCAATTTCTCTATCGCAAAATTCCCCTCCACGAGGTGAGCACCATCGGCATCGATGAATTCAGCTTCAAAGAGGGCCATCACTATATGACCGTTGTCACCGACCTCGACACCGGCAGAGTCCTGCACGCGGTTGAAGGAAAGGGCAAGGAG
>JBKQLC010000117.1:0-25300 GCA_052147195.1 Syntrophobacteraceae bacterium
CTTCAACCCGATCTTATTTGACCGACAGTACTCTGCCTGGCTTAATCCCGACGCGTTCCATTGAGCTATGTGTTTTTCCCAAAGCTGCTGCTTCCCAGATCTACTGACATTGCTCGACATGCCTGACTTCCTGCTGCATTTTCAGAAGATCATGGCAGAGCGCGGCTTGACATACAAGGTGGGGTTCACAGGACGCTTACGAAAGTTCCCTACTCCAAGGAGAGTTAAAACATGATTTGGCTATTTTATGGAATGGAATATGGGCCTGGATCACAGAGGCTGTGTCTGTGAAAAAAAAGGCGCCCTGGAAACAGCGGCGCCTTCGTGCCAGGATTTATGACAATGCTACCTGGTAATTTGTACCAGAATTTAATAGTAATCTAATAGAATAGCAAGGGTAATTCTGGGTGGTATGAAATGGGTACTGCGGCTCCCCAAAGGCATTATTATGGGAACGAAATCAATATCTTAAAGTAAAACGCCCCCTGGTGCGAATTGCTGAAAGAATGCAAGGCGCGCGCGCCCGGCCCGGAAAGTACGGTGACCTCAGGCTAACCGGAATAATGCCTCAAGTTTTGCGCTATGCCTTAGGAGGAGGAGGTTTTCATTATTCGAACTTTGAGGAGGGAAAAAAGGAGACCATGCGTCCTTGTTAGATCAATAGCTGACGTTCTTTCCACTATCATTCTCCCCACGCCTTCTTGAGGGCATCATCGACTTTTTTATCCTGTTTCTCCTTCTCCTTTGTTGCGTCGTTCTTTGCATCTCCTGCCTCTTTTTTCCCGTCGGCGGCGTTGGAATCCGGCTTCGATCCAATAGGGATTTTGAAAATCGGGAAACTAAACATAGTGGCTTTGCCGGTATCATAATCGTCCAGGACCGCACCCGATACAACCGGGTAGCTCAGAAAAACTGCAAGCAAAACAGAAATGATCCATCTCTTCATGGTGAACTCCGTCGCAGGACGTCATCGCCTGCCAATCTTTATATCATTTACTCACCCTCCTTAACAGGCTTTTTACCCCTTTTCCGGGTATTCACCGTATATTGGAAGAATCTACCTCAATTATTACCTGTTTGCATATTGATATATTAGTGAGGAAGGATCATTTCAGCGGCCGGAAGGTATCCCGCCGAGTGAGCCTGCTCTTAGAGATAAAGATCTTATTGGTTCAAACGAACGCCAAATCAAGGTTTTGGGATGACAAAACGAAGATGTGAGGAATTCTTCGATAACGATGATAATTTCGCATTTGGGGATACCTATATGGAGTAGACGCTGGTCCGGCTTGCTGAAAAGCTGGGTGTAGTTGATGCCCGGATCGTCCACACGCCAGGCTTTGATTCAAAAATAAGCTTGTGACCTTTCAGAATCGATTCAATAGTCACGTCCGACCGGAAAATTCTCAGGCCGGTATCATCTGGACGTTTATTGATTTTTTTGCTATACGAGTGCAGCTCATTCCGTGATTCATGGGCTCAAAGGGGGAGACGCCCGAAACACTGGAGCTGAAGTACGAACAAAGCGCTTACGGAGGGGGGAACAGTTGCCATGTTTATAGTCTGGTTTCTGATGCTGTTATTGGACTGGCCCTTGTCCCATTTGATTCCCCGCAATAAGAAAAAACGCCTCAAGAGATTGAAATTATCGATTGCAATGGGAACACTTGCGCTTATCGCAGGGTGCGGCGCTTTTTATTCTCAGCAAAAAGTCTCTGTAGATCCTGCCTCGCGCTATCGGCATTCCGAACAGACACTTCTCGAAAAGCCGGCTCCAAAATGCGAACTGACAATCCCGGATCATCCGGCTATCGATACCTGGGTAAGCCGGTTTTCCGAAAAAAATCATGGCAGTTTCCAAACTCAGCTCGATCGAGCCCATTTCTACGCGGTGCCTGCTCAAGAAATCTTCGTGCGCAAGGGGCTGCCAAAAGACTTGATCTATGTCGCCCTGGTCGAGAGCGGTTTTTCTCCCACTGCACGTTCGCATGCCAACGCGGTGGGAATGTGGCAGATCGTTTCGAGAACGGGGAACCGGTTTGGACTGGAGCAAAACAAGTGGGTGGACGAGAGACGCCATCCCATGAAAGCTGCGCAGGCTGCCGCTAATTATCTTTCATTGCTCTACGATCAGTTTGGATCGTGGTCTTTGGCGCTCGCCGCCTATAACGCGGGCGAAAACGCCGTTCAAGGAACACTCGATAAAAGTGGCCTCAAGACTTTTTGGGATCTGTTGGACAATGGCTATCTGCCGGCCGAAACACGCGATTACGTCCCCAAGGTATTTGCCGCTGTCAAGATCATAAGAAGCCCCGATCTCTATGGTTTCCGCATGGACTCGGAACACTTCATTGCACGGCACGAAACCGTCCGCGTCCCGGGAGGCGTTAAGCTCTCCTGGGTAGGCAAACAGATCGGAGTTCCCGAAGAACTGCTGAAAAACTGCAATCCCGAGCTGTGCCAGTCTACCACGCCGCCCGGATGCTCCAACTATGAGCTTTGCCTGCCCATCGGAACAGGGGAGGATCTCCTGACGGCCCTTGCCATGCATCCCCCGCAGGAGGAAAAACCTGTGGCCAAGGCCGCTGCAGTGCTGCCATCCTCTGCTCTCACTTCATATAGGGTAAAATCCGGGGACACATGGTCCAGCCTTTCCCGGAGGCATAAATGTTCCGTCATCGCGCTGGCTGCTCTAAATGGCGTGAAGCCATCCCAACCTCTCAAGGCCGGTCAGGCTCTGAAGCTTCCTGCCGGGACGCCATCCCCGTCTCTCTCCAAGGTCCAGGCAAAACCTGGAAAAGACAATACCTCTACCGCCAGTTCTTCCAAGAAAAACCCTTCAAATGCGCAGCAGAAATCTGTTCGCTATCTCGTTCGTCAAGGGGACACCCTTTCCTCCATTGCAGGCAAGTTTCACGTACCGATCAAGACCCTTTGTGCTCAAAACAAGGTGAGTCCGAACAAGAAGCTTGCTCCGGGGAATATCCTGACAATCTGCACGTCACAATCCGACTCCTCGCAGTCCACAAAGAAAAAAGTAAATTGAAGGCGCTTGTGTGATTCTTTGCGCTCCGGACTTCAACGCAGGCTGGAAGCGCGGGGAGCACAACTAATCGCTCTGTCTCAGAGAGCTGGCTTAGCAGAGCGCTTTTTTAACACACGGGTGGAGAAATTTTGCGTTATCGGGGCAGGTGATTTTTTGGTTATCGTTGCGAAGTACATCGATATAGCGGCCGGTTCGAGTGGTTCATATCATCCTCCCAAGCTACTTCTTTAAGCCTCAGAGCGCCTCTGCTCATAATATAACAAAGATGGGGCAGTCCATTGCTTTGTACGGAAGCATGTGCCTGCAATATTTTGACTTTTCGCAGGGTTGGGATGGCAAAAACTCCCGCATGAAATCCAGCACCTACTACAAAAATCTACATCAAATCCGCCTACTTGGCAAAAATCCCAGCAATACCTAATATTTAAAATAGGTAGGGCTTGTAACTAACTGAGTTCGAGGAGGAAGCATGAAAGCTAAATCAACTTTCATTGTAGCGTTTCTGGTTCTCGCTTTACTCGTGCTGGCTGCACCACGAGGGCTGAGGCGCAATGCTGCTGGGGCGACGCGATTGCCGCGCCTTTCGTGGCAGCGGGAACGATAGTTGAGGGAGCAGTGGTGGTATCGGCCGCTATAGTAACGGCCCCCATCACGGCTCTCAGTTGTGGCAGTTGCGGCGTTAGCTTGTGCAATCCGTGCGGTTTTAGCGCCTGTAATCCGTGCGGCTCTCCCCCTGTTTCATATGTCTCCGGCGATTACGGTCGATATTGAGTACCAGTTTCGGGTACTCGATCGGTTTGAACTCTGGACTCCGGCGGCCCGGGCAACTCTTGCCCGGGCCGGTATGGCAAAAGGAGAAACGATGATTTCAGCTCATTCACAAATCGAATCGATGAGCAAACATCTCATTTCAAAAACGCTCATCCTGGTGGTTTGTATTTGTTTGTGGGGCTCACAGGCGGTAGCGGACGAGAATCCGCTGGATGTGGTCAAAACCGGTACGGACCAGGTTATCAAAATACTCAAGCAATACCCTCAAGATACCCGGGCCCGCAGGGAAAAAATCCGAGCGGTCGTAGATAAATACTTTGACTACGACGTGGTGTCCAGGCTCGCCTTGGGACCACAATGGAACAAGCAACCCCCCGAAAAACAGCAGGAATTTTCTCGGGACTTCAGCAAGCTGCTCTTTGGCAAATACATCGATAGCATCGAAAAGTATGCTAACCAAAAGATCACGTACAACCAGAAGCAGGTAACGCAAGATCATGTCGTTGTCGAGAGCAGCGTGATGGACCAGGGAGGCCCTGTCCATATCGACTATGCCCTGCACCTCAAGAACGGAAAGTGGGGGGTATACGATGTCAATGTCGAAGGATTGAGCCTGGTGGTCAACTATCGCAGCCAGTTCGACCAAATGTTGGCGAACGGCTCGTTTGACAACGTATTGGCGATGTTAAAGCAGCAAGTTGCTCAGGTGTGTGGCTCTAAGGCCTGTTAGCGCCTGTATCAAGTGCGTTAACTACAAGTAGAAAACCGCTCGGAGCTGAGTAATTCCTTTACTAAGAACGAGCCGGTGCGCAAGACTGAGGTGAAGACACAGAAAGTATCATTTTTCGGCCGAAAGATGTCTGCCCGGGCGAGGCTGCACTAAAGGGGACGAAGTGAAGATTTGAATTGGCGCTGACCTGTGGCGATCCTGATGAAAGCCATGAAGGTTCAAGGCTCATCCCCTTTTCAGGAGAAAAGTTAAGGGTTTATAGGTAAATAACACGAACTTTTCTGCAAGCGATCATGGCGGCAGCAGGATGCAGTACAGTTAAAACCAGGATCTATATATCCACACGTCTTCTTTGAGGTCCTTCATGTCCTCTTCGAGCAACGTATAAAGAGAGGCGTTCTGGATGGCCATGCCTCCCAGGTAGGCCAGGGCGGTGACGAGCATGACCTCATCTTCAGTGAATTCTCTGCGGATGCCGCTGTAAAGCCTCATCACTCCGATGACTTTCTCATTCGTCTTGATTGGGGCTGAAAGGATCGAGACAATACCTTCCTGGGCCTTTTCTTTTTTGTGCCGAACTCGCGGGTCGGTCTGGACATCTGTGACCACGACCGGCCGGCCGGCAAGGGTTTCATCCACGCTCTTCTCCGAAGACAGAGGTCCCCGATCGAGGTAGGTCTCGCTGAGTCCATAGCTCGCTACGAATTCGAGCGTTCGCTTGTCTTCATTGATCAGCAGGATGGAAGAGGCTTTGACCTTCAAGGCTTCGGCAACTTGGGCCGTCAAGATATCGAGAACTTGCTTCATATTGAGGCTGGAATTGATATTGACGGCCAGATCCAGGAAAAGCCTGGTGTTCTTTTTGATCAATTCGAACAAACGGGCATGTTCGATGGCCATTCCGCCCTGTTCGGCCATGGCAGTCGCAAAATCAATTTCGCCCTGAGAAAAATGTCTGGGGCTGTCGGTAAATAGAGAAAGTCCTCCAATGAGCACCCCTTTGACCATGACCGGAACCACCAGTATGGAGGCAATTCCCTCAGCTTTCTTAACGTCGTGCGCATTGAATCTGGCATCCGAAGTGGAATCATAGGAAAAGAGATGACCTTCCCTTTGCAAGACCGGAACAATTTTCCCCGGCTCTGTGAGTCCGTGCCAAACGTAGTTTTCGGAGAGGCCTTTCTGAGCTACCGGAATAAATTCAACTGCCTCCTCGTCAAACAGAAAGAGTCGCGCCGCTTTCACTCTCATGACATCGATGGCGCTCTCGACGATCAGATTCAGCAACTCGTCCCTCTTCAATGTCGAACCCAACGCTCTGCTCACCCTGCATATCGTTTTGAAATAATCATTTTCCTGGTTCATGGTCTTTTCTCTCCCAAGGCGCGCCTATTCCCAATAATGCGTAAACCTGACCACGTCGGATATCAATGTGTATTTTAGGGTTAGTCTAACGCCCTGAAAACATCTCAGAACACCTTGTAGGCCCATAGAACCTTCCCATATACGAATCAAAAACGCAAGAAGAAGGGGCGATAGGACCGTTTTTTGCCATTTCGCGACACACAACCATCCCCGCAGTTGATAGCTCCTCTGCCGAATGCTGAGGCGAGTTCCGAGGGCCACCGTTCAAGTTCTTCGATTGCACAATGGGCACAGTGTGTTGGAACTCCTGGCCCCTGATGATATGTACAGTTTATGTCTTCATGGCGGTCTCAACAAGCTGGCATCAAACTTGCTCCGGCTACCACTTTACTCATCCATTTGAATGAAAACGTAAACAAAAATTGTTCACAAGACGTCTATTGGGGCAGTGAGTCCTTTTGAGCTTTCCGGTACGAATGCAGGCTCTTGCCAACACAATTGAAGTGGAAAGCCTGCGGGCAAACCAGGCCGAAACGAAGATTAGTTTCTGTGATTCGCACAGGTCTTCGCGAAGTATGAGTACTTTTTATTCATCAGAAATTGCAGAAAGGAACTTAAATGAAGAAGCTGGCCATCACAGTGGTCGTGGCGATCATCTTCACCATTCCATCCCTTTGCGGCGCCATGGACTTCTATCCCCTGCCGCCGGACAAGGAGGCGAAGATTCAGGCATTGAAAGAAAAGGTCAAGGCAAAGGGCGGCACGTACGAGGTTGAATACTCCGCTGCAACTGATAGGGAATTAAGTCAGCTTAGCGGCCTCAAGCTGCCGGCCGGGTGGAACAAAAGCGATGCTCCTTCGGTCCAGATGCTCGACTCGAGCGTTCAGGCCCTTCCGTCCTCTTTTAGCTGGATGAGCAATGGCGTTACCCCGATCAAGGACCAGGGAAACTGCGGTGCCTGCTGGGCATTTAGCACCGTCGGACCTCTGGAGTCTCAGATCCTTTTACAGGGTGGCGGAACCGTTGATCTTTCCGAACAATACCTTCTTTCCTGCAATCTCAGTGGATGGAACTGCAACGGAGGTTGGTTTGCGCACGACTACCACATGAACGAGTCCGGGCAGGATAACAACGGACCCGGGGCTGTCCTCAATGCCTCAGATCCCTATTCCGGGACCGATGCCGCTTGCAGAACGACATACAACCATCCCTATAGGCTCAGCAACTGGGCTTATATCGGATCAGAGTCCGCCGTCCCCAGCACCGACGCAATCAAACAGGCCATTTACACCTATGGACCGGTTTCCGTTGCAGTTTGTGCCCAGGAGCTGTTCCAGAATTACTCGGGCGGCATTTTCAATACCAGTGAATCCTGCGGATCGGACGTTATTAACCACGCTGTCGTGCTGGTCGGCTGGAATGACAACGGTGGTTACTGGATCCTTCGCAACTCCTGGGGTACGTCATGGGGTATGGCAGGATACATGTACATCGGGTATGGGGTAAGTCAGGTAGGATACGGCGCAAATTTCATCGAGTATGCCGGTGGGACTACCCCGGATCCAAGTCCCCCCGCTCCGGTTGTTTACAATCCAAACCTGACAGGTGTCTTCCCGATTCTTCATACCAGCCGTAACGGTAAAACTGTTAAGGGGATTTTCCAGGTACAGAACCTGGGGAACGAGACGACGCCTACATGGTTTCGGGTTCTTCTCTATCTTTCCCCGGACGGGGTTACCAAGACCAGACTTCTGGGGTCCTCTAGAATAACAAAACATGTTCCACCCGGAGGCTGGGTAAATCTCAGGATCAGTAAGACCTACGGCCATTCCGCTGTAGGGCAGTATGTGATTGCAGTAGTCGACCCTGACAGCCGGGTGCATGACTCAAATAGAACCAACAGTGTCGTGGTATCGAGCGTCCTTGAACCATAATAGACAATAGCCAGGCACTTTGATGCCTTCTCGCACCTTGTATTTCACCCCGTCTTGTGACAAGACCCTCCTCTGCGGTCATCATATGTAAGTGGCCGCAGAGAGGGTTTTGTGCTTCTAATATCGGCTTCGAATCGATTTCTGCGAATCACCTTCCGGCGAACTCGCCTCCCTGCGCTAAATAGCGGCTGTGCCGGAGCCAAAGCGGGATGTTTTTGCCTGGATTCCTCGCAGGTGTGGTATTCTGATTTATTGCCGTCTTTTGCCGGCAATGCCGTATCGGAGAGATTCGAAAGCCCGGAAGGTACTCAACGAGACCGTTGGAACTCGCCATGACTGATCGCCTCACACCAGAACAAATCGAAGATATAAACAGACTGCAGAAAAAGTACTTCAACGACAAGGTGGATCTCTTTGAAGCTCCCCTCCCCAAAGGGGTGCCGGAGCGACTGAAAACCACCGTAAAGGCAAGCAGCCTTCGATCCGGCGAAAGGGTTCTGGATGTGGGAACCGGGACCGGGATTCTCATCACCTTTATTCTGAAGTATGGGCCTGCCGAGATCCATGCTTGCGATCTCTCGGAAAACATGCTCCAACGGGTAAAGGAAAAATTCCCTCAGGTAATAGTCCACCGCTGTGATATCAGGGACCTGCCGCTTCCGGACGACAGTCTGGACGTAGTCTTCATCAATGCGTGTTTTTCCAATATAATGGATAAATCAAAAAGCCTGGATAACCTCTACCGGTTACTGCGGCAAAAGGGTAGATTGGTTATTAGTCATCCTCTGGGCAGGAACTTCATCGTCGAACTAAAGAAACACACGCCTTTTCATCTGGATTTGCTTCCTGATGAAGAGGGCGCGAGAGGATTGCTGGAGGCACATGGCTTTGAGATCATAAGGTTTAGAGACGAGCCCGCATTTTACCTCGTTGTGGCGAAAACAACCAAGCCTGATGAAACTTCGGTCGCCAACCACGAAGCCCTGGCCTGACTCCGCCGGAATCATGGGAAATCGAGTTGCTTAAATGATGACGGTTTTACTTTCTGACTTAAGTCGAAGAATCCACTTAGGAGGCACGGCAAGGAGCCCGGATGACGTAATTTCTCTGTATAAGCTGGGTCTCCAGTTTGCGGAAATTACCATCGCCGAACCGGCGAACTTCCACCTTCTTCAAAATGAGTATCGAGCCCGGTCGAGAGAAACTGGTCTCTACTACCTTTGTCATGGCCCAAGGGAAGGCGATCCCAATGATATGCATTCCCTGGAAACGATTTATTTCCCAAAGTTGCTCCGGGTCCTTTCCATTATGTCCGAGTTAGAGATGCGGCTATTAACGTTGCACCTCTGGCTGGACCCCCGGTTCGTGCTGCAGGATACGATTGATTATAAAATTGGCTTTCTACGAAGGCTGACAGAGAGGGCCTGCTCCGGTGGAATTACTGTCTGTCTGGAGAATTTGAGCGAAAATGCCGATCATCTCACGGAGGTTTTTGCCGCCGTCCCAGCGCTGAATCTTACCCTGGACTTGGGACATGCTGAACTTCTCTCAAAGGAAAATACCAGCTTTGGTTTTCTGGAAAAGTGTCCTGACAGGATTAAACACATCCACTTACATGATAACCATGGAGGCACTTCGCCGGATGATGATCTCCATCTTCCGGTGGGAGAAGGCAAGATCGATTTTCAGAAAATCTTTCAAAGATTGCATGCTGTTCACTACAAGGAAACCATGACGTTGGAATTGCGGCCGGATCAGATTAAGAGCTGCCTGGGATATGTTAAGCGTTTGGTAAATTCCACAGTGTAAGGAGACATGCGCAGAGAAGTAGATAAAGCCGGCCTCCGCTTCATGGCGGCATCGGTTGTAAAATGTGATCTCTTCAGATAAAGAGACTTTGGGAGGAGACGAGTATGATGAAAGTGCGTCGACTGGGGACCTCTGGCCCGGAGGTTTCGGCAATGGGTCTCGGTTGTATGGGCATGTCTGATTTCTATGGACCGGCCAATGAGGATGAGAGCGTGGCAACGATCCACTCTGCCATGGAGGCGGGAATCACGCTGCTCGACACCGGTGACTTTTATGGCGCCGGCAATAATGAACTGCTTATCCGCAAGGCGCTGAAAGGCAAAAACAGAGACCAGGTCCTGCTCAGTGTAAAATTCGGTGCTCTTCGCAGTCCCGACGGGAACTTTCTCGGATATGACGGCCGCCCTGCGGCAGTTAAGAATTTTGCTGCTTATAGTCTCAAACGCCTCGGGACAGACCACATAGACATCTATCGTCCGGCACGAGTCGATCCGAATGTCCCCATAAAGGAGACGGTGGGAGCTATCGCCGATCTCATTCAGACCGGCTATGTCCGCTGGCTCGGCTTGAGTGAAGCTTCGTCGTCAACCGTGAGGCGCGCTCACGCTGTTCATCCGGTTGCCGATCTTCAGATCGAATATTCCCTCATGAGCCGCTCGGTGGAGACCAAGATTTTGCCAACCTTGCGCGAACTGGGTATCGGTCTGACCGCCTATGGCGTGCTCTCGCGCGGGCTGATCAGTGCCGGGGCTCTAAAGGGTCAATCGCAGTCAGGGTTCCGGTCTCACTTGCCGCGCTTTCAAGGCCAAAACTTGAAGAATAACCTGGCTTTTGTGGAAGCACTGGCTGCCTTTGCGGCGTCGAAGGATGTCAGCGTCGCCCAGCTTGCAATCGCCTGGGTGCTGTCAAGGGGCCAAGACATCATACCGCTCGTCGGCGCCCGCAGACGGGACAGCCTCCACGAAGCCTTGGGATCTCTTGATTTGGTCCTTACGGCAGAAGATTTCTCGAAGATGGAAGCGTTAATCCTGGCCTCCGAGGTAGCCGGCGAACGCTACATGCCCGAACAGATGGGAATGCTGGACAGTGAACGCCCCTGAAATCCCATTCAGGAACGGCTAAGAACACGTCCGCAGAAAAGATGGCCGAAATACAAAGGATTGTCGTCCCACGTCATTTCGCTAAAGCCATGCGGGAATAACGAACAAGCAGGTCTGGACTAAGATCGGCTGTATGACTCACTATTCCAGATAATGCAGAAACCTGAGGGTCAAGCGGTGACAACGGCAAGCTTGGCGGGCTACGCGGCTGGAACCTTCTTTTGATCGTCGCGCCGCATCAGATTGATTATGGTCTTCAGCAGCTCATTGAAATAAAATGGTTTTTCAATGTATGCTTGAACTCCCATCCTCATGGATTCCCGCTTGATTCGCACATCATCGTATCCGGTTATCAGGATGAATGGAGTTCCAGGATACATGGATGAGACGTAGCGGAAAAGATCGAGGCCGGAGTCTCCCGGCATGTTGAAATCCGAAACGACCACATCATATCTGCAACTTTTGAGACGTTTGCGAGCCTGTTCTGCACTAATGGCCAGATCATGTTCGAGGCCAACTGATTCCAGGTATTGACGCATCAAGCGCAGAAAGTCCTCATCATCATCGACTATCAGAATTCTAGCTATGGCTTTTTATCCTTTCACTGCGAACCACAATCCCGGTTCACGATTTACGAGAGAGGGGAGGCAATCCGCTAATGCGTAAGGAAGCACTTCGGAGTATTTGGGCATCAAGATCAGGCGTGAGAGATACTGACCGGCGTGTCCACCTGAGCGATTTCATTAAACTCAGATGAGCGCTCGGTCTCGGTTTAACGGCACACCCGAGTCCTTGGGACAGGAAATGGCAACTAACGTGCCAACCCTCGAAATAGTCTCTGACCTTGATCTATGCGATAATTATCGAACTCGATTGCAGGCTTTCAACGACAGCAGTGTAGTTCATTTACTACACTTCGGACTTTCAGCACCTGAGGAAAGAACAGCGGAGATCTGGAGGTTGGAAGGACTTGAACAATGGTGAAAAGGCGTTTTCCGGTTCCGGACAGAGGCACGCCTGCGGCAAAGTCTCTATAAACCGGATGGTTCCTTTCCAAGTGTCTTCGCTTTTACGTCGATCAGCCTCAACTCGCCGTTTATTCTCTGGATCATCCAGATATTCTCAGTCTTTCCGGCTATGGATTTCTTTTCGTTTTTAACTGAAAAGGAGGATATGAATTTCACGATTCTTACCTCGGGCTCGAAGCCGGTCATTAAAACGTCACCGTCCAACCGCGTATCTATCTCCGCCCAGTTTCGGAAATAATATTTCAAGTCTTGGATGACCTTATCCCTGCTGACAATACCACGGTCATAGTAATCTACTTTGTCGGCGTAAAATGGCGCTACGGCTGCCAGGTCCTTCTTCCCGTTAAGGTAGAGGAGACGGCGTACGAATGTGCTGACTTCCTCTCTTGTAATTGGATCAGGCTGTCCGGCTTTCAGGCTCTGCTTTACCTCCTGTGGAGCGGCTTGCTTTGGAGTTGGTTCGGCAGGAACAATCTCTGTTGCGGGCACTTTCGCCTCTGAAAGTTTTGGGGTCAGTTTCCCCGGCACGTCACCGGACGGTTTGGCCGCTTCGCGTGCCGGTTTCTCCGGATTGGGCTTCTGTCCCGCAGAAACAATATCCGAGAGCAGGACATGTTTGTCCCTGCTGAGGTCTCCGGTCGAAGAGTAAGTGATCAGGGCCTTCTTATTTCGCAACTGATTGGCCGCCCCTTTCAATGTCTCTATCTTTCTTTTATCCATTTGTGTATCAAAATAGAAAATCAGATTGGGTACATAGACGGCGTATTCATCGACGTGGATCACCACAGCCTCGATCTGGCCCAAATTTCCGGCTGGCTCCGAACCGGCTGCAAAGCAAATACCACTCTGGCAGAGAAATCCAGCCAAGAGAAATATGCCAACGAAAATTGTTTTGAGTTTTCCGATTGACAGATTCCGTTCCATTCTCACCTTCTACCATTCTCGACACCACTGCGCCGTTAAAAAAGTTCTTGCACAGGTTGTGTCTCCGGACATTCGATCTGATATCATACATCCCGGAAGCGGCGATGATCAAGACCCAACAGAAATCTCAAGCCTGACGACCCCAAATGATGTTTCTCGAGACAATCTGGACCCATAACGCGCGTCATGATGGAGGCAACGGAGAGAATATTGGACTCCCCCCTCGAATTTTCCGCGATTCATGACATGCTAAACGTATGAATTCAGATTTCCACTACGAATTGCAATTAAGCCACCAAACGCAAGGACGGGTGAGGGTCAAAATACCTTGGCTGCGAGGCCGCCCGGCAGTGCCCCCGGCTCTTGAACGGCATCTTGCGCTAACACCGCACGTACGGTCAACCAGCGTTAGGCCGATTACCGGCAGTGTCATCATACATTACGACGCCCATGCGGTTGATGCACCCCAACTCGTCAGCCGGTTGCAAATGGCCATGGCCGGTATATTCTCACCGCTTTTAAGTGGCGGCGCTCATACCTTGCACACCCTGACCATCTGTGCCAACTCCGGCCGCCTGTTGTCCTTTCACCCGAAAGATGCCGCTGCAATTCTACGAGAAACAATGATGGAATCAGGGGAAGCTTATCTTTCTAAAATTCCCGTTGAGGTGGACGTTGCGAGTGGGGAGACACGGGCAGAGAAGTGATCGGCATACTAATAAGAGCCATAATAGAATCGCATGCGAAAAATTTGTTCCCCTGGCTTGCTCCTTCTTGTGGTAGTTGTATGGCGGAGGCTTTCCAACTAAAGAGGAGAAGCAATGGTCTCGAGAAAAGCTTTTGTTATGCTGGTTGCGATATTCTTTATGGCTACATCGGCACTTGCCGCAGAGGTCAAAGGGGTGAAATTCCCTGATAAGGTTGAGGCAAATGGGCAGGACCTTACCTTTAACGGCGGAGGCGAGCGAACTGAATACGGTTTTCAATTGTACGTTGCAGCCCTCTATCTTAAGCAGAAAAGCGCTGACGCAGCCAGGATCGTTGCTGCGGACGAGCCCATGGACGTCAAGCTTCAGATCACCTCATCCATGATCACCCCGGACAACATGAAAAGTAGTATTATGAAAGCTTTTGAGAAATCGACAAATGGCGACATAGCCCCACTCAAAGCAAGGATCGATTCCTTTGTCGACACATTCAAGGGGCTTAGCAACCACGATGTCTATAACTTCGCCTATGTCCCGGGTAAGGGCGTAGAGGTATCAGGTAATGGTGTAACTTTATCCGTGATCGAAGGTTTGGATTTCAAAAAGGCCCTCTACGGAATATGGCTCGGAGACAAGCCTGTTCAGAAAGAACTGAAAGCCATGATGCTCGATAAATAGAAGACGTCGGAAAATAGAGACGGGATTAGCCGTGACGGAATTGCTGGAAACAAAAGGATTGAGGCCGGGGCAGCGCTTCAATATCCGCTCTAAGTCGAGCAAATAAGACTACACTCATCACTTTGAGTTCGCCGGGAGGCTTGCGTAACGCGCCGGAGTTGAACGGAGTTCCTCTGAGAAAATTATTAATCCGACGGGGTGTCCTCCATGGATTCGATAGATTTTATGTCAATAATATCCCCTTTTGGGCTTTCGGTTATGATCCCTTTCACGAAGACCATCTTGCCGATAAACTTTGAGAGATCTTTCCCTCTTACTATGTAATCTCCGTCCTCGGCCTCGATCACGAAATTCTTTCCGTTCTTGACTACGAAACCCTCTATTGTCTCTTCATGTGCGGCCCAAACCATTTCGGTCATGCAGGTGAAAAGAAAAGACGAGAGAATAACCGCTGATAAAAAAACTCTGCTGATGCATCTGCCCATAGGGTCAATCTCCAATTCACAATAAAGCGGGTCTGTAAACTCTCCCGGCCCGGTTCCTTCACCCTTAACCCCGAAGTTGCCACCGGAATTGCCTTACTCACCCGACATGATCGTACACAAGGTATCGCGGTTTGGTTGGTTGCCTTAGTCGAGGGGCACTCCGGTTGGTCTGCTTTTTCAGGCTTGCGCTTGCCCCGATAAGACTGCCGAACCCGTCTTAATGCGTTGAGTACCAATCAAGCACCCGCCTAAGTTCTGCCGCAGCCGCGGGGGTCGTCATCAAATTGGGTTTTCTCAAAATGTCCATCAGCGCCAACCCCGTAGCGTTATAGAAGGACGCAGTCGCATCGTTGTCGGGAATAATTGCGGCCCCTTCAAGCGAAAGGCCCAGAAAAAGGCCCCGGTTTCTGGAGTAGGAGAGTATCTCCGCGCTTAGCAGAACGTCAGTTCCCACTTCTGCCTGCCTGCCGACGGGCCCCGCCGCTATCGAAGCGTCACCCCCGAGAGTGAATTTGCCGCTACACATTGCATCCAGACTCCGAATGGTGTTGAGCACAAGTATCACATCGGTGGATTGGACACCGATCTGCCACCCGAAGCTTCCTCCCAGCAGGCGGAAAAAGACGGGGTTGCCCCACGA
Source organism: Syntrophobacteraceae bacterium (assembly GCA_052147195.1). Classification (GTDB taxonomy): domain Bacteria; phylum Desulfobacterota; class Syntrophobacteria; order Syntrophobacterales; family Syntrophobacteraceae; genus SbD1. The sequence goes on from JBKQLC010000117.1 coordinate 15,219, forward strand.
TCCGTCCTCATTTCGCACCAGCAGTATCCCTACTCCGTAACGGCCCCCAAAAATAAACCCCGCCTTGATCAGATCGGGAAAAATCGCGATCCCCTGCGCAATGCGCAAAAGACCGGGGGGAATTGCACACTCGGGAATACCCATGCTCTCCCTCATAACGGCGGTCGATGCCCGGACCTTGGCTTCCTCGCAGTCTCCGGCTCTCGATAACACGGGCGGAAGGAGGCACAGACTCAAGACCATCACGAAAACGGCGAAGGCGCTCCTTTGAGCCATAGAATATCCCCTTTCGTCATGCAGTTTGTTTTGGATCGTTGTGGTCTAAAAAGATGGATCACTATCGCACAACTAAGGAGTGTCTTGTCAAAGAAAAAAAGTGGACAGCCGCTTCCTGTTTCCGGCCCGGATAACTCGTTATCAGGACGAACAGGCGCCAGCCTCGATCACGGTTGTGCGGGGGATGTGCTTTCAATGGTCTCGCTTGCTAAAAATCTGGAAGTACCTGATGCTCGGGCAGTTCACGCATGACGGGATGAGAGTTGAACCAAAAAGACAGCTTGGTGGCAAGGATGAAACTCTAATCCGAGTAGCGCGCGCCTCGCTTCCTAAAAGGCCGGAAGTGGTGTGCAACTCCGCAGAGGCTCACCTTCTGCGGAGGGTTAAGAGCCATAAGGCTGTGGCAACCATTCCGAAACCCGCTCCCACAAGGCAGACTCCCTGCCATCCGGAATGAGCGTAGGCAAATGAGGAGAGCGCCGAGCCGAAAACTCCGCCTGCAAAGAAACTGGCCATGTAGGCTGATGTGATGCGGCTGCGCGCATCGGGCCTCAGGCGATAGATTTCGCTTTGGTTGGTTATGTGCAACCCCTGCACGGAAAGGTCGAGCACTAGAATGCCGAATACAAGCATCAAGACTGAGTGGTCGCCCAGTTTCAGAGGGAGCCATGAGAGCGCAAGAAGCGCTGATGTGATTCCCGTCATCTGACGTGTCCAGCCCATATCGGCCATCCGGCCGGCCACAGAAGCTGCCAGAATGCCTGCAACGCCGGCCAGACCAAATATCCCGATCGTTCCGGAGGAGTACTGGTAAGGGGGCTGGGACAGCAGCAGGGCTAGAGGGGTCCACAGCACGCTGAACGAGCCGAATGCAATCGCACCGTAAAAAGCTCGAAGGCGCAGGACTGGTTCTTCCATGAGCAAGGAGAGTACTGACTTCATCAATGCCGAGTAGCTTACGCCGATATTGGAGCGGTGCGTCGGCAGGCCCCTGTACAATATGACTGCAAGCGCAATCATGAGTCCTGAAGCGACCCCGAAAACCGCTCTCCAACCCTCCAGTTGGGCCAAATAACCGGCCGCGGTGCGGGCGAGAAGAATCCCGAGCAGGAGCCCGCTCATCACCGTCCCAACAACCTGTCCTCTTTCGGCAGGACGGGCCAGCGTAGCCGCAAAGGCGACGAGAAGCTGGGCTACAACCGAGAGTGCGCCCATCATAAAGGCTGCCGCGAGCAGTATCGAGGAGAAAGGAGCCAAGGCCATTCCCGCCAGACACACTGAGATTCCAACAGTCATCCATACCGTTAGAACCCGACGCTCGATGAGATCACCCAACGGCACCAGGAAAGCCAGCCCCAAAGCGAACCCCAACTGGGAGGCCGTGATGATAAGGCCCGTTGTGGCAACAGACATCCCGAGGCTCTGACGAATGGCCTCAAGCAAAGGCTGGGCATAATAAATGCTCGCAACCGTCAATCCGGAGCCTGCGGCCATTAGCAAAACGAGCGCCTTGCTTATCTTGGAGGCTTCCGTAGCTCCTGATTGGGTTTCGATGCTGGAGGACTTCTCTTTCACATCAACCATAAAGGCATTTCCAGATGACTCCTTGAAGAGGGGATTAAAACCTGCTGTTAGGCGTCGCCTGGAACGCTTGGCCCGGTATTCAGTCTGTTAGTCAGTATCTCAGTTGACCACAACTGGACACCAATGTTCTGGAGCTCTTCTTTCCCTTGCTGATATATCCCTGACACCGCGTCTTCAACAAGGACAATTCGGAAATCCCGTTCGCTTGCCTCGTATATCGTTGTGCGAGGGCAGTTGGGGAAATTGCAGCCACAGATAACCAATGTGTTGATCTGCAATTTGTCTAGATGATCGTGCAAGGGGGTCCCAAAGAATGCTCCCCACCGCGGCTTATAGATGACAACCTCTCTGGGGCCCAGCGTCTGAATCCCTCCCCCGAGCAGATGAGGACAGTTAAGCTCCGTATCCGCTGTAGGCAGCAGTTCCTGAACCAGTTCGGCGCCGGCTGATCCGGGACGTACCAGCTCCTTCCCGCTCCGGATCAATTCTCGACGGCAGAGGTCCACGTTTGATCCATCGCTGAGGTATAATCGGACTATGTGGACGATGGGTCTTCCGCTTGCGCGATAGGCGTTGAGCAGTTTTACGATATTGGGCACAACACTCATCGTCCCGGGAATCTCGGCTGGCGAGCCCGGCATCGAGAAGTCGCGTTGAACGTCAATGGTCACGAGCGCAGAGTTGGACAGATCTGGGTTTGTATATTTCATCTCTCATCCGCAAATAATGTATCGCATTGTGTGCTATGCATCCGAACCGTATTTTAGGGTCGAATTCTGCCCGAAAAAACTTCTTGAACAACCCAAAATCAGCAAAACTTTACGATTTCACAATCGAACGTGCAAGTGAAAGCTCAATGGGACCGGTTTGGGGAGTTTCAGGGCCACTCTACAGCACGCCGGTTCAAGGAACGGCCGCAGATATCACAAAGAATGCACTGGCATTACTCCCCTAAAGATTGGATGATACCGGAGCTCGGATTATCGGAACTTTTATTCATGTCCCTTCGGGACACCTTGAAACCATGAAAAGACGCACAGGGTTGACTAAGCGGAAGCGCAGCCCGCCAGAACTTTTCGTAAAAGTAAACTACGAAATTATTCTCGAACTTCCGGATGAGATAGAAAAATAGGCCGCTTTAATTCTCAAGGAGGCCATGATTTGGGCAGGACAAGTTTTCTTTGTAACGTTACGCTTGAAGTGGAGGTTACAATTGGTGAGACGTGGGGAGAAAAGTAGATGAATCTTTGGGCTGGCGGACGCTGGAGGTTTCTATAAGCCGTTCTTCCGCCATCTGAGGTATAAAAAATCGGTGCTCCACCTGGACATTTTTTCCATCGAGAAGCATCGGGTCGTGTGCGGCATTTTCCAGGACATGACCAAGCCGGCCATTCATAAGGAGGTCATGATCGAGAAGGCGCAGGAGGTCATCAAGAAAAATCAGCAGACTGTTCAGAAGATTGCTTCCTTGCCGGGCGAAAACGCGGCGGAATCCGAAGTAATCATGAATTCCATAATCCAGTCCGTAACCACGCAGGAGGTCGTATGATAAAGACCACCCGGGATTTCTTTCTCGATATTGACTCCTACGAGTTCAACAAGTACCGGCAATATGTGACCGGGGACGTAGTGCTGACCCACAAGATCAAGGAAGAAGACCGCGTGGTCACCTGCCTCTCCGATGGGCTGGGCAGTGGCATAAAGGCGAGCGTTTTGGCGAACCTCACGGCCACCATGGCCTTGAAGTACATTTCAAATTACGCCGATGTGAGCGAGACCGCCGAAGTCATTATGGAGACCTTGCCTGTCTGCAAGATCCGAAAGATTAGCTACTCGACTTTTACCATAATCGATATCAATGGTTCGGGACATGCGCGCGTAATAGAGCATGGAAATCCGGATTACATTCTGCTGCGGGGCACCGAAGTCGTTGAGGTCCACAGATCTCCGTTACAACTCAAGAAATGGAGCGATCGGGAAGTCCAACTTTCTGAGTTCGACTTCCATATCGGGGACAGGCTCATCTATTTTTCTGACGGTGTCAGCCAGGCAGGCATGGGACTTCCCGACTATCCGCTCGGCTGGGGCTTGAAGGATGTGATCAGGCATATCCAGCAGTGGATCGGCTGGGAAAAGGCCATATCTTCGCACGGTCTTGCAAGGAAGATTGCGATGCACGCGCGCAAGATCGACTCCTTCGAACCAAAGGACGATATTACCTGCGGGGTGATATATTGGCGACATCCACGTTGCCTGCTGGTTGTAACCGGGCCGCCCTTTTCGGAGTCCAAAGACCAGGAACTGGCTGCAGTGGTGAAGTCTTTCAACGGACGAAAAGTGATCTGCGGGGGCACAACCGCCCAGATTGTCAGCCGCGAACTCGACCAAGAGGTCGAAATGGACCTGGACAATCTCGATCCGGAAATTCCTCCGCCCTCAAGAATGGAAGGGATCGATCTCGTAACCGAAGGTACGCTCACTCTCAGCAAGGTGGCCGAAATTCTGGAGAGCAGCCGGAAGCCTGAGACGGCAAGGTCCAACGCTGCTTCCGAGCTTGTGTCGATTCTGCTGGACAGCGACGTTATCCATTTCCTGGTCGGTACCCGCGTAAACGAAGCGCACCAGGACCCCAATCTCCCCGTGGAACTCGACATTCGAAGGAACATAATCAAAAAAATCGTTTCGCTGCTGGAGGAGAAATATCTCAAGGAGACTCAGAAGCGCTTTATTTAGCGGGATTTAAGAATTTATGAATCCAGGTAATTAACCCCGTAATCCCCCAATCCCCTCTCATTCGTTTCCGCGATTGCGAAATTTTCTCAGCGCTAAATCAGATGGAGTAGGATCGCAGACTATCAAACTGCTTGCAAAATGGCGCATTTATGACTAGTTAGGCGTTGAATATACCTGATTGTTGCGCCAGTTGGTACTCAGCGCCCGGAAACAGCGGGAATGGAAAAAACCTTTCAAAGCATCACGGACTCTGTTTCGGTTTTTAAAGGCTCTCTCAGAGCCTATTTGACTTCGCCATCAATGTCTCAAGTGCGGACATGATGAAAAGTTACTTCAAAAAGCCCTGAAACTACCCCCGCAGGGGTCACGGGACTGAAAGGCATAAACATCATGGGTAAAATTAGAAAAGCCATTTTGCCTGTTGCCGGATTCGGGACAAGGTTTCTTCCCGCAACCAAGGCGCAACCCAAGGAAATGCTTCCGGTGGTTGATAAACCCGTAGTCCAATATCTCGTGGAAGAAGCTGTGGCATCTGGAATTGAAGAAGTCATTTTTGTAACGGGCCGCGGGAAAAGGGCAATTGAAGATCATTTTGACATTTCTTTTGAGCTTGAAGAGACTCTGGTTGAGAAAAGTAGACAGGATCTCTTGGAATCCGTCCGTAAAATCTCTGAACTCGCGAAGTTTTCATACGTACGTCAATCCATGCCTTTGGGAGACGGTCACGCTGTTCTCCAGGCAGCCCATGTCGTTGGGAACGAACCTGTTCTTGTCTTGTTCGGTGACTGTATTTATGACAGTATAATTCCTGCTTCCAAGCAGTTAATAGATACCTTTGAAGAATATGGTTGTAGTGTAGTAGGAATGAGCCGGGTCGGATTTGATGAAGTATCAAAATTTGGTGCGATAGAAGGTAACATGTTGGACAATTCGACCTATGAAATAACGAAATTGATCGAAAAACCCAAACCTGGAGTATCCGCTTCAAATCTTGTTGCAGTAGGAAAATACATTATTACTCCAGAAGTAATGACAGTTCTAGCAGGCATAAAATCTGGCAATTCAGGAGAAATTAGGTTAATTGACGCATTTCAAATATTACTTGAAAGTAATCGACATCTCTATGGAAAAGAGTTGCAGGGGGAATGGCTTGATACTGGCGATAAATTTAACTTTATCAAAGCTACAGTAAAGCTTGGACTAAAGCACCCGGAGGTGGGGGAAAAGCTTAGAGCATATTTGAAGGAATTGAATTTATGATAACATGCCTTGCATGACCCCAACCTAGTGAAAATACACAAAAATTCCTCTAGAACGGGTTGATTTCTTCCGAAATGGGGATAAGATTCAATCGTGGTAATAAGATAAAGAGTTGGACAATTCAACAAAGAGAGGGAATTTGACAGACGATAACCTAACATCTCACCATTTGATGAACCCATTGAATTCTCACCTATGTCTGATTGGTTCCTTTTCTTTTTTTCCATAAAATATACCGCCCAGTTTGAATCCCAGCATCAGGCAGCGCAGTCTTTGCTCAATGAGGCTCATGATGGTCTTCATGCGACAGCGTGCCATCAATCTTTATACCGAATCGCAAAGCGGGACCCTGAATCTCTTGCAAGGGGCTTGGGAAGGTGCAAAGAAAGCGCTTCAATCCTAGGGTCATGCGCAGCTTGCCTGAGTTCCAAAAACATCTGCAAAATAAGTTTGCGCGAGGCTTATTCCAGAGGTCCCTTTTGTGGCGGAGACCAGAGTGGCCAATTCCTGGAAATCAGCTCCAGTGCATTGATTATCTTTTTGCACGAGAGGGGATTGAAGTTCTACTATTTGACTTTTTTCGCTTAGAGTCTTGCTAGCTTTGAATTTGACAACTTTTTACGCCGCAATTTTGATCTTTTCGCCTGTCCCGGGATTGCAACCTTCACGTTGAGACCTTCCCCGACCTGCGGGCTGAGGATTGCCGGGTCCCAGGGCGCCATTGCGCTCAAAAATGAGTCCAAGAAAAGGCCATATCGGACTGACTGATTTATCAGAACCGATAGGATTTATTGTACCTCGAAAAGTCCATCGCTGTAAGCCCTACGTTGAGCTTCACATCGGTGAAAACATAATTTTCGAACATTTCGTCCTTTCCATCATAAAAAAGATTCCCTACGGGAAGGAACAGTTCTTTATCGATGTGGATAATAAATCGATCACAATAGTATTTTCCCCCTCCATGCGGCAAGAATCTGCCTTCGACCACGGTCGCAGGTCTTCCATTGAAGGTCTCATCCGCCAGCCGCATAATTTCGAGTTCTCCGGACCGGATAGCCGGTTCGAAATTGCGCCTGAATTCGTCGAGTAAAAAACCAAACCCAAGTTCCGTGACGGGGTGTCGCTTCCGATGCATTGCCAGCAAACCTTTGGGGTCCAGGCAAAAAGTCATGCACTCGCAAATCCCTTCTTGCCGCACAAGCAGCTTATTCTCGTAACTGCCTTCCACATAGAGGGCCTCGGTTCCTTTGGAGGGGCCCTCGATAAACTTCATATAGACTTTGAAGGGTTTTTGGAACTTGACGAGTGAAGTCTGCCCATCATCTAGCTTTCCGCCTATTCGTTCCTGGTTATAAAAGACTCCCACATAATCGTTGACCTTGGAGTAGCTTGAATCCATTTCATCGAGCAGCGTGAGCATCTCCCTTGGATCGACGGCGCCAACAGATGGCACACCAATGCCTATGCAGAGAGATCCCAAGAGCATGACATGACAAATCGAGAGACCCGAAATCCATCTTCTTGGCAAGATCATCTCCATTTTGCGCTTCTGTAGAATTTGTCTACGAAAAATGTATCAACCAGACCACCAACGAATCTCGAAGGGCATTTGAGGTTCGTCAACGGCTCTAAAGACATCTCAGGAAACGTTGCAGGCCCATAAATCCTTCCCATATAGAGCAACAAACCGGAAGATCCCTCCCGGTTCAGGCCCTATGCCTATTGAAATCCCTGATGCGGCCGGCAACCTGAGAATAGAGTCACTCCCCAGATGATCGAGCGCTTTTCGATTGTGCGCTCAGGTCCTTTGAAAGCTCCTTATATTTTGAGTGTTGCGTGACCTTTTCGTGAAATAGATGGCGCTTACAATTGCCGGTGCCCACTTGGCCCAAACAATCATGCAACAGTCAGTCGTCGCAATAGTCATGTTAACGCAAAAACACCTTATCAAGCTCAATAAAACACCGAGCATTGAGATGGCTGCTATGACCCAGTACGAGGGGAAGAAAATAAACATAATGGGCGCTAACGGTTGAGACAAGAAAGCGGCGACCCATCCGGCTGCACGGGGCAACAACCACCCTTCGATTTGAACCTCAGTGTAATTAGAGAAATTCACATTGTTTCCTCTGTGCCGGTTGAGTCGCAGGACGCAAAGCGGCTGCATAGGCAACATTTCGCACAATAACGCCGTGACAGGTGACTTATATTTTGGAATTCGAATCGGAAAACACCGGTGTCTCATCCGGTGTTTTCCGGATGGACACTGGTTAGTCGTTGTCCATGGGTCCTTTTTCGTGCAGAGTTTTCCATGCCTCACGCAATTTTTCAGCCTTGGCGTGCTGCTCTGGGGTCAGGACTAATGCCGCTAACTTAAGAGAATAACCTGTCCTTTCGCGTCCTTACGAGTCTCAGGCCGAGTCAATAGGGATGCCTCCTCATACTTACGTTTGCCACCTCTGCGGCGCTTTTCCAGGCCGCGACTTTTTCTGCGATACTCCTGACGATCCCTTGTAAATTGACGGCCCGGTTTGAACTTCACACGGAACCGTGCGCAGCAGTGCACATATGCCGCCCAGATTGAAGCCCACAGACTGACTTTACCAGTAGCCAGCAAGAACCTCAAAAACAAACGTGTCTCAGTGAGGGCACGTGCAAAGCTGAGCTGACCGATGGGAAGCTTAACCACTTGGCAAGCGCCGAGCATGGCTATTCGTATCAGACAGCAGACAATCATGTGCATTAATAGTTCACGGTGAAAGGACTCGGGCGTCTGGCAATGCCAGCGGGTTGCACTGAGGGTGCATTTAAAATCGCGATAGAAAGTCTCGATATCCCAACGCATGTGATACAGCCTTGCAAGCTCTGAGGCAGGAAATACAATTGGGTCCAAAAGAGTCGTTACAAGGCGGCGTCTGCGGAAACCATTTCGATGAACAAAAAGCACTCGCACCGTGATCTGCTTTTCGCTGGATGGATCCTTAATGCGGCAGAGGTAGTCACTATCCCCATGCTTGCACATCACCTTGGGCCGCAGGTCTTTCTTGGCGGGAATGATGAAATGGACAGATCGATCCAAGAGTTTTGCGAGCGTTGCAAAGGAATAAAAGCCTGAATCAAAAAGAAGCAAATCACCTTTTTTGAGATAGCTGATCAGTTTTGGAATGAGCCTGTGCTCCGAGGTGGACGCCCTGCCATAGACGAAGCGCAGGGGCGCGCGACTGACAAGATCAAACAGGCAGCAAAGCTCAACGGCAATCGGCCCCAATCCCCGAGAGCCGCCGTGTGCACCGAAACAGTTATAAAGGGGTTTAGATTCCGGCAGAGTCAAGTTGGTCTTGTCGCCGGCAACCAGGCGCAGTCCATGCCAAAGACTACGCTGCCGCCCGCAGTCTTTTTGCAGCCGTGATACCAGTTGGCCATGTAGCCACGAAAGCGCGTTGCGGGGAAAAACGCGCACGCGCTTTGCAGAACCCGGCCACGGAAATGGACCATTGTAAATTAAGCTCTCCGGTAGCCAGGCGAAGAATCTCATGAAGGCTGGAGCGGCCCGTGTCCAACGAGACCGCCAGCATCAACCAAAGAGTCCCCAAAGTGCCCAACTTGCGATTGCGTTGCCACTCCTTGCTTAACCGCCGTTTTCTCTCAAGTGCCTCAACAATGTCAGCGTCCAGCCATTTTGCAACCAGGCCAAGATCAGGTGTTGTCATCGCTATCCTCCCCGGATTCTATAAGGGCAAAGGTGGCAGGGGCGCTCAGGCGAAGCAGAATGCCCTTGCGCGCCTTCTTTGCCAGTGCACTTGAGAGTGCATCCTTATCCGTGAGACGTCCGAAGCGCTTCTGGAGCAATTGGACAAGATCGTCGACGTGGAGGGGTTTGTGTTCTTCAGTCAGTATCTGGATGGACAAATCAACCAAAGACTGACGTCTTCTGCCTCGTCTTTGCGGAATGAGAGGCTCGGTTTCCGGCCTTCCTCGCAGCTGTCGGATTGCACGCAGCTGGTACTCAAGCTGAAGTTCAAGCACCTGAAGAAGGATATCCTTAAGTTCTTCCGGTTTCATGACATGCCTCCTCTGGTTAATTTAGCGCTCAATCTAGAGTCAGTAATATGACGTCTTACTTTACATATTACTTACTTAATGTCAAGAAAAAACGGGGGGAAAATGACTTGGACAAGTCCGAAGTTCAGTGGTTCAGTTGGCGGAAGTAGATTGATCTGATAAGGGGG
>JBKQLC010000118.1:0-15432 GCA_052147195.1 Syntrophobacteraceae bacterium
ATGGACTGCCGATCAATTCAATCGGCGATGCATCCGGAAAAGCATCGCTCCAAGTTCGACATAGTCCCTGAACAACAAGGCGCCTGATTACTGAAGACATCTTATCAATCTGTGTTCCGGTGCTCATGGTTATACGCTTTAGATCGTTCCAGTCACTTCCAGGTAGTGACTTACCTTCAAAACATGAATCAATGATTCGCTGATAGCTGCGGAGGAGAAACCGTTGCCATAATTCGCGGCCGACACGATGGCCAACGTCTTTTAGCCATTGGTCGTTCAGCCATGCAATGGTCAGAACTTCAATAAGGTCTTCCTTCAATCGCCAACGCATGAATGATTCCGTGGAAAAATGCTGACGAAGGAGAAAATCTTCTATCACTCGCGCCGTGAGATCACGGAGCTGATTCAACTCTTCCTTGGTGAAAACCTCACACTGAGAACCCTTACCCCAATATTCCTCAGTGGTTTCTTGCATTATCTTAACAAAGTACTGGTAGCTGGGGCTTGAATACATTGCCTGAATTAAATCTGAAGAGAGGGTTTCCGACAGATTGTTATCAAGTCGCTCTTTCCATCGGCTCAGAAGAGCTTTGAGGATGAATTGCTCCTTGCTTGGGGCGTTCGGCAGGCTTTCATCAGAAAAGTAAGAGTAGAACTCATGGATGGCTTCGATTGCTACTCTGACAGCCAGTCTCGCGCCGGTATCGCTTCGAAAACACTTCTTGCTTCCGTGCCCGTCTGCTATCGCAATAGCGACTGGACTCCGCCTAGAAGCGATCTCCCAGGATAGAATAGCGTCCTGATTTGGCAGGCCGGTTCTGATGTGGGAGGCTCCGATAACACTTTCTCCAATCACACGCCATGCAGGTCGTTCCTGATCCAATGCTCTCTCATTATTAGCCATTATCCATCCTTACCACACTAGAGTAGGCTCGTTTTTTCTGCCAGAGCTTATGATTTAGCTTACAAGTTTCTTGAAAGCGTGAAGCAGACTTTTTAAGTCTAAAATTTGTGTATATTTGCCGGCAGCATGTTACCACTAGTCGACTCTCTTCGTTCGATTCATGAAGACCTTGCATATGCACCAATCCAGAGGACTCATTCATCACTGGATCCTTCATTTTGCTTTCTCGGAGCCGTAGATGGTTCTACAACACCACTTGGTCGACCGGCATTTTGGATCGCCAAATCATGCCCTGGATTAGAAAAAGCAGCCGGTTTGTTTTCCAGTTTGATCTGCTTAGCAGTACTCCGCCTGCCAAAGCTGAACTGAATATTTGCAACAATCGCTGCGCATGCAAGTACCAATACGACCATCACTGCTAGTACCCACTGAAATCTGGAATCGAGCTTCGCAACAGTCTTTGTTAACGATTCATTATGAGCGGATGCTTTCGTGATTCCTAGCCGTAAGTCTTGCATTTCCATTTCCAAAACTTCTATACGCTTCTCGTATTTCTTGTTTTGCCAGAGCAGCGAGTCGATGCCGCTCAAGGTAAGGTTTTCGATGATGCCGACAGTGATGTCGTCACCACTGCCTTTCAGAGAAGTCTCTTCCAACCACTTCTCGAGATTTCGGTTAACCCAATCCAGACCCTCTGAGCGCACCATTTTCGAAATGTCAGCACCGGCTTTTAAGTAATCCGCTGCGGACTTGAAAGAGTTGAGATAGCCGTCGGTCGATAGCATAATCAGCGCGGGTGGCGATTCGGACAGAACTTGAAAATGAATTCGGAAGTAATCGCTTGCATTGGGAAGACACAATGAGGTAGTCTCATTTGCAATGAGATGCTGGTCATCGGGCATTGGCCGTGAGACGTCTCCGTCTGGGGAGATCGTCAGTATGTCCCCATCCCCGAGCTGCATGTAGAGAATATATTTTTCCGCAACCAGAACCGAGAGCAGGGTGGAGCCATAGCCGCGGTACCTGTGCGAATCCTGAAGGTGCTGAGTAGTGCCTTCTCTTAAATGCCCTCCAGGAGCGGCTGTGGGAATAGGATTGTTTTGGATATGCTCATCGACTGAATATTTCCACCTGCGCTCCAGCACTTTAGGCAACTTTGTACATGCGGTTTCTTTGGTTCGTGCTGTATCCGAATCTTTTGTTTTATCGAGGAATTCCTTCAAAACACTGACAGCCACCTCAGTTCCCAATCGAGAGCCCTCATGGCTTCTAAAACACTTCTCACTCCCATGCCCATCTGCAATTGCCAAGATAACGGGCAATCCCTCTTCAGATTCAGGAAACCAATAGATAGCATCCTGATTAGGTTTCCCCGTCCGGATATGCGAAGCACCCTGAACGCTTTTGCCTCCCGAGCGCCAAGCGATTTTGTGAGTCGGGGATTCCATTTTGGCTGCTCCTGTTAAAGCGAGTCTCTCTCCGTCATCATGCCCTGAAAAATGCTTTCGAATCAGCAAAACAGAATGTATAAGAACAACTTTTATGCATCTGAGCTGGGTAGGTGAGTCTAACCAATTAAAATTTCACTTAAATCCTTTCGAGAGGACTCGGTTCAAAGCCTTGGGCTTGTTTCCTTCTATCGAACTTCACCTTTAACCTTTCCGAAGTCTATGATCGTTCCTTTTGCAAGCCTGACGCTCCTTCCTGGATCGATCCGTCGACGGCTCCCGTCCGGCATAACTGCCGACCAGGTTTGACCGGATAGGTTACTCAGACCTAGGATGGAGGCATCACTCGGATTTGTACGGACTTCGGCAATGTTTCCTTCAGAGGAGTGGAAATCGAGTTCAGGAAATTCCGTTTGGGCAAGTTTTGTGCCGACAGCAAGCAAGACAGTTTTTCCTTTTGGCAGGAAAAGGCTCAATGTGCCGGGACTGCTCTCGGGTAGATGCTGTGACGGGATGTCCCCTCCTGCAGCGCACACCGTTATTTGGATATTACCGATCTGCCTGCGATCTCCAGCTTTCAGATTTTGGTTCTGCCCTGTTGCTTCGTCATGAAAAACAACTCGCCCTTGTTCCAGTGTGTATGCGCAGGCGACTGGCGGCACTTCCCGCGCGAATACCGTGCATCGCCCTCCGTCGCTGCCTATTAGCACTGGCGTGGACCCCAAGCTCACTGTCCGCTTTTCGTTCCCACCATACCCGATCTCCAGCCAAGCCTCCCTAAATGCGGACTCTGCGAAGATTATCATCAGACCTATAAAAAACCCTATTGCCCCAACTCCTGTCATACGTCCAAGAACCTGAGTTAACGTGACGCTAAACAGGATGAAAAGGCAACCTCCGATGATTCCCCCTAAGAGCCCTCCGCAAAAACCTCGTTTGCAGCCTAAGTTGGGAATGCGAAAGCTAAGTGCTCCGCCGAGAAGTCCTCCCATGATTCCCCAGCAGATTACCCGCAGCATCTCAGTAGGTCCCATTACATTATATACGACCGTAGCGGCTGCTCCCGCTACAGCTCCCGCGATAAATCCCAATCCTGTACCGGTTAGAGTCGACTTCTGGAAACGAAGCAGGCGGTGAAGATAGAATGCCTGTGCGCAGAGCAAAGCCAGTGCGATTAGAGCGCCCATTATGCCAAACCAAAGGGCGCAATCGCGTACAGCTTTTATCAAGGAGACCTTAGGGTAATGATCAATCACCTCGCCTATCAGACTTCCTACAATGCCCCCGGCCGCGCCCCATACGGCGAATGTAACGGCCTTCCGCCAGTCAAGGCTGAACTGTCTCAGCATTGGGATAGAGCGCACTTGTTCTAGGCTCATTATGCAAACTCCTCCCCTCTTGTCCATTGAGAGATGGCATCTGAATAATTCTTGTTTTTATGAATTGAAGGTCTAATCTCCCCCATAGTTTCCACATGGGCTGAGGTACCGGAGCCGCACTATCAGGTTATAGTGTCAGTTTACCACATCATCATAGCCGGTTTACCACACATCATCACCACTGGGGGGAGGTGGAGTTGGAATTGGAATGGCTCCCTTGGACTCTTCGTCTGTTCCCTTCGGAGATGAGGCAGATTTAAGAACGACCGTGGAAGCCCACTTGATATATTTGACCAAGCTCTCGGAGTTGTTCGCCTGTAAAGGCTTAATTTCTGGATTGCCAATGAACTTTTGCAGAATATCAAGATGGGCGTCGCCTCCGATGGCAATCGCAATACGCACGGATTTCTGCCCCCAGGGCTGGCTCATGAGTTCATTAAGGCCACTCGAGTAATCGTCTGTTGGCTGTCCGTCCGAAAGTAGCACAAGAACAGGAGGAAGAGCACGTTCTTCCATAGGGGGCATCTTAAGCTGTTCGGCAACAAGCTTCAGGGCCTTGCCCAGGTCTGTTACTCCATCGGCGCTCAAATCCATCCACCTGAAGCTCTCTATAGAAGTAGGCTGGGCCACATGCCATTGCGCGCCGTCTGAGAACTTCACAGCTCTAACGAGAATATTGGCATTGGGGTTTTCATCGGCCACTTTTCTCATTGCCGGAAGGGCTTCAGCAATAGCAAAGTTTAAGCTCTTGATCTTGTCCCCTCCCATGGAACCGGAGCAATCTACGATCCAGATGAAATGCAGCGGCCTTGTCGCCAATTCACCACCGGGTCTTACTGGAGCCATTTCATGTCCCCCTTCAAAATCATTGGAGTTATATTGAAAAGCTATAGGCGAATTTCGCCCTCCCTGTTCCCAAAATTCACTCTTGTCCCGATAGCCATAGCTAAACTGCGTCCTGGCACTATTTCCAGGGTGGAGTTACCAGGTTTTGTGACAACCCATTTATCGCTAGAAAGATTTTTCAGTCCCCATATGTTGGGGTCATTAGGATGTCTTGTGACTGCAGCTACCGGCTTAGAAAAATCGAAAACCTTATTGCTATCTATGTGATGTGGATACAGCTGCGTGTCGCAATTGAGCATAATGACACCATCACCGATTCGGATGCGGGGAGGAAGCTGTAGGCTTTTTCGGCAAGCCCAACAGCTGAGGGCCGCACCGCTTGATTGCTTCAGAGCGTCCAAGTCATAAAAGCTTTCCGCACTGCAATGGCCGCAGTAAACAATAGAGTCGCGCAACCTGATCATGGCTTCCCGCCACTCGCTTTCTCTAACCCGGCCATGATTAGAATCACGAATGCCGTCTGTAAATGCCTTCATGAATAGATTCAGCAAAAACTGAGGGTAAATAGGCCAGAAAACGAGCGCATTGTCGTGAATGCCCGGCACCGGACGATTACTGGTATCGTGCTGATCGAAGATGAAAGTAGCCTCGGTACCGTAGAGTTTGCACATTGCGGCATGGTCCAAGGCGTGGATCTCTGCCTCCTTTTTCCCTTCCAGAGGATGATGCATCATAAACATGTGGAATAGCAAAACAGCAAGCGAAAATAGGTCTGTCCTGGCGTTCGGCTCGGATTCATTTCGAACGATTTCGGGAGCCATAAAACGTGGGGTACCACGAATAGGGCCAGGATTCCCATCAGTATCCACGTTGTCATTGTCGCAGATGCGAACTTCTCCCGTGTCAGGATCGAAGAACACGTTCCCAAAAGAAATGTCCCGATAGCACAAGCCCTTGGCATGTAGTTGCAAATAGCTGTGGGCCAACTCAAATCCGGCCGTTGCCACAGCGCGAAAGCTTGGATCAATGCGCCGCTTCATCATATCAATTATGCTTTTGAACCGGGGTTCCCGTAGGGGCATTATATATCCAAAGCTGGAAAGACCAGGTGCTGAAGCCAGTTCAATAGGCCACAAAAAACGATCACTCGGCGAGCCACGCTCAATTGCCATTTTTATTCGTTGTTGCAGTTTGTCGTCCCCTGTCAAGTACTCCGGGAAATACCATTTTAGAGCCACCGGTTTTCCACCGAGGTCTGCACGATGGACTTCCCCTTGAGTGCCTTCTCCGAGAAACTGTTTCACTTGGCATTTCGCTCCTGATATTGCCAATATTACCACTTGCCCAGGATTCAAAAGTTGACTCATTGAATTTTCCTCCCTGGATCAATTAAAAGAGCCAATGCTCGGTATGGCATCACCGTTTAGCTCAGAGCGAGTTTCTGTTTTGGCAATACCCGTGATGTGAAATAAGAGTTTGACAATCTAGCCAATCAACCGTCTTCTAAACTGTGCCACCCCTTTTGAGCCTCACGATGATTGGAGACGAATGAGAATGCGAAGGGCCAGCCACACTAAACCCTCTTGCTACTAACAGTCACAGCGCGTGTTAAATGTCAAGGGGAATTTTAAGGGTATGGATTGAGTAGACAGTCTAGTGAACATCTTTTATAGACTGAAATTTCAGTATAGTAATTGAGGTGAGGGTAAGAATTAATCAATAACCGCATGTGGCCCCAACTTCGAACTGAGCACGCTGAAAACCTTGATTGGCGTTGACCTCCCTTTGGCGTTCACGGGGTCGATCTCGATTGTATCGAACTGCTTGCGTATTTTCCGATAAGTGTTTTCGGATATAAGTATCTGCCCCGGACCTGCAGCGGAGCAAAGCCTCGATGCGATATTTACCGCATCCCCGATAACCGAATAGCTCATGGTGCGAGTCGATCCGATATATCCTGCGACGAGTTGATCGGTGTTTATACCAATTCCAATGCGGATCGGGTTCTTGCGAGTGGTGTTGTATCGGTCCAGTGCCGCTTGCATATCCAGCGCTGCTTGGACTGCCCGGCGCGGATCATCGGAATGAGCCACCGGCGCTCCCCAGACAACCATAATCATGTCTCCCATGAATTTATCAACTGTGCCCTCGTATGAGAAAGCGATCTCCACCATCATCTCAAACAACTCGTTGAGCAATATGAGGACATCGGATGCTTCCATCTTTTCGCACATGGAGGTGAAGCCCCGTATATCGGCAAAAAGAGTGGTAGCGATGCGTTCCTCTCCGCCTTTTTCCACCATGAGCTTGCCGGAAACGACCATTTCGGCGAGGTTGGGGGAGAGCAGGCGCTGAAATCTTTCGCGCGTGGCAGCATCCGTCTCTATCTTTTTCGCCATCTCGGCCATCTTGATCAGATTTGCTGTCTGCAGAGCGATATTGTTGAAAAGGAGCAGATCCTTCTTCGTGTATGCCATGATAGCTGCGGAGGATTCGATAATCATGATTCCGAGTAGCTCTTGCTCGTGCAGTATGGGAACAGCCATCGAGGAGCGCACATTCCGGCTGACGATTGAGACGGCCTCCTGGAAACGTTCATCAGCAAGGGCGTCCGTGCTTATTATTCCAACTTTGTCCTCTTGAACTCGCCTGATCATGGTCGAGGAAACGACCACCCTGTCTTTCTGTGTTCGTGTTTTGAACGCCTTGACAGTCATGTTCCCTGTTTGATCAGCCGTCAGGATAACGGCCTGGTCGCATTCCAGAACCTCAAAAGTGCGCGCAAGGATTCGGTTGAAAATTCGGGTCAGGTCGAGCTCGAGCCCGATGTCACGCTGAAGTTCATGAGCAATTCGCAGCTTTTCGTAATCAATGCGAAGAGCTTTTTCGTCTGTGATTTCCTTTTCCGGGAGAAAGCGGCTTCTCTTTAAAGCATCAAGGTAAATCTGATCGAACACTATGATCTGACATCGTTCGTCATCCAGCGCCACAAGGCTGCCTACCGTATCGAGCTGGAACATGCAGGATGTCGTTCCTAAGGATATCTCGTCTCCATTCTGGAGT
The DNA here is from genome assembly GCA_052147195.1 of Syntrophobacteraceae bacterium. Taxonomy (GTDB): domain Bacteria; phylum Desulfobacterota; class Syntrophobacteria; order Syntrophobacterales; family Syntrophobacteraceae; genus SbD1. Next base: position 7,641 of record JBKQLC010000118.1, read on the forward strand.
GCTGTGTCGTTCCGGGTGCGCTTTTTGTTTACAAAGGTCCCGTTTCGACTTCCCAAGTCCTTGATACTATAATTGCCGCTCTGGTCTGCAAAGATCAGGCAATGCTGCTTCGAGACGAGTTGATCGGAAATCTGTATCTGATTGGATGGAGAACGCCCAACTGAATTTGCCTCATCCAATGTGACTTCCCGAATCCCGTTGCCATCTCTAATGATCAGCTTCGCCATACGACTCCATGAAAATGAGTTTTAGAATATCATGGATTTTATCCCGATAACGGCAAAGTGCTTGTACATCTTGAACACTTTTCGCATCAAGATCAACTGTCTGGAATGCAGTCAGAGCACTCGATTCTTTTATCCTCTTTTTCTGTTTAAAGAGCAAGGGTTTGCAATTGGGTCGCGCTACAGCCATGTAAGTCATCAGAAACTGTAATCGCGAGCAGTTTGAAGTGCAATTCTGCAAAGTTTCATTGATATCTATTCCCGGATAGCTAAGCTGAAAAGAGGACTTGATCTATGGGAAGCCTTCATAAAATCGCGCTCACAGGGCTTAAAAAGTTGTCCGGGATGGACCATTATGCTACTCTTTAAAGATAGCGCCCGGTTTTATGTGCTTTGCCGGTTCCGGTGGGCGCTTGAATAAGCCCTGCTCCGGGAGATTCCCGGCTTTTTTGATTACCTGGACGAGAGAATTTCATGGTCAGGCCGGACAAGATTATTGGAAAGCATATCGATCAGTTCACGGTGGAGTCCTTCATCGCTGAAGGGGCAATGGGCATGGTGTTTAAGGCCCATGATTCCACGCTCGCCAGAGTTGTCGCGTTAAAGCTTATTCCCAAAAATTTCCAAAACGCAACGGATACGGAAGCCCTTCATCGAGAAGAAGCCCAAAAAAGGCTTATACACGAAGCTCAGACTGCCGGGAATCTTGTGCACCCAAATATAGTAACCATCCACTCTTATGGGGTGACGGACGAATTTCAGTATATCTGCATGGAATACATTAAAGGAAAAACCCTGAGCCAAATTCTTAAGGAGCGTGGAGCTATTCCTGTGGAGGAAGCGATCCCCATTCTCGAGCAAATCCTGCTGGCTATTGAGACCGCTGACAAGGCAGGGATCGTGCACAGGGACATCAAACCGTCCAACATTATGATTACGGAAGACAACAGGGTGAAAGTCATGGATTTTGGCATCGCCAAACTGCCTTCACTTTCATTGACGGTCACAGGGATGGTTCTCGGAACTCCGTTTTATATGTCTCCCGAACAGATTTCCGGCAGGAAGGTGGATATTCGCTCCGATATCTTTTCTCTGGGTGCTGTCTTTTACGAACTGGTGACCGCCGAGAAACCCTTTGAGGCAGAAAATACGGCGACCCTCGTCTATAAGATTGTGCAAATAGATCCGATTCCCCCTAATATCGTCAATGTAAACATTCCACAAGTGGTTGCCCGTGTAATCTGCAGAGCTCTGGCCAAAGATCCTTCCCAGCGCTATCAGAAACCGGCAGAAATGCTAAGGGACGTGAAGGCGTTGGCCTCTGGCGCCCCAACAGACTCCCCGGCGGCGATAGCATCTCAATCCTTTCTTGATAGAACCATGCTGGCTGATCAGCCGGAATCCGGCGCCGTTGCGGCCGGGCATGTCTCTGCCCCTCATGATCTCTCCTTTGAGCAGCAGATTGTCGCCGTCGGGCCGGAAGGGGAAGCGGCGCATCACGGTGAAGAGTCCAGGGAAGACTTACACGAAGTCAAAAAGACAAAGCCGAATATACCGGTAATCGTTCTGTTTCTGGTGCTTGTAGTGTGTGCCGGTGGAGCTGCTTTGTGGTATTTCAACCATATTCCGGTGCACGCTCCAAAGACGGCCGCTCCGCAGCAGACTGGCGAAGTACAGCAAGTCCGGCCCAGCGCAACTATACCTGCGAACACCCAGTCCGTTGTGGGGCAGCCGCAAGTCCCCCAGCCGGGTCCCAACACAAATCGCCCCCAGCCATCTGCCGAAGCCTTGCTTATCGAGGCTAAAAAACAGTTTGCAAGCAATCCGGAGTGGGCTCAAAAGCTTCTGGAGGAGGCCCTGACTCTTAATCCGAACAATTATGACTGCGTACTCTCCCTGGCTCGCCTTCTCGTGTCCAGAAAGGATCCTCTGGCGGCCATACAGCGGTACAAGCAGGCATTGGGACTGAACAGCCACGATGCAGAGGTTCATTATGAACTCGGCAATGTCTATATGGGACAAACCGATTTTGATGCGGCAATCCAGTCTTTCGATGAGTGTCTCAGACTCACGCCCCGCAATAGAGACGAAGTGCTTGCAAACATCGGAAGCTGTTACGCGAAGAAGGGGGACTTCGATAAGGCCGAACTCTTTTTCAGGCTGTCCCTGAAGGCAAATCCTGATAACGCGAGTGCCAGATCCTATATGGCGAGAGTAATCGAAACAACTCCTCCTTCAACTTCTCCCGGCACCGGTGGTACTCTATTTCGATCCAGGCTGTTCGGGCAGCAAACAGCCCTTCAAGGGCCTTTACCCTCCGGCAAGACCCCGCTGAAGAGTTCCGATGTGAGACTGGAAGGAAACTACACTCTTGAAGGAACAAACCCCAACGGTACCAAGTACAATGGCGTGGCATGGATTACCCAAAGCGACGGTAAGTACTCCGTTAGGTGGAAGACTGCAGATCAGACCTTTACAGGTACCGGCACTTTGTCGGGAAATATTTTGACTGTGAACAGGCAAGGCCCTGGAGCTGTGAACGGGGTCGTAGTGTACGGAATGGGGACCGACGGGATACTCAAGGGTACCTGGGCTGGCGGCAAAGGAAAGGAGACCCTGAAACGGGTCAATTGACGGGCAGGTCGTGATACCGTCGAGCGAGACGGGCTCGGAATGCACTCTCCCTGTTCAACCTCCCCGTATTTTGTTCCGCAACGATTGATAAAATACGTTCAGATAATGTCCGATGAGAGATTTATGCCGGTCAGAGCGCCGGCATTCCGAATACTTCGGAGAACGGCAGATGCAAGACAAACAAGGGATGGAAGACGATATCAGCCGATTGAGGCGCGAACATGAAGTCTATGCCGAGCTTGCCAGCACCCTGACCTCCTCTTTGAACCACTCGGAGATCCTGGAAACAATAATGAGACTGGTGGGGACGCTCCTTAGGCCGCGCAACTGGTCCCTGCTGCTAATGGACCAGGGCAATTCGGAACTTTACTTCGAAATCGTGGTTGGGGAGGGGGCCGAGCTGATTAAGGGCCAGCGCCTGAAGCTCGGGGAGGGAATCGCCGGTTGGGCGGCCAAGACCGGTCAAAGCGTTCTTGTAAAAGACGTGCGTGAAGACCCGAGATTTTGCCGCAGGATTGACCAGTTATGTAATTTCTATACGAAGTCGGTAATCTGCGTTCCGCTTCGGAACAGAGGTAAAACACTGGGGGCTATAGAACTGATAAACAGAATCGAACATGATGCGTTCACCGATCTGGATATGAAAGCCCTGCAGACCATCGCCGAATATGCCGCAATCGCCATAAACAATGCTCACTTGTATAGAAAGGCGCACCTGCTGGCTCTTACCGACGACCATACCTGTCTGTTCAACATACGTTGTCTCTACGAAGCCCTCGAACGGGAACTCGCTTCCGCAAAGAGTGAGCAGCACGAAGTTTCAATTATCTTCTTCGATCTGGATCATTTCAAAGATGTCGTCGATACGCACGGCCATCTGCGCGCCAGCAAAATGCTAAGAGAGATCGGGCTGCTTATCAAGGATCTGACGAGGCCGGGTGATATTCCGGTCCGGTACGGGGGAGACGAGTTTGTAATACTTATGCCGAAATCCGGCAAAAACGAGGCGTTTGAATTTGCGCGGCACCTGCGCGAAAGACTTAATTCCCGGGCTTTTCTTTCAGAAGAGCGTTTGGACCTCAGGATAACCGCCTCCTTCGGAGTCGCCACCTATCCTGAAGATGCAAAAGACGAAAGCGAACTTCTGAAGCTTGCGGATGCTGCCATGTACAACGTAAAGGAATCCACGCGGAACGGGATCATGACGGTTTTACCGTTGAAATAAATAATCCGGTAATGCGCTTACATGCCGGCCGCAAGAGGATTCTCTAAAATCCCCCCGGTCCCCCTTTTCCAAAGGTACAGCCCCCGCCTCGAGGCGTCCTGTATAATAAGGCCATCCCGATGAAATTGGAACCGGCAGGATTGTAACCGGGTGCTCGGCGGATGGCCCTGGATCAATACCGATTACGAATTTAAGAATTGAGGAATTCAGGGATTAAAGCGATTATAGCCTCCCCAATCCCTAAATTCCTCAATCCCTAAATTCCTCAATCCCTCAATCCCTGAATTCCTAAATCCCTCAATCCCTGAATTCCTGAATTCCTGAATCCGTCAATTCTTTCAACTGGACGTGCTGCGTGCGCGATGGACGTTCAGACATTGACATATTTCGAGAAACTTGCTACCAAGTAAAGGTAACCGCAGAGACGCAGAGAACTTCTTTTCATGGTTTTGGGTGTCCCAATTGAACATGATGCACTGCGGTGAACGGGTAGTGCCGGGGGTGCCGGAAGGCGCCCTTTATATTTTGGCCTCCGATGCAAGGCAGGCGTAAAGATGGGACAGGACTACGGACGCGTTGTGATGGAAGGCGAAGGCATCCAGGCTGCCCTGGAGCGCCTCTCCGAAGAGATAATCGCCTCGACGAAAGACCCAGGTCAGCTTGCCCTCGTGGGCATTCATTCGGGCGGCGTCTTTCTGGCCAATAGGATTGCGGCCCTCATATCCCGAAAACTCGCGGTCGAGGTTCGAGTGGGGACCCTGGATATAACTCTTTACAGGGACGACTGGAGACGCTTGCGCACTCAGCCCGTATTGCAGGGAACAAACCTTGCCTTTCGTATCGATGGCCTTGAAATAGTTCTCGTCGACGACGTGCTCTCCACAGGAAGAACGATCCGGGCCGCCCTTGACGCCCTGATCGACTTCGGGCGCCCCAAAAGGGTACAGGTCGCGGTCCTTGTAGACAGGGAACATAGGGAGCTGCCCATCTGCGGCCAGTTCGTGGGGATTGCCCTGGATACTAGCGCCGATGAGCAGGTGAATGTGCTCCTTAGTGAAACGGACGGGGTGGACCAGGTGGTGGTCGAAATATCGAAAAGCCTGCCGGCCGTTGGGTGAATCCGGACCCGATCCGGGAAGAGCCGGTTTAAAATTTTAAACTTAAAACTTGGAACTTTTTGTGCTAAACATCCTCGTTGAGCGGGAGTAGCTCAGTTGGCTAGAGCATCAGCCTTCCAAGCTGAGGGTCGCGGGTTCGAAGCCCGTCTCCCGCTCCAACTAAAATCAATGACTTACAGCGAATATTGAGTCTTTTTACTTTTCCTCGCTATCTCAATTCCAACCCTATTTCCAACCTGAAGCGCTGTTTTCAAATTCCAACCGTATTTCCAACCAGATGCGTCAAACGGTGAACCTCAAAAAACCTCAATCCGGATTGCCGTCCCTGATCGGCATCGAGAACCTCAGAAAACCACGGATTCATGCGGCATGAGTGTATTTGCAGGAAAGATACAGTCGAAGCTCTCTGACAGGACGCGCCAGGATGCCCTTTAAATCGATTTTCTCAGGGCAACCCATGCCGATCACATCCCATTATTCCGGGTGATCAAGTTCCACGATTTCAAGCTCATCTATCTTGCGCTGCTCTTCCAAGGCGCGTCGCCGCATTTTGAGGCTGAAATAGTTGGAAAATTCACGGATTGGCGACCAGATCAAGATGAAGTTTAGCAGAAACAAGAGCAGCGCCAGGCAGCCCATAATTTTATCGTCGCTGAAATAGGGGCTAATTATTTTGCCAAGTGCGACGAAACAGCCTGCAAGATTGCCCAGGGTCGTAAGCCAGCGCAGGGAGGTCAGAATCCAGTTCTTTGTTTTTTGGGACATGGGGGTCTCCTTATTCGGAGTTTGCGGTTTGGGTGCCAGGGTCCCGTCATTCATCGTGAATGATTTTCTGACCGTGCTATTCCATCTGGGGTGCCCTTGGTTTGAAGGGTTATCACAAGAAATATACTTTGGATTTCTGGCATGTACCATGCCAAAAGAAGTAAATCGCAACTTAATCGTGGTATATTCGGCCCAGGTAATGCTGACATGCGCCGCTAACCGGAGCGCTCCTATGTCGAAGAATCGGAAGTGGCAGGAAGAGAGCCTGAGAGCAAGTCTTTGCAGAAATTCTCTTTTGCGAAGGCGCGCATGGCGGAGGTGGGTAGAGTTTCACGGGCTTACTCCGATCCAGGCAAAGCGGACGGTGGACTGGGACAATCAGGCCCTCTACAATGCGAGGACCTACTCGAGACAGCTTCTCAGAACAATATTCTTGGCCAATCCTCGTGTTCTACCGAAGGACCTTGTACATCAATTGGAAAAGTATTTCAGAAGACTGGGAAAAGGCCGTCCAAATAATCGGCCTGTGCGCCTAGCGCCAGAATCCCTACAATCGACCATTTCCGCCAAATCCATACCAGAAAAACCCATGTCGATTTGTGCCTTGCACGCTCATCGACTATCCAAAAATATTCTTGCGAAATAGGATTGCGACTGTAATATGCTTTCAACATCAAGGTCACGTGCTTTGCCTTGCTGCCTTTGAGGGCTCCCAATCGGAGAGGCGTAAATGAGAAAATTCAAATTCCTGCAGCGTGAGTCAACCTTCAACCAGGGCGTAATCGATTGGAACCGGGGGGCGTTCAGGCTCTGGCTGGTCATTACAGTCGTATGGGGTGGATACTTCGCCTGGAGTTGCTATTCAACCTATGTGGACAGACAATATGCTTGCAAGGAATCATTGGAATGGTCAGGAAAGATAGACAAATGCATAGAAAAGCTGGACAAAGCCAAAACCCAAGCGGAGAAAGAGCGTCTGACAGAGTCTCTTGATAATGCTCAAAAAGGATTCGCTTTGTGCTCAGATATGTCGAATGCTGCTGATGAGCAATTGCAAAATGCGTACATATGGGGGCCATCCATCCCTCTTGGACTTCCTGTTATATGGTTTCTCGGGCGATGGGTTTTACTGGGCTTCATGCCTCGCTCACGCGCTGATCGGCGGAGCGCCGGTACTCAAGAACAGGTTTAACAACCCAAGAAAACTTAAGTTGTGTGGCCAGAAAACCTAACAAGACCTGACATTAAATCCGTGTTCTTCTAAGTATGTGGCCTCTTCGAGCCCTGCTGTTTGCGCTTCCTACTTTCCAGGCCACAATCAAGACAAAGAACCTGCCGGTTGAGCTAAAAAAACGAGAAGATTTTTTCGAGAGTGCAAGGAGGCGGGAAATTTGAGAAAAGTTGAGATTGGATCTCTACCGAGTAGCCTCAATTGAAAGGATCATGCAGGGACCCTCTTTGGCGGTCCCAGGGGTGCGCTCCAGTTTGGCCCTAAAACCATCTCTGTGCCATAGAGCCAGGCATGTCGAGCCAGGCAAGAGGCCGCCCCCCTTCCTATCTGCAGGGGTCATGCCCGAAGGACTTCCCCAAGCTTTTTCGAGCGTTTTGGTCAGCCGCTGAATGAACTCTTGTGATGCAGATGGTTGGCTTATCACATGAATTGATATAACAACTCTTGGGTTTGACGAAGAATCAAATAACGTCAAGGAAGGCGCTGTAGCGGTTGTGGATCTATTTATTGTGCCACGCAAAATCTTGCCCTCTTCGAATTTCTCCTCGCCCAAAATGTCATCGAAACTCCTTCCAAGATATTTCGCGGCCTCTGC
>JBKQLC010000119.1:0-35320 GCA_052147195.1 Syntrophobacteraceae bacterium
AAGGGCCTTTCCATGTACCCCCTCTGCAAGGCTGCCGGTGGCCATCATTATTCCATCGCCGGCGATAACGACACCCTTGCCTTTTGCCCTTTGCAATACATGGAGACGCCGGGGGATAGGGCTTGGGTCATGCAATGGATTGAGACTCTACTGGCCTTGAGTGGTCTAAATATCAATCCCGGGCAGCGCAACGAAATCGGTAACGCCGTCATAAGTATGTATAGCACCGGGTCGAAAACGCTTAGCGAGTTTGTCGATACGATACAGGACATTCAGATCAGAGAAGCTTTGATGCAATACACCCGTCACGGCATGATGGGACATCTGCTCGATGCCGACGAAGATGGTCTGTCGCTGGGCGAGTTTAGCGTATTTGAGATTGAAGAGCTCATGAACCTTGGCGAGAAATATGCCTTGCCCGTTCTTCTTTACCTGTTCCGCAGGATCGAGCGAGCACTGCATGGCCAGCCCGCTGCAATCATACTGGACGAAGCGTGGATCATGCTGGGGCACCCGGTATTCCGGGAGAAAATCCGGGAATGGCTCAAGGTCATGCGTAAAGCCAACTGCATGGTGATCATGGCGACTCAAAGCCTCACCGATGCCGCGAGATCGGGCATACTCGATGTGATTGTCGAGTCCACGGCCAGCAAGGTGTTCTTACCTAATGTGTACGCCCGCGATGAGGACACGGCCAATCTCTACACCCGAATGGGACTCAATAAAAGGCAGATCGAGATCCTGGCGACGGCTATTCCGAAACGGCAGTATTACTACGTCTCGGAAAAGGGGCGCAGGCTCTTTGAGTTGGCGCTTGGCCCGCTGGCGCTCTCTTTTGTCGGGGCTACGGACAAGGAGTCATTGGCTGCTATCCGCACGCTCGAACAAAAGCATGGGAAGGATTGGGTTAATGAATGGCTAAGGAAACGGCATTTGGATCTTTCCGACTTTTTGGGAGGACAGTCATGAAGATGAAGTTTGCAGGTCTTTTTAGGAAGAAAGATCCAGTGGAACAGCAGGCGGAGACCGCCTTGGAGACCACCGTTGAGACTTGCCTCGAACAAAGCGTGAACCCTTATCTGAACGCACAACGGACTTGGAACGATCATGTCGGCAGGATCATGTCCTCACGCCGAATGTGGCAGATGGTTGCCGTGGCGTGTCTTTTGATTGCGTTGATTGCAGTGGGTGGAATCGTTCAGATTGGGCGTCAATGTAAACTGGTGCCTTACGTTGTAGAAGTTAACAAACTGGGCGAGGCGCTCGCCATACGACCGGCCCAGGCCGCTCAGGCCGCCGACCCCAGGGTAATAGAGGCTACGGTTGCCTCGTTTGTGAGTAATTCCCGTTTGGTTACGCCGGATGTGGCGTTGCAACGTGACGCTGTCCTGCATGTATATGCCGTGCTTTCATCAAACGATCCGGCCACGGCAAAAATGAACGAGTGGCTCAACGGCGCCCCCGAGTCGAACCCTTTTAAACGGGCGGAGAAAGAAATGGTGAGCATCGACATGAAGAGCGTAATGCCGCAAACAGACTCAACCTGGCAAGTTGATTGGGTCGAAACGGTCCGCGACCGCAAAGGAGTCATGACGGGCGTGCCGCGGCGGATGCGCGCACTGGTGTCGGTTTATGTGTCGCCGCCAACCGCCGAGGAGCAAATCCGCAAAAATCCATTAGGAATTTTTGTGCGCGATTTTTCGTGGACCAAGGAGCTTTAGGAGGGGTCAATGCAGAAATATCTTGCCGCTTTATTGATTTGCCTGGTGCCGGTGCTGGCGATTGCGGGCCCCGGCGATCAAATGGGCGATAGTTATTTTTCACACAAAAACCCGGAACTCACACCCCAGGAAGAGACCGGCATCAGTATTGCGGACAGATGGCGAGCGTCGAGTGCGACCGGCACAAAGGCTGTTGCCGGGACCGATGGTTCGGTCCGTTTTGTGTTTGGCGTCTCGGAGCCGAGCATCCTTTGCGCGGTGCTTCAGGTCTGCGACGTGGCCTTGGAGCCGGGAGAACAGGTAAATAACATCAACGTGGGCGATCCTCGTTGGACAGTGGAGCCGGCCATTACCGGATACGGGGCAAATGAGGTTCAACATCTTATTATAAAACCGCAGGATGTGGGCCTTGACACAAGCCTTGTCGTGACGACGAACCGGCGCACCTATCACCTCCGCTTGCGCTCCCATCGCACCAAGTTCATGCCGTATGTCACCTTTGTCTATCCAACTGATGATGCCACAAAAAAATGGGACGCAATAAAAGAAAGGCAAACACAGGAACAGGGTGATGGCACGCAGCCGGAGAATAAAGCTTACCTGGGAAACCTGAACTTTTCTTATACGATCGAGGGCCACAGCAGATGGAAACCCGTTCGTGTATACAACGACGGGGTTAAAACCATAATCGAGATGCCCTCCACCATGTCGCAGACCGAAGCGCCGACTCTACTTGTAACGCGAAAGAATAAGGGTTTTCTATCTTTTGCTAAAAGCCCCGAGGAGGTCCTCGTCAATTACCGTGTCCAGGGTGATCGCTACATTGTCGATAGCGTGTTCGACCGGGCCATCCTTATCGCTGGCGTTGGCGGCAGTCAAGACCGTATCACCATCACAAGGTGCGCTGCGGTAAGGGAAGGCAACTGATATGCCAAATATGTCAGCAAACACTTCCCCTCAGGCACAGGGTAAAACTGCGGGACGTCGCGTAAATAACCTGCCGGTCTACATCCTCGTTGGTGTCCTTGGGCTGTTCGTGCTCGTTATGGCCCTGGTCGCGATGGACAGATCGCAACACCAGCACGCGAACAAAGTAAATGCCGAAAAAGCCGGAAACACGGACACAGCGATGTTCGTAAAGGCGATACTGCCGGACAGGAACGATGGCATCATACCGGATGCGGCGGGGCAGCCGGGTCCTCCGGAGATCCCGAAGGAGCAGGCGCAAGCTTCCGGCGAGCAAGAACTCAAGGTGCCCATCGTAAAGCCCAATGATCTCAATAAGCCGCCGGCTCCACCTGAGCGAGATACCAATAAGCCGAAAACCTCAGCCGAAGAGGAGGAGGCACGCATACGCCAGATGAAGTTCCAGGCCTTCGAGCAGGCCGTTACGGCTAAAACCGTGGTCCAGGTGACGGACCTCAGCGGTAAAAGGACGCTGGGTGAACCCGGGTTGAACACTCCTGAGGCGGTGGAGCTCAGTAAGCTTATCGCGGCACAGACCGAAGACTCTATTAAAGCGCTGGCACAAATCCCAGGTGGGGGGGTTGCCAAGACTGGAGTTTCCCGAAACGACATCAAACAGTTTGCGGGGATTGGCCAGGGCGACAGATGGCGTATGGATTCCAAGCCGGAACCGCCGCGCACACGCTATGAGCTGCGGGCCGGGTTTGTGGTTCCGGCCACGATGATTTCAGGGATTAATTCGGGCTTGCCGGGCCAGGTCATAGGCCAGGTCAGCCAAAACGTATACGACACGCCAACCGGAAAGTACCTGCTGATACCGCAGGGGTCGCGCCTCGTTGGAGCGTACTCAAGCGATGTGGTTTATGGACAGGAGCGCGTGCTCGTTGCTTGGCAACGCATCGTCTTTCCGGACGGAAAGGCGATGGACATAGGGGCCATGCCGGGGGCTGATGGCGCTGGGTATGCCGGATTTCACGATAAGGTGAATAACCACTACCTCAGGACATTCGGTTCGGCGCTCCTCATGTCTGCGATAATCGCAGGCGTCAGCCTCAGCCAGCCTAACCAGAACAACGGCGTTAACAATACGCAGAGTACCAGCGGCGTTTTGAGCGCGTCATTAGGCCAGGAGTTGGGATCTACGATGGCCGAAATGATGCAAAAAAATCTCAGCTTAAGCCCAACGCTCGAAATCCGCCCGGGGTTTAGGTTCAACGTGATGGCCGTAAAGGATTTGACCTTCGAGAAGCCGTATAAGTCGTTTGATTATGCGCTTTCAGGAAAAGGAGGAAAATGATGAGCCGTGTAGGTAAGTATGTGTGCGTTGTGGTGCTTTGCATGACTGTGCAGGCCCATGCGCAGATGGCTGTCTTCGACGCCGGCAATTTCTCTGAGAACCTGGTTTCAGCGAAACAGAATGTGCTGATGACCTTAAAACAGATCCAACAATATTGTCTTCAACTGCAACAGTATGAGCAGCAACTATCACAATCTGCAAACATGGTTAAAAATACTGTTGCGCCTGTAGCCTATGTATGGGACCAGGCGAATATAACCATAAATGATGTGTTGAAAACGATTGACGTTGTAGACCGTTACAAGCAGCAGGCCGGGAGCCTGCAAGCGTATCTTAATAAATTCCAGGATATAAATTATTACCGAAGCTCACCCTGTTTCGGTCCTAATGGCTGCACTCAGCAGCAACGGGCAGCACTGCAGAATGTGGCTATACTGGGATCACAATCCCAAAAACAGGCAAACGATGCCCTCGTGCAAGCGATCGAGAAACAGCAAGTCCAGCTCCGCCAGGACGCGGCCAATCTGGTGCTGATCCAGAATGCGGCGCAAAGCGCGGGCGGGCGTATGGAAGCACTCCAGGCGGCTAACCAGTTGGCAAGCAATCAGGCGGCGCAATTGCTCCAAATTCGAACCTTGCTCGTCGCGCAGGGAAACGCCGCGGCCGCCAAGCTGCAAGCGGATGCCGACAAGCAGGCCCAGAGCGGAGCCCTCGATCAACAGTCAGTTTCAAGTTTCCCCGACACGACGGATGAAAGCGGTTGGTCTTTTGAGGGGAGAAAATAGATGGGAAAATATCTGACACTTTTGTTGATTTTTATTCTTTCACTGGGACTTTTGAGCTGCAGCCAGTCAAAAGACAAGAGCATGACCGATGCTGATAAAAAGTCAATTTCAAGCTTCCCGGACACAACAGATGAAAGCGGTTGGTCTTTTGAGGACGAACAGAAACTACCCAAAGATAAAAGCAATACCAGTGACAAAAAGGCTGAACAGGAGAAAGCTGGTAAGAACTAGTCCAAAAACATGAGCACGACTAATAAAGAAAGAAAAAGCATGGGGAAATTACTCACATTCGTGAAAGGGTTTTTTTCTTCCAGATTCCTCGTCATTTGTTTACTGCTTTGTTCCTGCCTGCTGCTTGTTTCCGTAACCGCTTCGGCACAGATGACAAATTCTAATGTTTTCGGGGATATATTGCAACGGTATCAGGCAGTAGCAACCGCTTGGTCAACGACCATAACGAAACATGCAACTTGGCTTTTTTGGTGTCTCGTTTCAATCAGTATGATTTGGACGTTCGGCATGATGGCGCTCCGAAAGGCCGATTTTGGAGAATTTGTAGCCGAGTTTGTGCGCTTCACGATCTTCACCGGTTTCTTTTGGTGGTTGCTCAGCAATGGGCCTTCCTATGCCGGCTCAATCATCGAATCACTTCAACAAATCGCTAGCGAGGCAACAGGACAAGGTACGCAGGTGAACCCAGGTCACATTGCAGACATGGGTTTTAAGATCTTTTTTAACGCCTTAAAGAATATGTCGGGCTGGAGCCCGGTGGCCAGCTTCGTTGGTCTTTTGTTGAGCGGACTCATCATGGTTGTGTTCGCTCTCGTTGGGGCGAACATGCTGCTCTTGCTTTGCTCTGCCTGGCTGTTAGCGTATGCGGGCGTGTTTTTTCTCGGCTTTGGTGGTTCCAGATGGACCTCCGACATCGCAATAAACTACTACAAAAAAGTACTCGAAATTGGAGCAAGTTTGTTCACGATGATTCTTCTCATTGGCGTCGGACAAAGCTTTATCGACGCTTACTACTCGAAGATGAACCAAGGTCAGGACGTAGAGTTTTCGGACATGGGCGTCATGCTTGTCGTTGCCATCATTTTGTTATTTCTGGTGGAGAAAGTGCCTCCTTTGGTTTGTGGCATCGTTACGGGCGCAAGCATAGGTAATGCGGGCATAGGGAATTTCGGGGCAGGCGCGGCTATTGGCGCGGGGGGACTAGCGGCAGGCGCAGCCGGCCTGGCTGGCGGCATGATAGCAGGTGGGGCAATGTCCATTGCTGGAGGATCGAGTGCATTGATGGCGGCTTGCAAGTCCGGGCAACAGAGTATGTCGAGTCCTGGAAGTTTAGATATGTCTGGCGGTGGGCCGGGAGGTCCTGGCGGTAGCACGAGTAGTGGGTTAAGCCCGCTGGCAATGGCGTGTGGTGACAAGCCTCGTAGTGGCGCCAATATGACTGCGGGCGCTGTCGGCAGCCTGTATAGAGGCGCTCGCCAGGTTGCAGGTGATGCGGTTAAAGAGAAGATGGATGCCGTTCAAAAGAGCATCGGCCTGACAACCGGCGGGAAAATAGCGAGTGCCATTAAAGAGCTGCGCGAGGGCGGTGGTAGCCTGGGCGCAGGAAAGGTAACGAATCCCAACCCTGAAGTTCAGTCGTTTATCGATGGGAAAGGGCGTGGTTTCTGATGAGGGGAAAGTGCCTGCTCTTGGTGATGCTTGCACTATTAAGTGCGCCCATGGTGTGCCTGGCCGCAGAGCTGGAAGGGCAGGGCGGCAGCGGTCCGGTCTCGGGGTATCTAACTATACTTAAGCCGGGAGAAATGGATGAGCGCGTTATGTGCTCGGTAATTGCGGCGGTGAAATACGACGTGCCGGCGAATATCATTCTCGCGGTGGCTGAGATCGAGGGCGGCAAGCCTGGCCGGTATGTCGAAAATACCAACGGGACATACGATGTCGGTACTATGCAGTTCAACACGGCTTACCTTCAAGATCTGGCACAATATGGAATCACAGCAAAAGACGTAGCGGCTGCTGGTTGTTACTCCTATGAATTGGCCGCCTGGCGCCTCCGGGAACACATCCTAAATGATACGGGCGATCTTTGGACGCGCGTAGCGAATTATCATTCCAAAACCCCCTGCTACAATGCTGAATACCGAGCCAAGCTGATTCGAGCTTCCGGCAAATGGGGCAATTGGCTAACCGAGCGGTTTAAAACTCGCGATTTATTGGCAGGTACTGTTGCAACACGAAACAAGTGACAATTGATTTTATCCGAACCGCAGAGAGAACCATGATTTCTTCGCAGATGGAAAGTTTATTGCTCATTGTAGTTGGGGTATTCCTGGTTTTCTCTCTCTTCGGAAGCAGAAGGAGAGTTGTGCTTATATACAGTCTCAGTAGCAAAGAGCTGTACTTGTGGTGGTCGATGAGGCTGATCTTAATGGTTTTGGCGTTCGCGGTCCTGTACTTCGTATTTCCTAGCATCGTCACCTGGGCCAAAACATTTATCTTGTCTCTCACTCAGCTTATTCGATCTTTCGTGATTTCGTTGACCGCCGTCATTTGAGGATCGGAGTAAAATCCATGCGAATTTTTATAACGGTTTTGTTTGTGGCATCGTTAGTGGTGTTTCCGGGTTGCGCCACAGTACCGGCAGGTTCTGCGGCCTTAAGCTTTTATACGTTCGATGATTCCCGGGGAGTCGGCCTCATCCGGGCCTTCCAGGATGAAAATACCACGGTGCTGCAGTTTGCAAATCTGGAGGGTGAAAGCTTTGTCATCCTGAATGGCGAAGGACATCAAGTAAAATATGAGAGGGTAGGGGAGCACTACGTGATTTTGCCGGGTACTTACGCGTCGCTGACGGTTCGAATGTTGACCCGGAACGCGTCTGTAGACATCATCGGGTCCTCCGGAAAAACGGTTGAAAAGCGCGAAATAGTAGCAGCGAAAGCCCCGATACCACCTCCGGAACCAAAAACTTCGACTCCAATAGTCGAACCGGTTCAGGAAAAAGTTGCCATTCCAGCCCCCGTTTCAACGCCCAAAGTGGAAGTAGCGCCTGTGTGCCCAGGTAAGACCGAGACCTTGGACAGTAAGTGCATCTCGCACGGGTTGACAGGTTACGTCGTTCAGGTAGAGACACTTACTGATAGGCCATCGGCTGAGAAACTGAAGGAGAAACTCGCAAAGCATGGTTACGAGGCAGAGATAAAGGAGCGCTCAAACCCCAAGCGCGGCACAGTTTACGGCGTCAGGCTTCGCCCTGTTGGGTTAGTGGAGGCATTTGATGCAATGAAGCGCCTCCGGCATGACCTTGGAGTAAAGCCAAAGCTTATGGAGATCCCGGGCGATGAGCTGGCGGCATACGAGGCAGGTAAGTGAAATCTTCTGAGAAACGCAATACCGCCGTAGGTCCGCAAATACGGCAACCAAAGACGGATACCGGCAGGGTAGGGCAGGCGGCTTGGGTGTTTGCCGTACTCGCCTTGGGACTCTTTTCCGCTACACAGTTTGCGGCGTACCAGTTCAATTACCATCCCGCTCTCGGCGTAAGCGCTCACGGGCTTTATCCTCCGTGGATGATTCTTCTGTGGGGCGCCAGGTGGCATGCAAGATATTGGGATATCTTTTCCAAGGCCGGCAGTATCGGGGTAATGGTTTGCGCGATCGGAATGGTTGGCCTTTTTATGCGAAGGCTCCTGCGTGCAAACACCTCCAAGGCAAACGAGTATATGCACGGATCGGCAAGGTGGGCGAGCGAGAAGGATATTAAAGGCGCAGCACTTCTCGATAACGACGGCGTTTATGTCGGTGGCTGGCTAGATTCGAAAAACAGGCTCAGGTATCTTCGCCACAACGGCCCGGAGCACGTACTGTGTTACGCACCGACAAGAAGCGGAAAAGGCGTTGGTTTGGTGGTCCCTACGCTTCTCTCTTGGCCTCATAGCGCTGTTATAACAGATCTTAAAGGGGAACTCTGGGAGCTTTCCTCAGGATGGCGAAAAACCCATGGTCACAACAAAGTGCTGAGATTTGAGCCGGCGCGGCTCACAGGTTGCGTTGGTTTTAACCCGCTTGAGGAAATCCGCCTGGACACGGAATATGAAGTCGGGGACGTGCAAAACCTTGCAACCCTGATTGTTGACCCTCAAGGAAAGGGTCTAAACGACCACTGGCAGAAGACCTCCCAGTCACTCCTGGTAGGCTGCATTCTGCATATTCTCTACAAGAGCGGAAAAGAGGGGACTCTTGCGACCCTGCCTGCGCTCGACGCCATGCTCGCCGACCCCAAGAAGCCTGTGAGCAAGCTATGGGAGGAAATGACCGTATATGCTCACAAAAACGGCGAGAATCATCCGGTAGTTGGCGCGGCAGGCCGCGACATGATGGATAGACCCATCGAGGAGGCGGGCTCTGTCTTATCTACGGCCAAATCATACCTCTCTTTATACCGTGATCCGGTAGTTGCGAAAAACGTCTCTAAATCCGAGTTCCGAATCAGGGACCTCATGAACTTTGATGACCCGGTGAGCCTTTATATCGTCACTCAGCCCAATGACAAGACGCGCCTGCGCCCCCTGGTCCGTGTTCTGGTCAACATGATCGTGAGACTTCTGGCCGATAAGATCAAGTTTGAAAAGGGGCGGCCAAAGCCCGAATACAAGCACCGCTTGCTTATGATGCTCGATGAGTTCGCAAGTCTTGGAAAACTTGAAATCATGCAGGAGTCTTTGGCCTTCGTCGCTGGCTACGGCATAAAGTGCTACATCATCATCCAGGATATAAACCAGCTCCAAAACCGGGAGACTGGTTACGGCAAAGACGAAACAATCACATCCGCCTGTGGTATCCAAAACTCTTTTGCTCCCAACCGTTTAGAGACCGCCGAGCATCTATCAAAACTCACCGGGCAGACCACAATCGTAAAAGAGCAGATCACGACCAGCGGTCGGAGAATGAGCGCACTTCTTGGCCAAGTATCGAGGACCATCCAGGAAGTCCAGCGTCCACTCCTGACGGTTGATGAAGCGCTTCGGATGCCGGGACCCAAAAAGGACGCGCACGACCGCATCGTTTGCGGCTGCGACATGGTTGTTTACTGCTCCGGATTTCCGGCGATTTATGGCCGGCAGCCTCTATATTTTCAGGATCCCGTTTTCCAGGCCAGAGCAGAGGTCCCTCCGCCCAAAGAGACCGATAGGCTATTGTCTTTAACGCAGCCCGGCCAAAGGATTGTTTTGTGAGCCTGGTCAAAGGGTTTGTCTTAACGGCCTGGGGTGTTTTCGCTCTGGTGGCCGTCTTCATCTTGAACGGAGCTCGTGTCAACAGTACGGCGAGCTTCCCGCGCGGTCTGTATTGGAAAATCAATGCGCCATTTAAAAAAGGTGATCTCGTGATCTTCTGTCCGCCAAAAACCCCTGTTTTTGCTGAAGCCAAAGAACGGGGCTATATCGGGGCAGGATTTTGTCCGGGCGGGTATAGGGAAATGATTAAGAAGATAGTCGCTACAGAGGGAGACCGAGTGACCATTTCTGAAAAGGGCGTGGCCGTAAATGGTGTGCCGATCTTTGACAGCATGCCATCCACCGAGGACAGGGCAGGGCGGCCGATGCCGCATTATGAGACTGACTGTACGCTTAAAAACAACCAGGTGCTGCTCATGTCGGACTATAACCCGCTTTCGTTTGATGGCAGGTATTTCGGGCCGATTAACTCGGCCCAGATCCGGAGCGTTATCCGTCCGGTTCTAACCTGGTAGGGCAGGGGGTCTACATTCCAGAAGAGGAGTGACAAGATGAAGGAACTAACTAAAGAAGTGCTTTTTGACGCCAAGGAAGATGCGGCCGAAGCGCTACGCGAGAAACTGGCTGATATGGAGACGCCCGGCTTTGAGGTGGAGTTTGATCCGGAGGAAGCCGAACTCGCGGGGGCCTTCGTTGAGGACGCGTTGAGTGAGCAGGACGCGCTAGACAGCAGTCCATATTCATTGGGAAATCTGGATAATTGAACATGGCGAAAGGATTTAACCCGAAACAATCTCTTAGACAACTGAACCTGTTCGATGACTGGTTGGTTGTCAGGGATACAACAATATCGCCTGACAAGTCCCGCTATGTTCTCGCAGAGCGTTTGGCTGAAAAGCTCGACAAGGATGGAGAAATCACTTCCAGGTTCTTAACTGTTGAGGCCAACCGTGTTTTCGGCGGCACTCAGGCGGAAGGCGTCTATTCTTCAAAAGACGCATACGACGCGATGGAAGTGGCCTTTAACATTCATCTGAGCAAAACGGAGAGAACCGATTGGAATAGAAGTGGTGCGGATTGGGCGAGGAACAAAGCCCAAGAATTAACTCAGCGCGTCTCAAAGCTGCCCACGCAATCCAGGCGTGATGAAGAGATGGAGGAGTTTCAACAATTCAGCACCCCTCCTGCTTTATCGTTCGTGGCGAATTGGGTGGCAAATATCCAGCCCACGGATGTGATGATGGAGCCGTCTGCCGGTACCGGTGATTTGGCAATATGGCCGAAAATCGCTGGAGCTGAGGTTGTTCTAAATGAACTATCTCAAAGGCGGCAGGATTTGCTCGCCGATTTGTTCCCGGAAGCAACGCTTTTTAAAGAAAACGCGGAACAGCTAGACAATGTATTGCCTCTCGATGTCGCTCCCACCGTTATTGTGATGAATCCGCCGTTTTCATCATCGGCAGGACGTGTGCAGGGTCAACGCGACACGTCGATTGGCGCCCGTCACATCGAGCAGGCTTTGAAACGGCTTCAGGATAACGGCCGGTTGGTTGCTGTTGTCGGGAAGGGCATGGCCTTGGACCGACCGGCATTCAGCAAATGGTGGAAAGAGATAGAGGGGCGATATAATGTCCGTGCCAACATTGGCATATCCGGCAAGGAGTATGGGAAGTATGGCACGACCTTCGATAATCAAATTCTGATTATCGACAAAACTGGAAGCACCATTCAAGGCGTATTAACAGGCAGGGTCGAATCGGTTGCAGATTTACCCATATTATTGGAGGGCATAAGAAATGAACGTAAGCCTATTCAACGAAGCGTCGTTAAATCAACAGTCAACAAGGATTCTCGAACAGTATCAGATACCGTTCGATCCATCGACGGAACTGGCGGGCCTGGCTCTGATCCGAGAAGCACTGGAACGAGGCCTCCTGGAGACGGGGGAGATACAGGAGCCTCTGCTACTGATAGCAAAACTCTCGGTGAATCCGGAATTAGCCATGTCGTTAATGACGGAATCGGAGCCGGGAGTGGAGTTCGAAATGGAGCTGTCAGATACATTGGAAGAAGCGGCGGCAGAGATCCTGGAGGAAATAATGGCGTCAATAAAGGGAGCAACGTTAGCACCGTTACAATAGAGACCAAGAGCGGTGAAGTAAGCGAGTTTTCCGATTCCGTATTTGCGCATTACACCCCCCAGCGTCTAACCATTCCAGGCGCATGGCAGCATCCGGGAAGACTGGTGCAGGCCGCGGCGATGTCAGCCGTAGAACCACCAGCACCGACCTATTCACCCACATTGCCAGAGAATCTCATACGAGACGGTTTGCTCTCGTTAGCCCAACTGGAGGCCGTTGTCTACGCCGGGCAAGCGCATTCAGGTTTTTTGCCGAACGGAACACGCAAGGGTTTTTTCATTGGCGATGGGACCGGCGTGGGGAAGGGTCGGGAAATATCCGGCATCATCCTCGACAACATGATGCATGGCCGCAACAAAGCCGTCTGGATATCTTTTAACGAAGGCCTGATTGAAGATGCGAGGAGGGACTTTGCAGGTGTTGGCGGCGATCCCGGGAAGATATTTTTCCAGGGGAAAACAAAGGCCGGAGGTGAAATCACTCAAAAGGAGGGCATCTTGTTCACCACCTATTCAACGCTGCGTGGTGGTGAAAAAAAACAGGCCAATGACCAAGGCCAAAAGGCGGGCAAGACGCGGGCTGAGCAGATCATAGAGTGGCTGGGCAAAGATTTTGATGGCGTGATCGCGTTTGATGAAGCGCACAGCATGGGTAACGCCATTGCCATTAAAGGAAAACGCGGCGTCAGAAAACCATCGCAGCAAGCGATTGCCGGAATCAACCTGCAACACGAGTTGCCTCATGCGCGAGTTCTCTATGTTTCAGCGACAGGTGCGACTGAGATCAGCAATCTCAGGTACGCGGATCGTCTGGGCTTATGGGGTGAAGCTACGCCGTTTGCCGATGTGAACGCCTTCATTGAAGATGTCTCAAGGGGCGGCATCGCCTCGATGGAATTGATCAGCCGCGATATGAAGGCCTTAGGGATGTATGTGTCCCGGTCTCTTTCCTATGATGGCGTGAGCTATGAACGGCTCGAACACACTCTAACTGAGCTGCAGGAAGATATTTACAACGAATTGGCCGGGGCCTGGCAGATTGTCTTAAACAATGTTGAGCAGGCACTGGACATCACCCAGGCGGGAAGCAACGGCGTTGCCAAGAGCGCAGCGTTATCGCAGTTTTGGGGAGCGCATCAACGTTTCTTCAACCAGATTATCACGGCAATGCAAACGCCGAAGGTGATCGATGATATTCGCGAGCAGCTCGATGCCGGAAACGTTGCCGTCATTCAGTTGGTAAACACAAACGAGGCTGCCCAGGAGCGCATAATTGCCCTTGCCTCGGCAAACAACGTTGAACTCGAGGATTTGGATTTCACACCCCGGCAATTGCTGATCGATTACGTAAGAAACGGTTTTCCTGTAGCTGCCTATGAAGAGTCTAGAGACGATAGCGGTAACGTCGTTTATGTTCCGGTTCGCGACTCTGAAGGGAACCAGGTATTTGACCGGGAGGCTGTTGCCTTACGCGACTCGTTGCTTGAAACGCTCCAACAAATTCGTGTGCCTGAAAATCCGTTGGATTCAATCATCAATAGCTTTGGCTCCGACAGGGTAGCCGAAGTGACTGGCCGTAGCAGGCGTTTTGTTCAGATTCGCGATGATGAAGGGTATCTGAAAATTGTTGAGGAAAAGCGCGGCAAAAACGCATCCATGACGGATGCGGAAAGCTTCCAGAATAATAAAAAGGACATCCTGATATTTTCCGGAGCGGGTGGAACCGGATATTCATTCCACGCCGACAACACAGCCGAAAATCAGCGCAAACGCATCCACTACATTTTACAGCCGGGTTGGCAAGCGGACAAGGCGGTACAGGGCTTCGGACGCACACACCGGACCAACCAGGCTCAGGAACCTCATTATGTATTGCCCACGACAAATCTCAAGGCCCAAAAGCGGTTTGTATCATCGATTGCCCGTAGACTCGATCAACTGGGTGCGTTGACACGCGGCCAGCGGGAAGCGACCAGTCAGGGGATATTTACGGCGTCAGATAATCTTGAAAGTGAACACGCTTCAATTGCCTTGAAGAATCTGGTTGGCGATCTCTATCGAGAAAAAACCGGCCTCTCTTTTCAGGATGTCACGAAGCAGATGGGACTGAACCTAGTTGATGAAAACGGTGGATTAAATGAAAGCAAGATCCCGTCAATCCCCCAGTTTCTGAATCGACTGCTATCTCTCAAAACGAATATGCAAAATGCTGTTTTCAACGAGTTTGAAAAACGGCTCGTGGAGGCTGTTGAATACTCGAAACAGCAAGGTTTGTACGATGTGGGTCTTCAGACCCTCAAAGCCCTGAGCATAAAGAAGACACGCGATGATGTTGTACACGTGGAGAAGAACACCGGAGCGCAAACCCGTTATGTCGAATTGGCCGTCACCAATAAGATTGAATATGAAAAATGGGAAGACGCCAGGCTCCGGTCTTTAAAGCGTCGAGAAACCGATGACCTAAGCGGCTGGTTCGTATCTGAATTCGGGAAAAACAAGGGAGATGTTTTTTATCTGAAGGATATCGGAGAAAGATTAGACCCAGAGGGTAATACCGTTCGGCGTGGCGTCGTGTACCCGATCAGAAAGAACGAGCATAAGTACATCGATAATGCCGATGAGATTAGTCACGGCGAAGCATACAGAAACGTTGATGGTAGTTACCGGAAGGTTACCCTTACCAGGTCGATAGATGAGGTTGAGGCCGAGAATCTTTGGAAGGAACAAATTGCGAATTCGCCAAAAACAATAACCAAAACCGAGCGGATGATAGTCGGTGTGATCCTGCCCATTTGGGATCGTGTCGAAGGTTCGGAAGTCATTAAACGATTGCAAACAGATGATGGTGAACAGTTATTGGGCCGCATGTTGGGGGCAAAGGCATCAAAACAAACGCTCAAGAATTTAGGGCATGATTCGGGGCTATCCAATATGTCGGCAAGCGATTTGTTCTCCTCAATCAAGAATGGCAATAAGGCCATTCTTTCAAATGGTTGGGAAATCTCAACCGCCAAAGTCAACTACGAAGATCGTCTTGAGATTAAAGGACGCGTTTCTCTAACCGATGCTGAAATGCGTGTCTTGAAAGAGCAGGGTGCGTTTGTCGAGCGGATCAACTGGGCGGAGCGAGTGTTTATTCCGACTGGTGGCAGCGGAATAGCGACGTTTGAACGAATCACTGCGTCGAAACCGGTTGTTGATCTGATCGAGAAAAATCGGGGCAAGGAAGTTGATGAAGTCGAACAAGAATATGGAATCCCTAAAATATCAACCGAGCAGGTCCTCCCAGCAGGTTCCGGAGGCGACTCGATGATGAAAACCAAGAGTGTCGGCGAAAGTAGGGTGTCTTCGATGAATAATCAAAAAAAACTATTCCATGAGGCCGTGGCAGAAAAGCTGATAGAACAATTAAAGGCCGGAACAGCCCCTTGGCAGAAGCCCTGGCAAGCAGGAGAGCCCAACGCCGTATTGCCGATTAATTCGACTACCGGCAAGCGTTACAGGGGGATTAACGCAATTGAGCTGATAATGGAGGGCAGGGGAGATCCCCGCTGGATGACCTACAATCAGGCTCAAACGGCGGGCTACCAGGTACGGCGCGGCGAAAAAGGCACACGAGTTCAGTATTGGAAGTTTTCGGAAGAAAAAACTAGGTTTGATGAAGAGGGGAAACCCGCTCTCGACGCCGAGGGAAAGCCCATAAAAGAAGAGATTACCCTTGAGCGCCCACGGGCATTTTTTGCCACCGTCTTTAATGTCGAACAGATTGACGGTGTACCGGCCATGGAGCGAAATCCGGTGGCGTGGAATGCTGTTGACCGAGCCGAAGCCATCTTGCAGGCCTCAGGCGCCGCCATCAGCCACGGTGGAGGTAATCGGGCTTTCTATAGGTTAACGGCCGACACCATTCATTTACCCGATAAAAGCCAGTTCGAAAGCGCCGATCGTTATTACGCGACGGCACTTCACGAACTGGGGCATTGGACGGGACATCAGTCCCGCCTGGCTCGCGACCTTGGCCACCCGTTTGGAAGTGAGGCTTACGCGCGGGAAGAGCTGCGTGCCGAGATCGCGAGCATGATCCTTGGTGATGAATTGGGGATCGGCCATGATCCGGGACAGCATGCCGCATATGTGGCGAGCTGGATCAAAACCTTGGAGGATGACCCGCTGGAAGTGTTCAGAGCTGCCGCGGCAGCCGAGAAAATACAAGAGTTTGTGTTGGGCCTTGAACAAAAACGAGTCCGGGAGCAGGAGGCCAGGGAGACAGGCAGCACTATAATCGTGAATCATGAGCAAGAGATGACCGGCAGGGTGATCGCGGAAATCGAACGGGCAATGGAAAACACTGCTTATTGGGAAGATCAGGCTGCAGCCGACGAGGTCACCCAGATGGCGCAATCGGCCGTTCGCTCCATGCGCGAAGGCGCATATGAGGGTGCCCTGTCGAGCTTGGAGGATGCCGGCGAGCTGGAGGAAAGATACGCCGGGATAAGCGGGCCAACATTTCAAGGTGCGGCCGGTGTGCTGAAAGCCGAATGGGAAGCTTTGACGACCCTAGCCCGGAATGCGAAAAACGAAAATGAGGAGGCCATTGGCATGGCGCAGCTCCAGGACAAACCGGCTAAGACTGCCGTTAAGGATGAAGGAATCGGGCAGGAAAAGATCTGTTTGAATGTTCCGTTCGAAGAAAAAGAGGAAGTGAAATCGCTTGGAGCACGTTGGGATCGCCAGAAGCGCTCATGGTATATACCCCCTGGAGTTGATCCGGGACCCTTTGCCAGATGGGCCGGTGGAGCCGTAGAAGGGCAGGGGGATACACAGGCGCATCGAGGCGAAGAAGAGCGCGAATATCTGGCAGTCCCTTATGGTGAAAGGAAAGCTGCCAAAGCGCTTGGGGCAAAGTGGGATAAGGCCGCTAAATGCTGGTATGTTGGGCCGGACGGCGATGCGGAAAAGCTCAGCCGTTGGCTGCCGGAAAACGTGCCTGGGCAACGCCAAGCTGCGGCGATGTCTCCCCCAGAAGAATTTGCAGATGCATTGCGAAGCGTTGGCGCCGTGGTCGCCGGCATCCACCCTGTTATGGACGGGAAAACGCACCGCATAGCGGTCACAGGCGACAAAAGGGGGGAACAGGCCGGTTTCTATGTAGCTCACCTGGACGGCCATCCCGCGGGCTTTATCAAAAACAATCGCACCGGTGTCGAGATCAGGTGGAAGAGCAAGGGCTACGTGCTAAGTCCTGAGGAAAAAGCCTCGCTGCTGGCGCAAGCGGCTACAAATGTGCAAGCGCGCGCCGTAGGCGAGCAATGGCAACACGAACAGACTGCCCAGCGGATCGCTCTTGAGGTGACGAAGCTTATTCCTGTATCCTCACCGACAACATATCTCGCGAGTAAGCAAATTGCGGTACAGGCAGGAATATTTACCGATTCGGATGGAAAAAAAACCTATGTGCCCGCCCATGATGAAGACGGCAAAGTGTGGACCATGCAATACACATGGGAAGATGGAACGAAGCGCTTTGCGAAGAACTCGCGCAAGGAAGGATGCTTCCATGCGGTGGGCGGCATGGATGAGCTCTCCAGAGCCCCTGCAATCGTCATAGCAGAAGGGTATGCGACTGCCTGTAGCCTTTCGGAGGCGCTGGGATTTTCGACCGTCGCAGCATTTGACAGCGGCAACCTTCCTCTCGTTGCAAAGGCGCTTCGAGGGAAATTTCCGGATAAACCTATCATCATCGCCGGCGACAATGATCTCCACCTGGAATCGCAAGGAGTGAACCCCGGTAAGACCAAAGCGCAGGAAGCGGCCAGGGCGGTTAATGGTGTAGCTATGTTTCCGATCTTTGCACCTGGCGAACAAACGGCTGATTCGAAGACCTTCAAGGACTTTAATGACTTGGCCACGAAAAGCATTCTCGGAGAAGAGGGGCTTGAACGCCAGGCAAGGGCGGTCGTGTCCACAGCCATTGCAAGAGAGCAGGCCAAGAACCGACAGGCCGTCATTGAGCTGGCGGTGATACAGGAACCGACTCAACGTCAGGAGCGGCAGGCCAGGGGAGCCAGAAGGTGAAAAAAGGGAGGTATCGAAGTATGGGGCAAGTCGAGAAAATCGATTGTGGGGCATTTTAGAGGGGTTGTTTTTAGGGGTTGCTGTGGACTTTGGGGCGGCAGCACTCCAGGGGGGCAGGGAAGGGGCACTTCGAGGGCCTAAGATGGTGACAATGTGGGTCTCGCGCGGCGACCCGGGTGTCACCAAAACAATATGGCGACAGACAAAAGAGGACCGCGGCGAGGACCTGGAGCTTTTGTCACCAAAAATTTTGAACCACCGTCACCTCAAGTGGCCCCAGAAGAATTTTACGAAGCCGTGACGAGAAAGTTAAATTTAAGGGCCAAAAGCCCTTTCCCAATAGAAGCCGGCACCTAGGGTTTTCAGCAACCTGCTACATCTAATAATTAGTTCACAACAACTTGATGGAATATTGGGGTTGAGCCATAAGAAACCGGCATATCTTATTTCCTTGTAAGGCTTCGAAAACCTGTCTGCATGATTGAATTCGGCACCAGGGTGACCCTGGGTACCTTTTTGACCGGGTTTTCATCAACCAGTAGAACGCAATCGTAGGCTTGCTCAAGGGTTTGAAAAGTGAGCACCTCCTCCGGTTTTCCCAAGCTGACAACGCTACCCCCTTTCAGAAGCAGCAAACGGTCCGCATACATTGCTGCAAGGTTCAAGTCATGAGAAACCATGATTATGGTAATCTTTTCCTCTTTTCTGAGTCGCTCCAACAGATCCATGACATGAATCTGATGCGCGAGATCTAGCGGCGCCGTGGGTTCATCGAGAACAATTATGCGTGGTTGCTGGCAAATGGCGCGGGTAATAGAGACCTGTTGTCTCTCGCCTGTGCTTAGCTGTTCGAACCTGCGCTCGGATAGATGCTGCACATTGGTGAACGACATAGCGCGCTCCGCCAATTCCAGATCTTTTCGCTTCTCAATTGCCAGCAAACTCAGATGAGGCGAACGCCCCATGAGAACCACTTCCGCCACCGTGAAAGGTACGTCCACAGGCGGCGTCTGGGGGACTACCGCGATACTGCGCGCCAGTTCCTTTCCTGAATAGCTCCGAATGGGGCGACCGAGTATCTCCATTTGTCCTCTTTGCGGCCTGAGAGATCCTGAAATGGTTTTAGCAAGAGTTGTCTTGCCGGAGCCGTTCGGGCCTATGATGATAAAAAATTCCCCTTCCTGCACTGAAAAGGAGATAGCATTCAGAACGGATATCCTTCCATAACCATGACTTAAATCTTTTACAGCCAGGGAAATCTTCATCGTCTGGATCTCCGCAGCAAAATGATGAACAGCGGTGCGCCGACCATGGCCGTTATTACCCCCACCGGCATTTCCCCTTGTGACGGAAGAGATCGAGCGAGGAGGTCACACAGGATCAGATATGCACCGCCGCCGAGAATGCAGGCAGGAACCAGCACCCTGTGATCCGGTCCGAACAGCAGCCGAAGAAGGTGCGGCATGACCAGTCCGACAAATCCCAAAAGCCCTGTATGACAAACAACAGCACTGACCATAAATGAGGTAATCAGCAGGAGAACAAGCGTTATGATGCGCACGTCGACCCCCATATTGGCGGCCATTTCCTCCCCCATGAGGAGAATGTTCATTGGGCGGGCAAGCAAAAATATAGCGGCAAAGCACGGCAGCAGAGGAACCAGGAGCATCAGCGTCCGATGGGTATCAGACATCGAAAGATCTCCCATCAGCCAGAAAAGGATGTTGTGGAGCCGGGAGTCCTGGGTAAGTGAGATGAGGAACATTATAACGGAGGAACAAAACGCATTGACCATAACACCTGCCAAAATCAAGGTGTCTTTTTTCATGGCCGATCTTGTCGAAGCGATCAGAAGCACCAGCAACAAAGTGGCCATGCTTCCGGCAAAAGCGAAGAAAGGCACGCCGGGGGAAGGAGACATTCCAAGTAGGATGCCGATGATGGCCCCCACGGCAGATCCGCCTGAGACCCCCAGGATGTACGGCTCAGCCAGGGGGTTGCGAAGCAATGCCTGGAAGACGAGGCCCCCGAGCGACAGTGTCGCCCCGACCAGTGCAGCCAGTAGGACTCGGGGCAACCGGATTCGCCAGACGATGCTCGACAAAGTCGGATACTGATCTGAATGGCCGGCAAGAACGGCTAGTATTTGCCTGATGTTTTGCGCTGTAGATCCAATCGAAAGCCCCAAAAAGACGCTTATGATGAGAAGCAAACCCAGCAAAAGGGAAACGGCCAGTATGCGTTTCAAAATGGGATAAGCATGAGGGGCCGCCGCTTTCATCGGAACGACTCCGGGTGTATGATCCCTGCCAGGGTCTCCAGGCCGTTTATGATACGTGGTGTCGGCCTGTCGAAAAGGTCCGCGTCAACGATAAAGATGCGATTGTTTCGGACCGCAGGCAGACCCTCATAGTGTCTCCACTCGGCACTCACCTGTTCGAGGTCCGATTCTTTGGTCATGGAAGTGATGATAATGACTTCAGGCTGGAGCGCCAGGACCTGTTCCCTGCTGAACCGGGGATAAGACGACGGACCGTCAGCAAGATTTTGTCCCCCAGCCGTAACGATCAGTTCGTGAATAACGGTGTTCGTTCCGGCTGAAACAATGGGGGCGGAGCCGATTTGGAAAAAGACCCGTGGACGCAGTCCGGTTTTGGCAACGCGTTCCTTTACCCGTTGGATTCTGGCGCGCATTTCGTTTGCCAGATCCTGCGCTTTTGTGTTGGCGTTAAGCAGTTGCCCCACTTCCAGTACGGTATCCACGGCAGTGTCCAAATTCCTGGGGTCGACCGCATAAACAGGTATCCCCAAAGCCTCAAGCTCTGTCACCGCATTTTGGGGATTACCGTCCCGAACGGCAATACAAAGGTCCGGTTTTAACGCGACGATCCTTTCCAAATCAAGGTGCACGTAGGAGCCCACTTTGGGTAGAAATTGAGCATCGGCTGGAAAATCACAGTGTTGGGTGACTCCCTTCAAGCGGTCTCCTGCCCCTAATGCAAAAACAATTTCCGTAATGCTGGGGGCTAGAGACACGATACGCTGGGGATTATCGGGGACGGACACTGTCCGGCCCGACTGATCTCTGGTAAGTCTGGCTGCACTCTTTTGAGCGAGCAGAAAACAGAATGCGAGCATTATTAACACTGTGAAGAGTGTTAGGTCTGGTCGCCGGTGAGCCTTGGTGATTATGAACATTTCTGAAAACCTCATAACTGCATCCAACCCCTGCTAATCCTGTTCGGTCAGCCGAAACTGAACAGGAAGTATCACCCATGTGGCAACATCCTTCCCCTTGAAGCAACCGGGCTTGAACTGCCAGTGGCGTACGGCTTCCAGGGCGGACTGTTCGAAATAACCCTTGGGATGTGCTTCGACAATGGAAGGTTTTGAAACACGCCCATCAGGTTCTACGAGAAATCTTACCACCACCTTGCCGCAGATACCCAGACTCCGGGCTCTTCCGGGATAAGTCGGGTCGATTTTCTTCAGGATCTGCGGGATCTTATCTACGGTGGCCGTGTCAAACTCCCCGGAGAGTCCAGTCCCAGAAGATGAGTTGGTAGGCCCCGGACCACCGGAGCCTTCGCCCGCTCCTCTTCCGTTTCCCGTATCTTCTACCTGTCTTCCCCCCAAGTTAGCTCCAACGCCTTCCGAAGCGTGATCTTCGGCAGCCGGGGCGATCTTCCGTGAGTCGATCAAGGGACTTTCGACATTAGGGGCATGTCTTGTCTCGGCGCGCGCAGAGGTCTTTTTCCGGCTTTTTGCGGGCAAATTGGTCTGTCCCATGGTCTTGACTTTGGTGACATCAGGGGCCACTTCTTTTTCGCTTGGTTTCACTTCCAGTAGAGATTGTTCAAGTTGTTTTCCGCCATCAGCACCGTCAGCAGGACCAGTGCCACTCAAACGGCATCTGCTTCCCTCCATGTCCGCAAAATAAACATTTATAAACGGCTGCTGAGTATGTTTCGGTGGCTGAAGGAACGGCGAAAGCAGCAAAGTCGCCGCCGCAACCACATGAAGCAGGAAGGCCCCTCCCGTTCCCAAAATCACTTCTCGCTTGTCAGCCTTATGTCCAGGTGGGAGGATGAGACTGCCATCCGACAACTCCAATGACGTAAGAAAAGACGCAGGGAGTGAATGTCCCTTATCTACCCACGGGAATGTCACTGTAAAGGAATCGAGAATGTACTTCATATCTTCCATTGCAATAGCTCAGATCTTCCAGCCGAAGAATCAGCGTCCACCTGCCCTTGCCATACGAGAATCAACAACTGAGCGCCTCAATTAGAAAGAGTTGGCGAACCACCACCGACAGACTGCGGCTTCTCCGATACAAGTCCGTTCAACAAAGCATTGAGGGACATCCTCATAACGACGGGAATCTCCTCGGATGTTATGAAATCTGTCCATGTTTCCAGTTTTCTTCCTGCGATCTCCTCACCCACACTCCGACACCATGTTTCAAAGGCATCGAGGTTCGACAGAAGCCCCTTCTCATTAGCATCACTGAGTGCAAAAGCCGATTCGAGAAATGAAGCATAACGGGGTTGGAGCAGAACCTGTTCGAAATGGGCAAGGTGTCGATGCGGATTGGCTCCATCATCAGGACAAGTGCATCCATTGAAAATCTCGTAGATGTTAATATGCCTTTCCTGCAATCTCAGGAAAACGTGGCGCTGGGCTGAGATCCCGTCTTGCTGGAAGATGGCTTCCTTCACTCCGTCGTAAACGGCCCTAGCTATTAATTCCCCGAGCTTGCAGTGGCCTCCCGCATTGTCAACGGCTGGTCCCCTGCCTTCGACCACCAGCACCTCGTCGGTTCCTGTGCCAGTCGCCTGGCTTTTGCCAGGGCTATACGAACTTCGAACGTCCAAATCCTGCAAAGCCGCTGTCTTTGCCTCAGTGGCAGTGATTACCGCCCGTACCATTGCCCTCGGCGAGAGCCTCATATTAGTCAGGAGAATGATATTTATTGTCCCTGGTTCATAGAACATCCCCTCATCCACCGACAAGCGCATAGCGTTGTCTTCGACCCCAGCCGTTACAATCGCATAAACGGTCATGTCCTTGAATTGCACCTTTTGAACCGACAGATTTCCCATATCCGCACCGGTAAACAGCAGACAGCATCCGCCTCGTGTTTTTCCGATGGTCTTGAAGATGTGCTTCCTCCACTTCTCGAACCCGAGCCTGTATTCTATGCTCCAGCACTGGCGCGGGAAGTAGTGGTTGCCTACACTTGTAATGCCCTTCTTCTCGCCCTCAAGTGTGGAGGTGACCAGCATTGGCTCTGTGAATTCGACGATTAGCGTCTTGTTGGGGAAATCAAAAATTGTGGTTTCATCTACCTTTGCCGATCTGACGTAACACAGAGGGAGTTCAATGGAGTGCGTCCAAGCAGGTTTTCCCTCTGGTAAAAGATCGCCCTTGCCTCCCAACATGGTTGATTATCCTTTCTTTCGGTCTAGAAACGAAATTGGAGGCCTCCTCGAAAACTTCTGCCGGGCATTGGATAGCCGTCCACGAAAGCATAATTTTTGTCGGTCAGGTTATCGCAGGCCAACAAGAGTTCAAGGGCCTTTGTGGGACGGTAGGTAAGCTTGGCGGAGAAAACGGCAAACCCTCCTTTATCAATAGCTTGGCTGTAAGTGGAAGAAAGATAATTGAAATTCTCCTGCTTTTCGTCTCCCGTGTAAAAGCCGGTAAAAAGCAAGGTCACCTTATGGTTGAAGCTAACTTCAATGCCACCGGTAGCATCCCAAAGAGGCACGTAGGGGACAGTGTCGGATTTTAGAATTTCGACATAGCCTGGGTCTTCAAGTTTGCGCTGAGTATAGTAGACGAGATTCACGAACGGTCTCAGACCTATCTGCGTATCATTGAATGTGAATGTTTTTTTGTAACTGAGCGATCCTTCGAATGCCGAGAGAATAGCTCCAGCAACATTTTCATAAGTCGTCCAGGTGCAATCTCCGTCGACACAGGCAGGGAAACCGCCCGTGATTTTATTGTTGTAGTCGGTGTAAAAGTAGGTGAGGCTGGGCTTAAACCCGGCGAGTTCGGCGTCTAGGCCTGCTTCGTAAGTGGTGCCGGATTGCGGTTTGAGGTTGGGATTCCCAATGACCTTCATAAACTCCCCGGACTGGAAACGCCCGGCGAGTTCGTCTGCCGATGGTATGCTGAAAGCGCTCCCGGCTGCGGCACGGCCACTCAGCCAATCGAAAAACTTGTAGGTGACCCCGGTGCGCCAAGATGTATGGCCGAACTGCTGATTTTCCTGGAGCACTTCGAGGCCCTGCGTGGGCTGCACCTGCTCCTGGAAATAGTCATAGCGGACGCCGAAAAGGAGCGTCAGCTTGTTCCAGTCGATTTTCTGTTCGGCGAAAACGGCAGGATTGTCGTAGTGGCAGTCCGGGCTCCATGGAAAGCCTGCGGGATTTGTGAAGCTGCTGACGTCAATAAGGTCCCAATCAAAACCGAGGAGCAAACGTCCGAATGAGAACGTGGGAAGACTGAACTGGCCTCGTACCCCCTGGGTATGCTGTTCGGTCGTTGCCGATGTGTAACCATAAGTAGCTTCCGGATAATTCCATTGGTTTTGGTCCAAAACGTTGTAATAGCTAAGATGCCAGTTCATTCCCCTGTCCGGGAGAGAACCGTCATAGCCTAGCGACCCGTACCACCTTGAAATATCTTTATTGTCTACAAGATCGGGCGGCATATAGGTAGGATTCGGAGTTCCCACGCCCCAGGCTTGAAAGAAGTTCCCAACGGCAAAAAAGGTGTGATCGGGGTTTGGGGCTGCAAAAAGACTCGCCGAATAAGCCTGATCGTTGTAGCCGGTATTGGGAACTCTGGCTCCTCCTCCAGTGTCGTAGCTGCCCTGCGTGATGGTTCGCCCGGTGAGCGAGACTCCAACCTTGTTGTCCAGGAAACTACCCGAAAAACCTGCGTACCCTTTGGTATAATTCCAGCTCCCATACTCGACTCCCACGTTTCCGGAAGGGGCCCCCTGCCCCTTGCGCGTAATGATATTTACGACCCCTCCCATGGCAGCCGATCCATAGACGACGGACCCTGGGCCGCGTACGATTTCTATTCGTTCCACATTTTCAAGGGGAATTTCGGCTACGTTTCCAGTCCCGGCGCGGTGGCCGTCGATCAAAACCAGCACCTGTCCTTTGATATCCGTGCCTGTTGTGTCGCTTGAAAATCCTCTTATGCTGACCGATGAAAGTGCTCCCGGATATGTCTGGAAATGCTCAGGAAGATATTCAGTGAGGACTTCCGCCAAATCATTGGCGCGCGACTCTTCGATCTCTTTTCTTGAAATGACTTGCACAGGAACGGGAAGCTCTTTTGCCGGTGTGGGAATTAGCGTGGCAGTAACCACGATTTCTTCGAGCTTTGTCTGGGTTCCCTCATCGGGTTTGTCTGTGTTTCCCGATTGGGTGTCCGATTGGGTCTGGACGACTTGGGTACCTTCTGGGAGTGACTCTTCGGCACCGCTGACCAGGGGAACACAAAACGCGAAACAGGCAAGAGCCGATGCAATTACTGCGCTTTTCATTTAACTCTCCTTTCCCCCCTCGGGGATTTGAGTAAGCGTGTGGCATCGATCAGATCTCCTGGCTCACGTTCATCCTACTCACCGCGCCTTCCCATCCGTATCAAACCGGGCAGTGGCATACATGCGGCTTTCGTCACGATCACAGTCGCGGGGCGGCGGAAGACTTGCACTTCCTTCCCTGAAATCGATGCGCTGGTTCCGAACTATTCACTCGGGCTACTGAAAATCATGGCTCTAAAGTCTCAAATAAATCTCCTACAAATCATCCGCATAGCCGCACTGGCTCTCCTCGCGATTCGAATTTGTCGAGGACGGAATTATAAGCTACCGTCATAAACAGAACCTGTTGCATTCCTCTGGTGAGCAGGCTCCACCATCCATGAACGGCATCCTCCTCCGAGATTGCCACAGCAACGGCTGTGACTCCGAAAGACCGGGATGTCTCGATCAACTCCTCCACCCCTTGCAAAGGGACTTCCTCTTTCCCTTGTGTGACATATAGAATCATGCCCTTCTTCATCGAAAACCTCCATTGTGTGAGCCGTGTGCCCGGAAGCTGAACCACCTCCAGGAAATGGAAAGGTTTGTTAAAAAGTCGAGAACTGTACAGTGCTGCACCTAAGCGGAATTTTCGCCAAAAAAAATCCCTAGAGCTAAAACGCCCTAAGGATTGCACCCTGGTTCACTTGGTCCTTATGGTGGTTACCCGGTATCCGCACGTACGGGGTCACCAAACGGCATCAGGCAGGTCTTCTGACTCACGGATCGCTCTACTCTCCGAACCTTCCCATCTCGAAAGACAGTGGTTTCACCGGATTTCGTCCCCGTTTACAGCGGCGGGACCGCTCCCGACTCTCACGGGATTCCCTATTAAACTTTATGTGTACCTGATGCTAAAAACCTATATTGCGCTTTTTATATGAAGTTTTCGAAATGGTGTCAATCACAAAACATGACGCTGCGCGTTTGGCGAGGACGTACGCGGTCATTGGGGTATTGGAAACGGGTCCATTTGATTCTCGACATCGCTTGTCTATATGTTGAATGGGCAGGTTTCCTGCCATATGATCTGGTAATCTTTTACCGTGAAAATAACTCGGGATAGACACAAACCACCCCCTTCACACTTGAGCGCACATCAGAGTGTGTAATTTCAATTGGTTATGGCGGCATCAGGCTGTGATGCCCCCCGAGTTTACGTCACATTTTTCGTGTATTGCTACCGATAGCATAATAGGACAGACAGGGTACATTTTCATCACTGTTGACAATCATCGATCCTCGGCTTAGACAAACAGGCAACAGGTTCATGAAGGACCTCGGCAACCTAACGAATTAGGATAAGGAGGATTAGTTATGGAAGGAAAGCACGAACACAAACATTTGCATGCGCATGATCACTCTCATGCACACTCCCACGAACATTCCCATAACGGCAAGGTCCACAGCCATGAGCATACCCATGGGCATGCCCACGAGCACCTGCACGAACATCTCCATGAGCACTCCCATGGCGGGACTCCTCAGGTACACAACCATGATCACACTGGCGACCACGGCCCTCATGACCATGACCATTCTGGCCATGAAGCAGAATCCCACGATCACGCCCACTGAGATTTTGATCCTCTAAGTGGCTGAGTTCATTAGAAGGGGGGGGTGGGTGCAGCAATGCATCCGCCTCACTGCTTTCTCCCCTAAGCCTTGTGTTGACTGCGGCATCATGTGGGTTTAAAAAACTACGCAAACGAGGGAACGTCTTCATGCCTCACGTTATTCACAAGCATCAGGAAACTGCATGCCATGGGGCTAGGACTGCCTTCGGAACGGAGCTGGATACACTTCCTCATAAGGGTCGGGCGTTCGTTATTCCCATTAACGGCAGATAATCAAAAATCATCTCCGTTCTTGAGCACGAACTTCACGGGCAGTATGACTTTACACAAAATAGGTTTACCGTCTTTTTGGGCAGGACAGAAAGTGGATTGCCTGACAGCCTTCATCGCTTCCTCATCAAACCCGAATCCGGCCTTTTTGACTAACTGAATATCTATGAGGCCGCCATGTTCGTCTATGGTAAGCTGAAGAACAACCTGGCCTTCTTTCCCAACTCTTCTGGCAACTCCTGGATAAACAGGCAAAGCCTTCTTAAGAAATCGCGGGCCATCCACTGAGCCGAAGCGCATGTCAAGCGGCCCTTTGCTGCCATTTCCTCCTGCGCGTCCCATCCCAACCGCCCCTGTTGATCCATCTCCCCGACCATTGCCGCCAGCATCGCCCTGAGTGACCGAGTCTTGGCCACCTTCTCCTTCACGATCAATGCTATTGGATGGTTTCGCCTTTTCCGCTTCGATGTTGGAAGAATCAGAGAGGGTAAATTGGTTTGGGTTTTGAAAACGTTTTTTAGGCTTGTCGTGCAGAGGTTTTCTGTCCGGGAGAGGTGCGGTTTTGGTAGGCGGGATGAGGCGCTCAGGAATTTCCTGGGGAGCAATTGATCTTTCCCGGTCAGAAGCAGAAGCTGTTTGAACGGGTTCTGCCAATGTTTGACTATTTGTAATAGAACCTCCTCCGCCCTGTGCTGGATCTTCCGATTGTTCCCCGCTTCCGACCAGAGTGACTGTCAGAATCGTTTGGGTTTTCAAGACTACAGGTTTGGGCAATATCCAGAAGGTGAAAAGAATTGCCGAGTGGATCATCAATGACAGTGCGAGACCGTACCAGTTTCTTTTCTCAAAAAACAAGCAATTGATTCTATTCCCATAGGTATAATCGGTATCGATTTCGTCGTCGGGCAGGACGAAAAGATCAGAGCATGGCAATCCCTGCAGATGATATTCGCTTTCTACGTGTCGCATGTCGTCACGGTTCATAGAAATTAGGTGACAGTCGCTTGTCATTCTTTTGCTTGAGCCTTGCGGCTTTTGCGCACCTTGTTGTTAGCCAGAACAATCCGGTGTTCAACAAGGTTCATCTCCTCAATCCTTGCCCCTACCCATTTCTGTTCGCCGAAGATGTTTTGTAGAAACAGGCCATTACTCTCAGGCCGGAGGATGTCCACATTTTCCATCAGAACCTCTTCTTTGCCATTGGCTCTCAAGTACACATTGGCTTCACACATGTTGTTCCTTTCCTGCTATAAAATTGGCCCAAATTCCGGGATGGCTAGGAGCGAGTTTTAGGCCAGATGATGCCGGACAAGTGCTCTTGCACCAACTTGTCAACCAGGTGAGGCAGAGAATCTGGAACCATCCCAACCACTGTTACAGGCTCGGTCGTGAGGGGAAGGAGGAGCTTTGTGGCATTGGAAGTCCCTATCGCTTGTGCCATGGCGGGAGTCAGTTCTCCCATCATGGCATTGCTGACGAGAATTGAAAGGGGACCAACTATCACGTCCACTTGACCGGCGGAGTAACAGACTGCACTTTCCCCCGTTGCTCCCTTGTTTGCGCCTGCCCTTAACATTTGTCCTGTAGCGATGGCGTTTGTTCCAAGAGCCCAAATTTCAACTTTTCCACCATGAGTTTCCCTGATCTTTTTGATGATGGTGGACCCGATGCTTGCACCCTGTCCATCTACGACTGCTATACGAATCAAGAATTGACCCTCCAGCTTTGTCTTCACTTGAGCACGATACAGAACGGGAAATGAAATCCGGCTTCTGAGAACAAAAAAGCTAGCGAGTTGCCGAAGATAGAGTCAGCACTTATTTTTCTCAAAACTTTCGGCTTGAAACCAACCCTGCGAGATACTCAGCCTTGAGGTCCTCAGTGGTGAAATAATCGGCATGAAGTTGGCTCGCAAGGCTTCTTGCAAGGTCCATCCGCATCAGGTTCGATTTATCTTCCGTATCCACAACAATGAAATCCGTATTTCTGGCGTCTCGCAGCATTCCGGCTGATTTTGCCACTTCCTCCCGCACAGGCATGTCTGAAATACCTTGATTGGCGCGACAATCGCTTACTATTGCCACCACAAACCTTATGAGCGGGTCTTTTATTCGAATCTGCTTTATAAGATTCGAGGTGGTGAACAGGGCGGCCGAGAGAGGGGTCTTGCCGCCAACCGGGATTTCCTTTAACTTCCTGGACGCAAAGTCGACGCTGGCGGTAGGAGGAAGTATTATCTCGGCGCGGTCCTTTCGGAATGCAATCAACGAGACCTTGTCACGCTTATGATAGCAATCCATGAGCAGTGAGAGGACCGCCCCCTTCGTTTCGATCATCCTCTTTTTTGCCCCCATGGAACCCGAACAGTCCACCACGAATATAACCAGGTGTCCCATTTTCTTTTCACGCTGCTTGAAGCGCAAATCCTTATTATAAACAATGACGTTTCGAGTACGACCCCTTTGGATCTGCCAGGGAGCCGCAGCCCTGAGAGTTGCATCTGCTGCAATGTCGTTCGCTTTGGAGTTAAACACGCTTTTGACATAACGCCCTCCTTTCCCTGAAAAGCGCGTATTCGTCCTTCTGCCTGACGAGCGCCGCTCGACCCGGTCTCTTTGAAAAAGAAACCTTCTCACGTCGAAGGGATTTCCGACCGGGAATACCTCCTCCTTCGAGCGCCCTTCAACCGATTGAGGTTGCACCGCCGCTTCGCAGCAATCGGTCCCGGAATCCCCGTCCGGTGTTTCATTGTTATTCGAATCGGCCTGTTCCTGTTGGTTGCTGTTTTCCCGCTCGGACAATTCCTGCTCCTGATATTCCTCCTGGTTGACGCCGGCTTCCCGTCTCCTGTGAACCAGGACAAGAGGCAGAACTTTTTCCATATGCTCCTTAGTTACCACATGTGAGCCACAAAATGCCGCATAGGCGCGCGCGGCCCTTTCCAGAGCAATATCTCCCCGGTGTCCCTCAATCCCGGATTCCAAACATACCTCGACTGCATACGCCCGATGTTCAGCGAGGACTTCGACCCGTTTTAGCGATTTTCGAGCGAGGACAACCCTTTTCTTCAATCTCTCATCGAATCGAATAAAACGGTTCACGGCAGGACCGTTTTGACTCGAACGCCTCAGCACCCTGAGTTTTTCGCCATTATCGGCGGACGTTTGGAAAAGAGCACACAAGCCGAAGTGGTCTATCAGTTTGGGTGAGATTGGGCCTTCTTCCGGATTCATGCTTGCAACGAGAGAAAACCCTAAATCCCCATTGCTTTGAATGCCGTTTCCGGGCAAGGTCGTGTTGCCGAATGCATGTTTATTCAAAACCAAGTTTAGCATATCAACATTTAGCAGGTTGACGTCATCGACGTAGAGCACTCCACCTTGTGAGCGTGCAAGAAGGCCGGGTTGAAAAATGTGTTCACCGGACCTGATCGCATCTTCGAGGTTTATGCTTCCCATAAGAGCATCTTCCGTCACATTCAGCGGCGCCTCGACATAGGGCACCCGTTCGGGAAGCAATCGGGTCACAGCACGGGCCAAGGTGGACTTGCCCGTCCCCTTGTCGCCTATGAGCAGGACCCCGCCGATCCCCGGATCGATGAGATTTAGTATGAGAGCAAGTTTTGCATCTTTGTGGCCAACCAGCTTGCAAAATGACATCTTATCCTCCGCAGAATGCTCTCAGCCCTGATCCAGCCTTTCAATAAGCTCTTCCAGTTTTTTCCTGCCCGAACCTGCATCTTCAAACGGGGCTCGCTTCAATCTGTGATTCAGGGCCAGCGGAACTACGTCAGCGATATCCCGGACGGTTATGTTATTTCGCCCTCGGAAAGCAGCAAGCGCTTTGACCGCCCTCAGTATTACGATGTCCGAACGATGCCCATCCACATGGATTTCAGTCGTTATCCCTACTATCTTTGCAAGAACTTCTTCGGAAACGTCCACTTTGGGAAGATGCTCCCTGGACCGAATAATTTCATCGGACAAAACCTGTTGATCGTTCTCGACGCTTTTAAAAAAGCCGTCCGGATCATCATCGAACCGGGAGCGGCGTTTGAGGATTTCAATCCGAAGATCCTTGTCGCGAATAGACTCCACGTACACACAGAGGCCGAACCGGTCCAGTAACTGGGGCCGCAGGTCGCCTTCTTCGGGGTTCATCGTGCCAACCAGAATGAACCGGGCTGGGTGGCTGAAGGAAACGCCCTCTCTTTCCACGGTATTTTGTCCCATGGCTGCTGAGTCGAGCAGCAAATCGATAATGTGGTCTTCCAGGAGGTTGACCTCATCGACATAGAGGAAATTCCTGTTGGCATCGGCGAGGATTCCCGGTTCGAAACGCTTCTCCCCGTGTTTGAGCGCGTGTTCGATATCAAGGGTGCCTACCAACCTGTCTTCGGTAATTCCGAGCGGGAGTTCGACGACCCGCATTTTTTTCGTTTCCCGCTTGAGAGTGCCTTCCTTAGCGGCTCTTTCTTCGCATATGCTGCATAGAGCTGTTCCGCCTGGGTCGCAGTTAAAAGCGCATCCGTGTGAAACCCCGATCTCAGGCAGCAATTCGGCAAGGGCTCGAACGGCTGTACTCTTGCCCGTTCCTTTTTCGCCCATGATGAGAAGACCGCCGATGCCCGGATCGATCACATTCAGTGTCAGGGCCAGCTTCATCTGTTCCTGGCCGACTATCGCCGTGAAGGGAAAAACCATGTCTCTATGCCTTTCCGCCGAGGGTATTTTCCATTTTTTTCTTCCAGGTCTGGACTTCCTGGGAAGTGATAATGTCAATTGAACCACCCTGGAAGTTTCCCTCCAGCTCTCCTGACCTTTCCTCGATCCAGCCTTCGATTTCGACATAAACATCTTTCAGGGCGTCCTTTACATCGGGGGCCGGGTCCCAAAGGCCTCTTTCAGATGCTTCAATCAACCTTCTGGCCGTCTCTTCAAGGGCATACGGGTTATTTTCTTCAAAAAACTTGCGGTTTTCCTCATCCATTAAGAAAGTCCGCGAAATGTCGTCGAAAATCCAGTCGTCCACTTCCCTGCTGGTCGCCTCCCAACCGTAAACCCTGCCGATCCGCTTGCTGATTTCTCCTGCTCCCTTGTAGCCATGCTCCTTCATCCCATCGATCCATTTCGGATTCAGCAGTTTGGTTCGAACGACCCTGCGGATTTCATCAGCCAAGTCCCTCACCCTCACTTCGCCCTGCTCCCTGGTGTCACCGTAATAGGTTTTGATCTCTTTGCCCGAAAGGACTTTTGCCGCGTTGATCAGCCCGCCGTGGGTGCCGAAATAGCAGCAGCACCCTAAAAGGTCGTACTCGTCTGTGACGGTCTTTGAAAAAGTGAGGTCGACTGTTTTGAGGTTCATGGAAAAATGTTTATGGGCTGGTTCGCCGAATACGCCTTTGCCGTATGCATAGCCATTCCAATAGAGGAAAATGTCGGAAAGGTCTTTTTCGTCCTTCCACGCAGATGCGTAGACAGCAAGCTGAGTTCCCGCCTGGTAGACGCCGGGCATGCTGGAGAAAATCCTGTAGGCGGCCCTTCGCAAAGCTTCTTCATCCTCCGGATTGCCGCCCGTTTCCTGGATTTGCGCAAGGAGGTGTTTCCTGACGAAGTTTTGCTCTGCGGGCTCATCGAGCCGGGCAACGGCCATCACGGCATCATCTATCAGCTCGATTGACGCTGCGAAGTTATCTCGCGTGATTCCCGACACTCTCACGGTAATGTCGATTCGGGGCCGCCCGAGTTCTTCGAGGGGTATGATTTCAAATTTGCCTATCCTCCCATTTGTCTGCCAGAAGGGTTTGACACCCAAAAGGAACATCATCTGCGCCATTCCTTCGCCGTCGGACCACATGATGTCCGTACACTGCCAGTAAAAGGCTATATTTTCGGGACATTTCCCTTCTTCCCGCAGGAACTTGTCGATTGTGATCTTTGCCAGCTTTACGCCGACCTCCCACCCGGCCTTTGACGGTACTTTATGAGGGTCGAGCGAATAGAAGTTCCTGCCGGTCGGAAGGATATCAGGTCTTCCCCTGGTAATTATTCCCGATGGACCGGGCGGGATATAGCCTCCGTTCATCCCGTTCAGCAGAGCGGTTATTTCATCTGATTGCAGTACCCGCACCCTCACGTCATCGATATTTGACTGAATGTTGCCTATGATGTCTTCAAGCCCGCTCATTTCGCCGAAGTATGTCTTAAAAACACCGGTGAGGGGTTCGCCCCGCGCGAGATATACCGTGCAAATCTCCTTTGCTTTCCGGTCTACAACGTCTTTTTTCAGGGTTTCGTCCGTTGCCATGAACTCAGGGTCTTTTTCCATCAGCCTCTTCACAACACCACGAAGCGACTCGGGGGAGTTCTCGTAGCGGACAACTGCGTAAATGAATTCTGAGAACCTTTCATCCGCAGGAAGCTTTCCGAAAACGTGCATTCCTTTGGGAATATACGAGTTTTTCAACAAAGAAAGTGTTTCGTGTGCGGACCGTACCACCTCATCAAAGGGAGCACCCTCGGCAATCTTGAGCATGGACATCAGGTTGCCGGCTTTCAGCCTGTCTTCAATCATGTGGCTCAGCGTGTGGGCTTTGGCGGGCTCCAGGTTCTTGATCTTCTCGTACTCAAAGAGGAGTCTTTCGATTTCGTCAAGATCGCCGTAGAGTTCTCCCTGGACCATCACCGCCTGCATGTGATCGACCAGAGTGGCATAGCTTCGGCGTTTGGCGGTGGTCCCTTCCGGAGGGTTATCCGCATTGTAGATGTAGAGGTGCGGCATTTCGTCGATCCCTATGTCCGGAAAGCACCCCGAAGAAAGTCCGGCGCCCTTCCCCGGCAGAAATTCCAGGTTCCCGTGCGTTCCAACATGAATGATGACATCGGCGCCAAAGTCTCTTGATAGCCATTTATATGTGGCAACATACTGATGGGGCGGTGGTACAGCCGGATCATGCAGGATTTTACAAACCTGACCGTCACACCTCGATCCTGCGCAGCCTCTTTTTGGCTGAACGCAAACGACGGCGTTGCCGAACCGCACCCCGGTAACCAGGATTTTCCCATCGTGAACCATTGCTGCCGG
Organism: Syntrophobacteraceae bacterium; assembly: GCA_052147195.1. Taxonomy (GTDB): domain Bacteria; phylum Desulfobacterota; class Syntrophobacteria; order Syntrophobacterales; family Syntrophobacteraceae; genus SbD1. The sequence goes on from JBKQLC010000119.1 coordinate 34,773, forward strand.
GATTCCGTCTTTTTCCTCGCCGGGAGGTTTCCCCCAGGCTTCGATCATCCTGTCGCGGGTCGCTTCTGGCAGCTCCTCAAACCAGCTAAGATATTTTTCCGTCTCAAGCTGATCGAGGCTGCCTCCCCGCGCTACAATTTCCTCGGTCGTGGTCCAGCGGAATTCCGATATGGCCTTTTTCTCCAGGATTGTTTCGATAAGCGCCTTGCCGTTTTCGGGAGGTTCCACCTCATAGCCTTCCTCTTTCATTCGCCAAAGCAGTTGAGCGACGCTCTCCAGGGTATCCAGGTGAGCACCCGCTCCTACCGTGGCCTCGACTGATGCGCACGGATTATTGTGTAGGATAAAGGCAACCTTTTTTTGAGCATTGGGTTTGCGCCGCAGGCCAACCCAGCGGGAAATTCTTCGCGCAAGGCGCTCGATGCGGTCTGGAAGAGCTTCATACATTTCTTCTTCGGGATTGCTGATCCCTTTGCTTGCGCCGACCACCATCGGCTCAATTACACCCTCAAATTCCGGAAGCGCGATACTCCAGGCTACCTGTTGCC
>JBKQLC010000120.1:0-17830 GCA_052147195.1 Syntrophobacteraceae bacterium
CGAGACAGCTCTTCATGTCCCTTCGGGACACCCTGAAACCATGAAAAGACCCGTAGGGTGGGCCAAGCGGAGGGCAGCCCATCAGAACTTTTCGTAAGACGGCAGAGGCAGGCCCCGGCAAAACGGGACCTGCCCCTGAGTCGCTTACTTTTTTACTTCGAGTCGATTATCGACTGGATGGCAGGTGGATATTCCATCTTCTGAGGCAAAAAGATAAGTTCCGGGTCCACGAACTCCCTGAGGACAAAAAGCTCCTTGTAAGTGGGCGCCGGGGTCTGTCCTTTGAGTCTTTCAACGTTGATGTCGAAGGCGCAGTTTTCCTGAATTTGGGCAACGCCCACACCCGGATGATTCGACGCAAGATACATAATTCCCTTTTCGTCGAACCGGTAAACCCCCATGTTTGTCACGACCGACTCGGGGCCGCAGTTCGCAAATGGGGTGCCCTTCCAGACTTCTTGCTTGGGCTTCCACTCACGGGTTTTGAAGTCCCAGCACCACCAGCCGGGTGTGGTGGTGTAGTCGTTTCTTTCCAGGAAACGCCTTTTTTCCTGCAGGATTATAAAGGCGGTCCTGCAAGCCATGGCTCCTATATCGGCGTTTCCGCCCGATCCGGTAAACCTGTGGGATGGCGCGAAGTAGTCGCCGATCGATGTAACATTTACGCCGCCGTATTTATCGATTGCCGCGCCTCCGAGAAATCCCAGGCTGACGAAGCCCCCCTGGAGAAAAAATCCGAACGTATCGACAAGTCCGCCCAGCGTCGAGCTCATATTGGCCGCTCTCTGGTCGCAGACCGACATTGGAACGTGCATCGTTTTTCCATCGCAGATTCCGGATTCATAGATCAGAAGGGCGTGCGGCGCATTGAGCAGATTGGCGGCCATGATTCCGACCATCGGAAGACCGGTTCCCGCGAACACTATATCATCGTCCCGAACCTCATGGGCAACCGCTATGGCCATCAGTTCGGGCAGGAGAAACTCGCCCGGCTTTGCGGGTTCATCGGGCATTTTGTCAACCAGTTCCATCAACTCTTCCATCGATTTGCTCATATCTGTTCCCCTCTCTAAAAACCGCTTCTTGCGACGGACAGCGGCATTTTCATCCTGGGAGCGGGTTTCTTGCCTCTCATCATCCGGGTGCTGTAGCCTGTTACGCTGTCCGCCTTGAGATCCAGCAACGTTTTTGCGCCGAGTTTCCCGATGAAGTCCTCCCAGTCCTTCGGCCCGAACACCCATTCGTCCAGCCATTTTCTCAGGCCGTCTTCGGTCCTGGATGCGGCATCCATGCCTCGCATAAAAGGGGCGTCGTAATCGTAATAAAAGGGGACTGAGCTGGGGAAGGCGCCCCAGGGCTGCACGACAATGCAGTCCACGGTGAAAAACGGGATCTGGTTTGCTTCGGGACTCTTGCGCATTTCGGATTCGGGAACCAGTTCTTCACAGACCAGGACTACCTTGTCCGCAGCAAAGGCGATTTCCTTGTCGATGGTGCCTACCCCGCGCCATCGGGCCGTACCCTTGTCACCCGCCTGGGCGACATGGATTATTGCGAGGTCGGGCCTGGCGGCAGGCAGGAGCACCACATCTCCATCCCCGAAAAAGGGGTCTTCCATTTGTATGAATTTCTTTTTTGCAATCCTGAAATTCTTGCCGTCACGGAGTCCGGCGCGGCCGAGCGCGTCATAATCCGGATTATAGAGGTCTGAGCCCAGAGGTGCGTAGTAAGGGATGAAAGGCACGCCAATTGCTCCGGCGAGGTACCTCATCGCCATTGCGCCATGAGCGTAATCTTCGAGAATGATCTGCTGGGCCTTGTAGCGTCTCTCTAGATTGATATCCAGTTTCCCGGCCATCTCGCCCCAGCCCATCCAGTCGGTTTCAAATATTTTCATTGCGCCGATCGCATTGAGAAGCCAGGTGCAGCAGCTCCCATGGCGATCCATAACGTGCAGGTCCTTGAAGCCCTGCCTGACTGTCTCCCATGCGAATGCGACCGGATTTCTGTTGAAACCGGTAAACCCGCTGTAAGCGCAGATCAATCCATCGCGCATATACTTCTTCACAGCGTCTTGCAGAGAAAGGATTTCTACATGTTTTCGTTGTCTTGGAGCCCGTGGCATTGAATTAACCTCCTTTTAAGAATGCGTCCCCAAACGTGCGTTCCGGCGAGCTTTAAACGCTGCACCTCCTTTCGCTTCTAAATGTCGTGGAATATAAAGGCGCTAATGAACGGGTTGGCTCTCGCCAGAATGCGAGAAAACATTTCCGGGAAAGTCTTAGCTTCGATTTTTATGAGGATGCCGGTAACAGGAGGCCGACTGATCGGAAGATGAGAGGTGTCGATAGAAATCGAAGCAGAATTGCAAAGCGAGAGCATGATAGGCGGTAATCCCGCTTCAGTCAATGAATTTTGAGCGAAGAATTTATTGAGCGAAGTGCAGGGGAAGGGGTTTTCAGCAATAATTAGGGATGGGCGCTTTTCTTGACTGATTTTGAGAATGGATCGGGCCGCTAAGCGCCTCAGAGAGCTAAGCGGCCCGACTTATTCAAGCAGACAAAACTATAGCAGAAGCACTATTGTTGGCCGGGCGGTTTGTTCTTGTCCGGCTGCTGCCCTGCCGGCTTTGGCGCGGGCGCCGGTTTTGGTGCTGGAGCAGGCTGCCGCACCTCAGGTCTTGGTGCTGGAGCGGGCGCCGGTCTTGGAGCAGGAGCAGGCTCTCGCACCTCAGGTCTTGGCGCAGGAGCGGGCGCCGGTTTTGGTGCTGGAGCAGGCTGTCGCACCTCAGGTCTTGGCACTGGAGCAGGCGCCGGTCTTGGAGCAGGAGCAGGCTCTCGCACTTCAGGCCTTGGTGCTGGAGCGGGTTGCGGATGTGTTACCTCGGGCGCCGGTGGACGTGTCGCAGGAGGTGCCGGCGGCGGTGGCCGAAATCCCGGCGTAACGGGCGCTCGCGCCCCGCCTGTTCTTGCCGCAGGTGAGGCCGTTGAAGGCCTCGTGTTCTTCTTTATGTCCGCCTGCTTAAAGGGCGCCTGGGCTTTCGGAGTGTTCACCTGGTTTGGCGGGACCAGCTTGTTGGTCAGTTTTGCAGGCGGCGGCACAGCAGCCCTTCCCACTGGTTTCGCCGGTTTGGCGGCGGCCGTGGCCCGCTTCAGAGCCGGCGCCGACAAACTCTTGGCTTCAGTGCTTGCGGCCCGTTGATTCAGGTTGATCCTCTCGGCTACGGAAGCGTGTGGTTTCATCTCAGGGGCTTTGTTTACGAAGTTATACTTCGCAGTTGTCTGATTGTAATTTTTGACCACGGTATTGTTTACTACCGGAGCGGCGTGGAAGTTACTGATGATCGTCGTTTTATTGATATTTGTAACTCTTACGGAGCTATAGTTTGTTACAGAATAGAAGGATGCCTGGGGCACTACTACAGCGGCCGATGCGAATGCCAGGCTGCCGATTGCGATGGCCGCAACTGGCCCTGCGCCGATAACGACAGCGGATGGACCCCAGTAGTGGTGCGAATAGTAGACTTCAGTCGGGGCCAGGGGGACCCATCCGGCATCTACGTCAGTGCTGATCCATGCGACCCTTCCCGGATACCAGCCAAATCCGATGGAGGGGCCGGCTGCGACTTCGACGACGGGGGCAGGGGGCGCCCAGTACCATCTGCCATCGACCAGCAGCCAGTTGCCATAATGGTGTGTAACGTATCCGAAAGGCTCTTCGGGCACCCAGACCTGATCTTCGTCATAGTCCGTCCATCTGCCTACCGTAAAGGGCTGCCAATTTGGTTCGACATGAGTGGGCCGCCATAATTCGCGTTCTTCTCCCTGGTAATTAACCCGGTCCCACGTTCCGGATTCGTCGAGATCGGCGGTATCGTCCTGAAGCTGAGGCGGCACGTATTTGACCGACTCCCCCCTGACCTCTGCTCTCTTGGTCCGGGCGTTGTCCCGTCCTGCGTTCCAGTCGTCCCACTGAGCATCAACGCTACCCTCACCGTTCGTAACCTGAGTGGCGTCGGCAAGTATCGATGGTCCTCCGGGCGTTACCTCATACCTGGCGTCGCTGCCCTGCTGGAAGTAATCTACCTGGCCGTTCAGGGCAAGGACCTCGACCGACTGATCACCTATATAGAGGTCGAATGTGGAGTCAGGATCGGCAAGGACGTAGCCAAAGGGGGTCGTGACCTTGAGCATCCCGTTGGGGTTCCTGTTATAGAACCGCGCGACTCCGGAAGCCACGTCTATTTCTGAAGCATCTCCCTTGAGAGCGATCAACTGGATTTGGGTACTGGCTCCGATCCTGGCCAGAAGACCATTGGGAAAAATGAATTCGGCTTTCGCCGTGGCATCGGAATATAGGGCATCATCCAAACCAAATGGGGCATCCTTGCTTATAATGACCCAATCCTTGACCTCTGGAACGAAGCGCAGGACCTGCCCATCGATATAGGCAATGCGCCCGACCAAAATCGGCTCCCGCTGGGCTTCAGCGAGGGACGCAAGCGGCGATGTCAGGCAGGCTGCGACTAAGATAAAAGCCAGCCAGAGCCATTTTTTTCGATCGTTCATCAATTCTCTCCTTTTAATTTGCGAAAGCACTGGTCCCGGATGGACACGAACGCCCGGAACTGATTCATTCACGCCGGCCCATCATGCCGACGCCAAAACCTGGCATCCTCAGTAACATTAATAACAGATATCCATCCCGGAACTCCCCTGACTTCAGGCGTCAGCCTCGCGGGCGGGCTGTCGAGATCCCCGGATCGGGTCCCCCGGATCAGGTCCGGGGAGGGCTTGGCGGGCTCTATGCTGCGGCTCCGCGGCCCGTTGCGCCTGCAAATCTGACGACCGGGGCGCAAAGGATAACGCTAACCTCATATTATACGACGAGGTTGCTGCAACATGGTAAAAAATAATGTGCCGTTTGCGGTCTTGGATGAGCAGACATTTCGATAAAGGATGGCAATGTGCAACTGGTGAGCGGGGGTTGAGGAAATCGGAGATCGGATCGCCACACCCCGAAGAGTGTGGGGTCCGATCTCCGCTATTCTATCTGCAACTTCTGTTAGAACGTCGCCGTCACGTTTACGCCGCCGTAAAAATGCGTGGACTCAGAGTCAAGCGAACTGGCCTTCAGGTAGTCTGAGGCGGAGTCCGTTAAAGGCAGCCAGAGTCCGACTTTCGGGGAAACACTTATGTACTTGTTTATTGGGAACTTGATGTCGGCGGTTAACTGGCAGGTATGAAAATCCGAGTAGCTCCCGAGGTTACCTGCAAGACTTAATAAGTTGTTATCATGATTCAAAATAAGATATCCGAAGCTTGCCCCAAAGTCCAGAGTGGCCCCCTTGCACAGGCAATCGACCGGAATGCTCTTGGTGAGGTCGAGTTGAAACCACTCATCCACGCTATGAATGACTTCGCCGTAGGCAGTAAATGCCACGGTAAACCACGGAAAAGCATAGCTGACGCCTCCGAACAATTCGTCTTCATCCTGGCCGTAAGGGCTTTCTAATGGTGGTTGGAGTCCGTAGTATACGTTTCCGACCAGTATTGAAAAATTCGGGCATATTTCCTTGGTATATGAAACGGTGAAGTCGGTCTCACTCCATTTCGTAACGCCCGATCGCAAAGGTAAAAAGAAATTGTTGCTGTTGCGGTCGGTATCGAAATTTCCCCAGATGGTCGCTGAGAAACCATTCCAGGTGATGGTTGCCGCCGGTTGAATGACGGCGCTGCCTTTGCTTTCCGCAACGCCACGGAATATGTACTGGCTAAGGATGTCAGCGGAGAAAGTCGCAGTCGGCTTGCACGCATCGTCAGATGGTGTGGCTGCCGCCGGCGCAGGGGCCGTCGGCGCTGGCGCCGTAGGCTCATCAGCCCACACAGCCATGAAAGGAAAGGAGATAGTCAAGAAGAGAATCGCACATGCCAGCACCTTTTTTCTTATTCCCGTTGAGTTCATTTCATTTGCCCCTTTTTTGATGTTAGGATCGGAACCGCCTTCTTCATCCCTGTATTTTCTTTAAGGCACAAAGCGCTGATTGCGTTCCCGCATTTTCTAAGCCAGGCCGCGATGCCTTTTCAATGAAATAGAGATTTCCATTGGGGATAAGATCTTCAATGAGCAGGATTCGCGCCAGATGGAGCAGCACCCGGTTTAATTTTTGAAAGGCGCCCCTCCCCTGGGATGTAAGATACCGAAATAGTGACGTTTCGTGCAAGGGAATTCTTGCTGCGAAACTGCCCGGCTTATGTTCCTGCAACGGCAGGCATAGTGCCGGAGCGCTACGAAAATGTATCATTTCCGGTTGATGAGCCAATTTTGGCACAAATTCGGATAACCTTTCGAACTCGAACGGCCTGGGCTTCCGGGGTGTTCGAATGGAACATATCCATTGCCCTTCAATATGTGATAGAATGGTCTTGGTAGAATTCATTATCCACGACTTGGCGAAGAGCAAAATGACTGAAAAATGGGTGTAATTAGTTTGAAAGGCAGCCGACAGAAGCGGATGGAAGGTCAGGCCCGTGGCAAAGACAGCAAGAGATCTCAGTCAGGAAGAGCTTCGCTCATATCATCCCTGGCAAACCCTGCAGCGCTATAGCAAGGACCCGGAGGTGAGCAGACGGTGGGATTCGGCCTGGCATGTTGCCCGAAAAGCCGCCAGGCTGTTGCAAGAACAGTTCGGCGCCGAGAGGGTTGTGGCCTTTGGCTCACTTGTACGCAGAGCATGGTTTACTCCATGGTCGGATGTGGACCTTGCCGTGTGGGGGGTCCCGGCAGAGAAGTTTTACCGTGCAATTGGCGCCGTGCATGATTTCGGAGCCGAAGCCGGGTTTAAAATCGACGTGATCGATCCCGCTGAATGTAGCCGGGAAATGGTCCAGAGCATTCAGACTGAAGGAATCGAACTGTGACTGGAGGGAGTTCGACTCTTGCAGATAGAATTGCCGGCGAGCTCGACGAAGTCCAACGAGTGACGCGCAACATCCAAAAGGACTGGCAGAATTTCCTGCGTACCGCCGATGACGGATATCTGAAAGCGACAGCCTTTGATCTGCACAGCTTTTACACCGGACTGGAGCGAGTTTTCAAGCTGATCGCGGAAATCCTGGACGGCCGCCTTCCTGTTGGTGAAGGGTGGCATAAGCTGCTCATCAACCAGATGGCTCTCGAAATCCAGGGCGTGCGTCCTGCGGTCATTTCCGAAGCGACTTTGGAACTACTTGACGAATACCTTCGTTTCCGGCATCTCGTTCGGAACGTTTACTCTTTCAATTTGCTTCCGGAAAAAGTGCAATCGTTGGTTGAAAGACTGCCTACCGCTCTCGATCAGGTCACACAGGACGTGTCAGCCTTTGTAAATCTCTTTCTGGCGCAGACAACAAACCCCTTTGACTGAGCCCAGGAATAGATGCATCGTACTCACCCCGGCAGACATTCACAGGTCTCTTCGCCAATGGGAATAAGCGAGTACAATGCTTCCACGATTTCTCAAATTGCGTGCGGGTATCAGTGGATTCCTCAGAAGCTTCATCCTATGTTTTTCATAGGGGCTGCTCAGGAGAGTAAAAATGGATGAAAATGAAATTCTGGAAGCGCTCGCTGAGGATTTCTTCCAAGGTTGGGATGTTGCGGCGACCGGTGGCGGGTTTCTCATTACAACAGACTGGGTTCTCCCGAATAACGAGCGGATCGAAATCCATGTCCGCAGGGTCGGCGAACGCGAGGACCTGTTCATAGTCACCGATGGGGGCGAGCTTATAAATTATCTATTTTCCGAGGGTGTAGATATTTTAAGTGACCGCGGCAGCAGGCGTATCCTGGAGGGGATAGCGGAAAACAGGTCCCTCAAAGTCACAGAGCACCAGTTGGTCAAGGGCGCAAATGAGGAAGAGATCGCCGGAGCGGTGCGCGTTGTGCTCGAAGCCGTTAAGGAGGCCTCCTTCTCGCTGTGGCACAAAATTAAATCAACGCCGGAAGACTCGGTGCATTAGGATAGGGCCTGGAGATTTTCCACGCGAAGACACGAAGACGCGAAAAGAGATCGATATGGAGATCGAGGAAATCGCCCAAGAGATTGTGGACTGCGGATATAAGGTGCATACGGAACTGGGACCCGGATTGTTGGAGTCCGTTTATGAGGTAGTTTTGGCGAAGTTGCTGAAAGACCGAGGCTTCTGCGTAGAACGGCAAAAGTCAATTCCAATAGTCTTCGAGGGGCTGCGATTTGATGAAGGCTTCCGGGCCGATCTGCTGGTTGAAGGGAAAATCCTGATTGAGATCAAATCCGTTGAGAACCTTTCTCCTGTCCACGGCAAACAGGTGCTAACTTATCTCAGGCTCCTCAAACTGCCCCTTGGTTTCCTGATAAACTTCGGATCTCCTGTTTTCAAGAACGGCATCAAACGTATTGTTAACAACCATTCAGACTTCGCGTCTTCGCGACTTCGCGTGCACCAAACGCCTAACTTATGAGGCCCACATTCTCCGGTGAACCATTACTATTCATCCAAGCCCGCATCCTCCTGTGGCTGTATTGTCCACTCGGCGGGGGCTTCGCTCTTCAGGAAAACGATCCCGAGCGGCGGCAGAACCAGCGACAGGGAATAATTGTGACCATGGCTCGGGACCGGCACAGCATCCACCCCTCCGAGATTGCCGTAACCCGAGCCGCCGTAAATCTTTGAGTCGCTGCACAGAAGCTCTCGCCAGTAGCCCGCCCGTGGGACGCCGAACCGGTAGCTTGTCCTGGGCACGGGGGTAAAATTTGCCGCTACCATAATGAGATCGCCGGTGGTAGCGGGTTTTCTCAGAAAAGCGAGAACGCTCCAGTCGGCGTCGCGGAAATCGATCCATTCAAATCCTTTACCGCTGAAATCGAGTTCATGCATGGCAGGTTCTTCCCGGTGCAACCGGTTCAGATCCTGGACCCATTTTTGAATTCCCCGGTGCGCGGGAAGATTGAGAAGGTCCCAGGCAAGGCTTCGTTCGTGATACCACTCATCCAACTGTCCAAATTCGCCGCCCATGAAGATGAGCTTTTTCCCAGGTTCGCCAAACATGTAGCCGAAAAGGAGCCTCAGGTTCGCGAATTTCTGCCAGTCGTTCCCGGGCATCTTCCTTAGCAGCGAGCCTTTTCCGTACACTACCTCGTCATGAGAAAGCGGAAGGATGAAGTTTTCGAAAAAAGCGTACCAGACGTTAAAGGTAAGCTGGTTTTGCTGGAATTTCCTGAAAATGGAATCTTTTGAGAAATAATCGAGCGTATCGTGCATCCAGCCCATGTTCCACTTCATACCGAATCCCAGGCCGCCCACATAGGCAGGCCTCGATACCATCGGCCATGATGTGGACTCTTCCGCAATCGTCTGTACGTCCGGAAATTGCTTATAAACCGCCTCATTGAGGCGCCTTATGAAATAGATCGCATCCAGGTTCTCCCTGCCGCCGTAGATGTTGGGGATCCATTCGCCCTCATTGCGCGCATAGTCCAGGTAGAGCATGGATGCGACGGCGTCCACCCGCAGCGCATCCGCGTGATACTTGTCAAGCCAGAAAATGGCGCTGCTGATGAGAAATGCCCTTACTTCATAGCGTCCGTGATTGAAGATGTAGCTGTTCCACTCGGGATGGAATCCCTGCTTGGGGTCCTGATGTTCGAACAGGTGAGTCCCATCAAAGTATGTCAGCCCGAACTCGTCGCTTGGAAAATGGGAGGGTACCCAGTCGAGAATGACCCCTATCCCATTTTTGTGCAGTACATCGATGAGGTGCATGAAATCCTGTGGAGTGCCGTATCGCGAGGTAGGGGCGAAGTAGCCCGTGGTCTGATATCCCCATGATCCGTAAAATGGGTGTTCCATGATGGGAAGAAACTCTACGTGCGTAAAACCCATCTCCGCAATGTATCCCGGAAGACTTTCGGCCATCTCGCGATAGCTCATCCAGCGGTCTCCCTGCTCGGGCACCCGCTTCCATGAACCTAAATGGACTTCATAGATGGAATACGGGGCGTTCAAAGAAGTAGCCTTTGCACGCTCCGCCATCCATTCCCCGTCATTCCAATCGTAGGCGGTGTCCCAAACATAGGACCCTGTTTCGGGAGGTGTTTCCCAATGCCTGGCATAGGGATCGCCCTTGTTGGCACTGTATCCGTTTTTCTTGGAGACGATGTAATATTTATATATGGCGCCATGGCCGATTCCCGGGATGAATCCTTCCCAAATGCCCGAGCCGTCTCCTCTTATCGCCAGAGGATGGGCCGTGCGGTCCCAGGAATTGAAGTCTCCAATTACCGAGACTTTCTTGGCATTGGGGGCCCATACTGCAAAAAAGGTCCCCTGGACTCCGTCGACATTGACAATGTGCGATCCCATCTTCTCATGGAGCCTGAAGTGATTGCCCTCCTTGAAAAGATAGGCGTCGTGCTCCGTTATCAGGCTAAATCTGCGGATAGCCGTGGATTTTTCCATTTTCCTTTCCTAACCTTTCCTCAGATCGTGATATTGAGCATGCAGCGCCTATCGAATGCCACGGGGTCAGTGTCAAGTACATATCCCAGTTCGCAAATCTTCTTGTCAAGCAGAAATCGGAATAGCAAAGTATTGAGGTCCCCGAGTTGGGATATTGGGGCTGTTCGGTGCACGACAAGGCGGCCTTCCGGACCCCGGGCAATCCCATGAGTCATTCGGGCGGAGCCCCCTTTTCGTGACTTCAATTGTTTTGAATTTTATATTAACTTATGATGGCTTGAGGGGCTGATAGCAGGAGGTATATGTTGAACGGGATTACGGGAAAGACGCTCATTGTTACCGGGGCTTCCGGGGGCATAGGGCGGGCTTTGGCTCTTGAACTTTCCGCTGAAAATGTTGGGCTTGTATTGAATGCAAGAAACCATGCGGCCCTCAAAAAAGTGGCTGAGGAATGCAGAGACAATGGAGCTGCAGTCGATTTTGCGGCCGGTTCGGCCGGCTCGCAGCAAGTTGCCGAAGAGCTTGTCGGCAAAGCAATTAAGACCGGGAGGTTTTTCGGGTTTATCCACGCAGCCGGGGTGCTCCATCCGGGGCCTGTTACGTGGGAGCTCGAATCCGCCATGTTCAGCGAAATATTTGAGGCGAGTGTCGAGGCAAGTTTTCAAATGGCCAGGGCTGCTTTTCCTTATTTGATCGAAGCGGGCGAGGGAATCGCCGTCTTTTTCGGGTCCGGGGCCGCAGAAAGGGTTGTGCCAGGAATAGGAGCGTACTGCGCGGCAAAGGCCGCCGAGGAGCATCTCGCAAGGCATTTGGCGGCTGAAGCTCCGGAGGTTACCACCCTGGTGTTCCGTCCCGGAGTTGTAAATACGCCTATGGTCCGGAGCGCTTTCAACGCGCTTGGCAAGGCCGCAAAAGGGCTGCGGGAACAATTCAACTCCTATGAAAGAAGCGGAGAAATCCTTGACCCCGAAGTTCCAGCCCGGGCTTTGGTTTCTATCCTCAAGAATAATCCCCGCCGATTTTACGGGAAAATCGCAACCTGGCGCGACGGATGGCCGGAGACATGACCCTATTTCACCCTTCTAACTTCACTCTTCACACTTCATCTGCCTTGCAATGCCTTGAGATTTGAAAGTAAATCGGGTAAAACCGTGGTCTCATGGAAACTAAAGAAGACAAAACTCACCCTTTCGCTTCATCCGGCACGGCGTCCACTCCAGGCGGTTTTGCAGCCCTCGAAAAGATGCGCGAGCGCCTGGAAAACCTCAAGGAATGCTTCCGGGTATCCGGCCTTATCAACTCGAGCCTTCAACTGGATCAGGTGCTTGAAAACATCATGACAACCTCTCGCTCGATTCTTAAAGCCGATGCCTGCAGCATGATGCTGGTAGATGAAAAGAGGAACGAGCTTGTTTTCGAAGTGGCGCAAGGGCCTGTTGCAGATAAACTCAAGGGAGGCCTGCGAATCCGCAGAGGGCAGGGAATAGCCGGGCACGTCTATGAGACCGGAGAGCCGCTTTTGATTGAAAACGCATACTCAGACCCGAGATTCAACCGGGAATTTGACCGCGTAACCGGATACCGCACCCAAACGATCCTGTGCGTTCCGCTCAAGATAAAGGAAAGAGTTATCGGAGTATCGCAGGTAATAAACAAGCTCGACGGCTCCAATTTTAACGAGGAAGATGAGGAGACCCTCAGCCTTCTATGCTCCAACGCCGCCATTGCCGTCGAAAATGCTCGGCTTCACAACGAAATTCTTCGCAGGCAGCAGATAGAACAGGATTTGGCGTTTGCGACGAGCATTCAGCTTAGTTTTTTGCCTCAGCAAATGCCGGAGCTCCAGGGATTCAGCTTCGCGGCTCAATACCAGGCTGCCCAGGAGATTGGCGGTGATTTCTATGATTTTATACCCCTTGACGACAACCGCGTGGGAATCCTCATAGGCGATGTTTCCGGCAAGGGGGTGGCATCGGCCCTTTTTATGGCCCGATTTACCACCGATTTCCGGTTCCAGGCCATTCGTGAAGAGAACCCGGAAATACTTATCCGCCGCATCAACGAGAAGGTATGCCGTCAGAGCTGCCGGGGAATGTTCGTAACTTTGCTCTACATAGTGCTTAAGAAAAGCAGCGGCGACGCCGTTTATGTAAATGCGGGGCATCTTCCACCGATAATTTGGAACAGCTCCCGGGGTAAATATGCTACTGTGCGGGGAAGCGGCGGACCTCCCATAGGGATTGTGTCCGGCCATCAGTACGGTCCTGCAAGAATTTCGCTCAATCCCGGTGACACCATCCTTCTTTCAACCGATGGGCTTATAGAGGCCAAGGACGATCAGGGGGAGCGGTTCGGATGGGAGAGAATCGAAAACTGCGTGAGACAGGGAGGCTCGGACGTCGAGTCCGTCAAATCCCGAATTACTCTTTCACTTTCTCAGTTTGTCAGGCAATGCCCTCAAGCCGACGACACTACGCTGGTGTTGGTGGGATTCGAGGAGAAGTAGTTGGCATTCGCGAGTTTCAAAGGTCCGGTTATTCTCGATGTTCCGGCTGAACCTGAAGCCATGTTCATGGTGAGGGCGCTTGTGGGAAAAATCTCGGAGAGAATCGGCTTTGAAGCCTTAGAGACCGACAGGTTGGTTCTCGCGGTGGACGAAGCATGTACGAACGTGATCCGGCACGCCTATGACAATAGCGGCAACGGAAGAATTATTATAACCTTCACCCTGAGCCTTGACAATTTTGAGATCATGATCCGGGATTTCGGGAAAGGCGCCGATCCGGCGACATTCAAGGGCCGCGCCCTTGACCAGGTCCGTCCCGGCGGACTGGGGCTCCACTTTATCAAGTCGGCGGTAGACACGGTGGAATACGATACCCCGCCAGGCGGTGGTATGCTGCTCAAGATGATCAAATCGATGCCATGAGGACTCTACTTTATCAAGTCGGCGGTAGACAGGGTGGAAAACGACGCCCCGCTCGGCGGGTGCATGCTGCTCAAGTGGATCAAATTCATGCCATGACAGGAGAACGATCAAAATTGAACATACAGGTCGACGAAAGAAAGCCAGGTGTCTATGTCGTCTCTCTCGTTGGGGACCTCGACATGAGTACTTCACCGCAGGCAAGGAACGTTCTGTTGCCCATCTTCCGAAAAAAAGTGTCCCACCTGATAGTGGACCTTTCGGGGGTATCCTACATTGACAGCTCGGGAATAGCCACTTTTGTGGAGGCGCTCCAGCTTGCGCGCAAGGGCAACGTCCGGTTTTCTCTGGCCGGCGCGGGCCAAACGGTGGAATCCATTTTCGATCTGGCCTACCTCAAAGATGTTTTTGAAATGGTGCCTGACGCAAACCGGCTCATTGAGGGAGAATAGGCAAGGTGAGCTCCGTGGCCTCGCGTTCGGACAGCAGGATCATCCTTTTCCTGAGACACTTGACAAGCATTTCCTGTTTTTTCAGTGAAACGATTAAATGGGCGCTGGTAAAGCCTTTTCAGGGAAAACCCCTTAGATTCAGGGCCGCCATCGTCCAGATGGATGAGGTTGGCGTTAAATCGATACCCATCGTGGCGCTGGTCTCGTTTGTAATCGGGATTATCCTGGTGCTCCAGACCGCATATCAACTGGAAAAATTCGGGGCGGTCAACTATGCCGCAAGTCTGGCCGCCGTTGCGCTGACCCGGGAAATGGCTCCGCTTTTGACGGCGATAGTCCTGGCCGGCCGAGTCAGCGCGGCATTTACAGCAGAGCTGGGTACGATGCTGGTGACCGAGGAAATTATGGCTCTGGAGGTCATGGCCATATCTCCCATCGCCTACCTGGTCGTCCCCCGATTCATTGCAATGATCATCATGCTTCCGTGCCTGACAGTGCTTGGCGATGCCATCGGAATGATCGGCGGCTACTTTGTGGGAACCCTTGCAATTGGCATCAGGTCTGCGCTCTATATTCAGAGTACGATTGACGCGCTGCTGATGAAGGACATTCTGAGCGGGTTGATCAAGAGCGCCGTTTTTGCCGTAATTATAGCCATGGTCGGATGCTATATGGCGTTCGTGGTCAGGGGAGGCGCCGAAGGGGTCGGTAAGTCAACAATGATCTCCGTTGTGACCTCGCTTATCAGCATAATCCTTGCTGACTGCCTTTTTACGGCAATCTTTTATCTTTTTCTTTAGATGGCGGTTTCTCATTTTTTGAATCTTGAAGAGCGCGAAAAAGGAAAGGGATTTTATCCTCCATGGCCGAATCGCTGATAGAGGTAAAAGACCTTATTAAGAGCTTCGACGGCAGGTTGGTCCTGGATGGGATAAATCTCTGCGTGGAGCGGGGCAGCGTTTTTGCCATCATGGGCGGGAGCGGCTGCGGCAAGACGACCCTGCTTCGGCATCTTATCGGGGTCATCCGCCCTGATTGCGGTCAGATCCTGGTCGGAGGCCAGGATATCACTACGTTCGACGAAAACGGGATGGACGGGTATCGCAGGCGATTCGGCATGCTGTTCCAGATGGGCGCGCTTTTGAACTCCCTGAGCGTTCACGACAATATCGCCCTTCCACTCCGGGAGCACACGGAACTGGACGAAAAAATCATCAGCGTTATAGTCAAAATGAAGCTGGAACTGGTGGGTCTTCGCGATTTCGAACACCTCAAGCCTGCCCAGCTCAGCGGGGGAATGCAGAAAAGGGTCGCCCTGGCGCGCGCCCTTGCGCTCGACCCGGAAATCGTCTTCTACGACGAACCCACCTCAGGCCTCGATCCTGTGGTGACCGGAGTTATCAGCCAGCTTATCGTGGATTTGAGCAAACGTATGAGGATCACGTCGGTCGTGGTGACTCACGATATCGGCAGCGCTTTCAAAATAGCGGACAAGATGGTGGTTCTGTTTCGGGGGAGGGTCGTCGCCGAAGGCACGCCAAAACAAATCCGGGAATCTGCCGACCCATTGGTTCAGCAGTTCATCCACGGAAGCCCGGACGGCCCGATTCCACTTCGTCAATCCAGCAGGGATTATCTGGAGGATTTGCTGGATACCGAATAGATATGGGGTTTTTTCCTGCCGGTTTTGAGCGGGTGTGGTTGTCACCATCAGACATGCTGCTCAGCCACGGCAATTCGAAAACCCGCCAACTTGGGAGAGATTTTTAAATGCAAGTTTTCAGGTCGGAGATAAAGGTAGGGTTGCTGGTTCTGATCTCGTTCGTCCTTTTCGCGATCGGAATCTTCGTCGTGAGCGATGTCCGTTCTCTGTGGGATAAAAAGAAGACGCTGACTATTCTCTTCGAATATGCGGACGGAATAACCGCGGGATCGCCCGTCTGGTACGCCGGATTTGAAGTGGGCGGGGTAAAAGACATACGTATAGCCCCCGGAGTGGCCGACCGTATTGCGCTCACCGTGAAGATATCTCCCGATGCTCGAGTGAGGAAGGATTCCCGCGCCGAGATCAGAAGTCTCGGAATGATGGGGGCAAAATACGTGGAAATCAGTCCGGGCTCTCCCGACTCACCCGAGTTGCAGCCTGGTGACACTATTGAAGGCAGTAGCCCGGCTTCACTTTCTCAAATAATCGAAACCGGAGGGAAGGTCGCCTCGGGTTTGGTCGGGTTGGTTCAGGAGGCCAAAGACCTCGTTTATGAGGTTCGCACCGAATACGCGCTAAAAGAAACCGTTCAGAACGCAAACGCCTTCATTCTTCAGGTCAAGAAGGACTCGGCCGATTTGGGCCCGATCATGAAGAATATGAGACAGGTGTCCGCTGAGGGCGGCAAGGAGCTTGTGTCATTGATCAAGGAGGTGCGCGACACAAACAAAGGCGTGCAGCAAAGGCTCCAAACCATTGAAACCGAACTGACCAGGACGCTGGGACAGGCGGGCAGGGGGTTCTCTGAAGCCGAACAGGCCGTAAAGGACATCCGCTCGATCCTGAGTTCCAACGAGGACAATATAGGTTCGCTTATTGCGCATTTGGATGAAACCACTCAAAATCTTGCAGTCTTGAGCGAGGACCTCAGACTGCACCCCTGGAAAGTCGTTTGGAAGGCTGACGGAGCTGGCCCTGCCTCCAATGCTGCGCAGTGGAGGGAAAAAGGAAGAATAGGGCCATATGGGAAAAACTAGCGTATTCATTTTGGCTTTTATGATCTTTCTTTCAGCGTGCGCTTCCGGAGGAAGTGACCCTTACAACCGGGCCGTCGAACACTACAGTATGGGGCGCATCAGCGAATCCGTGGATGCCTACAGACAGGCCATTATCCTCAAACCATCCGATCCCAGGCCTAAATTCAACCTGGCCGTAATTTACCAGGACGAGGGAAAACTGGAGGAGGCAGAAAGGCTCTACAGGGAGATCGCCGACCAGAATACCGGGTTTGCCCCGGCGTGGTCCAACCTTGCAGCCATCCAGGAGAAGCGTGGGCAGGCAGATGAGGCTGAGAAGTCCCACCGGCGCGCCCTGGAGGCAGACCGGGATGGTTGCGCCGCAGCGTGCCAGTTCGGCTATTTTCTGCTGAGAGCGGACCGCAGGGACGAAGCCGGCGCAGTCTTTGAACAATCCATAAATAAAGACCCCCGTTGCGCGAATGCCTGGTTTGGCCTCGGGCTGCTTGCAGAGGGAAAAGGCGATCACCGAACGGCCCTCCGAAACTACGATAGAACTTTGACCTATAATCCGTCCGATTTGGAAGCCTGCCTGAGATCTGCCAACATAATGATTTGCCGGGGGGACAGGGTCCATGCAGTCGATATGCTGCAAAAGGCCGCAAGCCTGGACCCGGCCAGGGGTGATATAAACTTTCTTCTAGGTAAATTGCTCTGCGAAGCGGGAAGACTCAAGGATGCTGAAAAAGCCCTGGTGCAGGCCAGGAATACCGGAGCGCCTCCGGCCGAATGCGACCGGGAACTGAGCGTAGTATATGGGAAGCTTTGCGAGGAAGCCGCGGCCGATATGGCGGCCGATGCCGCCCAACGGTAAGTTGGACTGTCCAGATCGGCACTCAAACCTTATGCGGATTTTTAATTAATTTAAGTCGCCTATCTCTTGTCAACGAACTGCCGTACTCTCCCACATTGGACCTGCCAGGTTTGTTCCAGGGGAAATATCATTTCCGCTTGTCTTTGCTCCATTAGTTTTGAGATATTGCGTCCTAACACTACAACGTTAAGTATTCATGGAGAACGTGATAAACGGCCATAATTTATCTTTCTATGGCAGATGGGGCATGTCCCCAGCCAACACGCTATCAGACCCTGCATCTGCCGCCTCACTTTCGGGAGGGTCAACCCAGAAGTTTTTTTTATTGCGTAAGGTTTCAAGCAAGAGGAACCCATACGCCAGCATGGTCATAGTGACA
>JBKQLC010000121.1:0-15811 GCA_052147195.1 Syntrophobacteraceae bacterium
ATTTTCTGGAGGCGGCAAGCGGATTTGAACCGCTGTATAACGGTTTTGCAGACCGCTCCCTTGCCACTTGGGTATGCCGCCGTGAATAAGCTTTAGAATGTACTTAAAAAAAGAAATCAAGTCAAGCCGCAATGTTGCGGCACCACCGTGAATCTGTCCTGGCGAAGTCCCAAAAATAAATCATCTACCCATGGCAGCGCCGTCTTGCACGGCGGCGTTCTTCGTATCGCACAACAGGGTCTTTATGTACGAACCACCATCGCCAAGGTTCTTTTTCATCATTTACCAATTGATGCGCCGCCGTGGAAGGCGGCGCATCAACCGTACAGATTCAAACGCACGTATTTGAGATGTTGGAGGTAACCTTGGCCGGTCCCCGCCCCGTCAGCCCCGAGCCGGCCTAAATGCCGAAAGGCCTGCGTAGCAGCCTGAGCTGTCCAGTTCCTCCTCGATTCGAAGCAGTTGGTTGTACTTCGAAAGCCGGTCGGACCTGGAGAGCGATCCTGACTTTATTTGGCCGCTTCCAACGGCTACGGCAAGGTCGGCAATCGTGGTATCCTCGGTCTCACCGGACCGGTGTGAAATTACTGTCGTGTAGCCCGCCCGGTGGGCCATGTTTATCGCCTGCATGGTCTCGGTAATTGTGCCGATCTGGTTGAGCTTTATCAGGACGGAGTTGGCGATTCCTTCCGTAATGCCTCGTGACAGTATTTTAGTGTTGGTCACAAAAATATCGTCTCCGACCAGTTGGAGATTTGATCCGAGTTTTTGGGTGAGCGCCTTCCAACCTTCCCAGTCGCTTTCAGCCAGTCCATCTTCAATGGAAATTATCGGGTAGCGGTCTGCCCATGCACTGTAGAATTCAACCATCTCCAGCGCGCTTTTCGTTGGCTTTGCCTCGGCCTTGAGTTCATAGGCGCCGTTTTCATAAAACTCGCTCGCAGCGGGGTCCAGAGCAATATAAATATCCTCGCCCGGCCGGTATCCGGCGACCTCGATCGCCTGCATGATGACTTCCATCGCCTCTTCGTTCGAGCGCAGGTGCGGGGCGAACCCGCCTTCGTCCCCCACAGACGTATTCAGGCCCTTGGACTTGAGCACCTTCTTGAGATGGTGAAAAGTCTCCGCTCCCATCCGCAAAGCCTCGCGAAAGCTGGGCGCTCCGACGGGCACAATCATGAACTCCTGGATATCGAGGTTGTTATCCGCGTGAGCGCCCCCGTTGAGCACATTCATCATGGGCACCGGCAAAAGAAAAGCGGAAACGCCTCCCAGGTAGCGATAGAGCGGCAGTTCGGATTCAGCGGCCGCCGCCTTGGCAACCGCCATGCTGACAGCAAGGATGGAGTTTGCTCCGAGGCGGCTCTTGTTCTCCGTCCCGTCCAAATCTATCATGAACTGGTCGATCCCGCTCTGATCGATTGCCTCAAAGCCGACGATCTTCGGTCCTATCTCCTCGTTTACGTTCTGCACGGCTTTAAGGACGCCCTTTCCCAAGTAGCGGTCCGGATCGCCATCGCGCAGTTCGATGGCCTCCCTGGAGCCGGTCGAGGCGCCCGAAGGAACGGCAGCCGTCCCCAGATAGCCGCTGTCCAGGAGCACTTCAGCTTCAATGGTGGGATTTCCGCGCGAATCCAGAATTTCTCTGGCCTTAACGGAAAGAATCTCGCTCATATTCTTCCTCCTAAGAAAGACTGACATTAAAGATTGTACGCAGCACAGTGTGCGCTACCTATCCATATAAATAGCAGCAGGGTGTCCAATGTCGAGCACATAATTGGAAATCAGCGAAAAAACGTCTTTTCCCGGACTCTTTCCTGCCCGGAAATTGAACCGGGGACAAGATGCCGCCTGCGTACACCCTTCCAACCACCGTGCGACATTAAGGTTAGCGGTTTTCATTTTTTCATCTTCGCCGATCCAGTCCGTTGGTGAAGACACCGGACAAAAAGCGACGCCACAATGTCGATGCCTTTGTTTGGCGCTGAACGATTCAAAACTATATTGACCATGTTGTCTAATTACTAGTAAAATATAAAGTTTGCATAAAATTCTCAAGAGAAAGGACCAGCGAATGGCATCCGTTCTTACCGCCGGCGAATTGCGAAAGGGCTCTAAGCTCGAAATAGACGGAGAGCCTTACCTCATTGTGGACTTTGAGTTCTCAAAGCCCGGAAAGGGCCAGGCCCTCTACCGCTGCCGGCTCAAAAACATGATCACCGGCGTGCAGTTGGACCGCACATACCGCTCGGGCGATAAATTCAACGCCGCCGACCTCGAAGAGCAGGGGATGCAGTATCTTTACAACGATGGCGAAAACTATCATCTCATGAACATGTCCAGCTACGAGCAGCTCGAAATGTCGGTCGAGGCCGTCGGGGACGCCTCGAGCTTTCTTACCGAAAACCTGGTCGTGAACGTGCTTCTGTTCCAGGGCCGGCCGATCGGGCTAACCCTTCCCAATTTCGTGGAACTCAAAATCGTTAAATCCGACCCGGGAATCAAGGGCGACACGGCATCCGGGGCAACCAAACCGGCCACCCTCGAAACCGGTCATATCATCCAGGTCCCTCTTTTCGTCGAAGAAGGCGAAATCGTCAGGATCGACACGAGGACCGGTCAGTACGTGGAGCGCGTCAAGGGCTGATGGAAAGCGATGAAAGAGAGGTCCTTTCCGGCAGGAGGCGCTTTCTCGAGTTTCGCTGCCTGGTCCTACGGCTGATTCGAGACTTCTTCGAAGGTGAAGGCTTCCTGGAAGTCCAGACACCCTTACTCACAGGCGCCCCTGCCCCCGAGGTCCACATCAGGGCAATCCCGGCTGACTCCGGGCGCTTTTTGTCGACCAGCCCCGAACTTCACATGAAACGGCTGCTCGCCGCAGGATTCGAAAAAATCTGCCAGATAACACACGCATTCCGGGGGGACGAGCGCGGCAGGCTCCATCACCCCGAGTTCACGATCCTGGAGTGGTACCGCTCCGGGGCAACTTATAAGGACTTGCAGCAAGACTGTCAAAAGTTGGTGCGAAGCGTGTGCAGAGCGATTGCGCCCGAGTCCGGCTTCCATTTCAGAGGCTCCGGACTCGATTTCGAGGGCCAGTGGGAGCGCTATGCCGTTCGGGAGGCGTTCAGAAAGTTTGCCGGATGGGACCCCGGTTCCAACCCGGACCAGGACCGCTTTGACCTGGAAATGGTGCAAAAAGTAGAGCCTAACCTGGGTTTCCCCGCCCCCTGCATACTGGAAGATTACCCGAGAAGCCAGGCTGCCCTCGCTCGTATAAAATCGGGCGCTCCTGAGGTCGCGGAAAGATTCGAGCTTTTCTGGGCAGGAGTCGAACTTGCCAACGGATTCAGCGAACTGACCGACCCTGTGGAGCAAAGGACCCGCTTCGAAGCAGCAATCGCAAAGAAGGAACAAATGGAGGGAATCAGTTATCCCCTGCCAACCGCTTTCCTGGCTAGCCTGCACCATCTCGGCCCTTGTGCCGGAATCGCCTTCGGGGTGGACCGGTTCGTAATGCTCCTCTCAGGCGCCGACAGCATCGATGACGTCGTGGCTTTTGCTCCGGAAATGGCGTGATCCAGGTTGCCGGGCGGTGGGACCGCCGCCGGAGGCAGCGGCGAAACCGGCTGGCAGCCCTGCTGCCCCATCATTGCCGCCTTGCCATAATTTTCAGGGAAATCATGTCCTCATACGTGAAATCGGGCCGGCGGCAGGCGAAAAATGTGTTGTTGTGGTAGAGCGGCTCTGTGCTGATATCGAACGGTGAGATGGAGGCGGCCCAGTTCCACATGGGGGTAGCGGGGATGGGCGAGTATTCTGCTATATGTGGCCGCACGCCGCTTTGCCATACAGTCCGGATGGCTTCTGCGACTTCTTCGGTGGTCTGCCCAGGCAGCCCGCAAAGCAGGTAAACTCCGATATCGTCTCCCGAAAAGCCTGCCTCAAAAAGGTTCTCCACCGCCTGTAGATACATCTCGGTATTGACCTTGCCGCCCCATTGCCTGCTCTTGCTGTCCACCGTTGTCTCGAGCCCGAGCCTTATCGTTTTGAACCCGGCCGCATGCAGCAAGCCGCACCAGTCCCTGGAGAGCGCCCGGATATGAAGAGCGTTCGGCACGTGGAACCGGACCGCAGGGCCGTCTCTAACGATTCTCTCAAGCGCGGGCCTCAGTGTATATTCAGCATCGAGCAGCAGCGCGTCATCGTAGAACGCCAAATCGCTTACCCCGAAATGATAATGGTTCCTTGCGATTTCGTCATATATGCGCTCGGCTCCGAGTCGTGCGCGCTCGGGCTGGAGGCGCGCAGAGGCACAAAAAGGGCACCGGAAGGGGCAGCCTATTCCTGTGAGAACCGGGGCGTAATCGAGTCCACCTTTCAACAGGTCGAGGGCCGGAAACGGCCACGCCTTGAAGTCGCCCCACACGCTCGCGTTTCGCACCTGGAAGCCTGTCGCCTCCGAAATCATTTTCGGCAAATTCGATGTGTCCGCCTTGATTACCAGGTCAGCCCCGCTATGCTTTTCGGCATGGCCGGCACATAGACTGGCGTATATGCCGCCAAGCCACACCTGCGCGCCTGGAAAAATTTCGCGCGCGATGCGGACCGCTTCCCAAACTCCGGGATACCAGTAGGTCATGATCGACGTGATCCAGATCAGGTCCGGCGTTTCGATTTCCAGAAGCTTCCGGTGAAAACTCTCCGGGTGAATTCCGTGGCGATAGAAATATCGTGGAAAGTCAGAGTAAGGAGCAGGTTTTTCGAGTCGCATCCTGGGGTACTTGCCGGTCCCGAATTTCTTGTCTATGCCGGGCAGTATTTCCGAATGAGAGTTCGTGAAGGGGTCCCGGCGGTCCAGGCAGTCGATCAGGCCCACCCCGCAGCCGCCCTCTCGTAACAAGGATGCAAGCACAAGAAGGCCCATCGGCTTTGACCAAAGGTCGTGAGCCGCAAAATCAGTGATCCAGGGATTTATCAGCAAGACAAAAGGTGCTTTTGACATTTTATTTCAACCCTGAGGAACTCCCTTGAGGTGGCCGGATCAATGATACCCGGTTTCAGCGTTCGCGCCCAGCCCCGGCTCTCTCAGCGAATTTGATGCCGTGTCGCTGGAGTGCTCCTTCCTTTGCTATTTGTGAAATAATTTGCTTGAGTTCGCCCCCATAAAATACAATAAGTGAACGGTTAATTCCATTTTCCCATTGCCAATCCGCTGACCCTAATCAATCGCAGGAGTTCAAAACGGAATGCAGATCATCGCTCCCATCCGGGTAAGAAGAAGCTACACTCAGAAGTTGCGCGGCAAGCCCGCAGACGTCTTCCCGCTGCTGTGCCCGGTTCGAGAAAGAGAATGGGCTGAAGGCTGGGACCCTCTGACCGTTTATTCGACCTCCGGTTTTGCCGAAAACGGCTGCATCTTTACAACGGGGGAAGAAAATCCGGAATCGTTCTGGGTGATCACCGATTTTGACCTCGGACGCTACAGGCTCGGGATAGTGAAATTCACGCCTGGCATGACCGTCGCCGAGATAACTATCTCCCTTGCCGAAGATGAATCCGGAAACACCGACGCAGAAGTATCCTACATGTACACGGCAATAAGCCGGGAGGGGGAAGAATTCGTTAAAGACTATTCGCAGGAGTTTTTCGACGGATTCATGCAGTTTTCGGAATCTGCCCTGAATAATTTTCTGGACAAGCGCAAGCGGAAAGAAAATGGCGGGGACTGATTCCGGGAAAACGGCGGGATTTGTTTAACGGTTTTTTATATCTCCAGCATACTTGAAATCCTTCGGTACACGGACCTGACATACCTGAAAGGACGGCAGCCTATTTCTTCTCCGATGGATTTCTTTGCTCCAACTGGTAGTGAACCGTTACACGATCGGAGCAGGAAGGCGCCAGCTTGATCGATGGCGGGGAAAGAACTATCTGCGAGGTTGAAGACCCCGATTTGGAAAGGCTGTCAAGCCGCACCGGTGAAGTGTAAACCGTGCTTACCTTTTCGAGGGTCTTGCTCCCGCCAACCACCTTCACCGTATCCGGTACGACGCTCACCCGCGCCAGCGTGGTATTTTCAGGCAAGCGGCCGGTCCAGTCCACCTGGATAGGGAGCTCCTTACTGGCCGGTATATCCAGGGTCACATCTATTATGGCCGGCTGTATCTTATTGAGTGAAATGCCGGGAGGCAGAATAATATCATCCTGTGTAATAGTGAAGGTGTTCCGGCCTTCGGCGGCCTTGCTCAGGTCCACCCGCACTCCTACCTGCCCCGGCCCGAGCGATTTTATGAGGGCGCTCGAACCGAAGAGCTGAAGCCTGGCTTCATCGACGGAGGTGTCCAGAATATCATAATTTGCGGGCCTGTTGACGTATTCGATGGGCACGTTCAGGGCTACGATAGTGTCCTGGCTGCGTGTAAAGCCGAACCATATCCCGCCCATTATCAGCAGGGAAACACAACTGGCGGCTACCAGCTTCAGCCTCTCCCGTTCGCGCTGTCGAGCGGGGCTGATTTCGGGCAAATTGAGATGTTTTTTCAAAGCATGGGCAAGCATCTCGCTATTGAGCATCAGGGTAAGCCTGCCGTCTTTGGCCACGTTAACGCTGCCCCGCTCTTCAGATACCACGACAACGAGCGCATCGGCGGCCTCCGAAAGCCCTATAGCCGCCCTGTGCCTGGTCCCGTATTCAGAGGGAAGGTCCTGCCTGTGAGAAAGCGGCAGAAGGACTCCCACTTCGGTGACCTGCCCGCCCTTGATTATTGCGGCTCCGTCATGCACAGGACCATTATGCCAGAAGATGCTTGTCAGCATTTCGCTCGAGACCTGGCCGTTCCACGGGATTCCACCATGGATTACCTCACCGAGATCCTGATTGCCGGGAAATACGATCAGCGCCCCGATCCGCTTTTTCGCCATCTGGAAAACGCTTTCCATTATGACGTCAATTGGGGTGTGCTGTTCTCTGGTTGGAAATCCCCACAGAAATGTTTTTATGTTGCGCACCTGCAGGACAGAGCGGATTTCATTGCGGAACACGACGATTATGATAATAGCCGCTGCCGCTGTTATGCCGCGTATCGCCCAACTGGTGAGAATGAGGCCGAGGCTGGCCGCAACTTCCTGAGCCAGCCACAGGGAAGTGATGCCGACCAGGACCCGAAAGGCATTAGTACCCTGAAAAAGAATATACACCCGCAAAAGGATATAGCTGTTTATCAGTATATCGACTATATCCTGCCATCTAACGGATGATAAGAATGTAAGAAAACGGCTCATGCGAAAGCCCTGGCCTTTAGTCTGTTATGCTGAATCGAAGCACGTCGAAAACACGTCCGCTCTGGTCTATTATCTCTACCCGCCAGGGTCCCTTATCGGTTTCGCGAAGCTGGATGACGCTGTACGTCGACCACTTTGACGGATAAAGTCGCAGCCTGGTCTGGGTGCTCAACTCGTCGCGGCGAAACCACCTGTGATAGATTACGGTATGCTGCGGTACCGGATCGAAGGACGTATAACAGCAAACCTGGCCCGATGAGACGGAAAATACAAGACCGGGGTTAATTGGGGTCAGGTTCTCGACGCGCTCGCTCATCAATGCCTGTTTCAGCGTGAGCTTTTGCGCCCCCTCGGTACCGGCCGGCGCTTCCTGAGCCATGGCCGGGGAAAGGCCCAAGGTAAAGCAAGAAATTGCCAGAAACAATACTGCAAAAGGCCTCATGGAGTTTTCTCCAGGAAATTACGCAGGGATAAAATTGGCGTTGACGGGATTTTGCCTTCGGGATTTTGCCTCGTGGACAGACAAAGGCTTAAGTGAAAAGAAAGCAAGTCCGGTACGTGTCGCCCCTGCCCGTATCCTCTATAATGTTGCCTGAGATCCGCAGATGCAGATAGCCGATTCGCCTCGGAGTTAAAAATATCACGCCTCCCATTTTCGTCAAGGCCAATCGACAGGGGAACACAGGGTGTGCGGTGAGGGGTGGACGGCAGATCGGAGGAATGCACACGGCATGAACAGACGTTATCCTGAACGGCCATACGCGGGAGTGGGAGCAATCGTTTTCCGGGGCACGGAGGTCCTGCTGATAAAAAGGGGCAGCCCGCCCGCTCTGGGCAAGTGGTCCATCCCCGGAGGACTCGTTGAACTGGGCGAGAGCCTGGAGGCTGCGGTACGCAGAGAGGTTGTGGAAGAGGTTGGACTCGAAGTAAAGGTAATCGACCTGGTGGCCGCGCTTGACCGCGTCATTTTGGACCCGGACGGCCGAATCGAGTACCACTACATTCTTTTGGATTTTCTCTGCGAGGTAGTCTCAGGGCATCCTAACGCCGCATCCGACGCCGACGAGTGCCGTTTTGTAGGGCTGGAAGACCTCCGCCTCTATGACATGACCAGAGGGACTGAAGAGGTAATCAAACGGGCGTTCGAAAAGGCTAAAAGCTTGGGTCTTCCGGTTTATACTCTCTGAGGCCGCGTTCACCCCCCAAGCTCGGAAGGCGGGAAATGACTATGCGTGTAGTCGCTGTCTATTGTGCTACGACAACGAGCACGGCAATGGTAACCACAGGCACGTGGACGAGAACAGCATCCCATACATTTTGTTCGATACAGAATACGTACATCCTATAGGATAATCGGTGTCCTCCTACATCTGGGCGGTTGAGTCAGGTTAGGAGCCGTAGTATAATATCATCACGGCTGAAGTCCGAAGTGGTTGCATCGACCGCTGGTGATTTGGTAAGTGGCCAAAAATTGTAATATAAAGGAGTGTCATGACTACAGAGAGGCTCATTGAAGAGGCCCTTTCGCTTCCTGTCGAAGAACGGGCGTTTATCGCCGATTCCCTTTTGCGTAGCCTCAATGCCCCTGATGCTGCCATAGATGCAAAATGGATGGAAGTGGCAATAAGAAGGCGTGAAGAACTCCGCACCGGCAAAGTGAAGCCCATCTCCGAAGATGAGGTGTTTTCCGAGATTGCTGAGCGGTTTGCCAAGTGAATCTTTTTTTCCACCCTGAAGCCAGAGCGGAATTCCTTTCTGCCATCGACTTCTATGAGGCATGCAGGTCGGGACTCGGATATGATTTCGCCGCTGAAATTCAGTTGACAATAGAAACTATTCGCAGCTTCCCTAAAGCCTGGCCTGTTTTCGAAGGCGATATCCGACGGTCACTGATCCGACGTTTCCCATATGGAATAATCTACACTGAAGAAGACGATGTCATTCTCATTCTTGCCGTGATGCATTTGCATCGAGATCCTGAGTACTGGAAACATCGGCTTTAGGTCTTGCCGCTCGGAGCCATTCCAGCCCGTAGGGTGGGCTAAGCGGAGCGCAGCCCACGAGTGCTACCCGAGTTTCGACACCAGGGATGGAGGCATACCTGGAGCGTACATTCAACAATCAAAGAATCGACGGAAGAAATCGATCTCGGGCCAGGAGCTAAAGACCTATGTATGATGCGCGCAGTCTGTATGAAAAGAAGCTTACCAATCCCGAGGAAGCGGTCAGTGAAATCAAGAGCGGGACTGCGCTATCTTTCGGAATGGCTGCGGGCCAGCCGCCTGCCCTTCTGGGAGCCATAGCGTCGCGAATTCGCCGCGGAGATCTGGGGGACCTTCGAATCTATTACAAACTGGCCATGAAACACGCTGCGGAGACGGTCCTGGCGGACGACGTGCTGCACGCCGTCCACCCCTGTCCCATGTTCATGACCGAAGTGGACAGGCATATCGCAGATCAGCAAAGACACTCCGGCAAGAAAATCCTGAGCTATGTGCCCAGCTATTTTTATCAAGTTCCGAGGCTCCTGACGGAATTCATTCCCATCGACACTTTCGTTATTACGGTCTCGCCCATGGACAATGCGGGCTATTTCAGCCTCGGCACCAATAACGACTATGCCTCGACGGTAATCCGCTCATGCGGGACGTGCATTTTCGAGGTGAACAGGAATATGCCGCGGGTTTTCGGAGAATCCCTGGTTCACGTCTCCGAGGTGGACAAGATCGTGGAGAACCACGTTCCGCTTCTGGAGGCAGCCGCACACCCCGTGCTGCCCGAAGACGATCTCATCGGAAAGGCCGTTTCGGAGTTGATCCCGGACGGAGCTACGATCCAACTTGGAATCGGCGGAATTCCCAATGCGGTCTGCCGCTACCTGAAGGACCACAAGGACCTCGGTATCCATACGGAGATGTTGACCCCCGGGATGGCCGACCTTATCAAGTGCGGCGCTGCAAACGGAAGACGAAAGACGCTGCATCGATGGAAGCACGTATTCACTTTTGCCCTGGGTGACCGTTGCCTCTACGATCTCATGCACGACAACCCGGCCATGGAGAGCTATCCCTCTTCCCATGTGAATCATCCATCCGTGATTGCTCAAAATGCAAACATGATCTCAGTCAATTCGGCCCTTGAAATTGACCTCTACGGACAGATCAGCGCTGAGTCGATGCAGTGGCATGAGTTCAGCGGCACCGGCGGGGCGCTCGATTTCATGCGAGGGGCATTCGATTCGCCCGGCGGCAAGTCTATCCTGGCGCTCTATTCAACTGCAAAGCACGGCGCCGTCTCACGAATCGTGCCGCACCTTACGAGTCTTGTCACGGATCCCAGGATGGACACCGAGTTCGTGATGACCGAGTATGGTGTTGCCAATCTCAAAGGCAAGTCGACAAGGCAAAGGGCTTTGAGCCTCATCAGCATCGCAAATCCGAAGTTCCGAGACGAACTGACCGAAGAAGCACGAAAGATCGTCCTGATTTAGGGAGGATTGAGCGCGCCGTTTACCGATATAGTGAAGTCAGGGCTTTGCGGCAAATTGACGGTGCTATTCAATGCTGCCCCATTTTGATGAACAGAGATTGAAAATGCCGGGTGTAGGGAAATTATCGCCTCCCGTTCACATCCTGCAGTCCCAATCCGCACAGTCGAGCCGCTTCCAGTCGGAGAAGTCGGCGGGCCTTCGTACTTCTGTAGCAGAATCCCAGGCTGGAAATCCGGTCTCTTGAAGATAGACATCATCGGCCGCGGCTTCCGGCGACATGTACGACCCCAGTTCCAGGCCCTCTATTCCTAAAACGAAGACCCCCCGGCCCCGAGGTACGAACCGTATCCAGAACACACCTTTTTCGGTTTCACAAATCCACATGGCCTCGATTCCCAATTTTCATGTGTGGTTGGGGAGGATGACAAAATCATTCTACGTAAAAGGAGCCGATTGCGCAAGACCGCTTCAGGCCTCGTGCTGTGGGACAGGCAACAGGAAGCGCGACCCTCGGGGTCGTGCTTTACTCATACTCTGGCCGGAGTTGCCTGATCCCACATGGAAAACAGTGGTTAATGGAAAGCTGGCGGGCACGCAGGAAAACTTCAGGAACATCTGATAAAGCTCCAATTGCTCAAGAGTGAAAAGACATCGCCACTGCCTTGACGTAAGCGTCTTTTGGGATCGTTTAGGAATTGAAACGTAAGAGTTCATGGAACTGCACTTATCGGTTCGAACCTAATTGCAGTTTGCCGGCCGCATTGCATATCTGAAACAGTGACACAACCTTAAGGTATTTTCCTTGTAAAGCTCCTGATCCCGACCGCCGATGTATGGACAAGGACAGGGTTTTTATTCGGAGGCTTGATAATCATATAAAAGGCGGCCGGCATGCTGATCATCCCGATGACAGGAAGGTTGAATTGGCGAAATCCCCCCTGGATCACATTGTTGTTGATCTTGGCGAATTGCTTCATATACTTCGCGTTCCTATCTCCTGAACTTAGAAAAACTCAAGAATACATGGAATTCTATTTCACCTCCGGACTCGGAGAAATCGAAACCGTCCACTACCTGGAGTATGTAAATGAGCCGCAAAAGGGTAAAAAGGTCACTCCGAACGTCATAGCGGATACGTATAACCGAATGACCGGAGACGCCGATTTCATGCGGAAATTGGACAATGATCAAATCATATCGGCTGGTTCTCCAATCTATGTAAAATGGAAAGGTTTGAGGGAAACTTTCCTGAAGAAGAAATCAGAGGTATTCCCCATTACGGAGAGGTATGGCTACACGCCTGCAACCGGTAGCCTTCTAACTGCTTTTACATGCATGTTTATGCATGGAAGCTTTTTCCACTTGCTGGGGAATATGATTTTCCTTTGGCTTGTCGGGTGTTCTCTCGAACTGGCGGGCAAGCGCGCGGCCTATTTATCCATCTATTTGTCGACAGGAATCTTTGCGGCCCTATTTTTCGGCTTGGTTTACAGGCACAGCAACATTCCTCTGGTAGGCGCCTCGGGAGCAATTGCCGGCATTATCGGCGCCTATACAGTCCTTTTCGGGCTGAGGAAGGTCAAAATCTTTCTCTCTCTCGGGTTTTATTTCAATTACATGAAAGTGAGCGCGATATCCCTACTGCCGATCTGGATCGGCAACGAACTATTTCAACTCAAATGGGGAGGTGATAGCAATGTCGCCTATGTGGCACACATCGGCGGGCTGGTCAGCGGTGCGGCGCTGGCCTTGGTGCAGTTGAAGCTGCTCGGGGGGATAAAAGAGGACGTGTTTGCCGATGGCCGGTCCGAGAGGATTACTTCCCTGGTAGAAGAAGCGCTGCAGAAACTCGCTCAGCTCGACCTGGAAGCCGCGCGCTCTTTTGTGAATGAAGCTCTTGCGCTTGACCCTGAGAATCGTGCTGCTCTCACCTGCCTGTTCAATATCGAAAAGCTTGGTCCCCGGAGTGAAAAACTCCACGACGCAGCGGCGAAACTCCTCCTTTCCTTTTACCGGGATAGGGGGAACTGTGAAGCGCTCTTTAACTTCTATAAGGAATACTGCAATGTTGCCGGCCTCCCCAGGCTGTCTCCGGACATGTGCGCCAAACTCAGTCAGGCTTTTTCGGACGGAGGCTTCCTTGAAGATTCACGGAAGCTGGCAGCAACCCTCCTTAGCAAAAGTCCTCAGTTTCCGGCAGCACCAGCTACTCTTCTGAAGTTGTCACGAGCTTACCTCAGATCGGGCATAAAGGAGGATGGCCAGAAGTGCCTGAGGCTACTATGCCAAAGATATCCCGAGGCTGAAGAATCCCGGTTGGCCCTGGAGATCTTGAAACAAAAGATCCCTCAGACCGTCTGAACCTTCTTCTTGCTCATCTCGTCCAGGTACCTCTGCGCATGAATGGCAAGGTCGTGGTACGGTAAGTTCTGGATAATGGCTTTGAGCAACTTTTCAGCCCGGGCTGAATTATTCATTTTTTCGTTAAAGCCCCTTGCCAGAACGAAGCACGCATTAGGCGCAAGTCGATGTTCCTTGTTTGTTTTCAAGAACCTGACAAGGGCCTCGGCGCCGGACTTCGGATCGCCGGCATCCATTTGCCATTGCCCGACCTTGAAAAGAGCCTCCGGGCTGGGTGCGAATCCCGGATCACAGGATATACATTCCTTGTATACCGTGCAGGCCGCATCCTTTTTGTCCGCCTCGACCAGTATGTTCAGGTACGCTTTTGCATGCGAAAGCATCTCGGGCGTCTTCCGGGTGACCTTTAGCAAGTTGTAATAACGCTCTGACACGGTCTTGTCCGGTCCTTTCGTTCGCAGCCAGTTCTCCATCACCCATTGAGCATCATCGGTTCTCCCCGCTCTTATCAGCGTTTCCGTGCGGTCGATTACAGTTTCAACCGATTCTCGCTCCTTCGATGTCGGCGAGTCTTCGTCTTTGAAAGCCTCTCCCTGTTCTGTGAATTCATCCGCATGGACTTCATAGCCAATCTCTTCATGGCGCTGGAGCATAACGTACCCCATCAGATTGTAAGAGATTACAGTGTAGTATAGGGTTGCCGCATAAGTAACGAATAACAGCAACCTTTCGGGCATGTTGCCGCCTGCAAACTTCAGAAGGAAGCCTGGAGCAAAAAGCAGGAGCAACAGGAACAGGCACATAAGCAGGTAACTAGCGCCGATTCTAGTTGCGAGCTTGATGCTGTGTATCGGATTCAGTGCCGACAACAGGCTATGCGAATTCGCCAGGACGATAATCATTGCCGGCACCAGCAGAAGCAACAAGCCTGTACACAGGATGCACAAGCCTGCTCCGAAGGCATTAGAGATAACCCTGACAACGATCAATGGAACGACAACGACTGAGATCTGCTTAAACACCATCGCGATATCGTCGAGTTCGATAGAGCACGAGACTTCCGGTGCTTTTAGACCGCCATTGGCGGTATTTCTGAGAACGTCAAAGCAGTACTTCATTTGGATCACAAACAAGAAGAATCGTACCAGCGGGATGCCCTTTAGCAGTACGGCAATCAGGGGCAGAATCAAGATAAATCCCAGGGGCCTCAGTTGAAAAGGGTACGCGAAGAACTTTGGAAGACGTTTCCAAAAAGGGTCGACGAAGGAACCCACGCTCAACATCTCGGCCGGGATGTTGCACTTAGGACAGAAGAAAAAGTCTTTGGCCGTTCCGTAAACCGTACTGGTGCGCTTGGCGCAATCTGGACAATAGTACGAACCACACTTGTCACAGTAACACCAGGCTCGCTTACCAGGATGATACGTGCAAAAATCTGCCATAATCAAGCCTCTCTCCTCAGTGATGAAGGAATATGGACGAGGAATCGATCAACACCCCTTAATAGCGAAAAGATTCCGCCGGCATAGACGCACTGCAAGGCAAGAGCGCCTCCGGGTGGCCAATACTGTTACAGGACCGGTAAGGTTGCCTCTTCCGAACCTGGCGGCGTAAAGGCAAAAGAATCATGCTTCTGGTCCGATCGGGTATTAATCCTTACTCCGTAATTCATATAAGCGCCGGGACGGCTATCCTCCCACCTCATCGGAAGATTGGGAAAAAGGGATAAATTGTTTTGCCGACATTGTTTCGGCTCTTGGCCTCCTGAGTTGCCTAAAGCCCTTTCCTAAGCCAAGTTCCACGCCCTCTGCGTCTCCGCGGCGATCGCTTATAATTTCTGAACGGCCGCTTCGACCTGCCGGTTGTCAAGACCGACCACCGACACTCCCACCCGGATCGGCACGCTTCACGAGGATAAGCTATGTCCAGAACACTCTTGCCCTTTCATTCGGAAGACATTTCCGCCCTGGCACGGTCCCTCAAGGGCCAACTCGCCAATTGCGAGTCTCAGCCGAGCCATCCCGAACTTTTGAACATTTTGGTGCGGGCCAACAGCTACCGGAATTTTCAGCATTATCGGGCACAACTTGCCGCCCGGGACCGGTTGGAGAGCCGCACGCCAGCGCAGGAACCAGAGCCCGTCGACTTCGTCCGCGTAAAGCGCCTGCTGCGGATGTTCGACCCCGGGGGAAAGCTCGTGCGCTGGCCCGCAAAGCGCAGCCAACAGGAACTCTGCCTGTGGGTCATCTGGTCGAAACTGCCTGCCCGGCAGGTTTTCACAGAAAAAGAGATCAACAAGCTGCTAAACGACAATCACCTTTTCGGCGACCATGCTCTATTGCGGAGGTGGCTCTGCGATTACGGTATGATGAGCAGGACCAGGGACGGCTGTGAATACTGCCGGGTCGAAAAGCGCCCGCCTGCCGAGGCGCGCGAACTGATCCGCCAACTTCGGCCGGTTCAAGCCGGATAGGATAGAAAAAACTTCTCAGCGAAGAGCGTAAAACGGCATCGTCGCAATAAGCTAATTTCTAACTCTTTACCGCGAAGAGCCTGGAGCAGCATAGCCGCAACCAAAAGACGAAAAGCAATTCACCGCAGAGGCGCAGAGAACGCTGAGAAAACAACAACTTATACACAAAATCTTGTTCAAAAAACAAGAAGATGCGGGATAGT
>JBKQLC010000122.1:0-8973 GCA_052147195.1 Syntrophobacteraceae bacterium
TTTGCCATTGAGATCGGCGGCGGTCTGGGCCAGTTTGCCGGCAAGGTCTGGCGCGTCGGGCTGATGGGCCATTCCTGCCGCCGCTGGAACGTTTTCCTATTTTTGGCCGCGCTGGAAGCGGTGCTGAAAGCCGAGGGCTTCAAAACCCGGCCGGGCGCCATCGAGGCGGCAACCGATGTTTATGCCTCGGCATGAAACGGTGCAAGAAAGCGACGCGGGGTTCTCTCCTCGCTCTTGAGAAATGAAACGCCAAAATCCTTGCCATTTCCGAATCATACAGTTACTCAGAGTCCAGAATCATTTGAGGAGAAGTCTATCCGACTTCTCCTCTCTTAACCGTGATCAGTTCATAGTCAAGGTTACCCAGTCCCAATCTCCGGGCATACTCCAATTGCTGCATGGGGTTTTTACCGGGATGAAACTCTTTGAAAATCTCTTTTCCGCATGTGTCATTTACGAGATCAAGGCTCGCCTTGTCGATGGCCACAGGATCGGTAGAGGCGAAAATCCCCACATCAGGGGCAATCCGCTGGTTTTCGTAGCGCCAGCAATCGCATTCCTTGTTTATACGCAGAGCAAAATTCAGGAAACCGGCCCTGCCTTTCTTATCTTTTAGAATGGCATAAGCATATTCAACCATCTTTTTCTGGATTTCATCGCCTACTTCAAAATCGATAAAAAGAGCCATATTCGGGCAGACCCCCACACAACTTGCGCACCCGATGCACTTTTCCTTACTCAGTACCGACCTGTCATCTTCCAAGTGGATGGCCCCGACGGGGCAAACCTTCTCGCATTCGCCACAGCCGACGCATTTATCTTCATAAAAAGTAGGAGCGGCATCGCAATGTTGGGCCAGCTTACCTGCCCTTGTAGCACAGCCCATTCCGATGTTTTTCAGGGTCCCACCGAAACTCGTCAATCCATGTCCTTTGAAATGAGTCACCGCAATAAAAGCATCGGCATCCAGATAACAGCGGCCGACCTTGGCCATTTTTATGAGGTTCTGATCGATTTGCACATCACAGACATCCTCATCTTTTCTTTCATCAGGGATGAAGATACCCACCCCCACAGCTTCCGTTGTGAAACCATGGGACATGGCAACTGCAAGATGATCTTCTGAATTGAGCCGTTTGCCGCGATAAAGCGTATTGGCATCTGAAAGAAAGGGGGCGGAGCCCTTTTGGGCAATCTCGTCACATATGAGCCGCAAATGATCGGGCCTGACAAAAGAGTTAGTGCCCTCCTCTCCGAAATGTAGTTTCACAACCACTTTTCGACCTGCATCGACAACGGACAGGACCCGGCTTTCTGCCAGCAGCAAACCAAGCTTGCCGTTCACAGCATCGATGTCCTCCGCATCCTTGACCGGCACAAAAAATACCTTGCTCTTCATGCTCACCACCTCACAGGAAAAAGATTCCTAAAATCGTACCTTTGCCGATGGCCCCCTTTATTTGCCATTGTATTGCTCGTCGGTGACCTTTTCCATCCATTCAACATTTTTGCCGTTGACTGTTCCCGTGATGGCGAGATGCGTCATTGCGTTGGTGGGTGAGGCTCCGTGCCAATGCTTTACTCCTGGTGGGCACCAGATCACGTCTCCCGCTTTGATTTCCTCTATTGGACCTCCCCACTCCTGTGTCCGGCCAACGCCGGCGGTAACTATCAGATGCTGCCCTGTCGGGTGAACGTGCCATGCGGATCTGGCCCCTGGCTCGAAGGTGACATACGCACCGGCAAAAGGCGACGAATCATCTGCAAGAAATAGAGGATCAATAAGAACATTGCCGGTAAAATACTCGGCAGGCCCTTTGATGGAAGGCAGATACCCGGCCCGCGATATGGTTTGCGACTTTTTATTTTCTTCGGCGCTCCCTACTACCTGTGCCGCAAAAGCGCCCAGTAAAACGAGAAAGGAGAGCGACAAAAGCAGTGCCGTGCAGGTTATTTTTTTCTCCTTGAGATAGTATTTAAAAAACTTTGCCGGGAAATGAGAAACCAAGGGTAGTTTCATTTTCGTCCTCTCTATTCAGGGATAAGTGACCATAAGCTCCGCCGAAATCCGAAGTACGGCGCCGATCATTGTGGGAGCGTCGCTCCCTCCGGCAAGGACACCGGCAAGCGGCATGCTCACGGGGTGTGCTCGACGATCAGGTATTGGAATCGCGCGGCAAGACCTTGACCGCAGCGGAACGCGCTCGTGCGCTAATCATCTTCGGTGGGCACGGTGAAACTGTGCCCACCCTACACATTCGCCGCCACTTTTGAAATTAACCGGACAGTAGTGATCCGCCCCCTTTTTCTTTTTCGAACCGTTCGTCAGGGCATGCCATTCGTATAGAATCACGCTACTCCACAACATTTTTTATACTTTTTTCCGCTACCACAAGGGCATGGATCATTCCTTCCCACTTTCTCCGAAATAAGAGGTTTCGGCGGGTTTAACGCTTTTTCCAAATCAGAAATATCCTCTGGTTTATCCGTTTCAAATCCGATGATGTAGCGCCATCCGTGGGTTTCACATGTTTCGGCTACATGCCTGGCGAGTTCTTCAGTGTGAACTCGAACAATGATGGGCCTCTTTTCCGATCCAAGCTTCGCCATTTGCTATATCCATCTCATTTATCAATATCAATAATGATGCCTGAGCTGGGCAATCAGGAGGGAATCCGATTTAACTTTATAGACGATTCTATGTTCATCGTTGATGCGCCTGGACCAGTAGCCTGAAAGACCATGTTTCAGTTGCTCAGGCTTACCGATCCCCTTAAACGGTGTGCGTTGGATCTCCTTGATGAGCTTATTAACGCGATCAAGAATCTTTGGGTCAGTGCGCTGCCAGTAGAGATAATCCTCCCAGGCATGTTCGGAAAAGATGAGCTTCACTCGATCAGTTCTCGCTCAGCGCCGCCACCGGACTCGAGTTCGGCTATGGACTCAAGGAGCCTCCGTGCGCTACGAGGGCTTCGCAGAAGATAAGCCGTTTCTTCGAGAGACTCGTAGTCTTCGAGGGAGATCATCACCACCGACCCTTGGTTCTTGCGTGTAATGATTATGGGGGTGTGATCGTCACAGACTTTGTCCATTGTCTTCGCAAGATTGCTGCGAGCCTGCGAGTAAGGAAGAGCATTCATGCGTTGTCCTCCTGAAAGGATGGTATTGTACAAGATATTGTACAACATTAGAGCCGACTTGCAAACATTGCTTTGACAGAATGCGTCAGATTGAGGAATTGAGGAATTGAGGAATTGAGGAATTGAGGGATTGAGGGAAGCGCGATTGCGCACTTCACAAGCCTAGACGCGCTTGGACGCACGAATTAATTTATATAATCGCGTAACAAGGGAGGAACGCTATGCAAGTGCTGGGGGTCAAGTCTCCGTTTGACCTATTCTACCGATTCGTGACTATTTTGATGCACGGGTAGACCATTACGGTGTTTCCCGGTTCTCTGTAGCACGGAATGTAGGGGCTGGGGTCACGGTCCGGTTCGAAGTGGCGAACTCGCCATGCCGCTCCGGGGATCAGGGTGGACGCATATTGCGCTACCTCCAAAAGCGGCAAGGATGGCGTTCTTCACCAACCTAGAGGCTGTCATCGAGCACTTTATCGAACTGAAGCGATCTAAACTTCAGTATGCTTCTCAATGCAACTGATCAGGTTCTTCAATTGCACCGGCTTGGCCAGAAATGTATGATGACCGATGAAGCTGCCGGTGGGTCCAGTTTCTACGGGGGTGACGATAGCCGTCAAGAAAATTACCGGCGTATCCTTGAGCTCATGTGTTTCCGCCAGTCGGGCGGCGATATCTCCTCCGTCGACATCCGGCATCATCACATCCAAAATGACAAGATCGGGCTTGAACTGTTTGGCTGTGGAAATTGCCCTGTTCCCTTGGTTTTCTTCCATCACCGAATACCTTCCGGTTGCTTCGAGCCCTCTTTTCACCATGTGTGTCAGGCTGACTTCATCATCAACAACGAGAATTTTCTTTTTCATGCCGATACATCCCTTTTTTCCGGTTTGAGAAGTATGGTCACTTGCGCGCCGCCATCTTTGCGGTTCTTTATGCCGATCCAGCCAGTATGCAATTCCATGATTTTATGGCACACGGAGAGGCCAAGGCCGGTCCCCTTTCCAACCGGCTTGGTAGTGAAAAACGGGTCGAAGAGTTTGCCGATCTTGTCTTCGGGCACGCCGGTCCCCGTGTCAAAGATGTCTGCGATCACCACGCTGTCACCCGGCGCAAACCGCGTCAAGGGCGGTGAAAAACCGTCAAAGGCCCCCTCAGTGAGAAGACTCTGGGAGGTGACCACAGTGAGCTTTCCTCCTCCCTCCATCGCGTGGGTTCCGTTAATGAACAGGTTTATAAAAACCTGCTGAATCTTGCCGCGGTCCACAGGGACTGGAGGAATCTCGGGGGAGAGCCGGCTTTCGACGATTATGTGCTCTTT
Source organism: Syntrophobacteraceae bacterium (assembly GCA_052147195.1). GTDB lineage: Bacteria > Desulfobacterota > Syntrophobacteria > Syntrophobacterales > Syntrophobacteraceae > SbD1. The sequence goes on from JBKQLC010000122.1 coordinate 4,461, forward strand.
TATGATCTCGTGTTTGACAAGGTTGAGGGCCTCCTCGATGATTGGATTCAGAGGCTGAGTCTTCAGGTCGAGTTCTTCGAATCTGGAATAGTCGACGAGTCCCTTGATTACTCTATCCGCCTTCTTGATCGCCTCATCCATTTCTTCGATCGTTTCTGCCGCAGCCTTATCGCCGCCGCCGGAAATCGCAAGATAGTCTATCCCCAGTTGAAGCACTGCGAGGGGGTTCTTAACCTCGTGAGCGACGCCGGCGGCCAGCCTCCCCAGGGACTCCAGCTTTTCAGCCTGAATAAGCTCCAACTGGGTCTTCCGGAGCTCCTCATGGGAAAATGCCAGTTGGTCATAGGCTTGCCTCAGACTGTCATACTGCAGGTCGATCCAGGTGAAGAGAAGACCCGTAACAGCCCCGACAAGCATGAAGACGCCGCCTCGCATCAGCCAGTTTGCACAGTCCTGAGGAATACCGGTGTGGACATCGAGAGGCATGAAGGGTCCGACCACCAGGCCTCCGGCCAAAGCAGCCGCCGCGCCTCCCGGCATCCGGTAGGCTGCAGCCGCGAGTATGATCGGAAAATACATGGTGTTCAGCCAAACAAAGGAAGTGCCGCCCGTTGCGTACACAAGCACTCCGACCAAGGCAATAAAAAGCGCTATGAACAGGACCGCGGCGACCGCTCTGCGCCCCCTCGGTTTTCTCCACCTTTCAATCAAGGTATTGATTTCATAAGTATCGGTCATTGCAACAGTTCCCGTATGACTGCAACCTCCCGCCGGCGCCATGAAGACGACCCTAAAGCCGATACAGAAGGTCGAAAGGGTTGGTGGGCAAGAGAAGCATAAATCCTACCGCATAAGATCGGCGCCGGATGACAAATGCTTAACGAAAAAGTAGCGGCGAGCGGCGGAACGGTTCTGGAAATGACAATCTCATTGAGCTAAGGGATTGAGGGATTGAGGGATTGAGGGATTGAGGAATTGAGGGATTGAGGGATTGAGGGATTGAGGAATTGAGGGATTTAGGGATTGAAGGATTTAGGGATTGAAGGATTTAGGAATTGAGGGATTTAGGAATTGAGGGATTGAGGAATTGAGGGATTGAGGAATTGAGGGATTGAGGGATTGAAGGATTGAGGGATTGAGGGATTGAGGGATTGAGGGAAGCGCGATTGTGCACTTCACAAACCTGGACGCGCTTGGACGCACGAATTAATTTATATAAGCGCGTAACAAAGGAGGAACGCTATGCAATTGTCGATGAGATTATTGCTTCTGGTGCTTGGGGTCTTGTTGCTTGCAAGTGCTGTCGAAGTGCCGGCCTCAGGGATGTCGGACGAGGAGACCTGCGCCGGCACAGGTACTGCTGACGAAAGAATGGCGGCCTGTACACGTGCGATCACATCAGGACAGCTTTCAACAGTCGCGCTTGCGGCTGCCTATTACAACCGCGGCATTGCGTGGAAACAAAAAGGAGACAGCGACAAGGCAATAGCAGATTACAACGAAGCGATTCGCCACAATCCGCAGTACGCTCTCGCCTACAACAACCGCGGCAATGCGTGGCAACAAAAAGGAGACAACGGCAAGGCAATAGCAGATTTCAACGAATCGATCCGCCTCAATCCGCATGACGCTTTTGCCTACTACAACCGCGGTATTGCGTGGGGGAATAAAGGAGACTACGACAAGGCAATAGCAGACTACAAAGAAGCGATTCGGCTCAATCCGCAGTTCGCTCCCGCCTACTACAACCGCGGCGATGCGTGGGACCAAAAAGGAGACAACGACAAGGCAATAGCAGATTACAACGAAGCGATCCGCCTCAATCCGCAGTACGCTCCCGCCTACTACAACCGCGGCAATGCGTGGAAACAAAAAGGAGACAACGGCAAGGCAATAGCAGATTTCAACGAAGCCATCCGCCTCAATCCGCACGACGCTCCTGCCTACTTCGACCGCGGTATTGCGTGGTTTAACAAAGGGGATTTCTCTTCTGCGGCGTCAGATATTACGCAGTCGCAGCAACTTAAGCCCGGTACATACAGCGCCATCTGGTTGTATCTTGCCCGCACGCACGGCAACAGCGATGCCAAGACAGAACTGACAATGAACACCAGGGTCATGGATGGGAAGAAATGGCCCGCCCCCGTAGTGGCGCTATATCTGGGCAAGGCTGACTCCGACACAGTCATCTCTCAGGCTGCCGATCCTGACGCACAGAAGCACACAGAACAACTGTGCGAGGCCAATTTCTACGTGGGAGAGTGGCACTTACTGCGCAAGGAGGAACAACAGGCCCGTATGTTCTTAACCAAGGCGCAGAACGAGTGCCCGAAGGCCTTCAGGGAGTATACCGGTGCTGTTTCGGAGTTGCAGCGGCTGAAGTGATGAGGGAGAGTTCTCAATTAATTTTTGCAGGTCAAATGGGCCAATTGGGGGGCGCCAAGATAAGTATTTGCATCTGTTGCAGAACCTACCAAATTCTCCCATCATACATGGCTTAAGACGCCGGTCAAGGCATCAAAAAACCCGGTTTAAGGCGGTCTTGATTCTCAAAAGGTACTCAAGGGAAAATGCTGGGGGTCAAGTCTGCGTTTGACCTATTCTACCGATTCGTGATTATTTTGATGCACGGGTTGACCATTACGGTGTTTCCCGGTTCTCGGTAGCACGGAATGCGGGGGCTGGGGTCACAGTCTGAGGCTTAGGGTTATGGTCAAACGGTGACCCCTTTTGCAATATGTCACCTCAAATGGAAAGGCAGAGCCAATTAAACTGACTCCGCCCCCTTCGCGGGTTTTATAAAAATGAAACGGCTTATTATTGCCGTTTCCTGGAAAACTATTTCAGCGAGAAGGAGAAGATGACGCCGTCGTTTTCGGCGCCCCCGCCTTCGGCCATCCCGTAAAGATTTTCTCCCGAAAGGATGAGGCTGCCGTAAGGATATGCCCCATCCGTCGTCACATCAGTGAAGCTGTGCAGGACAGCATATTGGCCGGTTTTGATGTTGAACCCGAAAATCGTGCCATAGCCGTTGGTGCCCCCGTCTCTGCTCATTCCGTAAAGATTTTTTCCCGAAAGGAGGAGGCGGCCCAATATAGGTCCTTCCCCATCCTCCGTCACGGTCCCGAAGCTGTGCAGGAGCGTTATTTGCAAGGTTTTGGTGTTGAACTTGAAAATCGTGCCATAGCCGTTGGTGCCCCCGTCTCTGTTCATTCCGTAAAGATTTTTTCCCGAAAGGATGAGGCTGCCGTAAGGACCTGCCCCGTCCTCCGTCCCGCCTTTGAAGCTGTAAAGTACCGTCAATTGACCGGTTTTGGTGTTGAACTCGAAAATCGTGCCATAGCCATTGGCGCCCCCGCCTTCGGTCATCCCGTAAAGATTTTTTCCCGAAAGGATGAGGCTGCCGTAAGGATTTTCCCCGTCTCCCCCCCCGAAGCTATGCAGGAGCATATATTTGCCGGTTTTGGTGTTGAACTCGAAAATCGTGCCGTAGTTATAGGCTCCCCCGCTTTCGGTCATCCCATAAAGATTTTCTCCCGAAGGGATGAGGCTGCCGTAAGGATGTTCTCCATCATCTGTCACAGTCCCGAAACTGTACAGGACCGTGTATTTGCCGGTTTTGGTGTTGAACTCGAAAATCGTGCCGTAGTTATAGGCGCCGCCTGCTTCAGTCATTCCGTAAAGAGTTCTCCCCGAGAGGATGAGGCTGCCGTAAGGATCTTCCCCATCATCCGTCACGGTCCCGAAACTGTACAGGACCGTATATTTGCCGGTTTTGGTGTTGAACTCGAAAATCGTGCCGTAGTTATAGGCTCCTCCGCTTAAAGTCGTTCCGTAAAGAGTTCTCCCCGAGAGGATGAGGCTGCCTAAAGGATATCCCCCAGCATCTATCGCGGTCCCGAAGCTGTGGAGCACATTGAAGGAAACAGCACCGGATGCCGGCGTCCCAGCCCGTGCAAAGGCCACACTGCCAGCCGGTCCGCTCATACACAGGAGACCAAGGACCACAAGTGACAATAAATGGTTTTTCATCGCCGAAACCTCCTCTCGCTTTTTCGTATTCGTTGCGAGTGTTACAGCCAGCTTTCCTACGGCTAACAGTTATAACAATCGAGCTATTTTGAAGGCGTTTCCTATCCTGAGTAATTCCAACCGGCACCGTCACGCTTGGTAAGTAGCTCAACTATCACGAAGTTAACCATGCATCAGTGATGTGGATAGTGGAATCCAGCGAAAGAGCTGAGCGCCGGAAGGGTCCGGCGGGGATAAGGTAGAAGCCGCAATGAGTGCCAGGGGTCAAGTCTCCGTTTGACCTATTCTACGGATTCGTGATTATTTTGATGCAGGGGTAGACCATTACGGTGTTTCCCGGTTCTCTACAGCACGGAATGTAGGGGCTGGGGTCACAGTCCAGGCTTAAGGTTATGGTCGTACGGAGACTTGCCCCCTTTTTTGCTTCTTTGGATCCCTATCTGCTCATCAGCCGCTCTATGCGTCGTTGTGAATGACACCC
>JBKQLC010000123.1:0-68050 GCA_052147195.1 Syntrophobacteraceae bacterium
CACTGCTCACTGCTCACTGCTCACTGCTCACTGCTCACTGCTCACTGCTCACTGCTCACTGCTCACTGCTCACTGCTCACTGCTCACTGCTCACTGCTCACTGCTCACTGCTCACTGCTCACTGCAATCGTATTTCATCCACCCCATCGAAATTACAAAAGCAAATGCTTACTAAATAAGAGCGCATAACTGATAATTCGGATGTTCTTCTTATCGTTGGATTCTATTTCTGAAAGGAGTTTGAGTGCCTAATCGTCTTGCGGGGGAAAAAAGCCCCTACCTTTTGCAGCACGCCGAAAACCCGGTCGAATGGTATCCGTGGGGAGAAGAGGCTTTCCTGAAGGCAAGCAGTGAAGACAAGCCGATTTTCCTTTCAATAGGATATGCCACCTGTCACTGGTGCCACGTGATGGAGCACGAGTCCTTCGAGGATGAGGAGGTTGCGGGCTTGCTCAACCGGAGTTACGTGCCGATAAAGGTGGATCGCGAGGAGCGCCCGGACATCGACCAGGTTTACATGACCGTGTGCCAGGCGACCACAGGTGGAGGAGGGTGGCCGCTGTCCATTTTTATGCGTCCGGACAGGAAACCTTTTTTCGCCGGTACCTATTTTCCAAAAAGAAGCCGGATGGGGATGCCGGGTTTAATGGAAATAGCCGGCAAAATCGCGGAACTATGGGCCGACGGGCGGGAGCAACTCGACAGGATAAGCGAAGAAATAACTCGCGCAATTGAGCCGAAGAGGCCGGAGCACGTGAACCAGCTTCCCGGCCCTGAGCTGATGGAGAGGACCGGGCGGGAGTTGGCAAGGTCTTTTGACCCCGTCTGGGGCGGATTCGGAGGCGCCCCCAAGTTCCCGAACCCTCATAATCTCAATTTCCTTATGCGATGGCACAACCGAAATCCAGGCTCCAACGCCTTTAAAATGGTCGAAAAAACGCTTTTTTCCATGCGTTTCGGAGGGATATTCGACCAGATCGGCTTCGGTTTTCACAGGTATTCGGTCGACGAAAAATGGCTGGTGCCGCATTTTGAAAAAATGCTCTATGACCAGGCGCTTCTGGCGCTTTCATTTACTGATGCGTTTCTGGCAACGGGTGAAGAACGGTACGCAAAAGTGGTAAGGGAGATTTTCGAATACGTAACCCGCGAGATGCAAAGCCCCGAAGGCGGCTTTTACTGCGCACAAGACGCGGACAGTGAAGGAAAAGAAGGGATTTTCTTTACCTGGACGCCGGCGCAGGTAACCGATGTCATCGGCAAAGATGCTGGAGATATCTTTTGCCGGGCGTACGGTATTACCCCTGATGGGAATTTTGAAGAAGGGATGAGCATCCCACATATTGAGAAGCCTTTCGAGTATCTCGCCGGCGATTTGAGCATGAGTCTTCCGGAATTGGAGAAGATCCTCGAAGATGGCCGCAAGAAACTCTTGGAGGTCCGTGAAAAACGGGTGCATCCATTAAAGGACGATAAAATCCTTGTCGCCTGGAACGGGCTGATGATGGCTGCACTAGCCAGAGGCGCGCAGGCACTGGGAGAAATGTCCTATGCCCGGGCTGCGGCCGGGGCGGCCGATTTCATCCTGCAAAAAATGCAAACCCCGAATGGCCGCCTATATCGCAGGTACCGGCAAGGTGAACTTGCAAATCCGGGGTATGCCGACGACTATGCATTCCTGATCTGGGGCCTTCTTGATCTCTATGAAACCACTTTCGACGTCAAGTATCTTGCCGAAGCTGCGCGCCTCCAGGAAGATATGACCGGGATTTTCGGGGACCCTGACGGCGGTTTTTATTACACGGGAAACGACAGCGAGGAGATGATCCTGCGAGAAAAGGCAATTTATGATGCGGCGCTGCCTTCTAGCAATTCCGTCGCCGCGCTGAATCTGCTGCGGCTTGGCAGGATGACCGGAAACCCTGGATTCGAAAAACAGGCAGACCTGCTGATGAGGTCTTTTTCCAAGCAGGTTGCCGTTCTGCCTGTCGCTTTTACACATTTCCTGCAAGCTCTGGATTTCGCGCTCGGCCCCGCACGCGAGATACTCATCGCCGGGGACATCTCATCTTCGGGAACAAAGGAGATGATAGATACAGTTCATCGGCTCTATTGCCCCAACCGGGTGTTGATGCTCAAAGAGAGTGGAAAACGCGGAGAGGATCTGGCGGAAATCGCGCCATTTACCGGGCCGATCTCTTCAGGCGGCGGTCCGGCTGCATACATATGCGAAAACTTCAGTTGCCGCAATCCTGTCGGTAGCGCCTCCGAACTGGAGTCTGTGCTCCGAGGCAGTTAAGCAGGTGAGGGATTTGCCCGCACTGGAACACTTGTGGCGTGATTGTGGCGTTATGCGGTAGAAAAATGGCGTGATTGCGGCGCGATTGCTAAAATGTGTCTCGGCGCTAAGTGGTTGAATTGTAGGCTTAAATAGCAACACCGGGTTATGGCACGCATATTGCTCTGTCTACAGGTGAAGAGAAACCAACTCTTTCCTCCTCAAAAGCTAACCGGTTCTAGCCCCTCCGGTTAGCTTTTTTAATTCACGCCATAGTTTCTTGCACATTAACTTTATTCAGGAGTGGCGAAATGGGAAAAACTTTACTCGGGATCTCCGCCTCACCCAGGAAACTTGGAAACTGCGAGCTTTTCATAAAAAACATTTTCCAACATCTGGGGGAAGGTTGGGAGCTGAGGCTGGCGTGCCTTCCCGATCTGGATGTAAAGCCCTGTCGAGCCTGCTACAAGTGCCTTTTCGGTGAGATGAGGTGCCCTCAGCAGGATGACTTCCTCACTGTGATGGATGCGCTTGCCGAAGCTGACGCATACGTGGTCGCTGCTCCGGCCTATCTTCTGTCGGCAAACGGGAGCCTTAAGAAATTCATGGACCGTGGACTTCAATTCTATGCATTTGTCGACCGTCTCTGGGGCAAGCCGGCCGCAGGTGTGGCAATTGCCGGGATCGAAGGTATGGAGGGGAGCACCAAACGCGACGTGGAGAGCTTTATAAAGCTGACACTGGGCGAGTTGCGCGGGTCAACCGTGATCTACGGGGCGCTCCCCGGGGAGGCGCTGCTCTCTTCGGCAAACAGGGAACTCGCTGAAAAGCTCGCCAAAGCCTTATTGGACCCGGCCGAGCGAATCAGTCCCGCCGTTTCGGTATGCCAGCTTTGCGGCGGCGACACCTTCAGGTTCTTGCCGGACGGGAGAGCCAGGTGCATGCTCTGCTCCAGTTCCGGCCCCTGGGAATGGGAAAATGGATCGCTGCGGTTTCACCTCGATGCCGGAGAACATCCGTTTTTTCTCAGCAAAGATGACGTAATCCGTCACGCAGAATGGCTCCGGGGAATGAAGGAAAAATTCATCGAACGAAGAAAAGAGTTGAAGGAGGTTGTCAGGCCGTATCTTGGCGTAGGGACATTCATCGAGAAGCGCACGGTGAGCAGTGATGAGTGAACAGTGCTCCTTGCCGCGTCTTCGGGGTTTGACGGCAATCATACTGAAAGGAATGATTATAGAGTAAAGGCTAAAGTAAATAAGTATTTATCCTAAGTCCCGGACGCTCTTTGCACCAACCACGATCTGCGGACTCCCTGTCCCATCTTTTGAATGGCCACACATTCGATGGCCATCTCCTGTTTCTATGTCCTCGTCCTATTTGTCAATATAGAATGACCATCTGTAACCATCTCTTAACTTGCATCTCACAAAACCGTCATAGAAGACTTCTATACTCCCGCCATCTCCCAATAAGAAAAATTAATCCGGAACAGTTGCATTCAACTGAAAAGCAGGAGCTTGAATCTTATGAAAGAGATCGGCGGAGCAGTGGAAGCATTTTGCAGGCATGATGGAAACAGCCGGAAATCGGTGTGGGGACAGCGTTTCAAATCTTTGCTTATCAAGCGTGTACTGCCGGTCAAACGGCTGAACGATCTCCGCTCGCGGGTTAATTCGCTGCCAAGCGAGACGGCAATTCCGGATCGTATCCTTGAAGTGCTTGGCGTCACCTACGAGATTTCCGCAAATGATCTGGCCAGGACGCCTTCTGAAGGGCCCCTGGTAGTGGTTGCCAACCATCCCTTTGGCGCAATTGAAGGCTTGATTCTCGCCTCGATTCTGCTGAAGACGAGAAGCGATACCAAAGTCATGGCCAATTTTTTGCTGAGCGGCCTGGTGGGATTGCGTGATCTCAACGAATTGATGATTTACGTAGATCCTTTCGAAAGGCGGGGGGCGAAGCTGCATAACCTCAAGCCTTTGCGAGAGGCCATTGAGTGGGTTCGGGGCGGTCGGGCCCTGGGAATCTTTCCGGCTGGAGAGGTCTCCCACATGCACTTGAGCAGCATGAGCGTCATTGACCGGAAATGGAACCAGTCGGTAGCCCGCATTGTCAGGAAGACCAAGGCGAGCGTGCTTCCGGTCTACTTCGAAGGCCATAACAGTCCGCTTTTTTGTGGACTCGGTCTTGTGCATCCGCTGCTTCGTACGTTGATGATACCGGGAGAGAACCTAAAAAAGAGGTCCCGGATGGTACGGGCCCATGTCGGCAAACCGGTCCCTTTCAAGAGACTGGCTGAACTCGATGATTCAGCAATAATGGATTACCTGCGCCTCAGGACTTACAATCTGCAGAATCGCAAATGCGAAAAGCACCCGCACTCCTTGTTCCGGTCATCAATTAACGGTGCCTCAAGCAATCGCCCGGTTGCAAGAGCGAAAGAGACCGGCTTGATAGCCTCAGAAATTCGTCGTTTACCTCCGGAGCAGCTCCTTTTTTCTTCCAGGGACTTCGATGTAGTAAGCGCGTCTGCTGCACAGATCCCGAACGCGCTTCACGAAATCGGGCGCCTGCGGGAAATCACCTTTCGAAAAGCAGGCGAAGGGACCGGAAATGCTATCGATATCGATCGCTTTGATGATTTTTATCAGCATATAATGCTCTGGGACCGGGAGCACGGTGAAATTGCCGGGGCATACCGGCTGGGCCGCGCTGATGCAATCATGAATGAGCAGGGTTTTACGGGCCTGTATACGAGCACTCTTTTTGCCTACAAGGATGGGCTTGCCCCCATATTCGGTTCGGCCCTGGAGTTAGGCAGATCTTTTGTCCGCCCCGAGCATCAAAAGACATACCAGCCCCTCATGCTCCTGTGGTCGGGGATCGGACGCTTTGTCGTAAGCCATCCCCAATACCGGTTTCTATTCGGGGCAGTAAGCATAAACAATGAATATCTCGGTGTCTCCCGTAAGCTAATGGTGGAATTCCTTAGAGAGGGCCATACGCATTCAGATCTGGCAAGATTCGTGCGGGCCAGGAATGCCCCGCCGCCGGCGAGGAAAAAGAACCGGGGACTGGCCTATTCGATGGTTCACGACATCCAGGATTTTTCGGAATTGATATCGGACATCGAGCAGGACGGAGCCGGCATTCCCATACTGCTGAAACATTATATGAAACTCGGCGGAAAGTTTCTGGGTTTCAGCGTTGACCCGAAATTCAACAATGCGCTCGATGCCCTGGTACTGGTCGATTTGGTTCGAGCCGACCCCCGAATCCTGGGGCGCTACATGGGACAGCAGGGGGTGGTTTCTTTCCGGCGTTTCAATGGAGCCGAGCCCGGTGGGGGCGGCGCCGATTGCGACTTACCGGACGATAAGTGCGCTTGATCTGATAGGGATTAATTCGGATTAATTCATCGATAAGGGGAAAGAGAAATGCTCTGGGACCTTCTTGCAGTCTTTGCGGTCGTTCTTGGTTTCCTGCTTATCATCGGGGGATTAGACACGTTGATAACATGGCGTGCCTGGTTCCTGGGCATAAGCGGTCTGGTATTGCTCCTGCCCGGCATAATCCGAATCTATCTGCGAATCAGACGTTTGCGGACTCGCAGTAGTTCGGTGGAAGACAAGAATTGAGGCTGCAACAGCAAGTGGGGCCCCTCCATGTAAACTGCCGGTTCCACCGGAGGGAAACCGGAAAAACCGTCTACACCTCAGGTTTTTGGAGATGAAATGGGGTGGCCTGTTCGAATTGGTGGGCTATCCGTAAAATCAGTTCCTCCCGGAAATGAGGCCCAAGGATCTGAAGCCCGATCGGCAGCTTTTCCGAAGTGAAACCGCATGGCACGGAAATCCCCGGTATTCCGGCCAGGCTTGCCGGGAGCGTAAATACGTCGCTGAGGTACATCTGGAGGGGATCATCGAATTTTTCCCCTATCTTGAAAGCGGGTATGGGTGAGACGGGGGCCAGTATCGCGTCGCATTTGCCGAACGCATCAAGGAAATCCTGCCTGATGAGGGTCCTGACCTGGGACGCTTTCCTGTAGTAGGCGTCGTAATAGCCGGCCGACAGTACATATGTACCCAGCATGATTCGGCGCTTAACCTCGGCGCCGAACCCCTCTGAGCGGCTTTTGCTGTACATATCGATGAGGTTCTTCGCCCCCTTCGCCCGATGCCCGTATTTTACTCCGTCGTAGCGCGCCAGATTCGAGGAGGCTTCCGCCGGGGCTATTATGTAGTAAGCCGCAATGCCGTACTCGGTGTGCGGCAGGGAAATATCGACAATATGCGCGCCGAGGTCCCGGCAGGTGGAGATTGCGTCACGCACAGCCTGTGCTACTTCCGGAGCAGTTCCCTCAATGAAATACTCGCGGGGAATCCCAAGGCGCAGACCCCGTATCGGTTCTTTCAAGGCAGCCCTGTAATCGGGGACGGGCAGTTCGACCGAGGTGGATTCCCCGGGATCGTATCCGGCGATTGCCTGGAGAATTATGGCGGCATCCTCCACGTCCTTTGTTATCGGCCCAATCTGGTCCAGTGAAGAGGCAAAGGCCACCAGCCCGAAGCGCGAAACCCGGCCGTACGTGGGTTTTATGCCCACAACGCCGCAGAACGAGGCCGGCTGGCGTATAGAGCCTCCGGTATCTGTCCCGAGCGCCCCGGCGCACAGCCCAGCGGCCACCGCAGCAGCCGAACCTCCGCTCGATCCGCCGGGAACGCGGTCCAGGTCCCACGGATTGCGGGTCTTTACGAAGGCTGAATTCTCCGTGGATGATCCCATGGCGAATTCGTCCATGTTTGTCTTTCCGATAAAAATAGCCCCGGCATGTTTGAGCTTTTCCGTAACCGTGGCGTCATAGGGGGGAACGAATCCTTCGAGGATACGCGAACCGCAGGTGGTAACAGATCCCTGGATACAGATCACGTCTTTTATGGCGATCGGCACACCGGCCAGTGGTGATGCGGAATAACGCTTTGCTCCGGAATCGAAAAGCTTTGCTTCCTCCAGTGCTTGCTCTGCCAGCGTGCTTAGATAGGCATTTACCTTCGGATCGATTGAGCGAATCCGATCGAGAAATGCGGAAACTGTTTCGACAGCCCCGATTTTTCCGCTTTCCAGAAGGTCGTGTATCTCATGAATCGAAAGAGAGTGGATTTGCATTTGAACCGGCCTTTTCTGGCTAAAGTACCTTGGGCACCACAAAGTTGGCGCCGTCCGTCTCGGGCGCGTTGGCAAGCGACTTTTTGCGGTCCAGGGAACGCTTGACTACGTCAGGGCGAAAGACGTTCTGCAACTGGATGGCGTGGGTGGTGGGCTCGACGTTTTCTGTATCGAGTTCATTTAGCTTATCCATGTATCCGAGAATACCGTTCATCTGCCCGGTCATCCGTTCTTCTTCTGACTCGGAGAGCTCCAGCCGTGCAAGCAGGGCCACGTGTCGAACCTCTTGTCTGGTTATCCTGGTTTCCATTTCGTTTCCTTTATCTCGGGCCGAAGGGCCGGCCTCAGTTTTTCCATTTCAACCTGCAAGAAAATTTTCCATTGTGCGGCAGTCTTTGAAAGCGGCCAAAACTTCCGGCAACCCCTGGATGCGGGTCTTTTGCAGCAGATCGTAAGTAAGAACGTGCACCCGCGTTTCCTCAGCGTCCTGCTCGGCAACGGTGGAATCGAACCGCTGGAGAAATTTTGCAAACCGGACAACGTGAATCAGCTCATGAATCACTATGTAAGCGGTCAGCGGAAAAAGTCCGATTTGCCTGTCTCGCTCAACAGCCCTGCGGATAACATGGTCCTGGATGCAGATTTTGAAAAAATCGCCCGGTTCGCTCCCCCGCGTCCTGTCGCCGGGACGTCTCAAATATCGGCGGATTTGGGCAAAAGCAATATCCGTGACTTCCTCTTCGCCGAGGTCTTTCAGGCTCTGAATATCATAGCGGTACCTTTTCCATTCGGAGGTGGATATCTTGTAAGAATCGCTTATAAGCTCTTCCGAAACGGAGATGGCCTGCGCCAGGATACCGATTTCTTGTGCCTCGAAGGGAAGGCGTCTCATCTACGCGGCTCCGGTAATATTTTTCACTCAACCGCTGAAACTCCAGCGCGTTTCCCTTATGTACAAGACTTCCTTGCTCAATTCAACAGGTTCCGATGATTTTCGCTGCACAGAATGCGAAGTCGACACACTCCAAAAATTGAGGGCGGGGATGAACCCCGCCCTCTGTCATGAGAAGCCGCTGTCTTCGGACCGAGATCAGTTAATGATGCTCATGGACATAGAACGGCCATTTGTGGAAAAACCATTCGTTCCAAAGCAGGGGGATGATATACCAGAAATTCCAGATAAGGGACTCGCCGTTGAGGTATCTTTCGGCAAGCTCTCCTTGCATGTGATGGATTCCCAGTCCCCAGTACCCAAAATTTATTACATAGTAGATAACATAACCTATAACCATCAGGACTAAAACACCGAACGTCCTGAACCAGAAAGCGCCCCATGAATCCTTATCAGCCATTGGCACCATATCATCGAAGTAATGGTGCCAGGCCAGAAATGGAATCAGTGTAAACCCTGCTATTTCCGCAGCGTGATACCATAAAAAGCGTGTAGGATTACCGGCGTCAGCGGCGGAGAGGTGATGGGTCAGTTCCTCCATGTTTACCCAGGTGGGTATCAGCTTAACGCAGAGCAGGCCAAGCAGGTAGCCGAGTATAACGTTGAATATGAAAGAAATTATTCCCTTCCATGGCTGGGGAAGCTTTATCAGACTCCATGGCTTCATTCGCCACACGTTAGCGGTCATGAACAGTACTATGATCATCCATTCCCACCAGCCGAATACCCAGTGTACGTGACCCGTGCCCGCAAAACCGGTCCACCATGGGCGGCCCAGGGCGTTTGCCGTTCCGAAGCTTGATTCCCACACCGCTCCCCAGAAAGGTACGATCAGGATTGTGTAGAAGAAAAGAGTCAACGTCGAGGCCCATCCGATTTCCGCAAAGCCAGCTTGGGGCTGAGTGAGATCGCTCGGGCGCACCGGCCATTTCCCAAAAAGAATGGTAACGAACGGGTATGAGTAAAACCCTATAAGAACAAATGTAACAATGGCCCGTTCGGCAAACCTGCGGGCCGGTTCCACAAATGCTGCAAGATCGAGCGAAGCTTTGCCCTTAATCGGTCCGGCAGCTAAAACCGTCTCCATGCCCGACTGGCTTAGAAAAGTGAACCCCAGCCCCAATACCCTGTAGAAAACAACATGAATGACGAACCAGACTATAATTAGATTCATTATTGTCTGGACAACTCCTCTTACCGGCGGGGAGAGATTCTGAAAGGGCCAGTCGCCAAGAAACATGTGTTGCCAGAGACCTACGAGAATCATCATTGCGAGGTACATAACGAATGGGTATGGGAAAGATCCCACCGGGCCTCTGGGGTCGCTGAAAATGTACCATGTAAACCATGTGACCAGTAAGAATACGATGTTTGAGATGATGCCGGTGGCCGGCTGGCCCCAGCGTGGTTTCAGAACGTCTGCCATATTCTTCTCCTCCTTAGATGAATGCTATGCAATTCCTTCTAGAAGTGCCCATAACTTCGGCATTCTGAGACTATCTCACCTCCCTCCCGGCTTGTAGATTATTGGCCCATTGCGGACCGTATTTCTGGCAAACGGATCACAACATTTTCGGAAAAGATTAGTGCGGGTACGGAAAGGAAAGATCAAGACCGGGGCGGGCGCATGCGCTACTGAGTTTATATGGTATTGAGGATTCCCGCCGAGCGATCAGGTACAATATCCCTGGGTGAGCCTTTTCAGGAGCCGATCAGGTGGAATGAGACTAACACAGAGCTATTAAGAGCAGGGCAGATTACCGAAATGTGGAACTCAGGGATTCACACAGTTTTTTTACTACTCCAAGTAGGGCTAAACGGTCAAGTAGAATTCGTTTGACAATATTTCGGCAATTTGCTTAAGTGCCACTGATGGGTGTCCCAGTGTGATATGCTCGTATTGATTCATCGCTCGATTAACGCCTTCCATTGTCCTCTTGCCCTATTTACCCTGTCCGCCCTCATCTCGGCAGCCATCTCCTGGCCGGCGCCAGGCGTTTGTTTCTTCCGCACTTCATTTTTGGATCATCGCGTTATATTTATATGAGCATCTGTATTATTTTCCTGTTCTGCAGCTATTCAGCTTGTTTTCGCAGCGCACAAGGTGGATCGGCTTTCCAGTTGAATCTGTTTTGAACGGGACCCTCTTTCATCGCTTTCAGGAGGTAAAAAAATGGGAAAAAAAATTCTTTCCGAATCAGCACTTGAGAGCATGGAAAAAGAATACTCCGAGTGGCTGGAGGAATACCAGAACGCCCTCAAGAAAATGCCGGAACGGTTCAGCCGATTTTCCACGGTTTCCGACTTGGAAGTGAAGCCGCTGTACACTCCTCTCGACATTGTAAACAAGGACTTCTTTGAGGACATAGGTTTTCCGGGTAAATACCCTTTCACCAGGGGGGTTCAGGGTACCATGTATCGGGCCCGGCTCTGGACCATGCGCATGTTCGCAGGACTCGGCACCTCCGAAGACACGAACAAGCGGTTCCACTATCTGATCAATCACGGCGAAACCGGCCTTAGCACCGCTTTCGACTTCCCCACCCTTATGGGATACGATACGGATTCGGCTCTTGCGCGGGGTGAGTGCGGCAAATGCGGCGTGGCAATCGACACCCTTGACGACATGCAGCGGTTGTTTGCAAACATCAACCTGGAAGAAGTCACCGCGTCGATGACGATCAACCCGCCGGCTTCAATAATATGGGCCATGTATATCGCCAACGCTGAAAACGAGGGCTACTCGCGCAAGAAGCTGGGCGGCACCATTCAGAACGACTGCCTGAAGGAGTTCATAGCGCAGAAGACACTCATGCTTCCTCCCGGCCCGAGCCTTAGACTGGTAACGGACACCGTTGAGTTCGGAACCAGAGAGGTTCCTCGCTGGAACACCATCAGTATAAGCGGATACCACATCAGGGAAGCCGGATCGACTGCCGTTCAGGAACTTGCCTTCACGATCTACGACGGCATCACCTATGTAGAAGAAGCAGTCAGGAGGGGGCTTAAAGTTGACGAATTCGCGTGCAGGCTCTCCTTCTTCTGGAATTCTCATATCGACTTCTTCGAGGAAATAGCCAAGATGCGCGCGAGCCGGCGTATATGGGCTCGTATAATGAAAGAGCGCTTTGGGGCACAGGATCCCAGGTCCATGCTGATGCGTTTCCACACCCAGACGGCCGGATGTTCGCTCACCTCTCAGGAACCTTATAACAATGTCATCCGTACCACCACTGAAGCCCTGGCGGCGATTCTCGGGGGTACCCAGTCTTTGCATACCAATTCACTCGATGAGGTCTACATGATTCCAAGCGAGGAGGCGGTGCTAATCGCTTTGCGCACGCAGCAGATACTGGCTGACGAATGCGGAGTCACGAACGTGATAGACCCGCTGGCAGGCTCCTATTTTGTCGAGGCCCTCACCGATAAGATGGAAGAAGAAGCCAACGCCTATATCCGCAAGCTCGATCAACTGGGCGGGATGGTTGCGGCCATAGAGCGCGACTACCCGCAGATGGAAATCGCCGACGCGGCTTTCCATTTCCAGCAGCAGGTCGAGTCCGAAGAAAAAATCATAATCGGGGTGAACAAATATCCATCCGACCGGCCGGAGCTGGAATTCGTGCTGAAGATAGACGACGAAATCGAACGGATGCAGGTCGATCGCACCAGCCTGTTCAAGGAAAAGCGCGACAAAGTCAGGTTTCGCAAAGCAATGGACGAGCTGAGGCGCAGATGCGAAGGTCCGCCATGCTGGGAAAACAACGTCATGCCAGCGCTCATCGAGGCGGTCCGGGCTGGGGCCACAGAACAGGAATGCTGCGATCTCTACAGGGATGTTTTTGGGATTTATACCGATCCCGGGACTTTCTAGCTGAGCTGATGCAATCGAATTGTCTTCACTTTCATTAAGGAGGAAGGTTTCCATGGAAACAGAAAGGAAACTTCGTATACTGGTTGCCAAGCCAGGTCTGGACGGCCACGACCGCGGCGCTCGAGTAGTGGCCCGTGCCTTTCGTGATGCCGGTTTCGAAGTCATCTATACCGGTTGCCATCAGACGCCGGAGCAGATCGTAAGCGCCGCCATTCAGGAAGACGTGGACCTGGTCGGGCTAAGCATCCTGTCGGGGGCGCACACATATTCCTTTCCCCGTATACTCGAGATCTTAAGGGAAAACGACGCAGATGATATAACGGTGATAGGCGGAGGCATATTCCCTCTTGAGGATATCACCAAGCTCAAAGAGATCGGGATAAAGGAAATCTTTGAACCCGGCGCAAAACTCAAGTATATCACGGATTGGGTGAGGGCAAACATCAAGCCGCGCAGAGGGGTTGTGCTGAAAAGATAGGCACACTGGAGCGGCAAGCGGCCCCCGATCGTTAAGTTTCAGTTGCGGGATAATTCATTCTGCTGCTTATTGCAGGGTTTAGCGCATGGACATCATAGAACAGATCGTTTCCGGCGATGTAAGAGCCACAGCTCGTCTCCTTCGCGACATCGACGATGAGATTGCTTCGGCAAGGGATATACTCAAGGAGCTCTATCCATATACGGGGAAAGCCTTCGTTATCGGTTTGACCGGCTCTCCGGGAGTCGGCAAGAGTGCTCTTGTCGACCAACTCGCGATCTACTATCGCAAGGCCGGGAAAACAGTGGGGATTCTAGCGGTCGATCCGACAAGCCCGTTTACCGGCGGGGCCATACTCGGCGACCGTATACGCATGCAGCGGCATTTTCTCGACCCGGGGGTTTTCAT
This sequence comes from Syntrophobacteraceae bacterium, assembly GCA_052147195.1. Classification (GTDB taxonomy): domain Bacteria; phylum Desulfobacterota; class Syntrophobacteria; order Syntrophobacterales; family Syntrophobacteraceae; genus SbD1. The sequence goes on from JBKQLC010000123.1 coordinate 13,160, forward strand.
CCGCAGCCTCGCGACCCGCGGCCATTTTGGCGGCCTCACCAGGTCCACCAATGATATGGTTAACGTCCTGGATGCGGCGGGTAAGGACATAATCATTGTCGAAACTGTAGGCGTTGGTCAGGACGAGGTGGAAATTGCAAACAGCGCCCACACGACCATACTTGTGACAGTTCCGGGAATGGGGGATGACATTCAGGCGATCAAGGCCGGCATCATGGAAATCGGCAATATCTTCGTTGTGAACAAGGCTGAACGTGAAGGTTCCCGCAAGACCGTGCGGGAACTATTGAACCTGATCGAGCTGGGTGCCAGAAGGCGCAACGGAGGAGACTGGGAACCTCTGATCGTGGAAACCGAAGCCATCAAGGCCGTGGGGATTGAAAAGCTCTACGAAGCAATCGAAAAGCACAGGGCACACCTGTTGGCCACTCACGCCGAAAAGTGGCGGGGAGTTCTGGAGAAGCGCGCCCGAATCCAACTGCTGGGCGTCCTCAAGGACCAGGCGTTCAGGACTATCCTGGACCGGATCGAAAGTCGCGGGGACTCCATCGATGAAATGGTCCAAAAGATAGTCGATAAGGAATCAGATCCCTACACGATAGTGCAGGAGATTATCGGGAAGGAGATGGAGTAGAGTTCTGTACAGACAAGAGTCGTCGAGATTGTCCTGGAATATTTACAATCTCCCCCATGTCAGTTGATATAAAAAAACCGGCGGTCCGCAAAGACCGCCGGTTTCGTCTTTATTTAGCACAACAAGAGCCGCGCTTTAATTACTTCAAAAGCGGCACGATCAGAAGCGCGACAATGTTTACGACCTTGATCATCGGGTTGATTGCCGGGCCGGCCGTATCTTTGTACGGGTCGCCTACCGTGTCGCCGGTAACCGCCGCCTTGTGAGCCTCCGAACCCTTGCCGCCGTACATGCCGTCTTCGATGAACTTCTTTGCATTATCCCAGGCGCCGCCGCCGCTGGTCATTGCGATGGCCTGGAACAGACCTGTGACGATCGAGCCGATGAGCACGCCGCCGAGGGCCTCTTTGCCGAGTATGAAGCCCACCAGGATCGGTGCGGCCACCGGGATAAGCGCCGGAAGCATCATCTGCTTGATGGCGCTCTTGGTGACGATGTCAACGCACTTGCCATATTCCGGTTTTGTCGTCCCTTCCATGATGCCAGGGAGTTCACGGAACTGGCGGCGAACTTCCTCTACAACCCCGCCGGCAGCCTTGCCAACCGCTTCCATCAGAAGCGAGCCGTAGAAGTAGGGCAGGAGGCCGCCTATGAAAAGGCCTACGATGATCAACGGGTTCGAGAGGTCGAACACGACCTGGCCAGGGAAAGAGCGCGAGTATTCGGCGAAAAGGACCAGCGCGGCAAGAGCGGCCGAACCGATCGCATAGCCTTTTGTTACAGCCTTGGTGGTGTTGCCAACCGCGTCCAGAGGGTCGGTAATGGCACGGACGCTGTCGGGAAGCTCCGCCATTTCGGCGATACCGCCGGCGTTGTCCGTGATCGGGCCGTAGGAATCGATGGCGACAACGATACCGGTCATGGAGAGCATCGCGACGGCGGAAAGAGCGATGGCGAAAAGACCGCCGGAGGGATTGCCGGCAAATCCGCCGCCGAGCTGATAGGCCCACACGATGGCGCCGCAGATTACGAGCGCAGGGGCGGCGGTGGACTTCATGCTGACCGCCAGGCCGGCGATAACGTTGGTTCCATGGCCGGTGGCGCTGGCAGCCGCAATGTGCTTAACAGGGTTGAAGCTCTTGGATGTAAAATATTCGGTGATCATAACGATCGCGCCGGTCAAGACGAGACCGATGAGCGCGCAAGTGAAAACGCTCACTGCCGTGAAACCGCCGGTCTTTAAGTTCGGCAGTTTCAAAAACCAGGCAGAGGCGAAATAAAAGGCCACAGCAGCCAGGATACCTGCGACCGCGAGACCCTTATAGAGCGCGCCCATTATGTATTCGTTCTTGCCAAGGCGTACGAAGTAGGTGCCGATGATCGAAGCAACGATCGAGATGCCTCCGATGAGAAGGGGGAATTCCACCCAGGCGCTATCGGCGCCAAAAACAGTTTTTGCCAGCAGCATTGCGGCGACCAGCGTAACCGTGTAGGTCTCGTAGAGGTCTGCCGCCATGCCCGCGCAGTCGCCGACATTGTCGCCGACGTTGTCAGCGATGACCGCTGCGTTTCTTGGATCGTCCTCAGGGATTCCGGCTTCCACTTTTCCGACCAGGTCGGCGCCGACGTCAGCAGCCTTGGTGTATATGCCGCCGGCGATACGAGCGAAAACGCTCATGAGCGAGCAGCCGAAGCCGAGGCCGATAAGGGCGTGGAAGACGTCGTCAACTTTCTCCGCAGGAACCAACGATTTGGCCACAAGGTAGTAGCCGGTGATGCCGAGAAGTCCCAGGCCTACGACCATGATCCCTGTAACCGACCCGCCTTTGAAAGCGACCGAAAGGGCTGCGTTCAGGCCCTGTTTTGCGGCTTCCGTCGTACGCACATTGGCTTTTACGGATACCATCATGCCGATGTAACCCGCAAGGGCCGAACCGCATACGCCGATGAGAAATCCGATCGAGGTCCATTTGCCAAGGTAGAGCAGTAGTATTGCAAGCACCACCGCGACAATAGCGACTGTCTTGTATTCCCTGTTCAGAAATGCCGTGGCGCCTTCCCGGATAGCTTCCGAGATTGCTTGCATCTTTTCGGAACCGGCGCTCTGCTTGGTAACCCATGCAGCGGTCACCAGAGCATAGATTACGCCGAGACCACCACATGCAAGGGCAAACATGGCGATCAAACTTGCGTTCATTTAATCCTCCTAGTTGAATTGTTTTTGATTTAGTTCACAAACTTGAAGGGCGGTCGCCGCCCCTCGAACATTGGCCTCATTTTCCTGAATTACACGTTCATATGATAATCCAATGATAATCTAATCTCGAACCGCGTGAATCGCGGTTCAGACCGAAAATCACTAGTATTTGAAAAGGGTAGCTTTTTTTACGCGGGTTGTTCCGTCTCATTCCAGCAGGTATTTATAGGACCGGATCTAATCTGACTAACCGAGGAGGAACGGAGCTGAGGCGGATTCAGGCTCGCACTACGTAGACATATTCTTCAAAAACCTTCCAGAATTTTGTCCGAGTACCGAAGGACCATAAAATATACTGGCTTCCCACGCGCGCAACAAACCTAATGGATGACCGTCGGCTTGTCAAGAAAAAGTAACCTTTTCGAAATAAAGAAGACGGTTTAAGGCTGGGATCGACTGTGCCCCGGTCTTTAATCGACGTAGCCTCTTTTTGCTATAACCTTTCATCAAATCTCAACCTCATCCCCTGGTTCGGGCATCAAGACCTCGAAATCCTTGACCTCTGCGCTCACTCGCAAAATGTCCTCCCGCTTCTCGCGCCGTTCCTGACGCTGTATGTGCACCAGGGCGAGCGAGCGGGCTTTGGCCTTTCGGGCGAAGCCGATGCAGTTACAGATGCTTGCGTGTCCCGGGACATTCGTTTCCAGGCGGAAAGCCTCGTGAATCACAAGATCGGCGGCGCGCGCAAGCGAGAGCGTTTCATCGGTTGAAAGCCCGTCCCCGCTGTAGAAGACCGATTTGCCGCCCTTTTCAATGCGGACGGCCAAGTCTCTTTGAGGATGTCCATTCACGGCGCTTCGCCACGTAACGCCTGCGGCTTCAACAACATCTCCCGGTTCGACCGTCAGAAAGCGGATATCGTAGGCAAACCTGTCCATGATAGACGGATAGGCGAGCTTAAGTACCCGGGGCACTATTTCGTTTATCGCGCGCTGGCCCAGGATGAGCAGGGGCTTTGTGCGTTTCATTTCCCAGAAACGAGTAAGCATGGCGGGCAGACCGAAGAAATGGTCCCCGTGAAAATGCGATATCCAGATCGCGTCGAGGTCGTCCGCATCCGGGCAGCTTTTCCAGAATGAGGGAGGGGCCGTAAAGCCGCAGTCCAATAAGATCGAACTTCTATTGAGGTTCTCTGCGTCCCTGACCCATATAGAGGTGTTGGGAAGGTCCTCGTCGAATGCTTCGCCGACCCCGATGAATTTTATCCGCACCGTTCTCCTCTTCGCATCCAGGTTATTCGGCTTTCATATATAATTTAATACGGGTATCAAGATTCAGCAAAAGGGGTTTGTTCCAGAAGCCCGCGTGTCTTACATTATCCGGGCGGTTGATTGTACTGTGCCGGATTGCGGAGGATGGGTTCATGAGGTCTAAATATTTTGTCGCTTTTTTTATTCTCCTGATCTTCACCTCCGGTTGCGAAAACGTATCAAGTCAATATCTGGTCGGACTAAAGCCTCACGCTGTCAAGTCCGAAGAATGGAGCGGAGAATGGTCTGCAGATTGTTCCGGTGAAGAGAAAATCAGAATAGAAGTGCTTGATGAGGATAAAGGCATTATCAGGGTTGTCGATCTCAAGACCGGCCCCGGAAACACAACGCAAATATATGATTGCTATCTGCGCGAAGCGGGGGACTGGATCTTCGCTAACGCCGCGCTCGCGGGGAAACCTGACTTTTACCCCGTGCGCGTAAGAAACGTTGAAGGCCGCCAAATAATTGCCTGGTTTCCTGATGCCGAGAAATTCAAACAACTGGTTTTTGAAAAGAAGTCACTGCCCGGCGAATGGCGTGGACGAGACATTTCGCTTGGCCTGCTAAAGCCCGAACATCTTGAGCTTATAATGTCAGGAAAAGAAGGAGTCGTTTTCAAGTGGGATGAGCCGGTCATCCTTATAAGACTTGGAAAAGGCCCCGCACCTCAGAATTAATGTGTGAGTATACTTTCATTATGGAGACAGCCTATGGCGGCAAAAAACGAATTCGAACTGATTTTTGAGAAGCAAATTCCCGAGCTGAAGGGGTTGGTCCGGTTTTACCGGCACATCCGGACCGGCGCCGAGCTGCTTTCGATAATAAACGAGGAAGATAATAAAGTATTCGGCATCTGCTTTCGCACGCCACCGCCAGACTCGAGCGGGGTGGCACATATACTTGAACACTCGGTCCTTTGCGGTTCCAGAAAATACCCGGTGAAGGAGCCCTTCATCGAGTTGGTGAAAGGCTCACTCAAGACATTTCTCAATGCCTTCACATACCCTGACAAAACCTGCTATCCCGTGGCCAGCCAGAACGTCCAGGATTTCTACAACCTGGTCGACGTCTATCTGGATGCGGTTTTCTATCCCCGCTTGACGCCCTTTGTCCTCCAGCAGGAAGGATGGCATTACGAGCTTGATGACCCTGAAGGCCCACTGACAATCAAGGGAGTCGTCTACAACGAGATGAAAGGGGTCTATTCCTCGCCCGACAGTATGCTCTCGGAGATATCGCAGCAGTCTCTTTTCCCGGACACGACTTACGGACTGGATTCGGGAGGAGACCCGCGGGTAATCCCCAGCCTGAGCTTCCAACAGTTCAACTCATTCCACGAGAGATTCTGCCACCCTACAAACGCCAGGATATATTTTTACGGCAACGACGATCCGGACCGAAGGTTGGAGATAATTCATGAATACCTCAAGGATTTCAAGCGAGCCGAGCCCGAATCCGGTGTCCCGCTTCAAGGACCCAAAACCGAGCCGGCCCGGATCGTCAGATCGTTTGCGGTGGGTAAAGACGAGGCTGCCGGTGGCGAGCCCAAGAGCATGGTGACCGTAAACTGGCTTCTTCCGGAAACAACCGACCCCAGCCTCAATCTTGGTTTCCAAATCCTTGAGTACGTTCTGCTGGGCATGCCGGGATCACCGTTGAAGAAGGCCCTGATCGAATCCGGGCTGGGCGAAGATATTGCCGGAGGGGGCCTTGAGACCGAGCTGCGTCAACTCTACTTCTCTACCGGTCTCAAAGGAATCCGCGCTGAGGATGCCGATAAGGTAGAAAATCTTATCTTCGAGACCCTTTCTTCTCTCGCACAGGAGGGCATCGACCCTGCAACAATCGAAGCGGGGGTGAATACGATAGAATTCCGGCTCCGCGAGAGTAACTATGGCAGCTTTCCGCAGGGGTTGGCGATCATGCTGCGCTCACTTTCCACCTGGCTCTATGAAACCGACCCGACCTCTCTGCTGGCCTTTGAATCGCCTCTGAACCAAGTGAAGCAAAATCTGAAATCAGGCGGTTTTTTGGAAGGCCTCATTCGCCGGCACCTTCTTGGAAACCTGCACCGGACTGTTGTTTTGCTCCAGCCGGAGCACGGACTTGCGGCAAGGGAACTTGAAGAGGAAGCCAAAAGGCTCGATGGAATCAAGAATTCGTTTTCCCATGATGAAATTCAGCGTGTAATCGAAAACGCCAAAACGTTGAAAAGTATTCAATCGAGTCCGGATTCACCGGAAGCATTGTCCACCATCCCGGTGCTCAGGGTCTCCGACCTGGACAGGGGAAACAAGATAATTCCCGTGGCCCCGGTGTCTGTCGAAGGCGTGTCGGGGTTTTACCACGATCTTTTTACAAGCGGTGTAACTTACCTGGACGTCGGGTTCAATCTTCAGGCGCTCCCCCGGGAGTATCTGCCTTATGCGCCTCTTTTCGGGCGGGCTCTCCTCGAGATGGGGACGGCCTTTCAGGATTTTGTATCCCTTTCCCAAAAGATCAGCCGCAAGACCGGCGGCATTCGCTCAGACGTGTTCACCTCCGCAGTGATCGGAGACAGCGTCCCGGCCACATGGCTTTTTTTGCGCGGTAAGAGCATGGTTCCGCAGGTTGGCGATCTTGTCGATATCCTTGCGGAAGTACTCGGCTCCGTGAAACTGGACGACAAGGAAAGGTTTCGTCAAATCGTGTTGGCGGAAAAGGCCAGACAGGAAAGAAAAATTGTCCCGAACGGCCATCAGGCAATCAATCAGCGTATCCGCGCTCACTTCAACCAGGCGGACTGGGTGAAGGAGCTGACCGACGGAATAAGTTATTTTCTTTTCCTGGGAGAGCTTGCCAGGGAGATTGATGAAAACTGGAGCAAAGTGGTTTCAGATTTGGAAGAGGTCCGCAGACTGCTTGCCAGTCGTTCGAACATGGCTTTCAATGTGACGACCGAAGGGAAAGACTTCCACCCGGTCGAGCTTGCCTTTCGCAATTTTCTCAGTCCCATTCCGGACCGGCCGACAGCGATACAGTCATGGCAGCCCCGGCTTTTCCCAGAATTCGAAGGGATAATGATCCCTTCGCAGGTAAACTACGTTGGAAAAGGGACGGACCTGTACCGGGAGGGGTACGAATTGCATGGTTCGAGCAAGGTCATAACCGGCTACCTTCGCACTTCCTGGCTTTGGGAAAAGGTGCGGGTCCAGGGAGGAGCCTACGGAGGATTCTGCCTCTTCGACCGTATATCCGGCGTCTTCACCTATATTTCCTACCGCGACCCGAACCTGCTCAAAACCATTGAAAACTTCGACGGCACCGCGAAATTCCTGCGCACCGCCGATCTTTCCGACGATGAAGTCCGCAAGGCTATAATTGGAGCGATCGGGGACCTGGATTCCTACATGCTGCCGGATATGAAAGGCTATGTCTCGATGCTGCGCCACCTCACCGGCGACTCCGAGGAAATCCGCCAGAGGATGCGCGACCAGATACTGGGGACCACCGCAAAAGATTTCAGGGCCTTTGCGGAGGTACTTGAAAAGGTAAACAGGGACGGGATTGTCAAAGTACTGGGGGCTCAGGCAGCCATCGACTCCGCCCTGGCCGAACGCCCCCGGTGGCTGAACACTTTCCGGCTTTTGTAAGAGTTTTTAGTTTTGAGTTGAGTGAGTTTTGAGTTCTGAGTGTAAAACAAGGATACTACGCGTGCACAACTAAACACTCTGAACTCAAAACTCCTCGGGCCTGCTATAGCTTCTCCGGCTTGCAAAGGTTTCCCGCATCAGCGGCGGCCCGTCCGCAATTGCCGCAGACATATTTCGGATTGCGCACCAGTTCTTTGTACTCTTTCATGTTAGTTTCGACAAACCCGATATTCTGAAGATAGCACAGGTGTTCCTCATGACTCGAATGTGGCATTTTTTTCTCAGCCATTTCATTTTTCCTCATATTGAAATTCCGGAAATAATCACAGGCCCAAGATTTTCGATTGCGCTGCCTGACTGACAGCAACTTTCCCGAAGGGTAGACATCTTGCGCCTCGCCAGCAATGAACTCTAGAGATAGCATGGTTACTTTAAGGTAAGAATAGTTTGGAAGCTGAACAAGCTGGTTGGGGCCTCGGTGATTTTGCCATGGAGCCCCAATCGAGCACAGCCGCTTTTCAAAGGAGCTTGAATTATGGGGCCGACTAAATCAGCTTTTTTGATGGCGTTTTTCTTGACGCTGCTTTCGGGTCCCATTTCACTTGTGGCCGGCGTAGCGTCGCCGAACCCGTGTCTCATGATTCCGGAGATCCCAGACGGGCAGAGTGCTGCAACAGGCTGTCAGCCAGACCCATGCGTCACTTAGGGATATAAGACGAGATTTCCGGTGTATACTTAAGATTGGGGACTCTGAATGGGGCCAACCAGCGGGTTCGCAGGGGGGGATACTATTTCCGGACAGGCGTCGCGCGTCTCAGCGTCCACGCGAGTCCCCTCCGCCTATAATAGCATTCAATTGGTTTATGAGGTCCTCCTGGGATTGCGAGCACTTATCGCACGAACTCAGATGGTCCAAAAACGCGGTGATGTTCCATCCTTCGTAGGTTTTTATCCCCAATTCAAGGGGATCCTTCCCGCAAAGCAGGTTCAACATAGTAAGCTCCAGTATATATGTTCAAATTGTCTATACCGCAAATGAGCCGGATGCGGAATAAAAAAGCGATTTGTACACAAGGGTTTCCATTCGCTGCAAGTTTTTGCATACTTTTTTAGTAGATTTTGTTCCATAAACATTTTCTTGAACTTTTCGTTTTGACATTCAAATCGAACCAGATATTTTGTGTGGTGAATCCGGCTCGAAAAGAGGTTAGCGTTCACCACGAAGAGCAGATAGGCAACCAAGAAATTGTTGTCCGAAAGACTTAAAAAAATCATCCGTGATTCCGGTTTGCCGCTCGGGCAGTTTGCCCAAAAAACCGGGGTTTCCAAAAATACGTTGATAAACTACCGTGACGGGGTAACTTCTCCTTCTGCGGAGTTTCTGGAGTTTGTTTGCCGGGAGTTTTCGGTTGATCCATGCTGGTTGCTCCTGGGCGAGCAAGCTGCCGGGACCGGCTCAGTATCGGGCAAATCAGCAACTGAGGAAATGATGCGCTATGCCCTCATTCCACTCCTTGAATCGCGTGTGACAGCCGGACCGCAAGGAGAAATCCTGTACGGCGAAATTTCTGACCATCTTCCTTTCAAGAAATGCTGGATCGAAAAGTTGGCGGGAAAAAGCTCGGAGCGGCAAAGGAGTCTTTTCCTGATACGGGTCAGGGGGGATTCTATGTCGCCCATTATAAACCAGGGTGAGATGGTTCTGGTGGACGGCAGCGATGCCGAGCGCCTGGAGGTGCTCGCGGGGCGCATATACCTGGTGATTCTGCCCGATGGGACCACAGCTCTCAAAAGATTAGTCCTGAGCGCGGATGTGAGTGGCCTTAAGCTGGTCTGCCTCTCCGACAACACCGCAGACTACCGTCCGTTCGAATTCACCCTGGATTCGGAAAAAAAGCTTAAGTCGTACGTGCTGGGTCGGGTGCGGTGGGCAGGGAGGGAGTTTGAATGACCGGAAAGGGGGGGGAAATGACTACTGCGAGTTATACCGGAAAAGAAGCGGCGTACATTAAAAATGAGCTGCTAAGGGCTTATCTGGAGCCGCTGCTTATGATCAGCGGTCAACGGGAACCAAGGATTAATTACATAGACTGCTTTTCCGGACCCTGGCAGAAGGGCAAGCAGGACGCAGAGGATACTTCGGTTGCCGTCTCTCTGGGCATTATGGAGAAATGCCATAATGATTTATCGGAAAAATTCAGGAAAAACATTCACTTTCGCGCTTTATTCATTGAAAGCGACAAAGAATCTTTTGGCCGGCTCGAGAGTTTTCTGAAATCCGAATCCTGGGGTGGTGTAGATGCCTTTTGCCTCAAGGGAGATTTCTACGATCTGCGGAAGGAAATCTTGTCGTGGTGCGGTAATCGGGATTTGAGTATTTTCTTTATCGACTCGACGGAATTGATGCATATGGCGATTCCAACCCTCCAGCCTCTCCTGGGAAGGCCCTCTTCAGAGTTCCTCATCAGTTCCAGCTTTGATTCCATTCTCCGGGGCAATGCTCAAGCGAGCTTTGAGGAGCAAATGAAGTCAATTTTTGGCGAGGCGCCGGATACTTCGCATATTGTGCCGGAAGAAAAGGAAAGATTCTTGCTCGACCTGTATTGCCGGGAACTAAGAGTTTGCGCGTCCACAGTGGACGGGAAAACTCCGCGTTGCGCACATATGAGGCTCCTGAATCCAAAAAAAGACCGCACAGCCCACGACCTTGTCTATCTGAGCTGGGATGCGCTTGGCATAGTAACTTTCATGGAAGCCTCGGAACAACTGGAAGTGGAACAGAGGAAGGAAAGGGCCCTGGCAAGTCAATCCAAAAAAATCAAACGCAGCCGTCAGCTTGAAATCTTTTCCGCGGACAAATTGGTTGGAGATGATCCTGGGGCTGACCCGGGAAAAGTAAAAGAGTACTGGCTGACCAGACTGTCGAATACTCCTGAGCGGTTCGGGGTTGCCGAGTTAGCCGACATGATGGAAGAAACCGGCTGGTTTATGAACGATTTTCAAAGGGGATTTTTAGAGCTGGAGCGTGAAGGAAAGGTCAAGAACCTTGCATCTACCGGTATGCGAACCGAAAATCCCGTTCATTATTGGGCAAATGGAAATCGGGGCGAGCTTCTGGTGAAGGTATGACTTTGTAACCGTTAACGGGCGTTGCACATGATCGCATGCACCACGAAGAACGAGGCCCGTATAACGAGTTATCCGGACCACCAGTCACCTGCACCCGTTTAAAAAACGCTATTTTCTACTCTACAAACCTTCTGCGGCCCGACGCTCTCGAAGGTTTGAGTGGCGGTCCCACCGCTCAAACCAGTGCCATAGCTTTCAGGAAGAAAGTCACCTCGCTTAATACCGGGCATGCGCGTGCAAATTGGATAGCTGAATCATTCGGAAGCTAACAGCTCAAATTTTGTGAAAACACAAATTTGTGTTTTGCGGCGGGAGTGAGCTTTTGTGTAAAAAGCACCTTTTGAAAAGAAGGGACACATAAAATAGAGCCATGATGTGACCCGGCGAGCACCACTTCTCTCGGGCTTTCCTTGGCTAGTCCTTGTTTCCGTATAGATGTTGGGAGGGAATGGCCTGGAAAGTGGCGTTGAACTCCGGGCTGCAGTTGTTCCGCTGTGTCGCCATTACCGAGACAACGTTATAACTTATTCACCTCTCTGAATTCCGCAGAACGTTGTACTTGTTCGCTTTGAACTTGATCCAGACTCGCGACCGTGAGCTGGACATACCCCAGCCGGGTAGCGGGATGAACGGTAATTCAGCCATTATTAATCTCCTTAAATTCGATACTGTCGAGAGCCTGTTGCCCTCCCTGCAAGAATATTTCCGGCCTCACCCCAACCTAAGCTATCGAATCAGGACGCCAGCTTTTCCTTCCATAGGTGCTTTCTCGTCTGACTCCAGCTATACCTCTATCAGGCTGGGCGACAACTGTTCCCATACGGTAACGATACCGTCGTTCCATTTGACAAGTTGGGCTGTTCCGTCCTGAGAGACTACCACCGCCGCTATATCATGCAACACATTGCATAGGCTGTAAGACGAATGATGGCGGGTGCCGACACAGTCGGTCCGCTCCTTCCGAACCTCGAATCCTTCGGGGTCCAAAGCTTGCGCCACTTCATCGATGCGTTCCAGCTTGCCGGATATTTGGGCTCCAAATCCAATCAGTTCGAGTCTCTGTGTTATCACCACGGCGCCGTCCACCTGCGTCATCCCGGCTACCAAATGAGCCCACTCGAATACTGATTCATCCAGCCCGGAAAGAGCTTGATTCTTACTAGTCAGGTATTGCACCCAACCCACCTCTTTTTCCGGGTCTTCAGGAGAGCCGTAGAATTCTGCCAACGCATCGGCCATTTTTACAATAAGGGTGCGAAAACGTCTGCATGGCTCTTCGTCGACGAATCTGTATTTAAGTTTTATGTAGGGATTTTCTGACAAAAACTTCTCTTTAAGCTCATCTGGGATGAAAATCAAAGTCCCACCATGTCTATTGGAGCGAACCCTGCCTATAATTCTCATGAAAGCCTGTTTCTTTATTGTCCCGAAAAATTCAGGATCAATTGCCGCCCAAGACTTTTCCGCTTTCTTTCGAGCCTCCCTGTGCAACGCGAGTTCCTCATCCGCGAAAGACACAAATACTGAACGGACCCACATCGAATCAAAAACTGCCATTGATGTTGATACGATTTCCCCGGAATTGAGCGTGGCGATCTCGATTGATCCGTTGCACACGGTTATGCGACCCGGATTTGTAACGTTTATTACGAGAGAGTCCGGAAGAGGTTGGGACTCCTTCCCCCCTCCATATAGGCTTTGGGTCCATCGTGGTCCGGAGTGCACAATTCCCCACATCGATAATCCGTTTTTTCCATCGTGCCACAATCCTATTAGGGAACCATAGAAATCTACAGATGGCGACAGCTTCCGCAACTCACGCTCGGTAAACGGCAGCTTATCTCTAAATAAAAGCCTGTGGAGGCCGACTGGTGGCCCGAGATCGGGCGGAAAACGGCCGGGGGCCAGAAAGATGACCCTAAACCTGACGGGCCGCCCCTCTTCTCGAAGTAGACTGGCTTGGTAACAAACCGAGATTAAGTGTTCCAACACTGTGAGATCTGGTAATGAAGCACATTCCCGGGCGTTCCGCGTCGGCCAGCCATCTCGGACGAAAGAGGCAAGGTCTTGCGGGTAAGCTCTCATTTGGAATGCAGAAGCCATACTAGCCTCCTTCATAATTCAATACTGGGTTGCGGCTCGCTAAACAGAAGTGGATGCAGACCTGCAGGCGGCCCGTCCTTGCTATCGAAATAATTCGGTTCTCTTAAAATGAGACGGAACCGAACGGGTCTGTCTTCCTCCCTCATTAGGCTTGCCTGGTAGCAACATGAGATGAGATGGTCAAGAGTGTCCTGATCGGGAAGAAAATCCCCTGGACCGGGATCGATTACGATGCTCAATTCGGATAACCGTGTATCGTTCCAGTGGTCGGTAAAATACAGGCCGAGATCACTTGTATTTGCATGCCACATGTTTATTCCTCACAATTCCAGTTCACCGTTTAGCAAGCTGAATAAGGTCCTTCGGAAGGCAACCCGAATTGTAACGTGCACTATGTGCGTTGCACGCAACAAGGTTATGAATACTTACGACAGAGCGTTCAGTTTCCAATGCGAGTTTATCAAGCAGCGTTCTCAGCTCTCGGGTTTGCTTCGAATCAAAATCTCAGGGATGGACTTGTGGTGCAAGACCCTCTGCGGATAGGGCAGCTCGATACCGTTTTCGTTGAATCGCTGCAAGATGCCCAGGAGAAGTTCGCTCTTGACAGATCCAATGCCATTTTGCGGATCGTTTATCCAGACGTCCACTTCAAGATTTAGAGCGTTGTCTCCAAAACCTGTTAGAGAGCAGGAAGGTTTGGGCTCCTGCAGGACTCTCCTGGTGGCCGCTGCGGCTTTAAGCATCAGATCCATGGCCTTCTGCACATTGGAGGCGTAGGAGATTCCCACTGGGGCTTGCACTCTGACGAGACTGCTGGTGTAGGTCCAATTGATAACCTGACCAGTGATCAAACTCTCATTAGGTACAAGATGTTCGACGCCGCCGCGCGTAATTACGGAGACATAACGGCTGCCCAGGAAGTTGATCCGGCCGTACGTGTCTCCCAATTGAATCACGTCGCCGGGCTTGATCGACTTATCAGCCAGGATCATGAGACCACTGACCAGATTGGCGAATATCTTTTGCAAGCCGAAGCCGATCCCAAGCCCCAGAGCCCCGCTGAATAGTGCGAAGAACGTCAAATCGATCGCCATGTAATGCAGGACTAAGACAGCGGATACCGAAAACAGAAGAACTTTGCACAGCTTATAAAGCAGGGCTTGGGTTGCGGCAGGCAGGCCCGATCCGGTCTGCAGCCAGAGATGAAAGATAACTGACAGGTTCTTTGACAGCAGGTAGAGAATCAATAATAGAAGCGCGGCCCTTAAAACGGTCAACATCGAAACATGCACTTGACCGATTGTGACAGCCATGCTGTCCAGTAGATTGTATAAGGGGTCCACGAGATTGAAAAGATACTGGACGGCCCAAATCCAGAGTGCCACGGTGAGAATTGCCGCCCAGAGACGACTAGTTATCGATGGTGTGAGAAATCGGAATAGAAACACTGCGAGCGTCAGAATGAGCAGGACTTTGAGTCCTTCCTCCGGCCAGTTGAAACGCTGAGCGACGGCCAATATAATTCCCAGGAATAGAACAGACAGAAATGGGCCGATGGTCTTAAGGAACACCTCATATTTTCGCTGCTCGTACTCATGAGACGGCTCGTTCAAACCGGATTGCTCCATTAGGCGTCCAATCCATGAGTGGATGGCTTTGGCAGCCATATGAGCCAGCAGGAAAACAAAACCTCCGACAGCAAGTTGTGCCGCGATGGCCCAAGTGAGGACGTGGTTGAGGAAATATTGTTGTACCTGAGACCAAATTCTTCCGGAGGACAAAAACAGATGGGAAAAGTCCATAGTGCAATTCCAATCCGGTGGTCAGAAGCCGTTACTTTATTTTACCGACATGCGGAAGTCCGCGCAGAGCCTCATTAGAACCATTTTCAATCGCTTCGAGACTCTTTGTCTGAGGCCCCCGCAAACGAAAGCGAAGGAGACCACGTTTTCGTGATGACATGCCAAGCCATGTTTGCTGACGTAAGCGGTTCCGCACATGGCCTCTCTTTTACTGAACCATCTTTCCTCCGATCTACCTGTTCAAAAACCATGCTGTCAAAAGTTGGATAAGCTTTGCTTTCGGATCGAGAATATGAACTGAGGGCTTCCCGTGGATTAAATGGCGATCCGCTCCTTATTCTCTACGCCCGTATGTTCCCGCAATGCGATTGAGATCAGCTATGGCAATCTCGTAGCTCAGGCGAGCCTGGAGTTCGTCTGATTCAGCCTTTTTGACAGCAGCTACTGCCTCGTTATATTTTGCGTAGCTGGCAGTAGAGGTTTTGATCTGGTCGGAAACCAGGCGCAGCCTTTCCCGCTGTAATGCGAGCGCCTCCCGGGCGACATCCATCATGCTTTTTGTATTCTCAAGCTTCCTGTATGCCCTGTCCAGTTCGACCGTTACTTCGTCATCCAGCCTGTGGACGTTTTCCCGGGCCTGCGACAGTTGGGCGCTGCGTTCGCCGATAACGGCGCTCCGTTTGCCCCAATCCCAGATATCCCAGGACATCATGACCCCAAATGTGCCGACATTGTTTTTGAGAAACGACGCACCTTCCTGGTACGTATTGGCGGCAAAAAGAGTTACATCGGGGATGTATTCGTCACGGGCCGCTCTCACTCCGCCCTGGGCCTTTACCACCGTGGCTTTTGCGGATTCAATCTCCGGGTTTCCTGAAAGCGCGGCCTGCAGGTAGTAATCACGACTTTCAACAGACCCCTCGGAAGGACCGGGGTCGGATAGCTCCAGTCGCGTATCGAGGGGCAGCCCCAAAAGCTGGTTCAGTTCCGCATTAAGGTCTGAAATCTGGATATTCGCCGCTATAAGAGATTGTTTGTTTTGCAAAACGACCGTCCGGGCCTCGTTGAGGCCAACTTCAAGAAGGTTCCTGGAACGGACCGCGTTTTCTGCCTCGCGCCGGCTTTCCTCGGCCGCCTTTAGCCCGGCCGCCGCCGCCTCTTTTTGTTTTCCGGCAGCAAGAAGGCCGTAGTAGAGTTGGTGCACGACATAAATGACATCATTTTCCCCCTTTTTTACGTCCGCCTCCGCCACCTTCTGGTCGGATCGAGCAATTACGGTGGCTTCGTGGATTTTCAGGAGCTGCGTCACGGGCTGGCCAAGGACCGTACCGTTGAGAAAAAACGTAGAAGAACCCTTTGTAAGGCTCTGGCTGACAGGAATTGTACCTATACCCGGCAACGGCAGGGTTACGAGTTGTGATTCGGAAGTGCCCTGGTACAAGGAAAAATTGGACAGGTGCGGAAAGTTGTCGGCCGAGGTGGAAGCCACCTTCTTCCCTTTCTCGTCCACTTTGAAGCGGGCAATCTTGAGCGCGGAGTTTCCTTTGAGGGCGAGATCGACAGCTTCGGGCAGGGTGAGTCGCTTCGTTTCCGCATGTACCGGGGTCGCTGCAAGAATAAGCATCGCGATGAGCGCCGCCACGGCAGCCGAAGTAGGCTTGATCATGCGCGACTTGACTATTACGAACAGCACCGGGACCACAAGCAGGGTGATAAACATGGACCAGATCAGTCCAATTGCGAGAACGCTCGCCAGGGGACTCCACAAGCTTGACTTGGAAAGGATCATTGGCAGTACTCCAGCGGCTGCGGCCATTGTTGTCAGAAAGATCGGCCGAAGGCGGCGCTCGCCCGCCTCCATTGCAGCCTGCTCAAGCGGGTGCCCCTCTCGCATCTTCTCGTTAGTGTAGTCGATGAGAATTATTGCGTTTCGCACCACGATTCCGCACAGGGCGATCAGTCCCATGAACGCGGTAAACCCGAACGGGTTGTGTGTAATTATCAGTCCCAGGACGGCGCCTGGAAGCGCGAGAGGAATCGACGACATGACGACCAGGGTCTCCGATACGCTTTTGAACTGGATAAGCAAGGTGAGGAAGATGGCGACAAGGCTTATGCTGAGCGCAGTCAGCATCTCGGGCATTGTCTCGTCGGTGTTTTGCTTATCCCCTCCGTATTCAATCCTGTACCCCGGCGGGAGCGGCAGCTTTTCAATGGCCGGCCGTGCCGCATCGAGGAGCTCCGATGCATAATGGCCGCTGTCCACGAAGGCTCGAACAGTCAGGGTCCTCACGCCGTTGCGGCGCACGAGCCTGCTGGTCTGCCATTCCGGCGTAAGCGTGGAGACGGCGCGAAGCGGCACTCTGGCCTTGGTCAACTGAGAGCTGATGTAGGCATCACCCACGTCGCTGAAAGAGGAGCGGGACGCCTGTGCGAGACGGAGCAGGATGGTGACCGGCCTGTCGCCTTCCCAGAACGTGCTCGCCGGAAGCCCATCGAATGCCCCGTCCACAACCTTCGAAACCAGAGAATTAGTTATGCCGAGTCTGTTTGCCAGTTCCTCATTGACCTTTAAGTCCACCATGCAGGATTCGTTGAAGTAGTCACGGTGGACGAAATCCGAAAAAGGGACTTGAACGAGCAGTCCCTCCACCTGCGAGCCGAGGCGCTCTAATTCCCGGATATCCTCACCCACGACCCGCACCTCGACAGGGGCCTCCAAGGACATCCCCTGCTGCATTTCCTTCACGATGACCATCGCTTCGGGGGCCACCGAGGTAAAGGATTTCCGGAGATCGTTCACCAATGCCGGAGTTTGCTTCGCTGAGCGGGTGTTGACGATGTACTGCCCGTAGGCGGCATCCGGCTGCTGGGGGTTGACATTGTAGTAAAACCTCGGTGCACTCTGGCCGATAAAGGCTGCAAAATGCTCGATTTCCTTTCTCCCCTTCATGTACGCTTCTATCCGGTGCATCACCGCGTCCGTCTCCTCGATTCGCGTGCCCTGGGCCATCCATACGTCGACCACGAACTGGTTGCGCTCTGCCGAAGGAAAAAACTGCTGAGGCACTATTCTGAAGAGGACTACCCCGATCACGATGGCGCCTGCCCCAAAAACCATGGCCGGGACCTTATAGCGCATGAAAACGGCAATAACCACCCTGTAGCCGGCCTGGAGAAGGTTTAAGAAGTTGAACTTCTCTTTAGCCGGAGTGACTGGGTCTTTTTCGTGGTCGTGGAGCCCTTTTTTGACCAAGGACCGGCAAAAAATCGGTGTCGGCATGACGGCCACAATGGTCGACACAACCAGGGCAATGGCGACGGTTATCGGAAGAGCTTGGATAAACTCGCCGGCCGATCCCGTAAGGATCAGCAGGGGCAGGAAAGAAAAGATGATGGCCGCGGTTGCGGCAATGACCGGAACGATCACTTCGGAGACACAGCGCCAGGCCGCCTCCTCTATCGGGACCTTGCGGTCGAGCAGATCGACGTAATTGTCGACAATGACAATGGCATTGTCCACGACGATCCCGAGGACCACTATGAGCGCAGCGATGGAGACCTGATGCAGCGCGACGCCGATGGCGTTCATTGCCCCGAGGGTCATGAGGATGCTTATTGGAATGGCGAGCGCCGCGATCACTGCCACCCGGATGGGCAGCAGTATTATCGTGACGAAAATAACAGATGCTATGGCCACCATGAATTCATGGCTCAGATGCGTGATGCTTTCCTTGACGACCTCAGGCTGATTGGCGATGAGATCGATCCGGACATCCGGCGGCAGCAGAGCGTTGAGGCGATTAAAGATATCCCGAACACTGTCGCCGAGCTCGACGATATTTTTTCCCTTCTGCATTTCAACGGACAACAGCAGGCTCGGCTCGCCGTCGTAGCGCACCATGAACGTCGGGTCCTGGTATCGCCGCTCCACCTCGGCAAAGTCGCGGATATAGACAGGTTGGCCCGTGCGGGAGACGTCCACCAGAACATTCCTGATCTGTTCTTCCGTATTGAACAGGCCGGTGGTGCGAAAGGGAATTTTTGTGCGGTCTGCCTCAAAATGGCCGGAGCTCTCGATAATATTCCGCTGCCTGAGGGCCTGGAACACGTTAAGCGGGTCCGCGAAATACTGCGACATGCGCTGCAGGTCGCCGGTTACCCAGATTTGCTCGCCTTGCTCGCCATACATGGCCAGCTTGCCCACTTCACGAATCGTGCGCAGTTCATCCTGTATTGTGTCCACGTAGTCTCGCAACTCGCGGTAGCCATACCGCTTTCCGTGTATCGCGAGAAGCATTGCCACGGTGTCGCCGAAGTCCGAGTTTACGATAGGGCCTCGGACACCCTCGGGCAGCTCGGTTAAGCGGGCCTCGTTCATCTCGTGGCGAATTTTGGCCCAGATGACGTCCGAGTTTTTCACGTTGTTTTCAAGTTCCACGTTAATGATGAGCAGACCCGGGCGGCTGGTTGAATAGGTTTTGTCCTTGCGGACTTCCGGAAACTTGAAAATGTGTTTTTCCAGGGTTTTTGTTACCTGCTTTTCGACCTGTTCGGAGGTCGCGCCCGGATAAAGCGCAATCACCAGGCCGGTGCGAATGGTGACCGTCGGGTCTTCCGTGCGTGGCATGTAGAGGAAGGAATAAAGTCCGACCGCTACCGCCATAGCGGTAAGGATCAAGGTAACTGTCGGGTAGCGAAGAGAAAACTTTACCGGGTCCATCACAGCACCTCTCTTTTATCAGGCGGGTTTTGTGGCCCTCCAGTGGCGTTTTCCCCAACTAATGAGACGATGGTTCCGTCCCGGAGCTTCTCCTGCCCTGCAAAAACGACGGCCTCATCGCCTGAAAGGCCGCTCTTGATCGCAATCTCCCGTCCGTAAACGACTCCCGTTTCGACCCGCTTCGCATAGACGCGCCCCTGCTCGGGGTAGTACACAAAAACAATCGTCGCCCCCTGCGGGTCCCTTAAGATGGTCTCGGCCGGCAGGGTCACCAGGTCGATCGCCTTGTCTCCCTGAATCCTGGCCTCGGCAACCATCCCGACCCGGAGGATATGGGCTGGATTGGACACCGCAATCCGCGTCATGTATGTTCGGGTGTTGGGGTCTGCCGAGACGTTGATGACCCGCACTTTCCCCTCGAACGATTCCGTCGGCAGAGCCGGGATCGTGACTGACGCCGTCTGGCCGATCCTGACGAGATGAATGTCGGTCTCCGGCACACCCACGTTGATCTCCACGGTATCGAGCTTCACGATTTCGAAAACAGGGACCCCGGGGCTTGCAGTCTGGCCCGGCTCGATTGCCCGCCTTGAAATAAAACCGTCGGCAGGGGCATAAAGCGATGCATCGCTCAGGCGCTTTTGGGCAAGCTTTTGATTTGCGTTTGCCTGATCTACCTGCTGTCTGGCGCTCAACCAGGCCGCCTTGAATTTTTCAAAATCGTTTTCCGCGAGGCTCCTGGAATCATACAGGTATTTCATTCTGGCGTATTCGTCTTGACTGCGATTAAGGGCGACTTTTGCCTGTCCGGCCTGTGCGGATGCGGCCTGAAGCGACAGTTTATAGTCAATTGGGTCGATAACCGCCAGCAGTTGTCCCTGTTTAACGTAATCGCCCTCCCGAGGCGCCACTTCGATCACCTTCCCCGAGACCAGAAAAGAAACCTGGATCGAAGCCTCCGGCGATGTCACCGTCCCGCTCACCGATACGAATTCGCGCGTTTGCACGTGCCGCACTTTTCCTGTTTTTATCGGTGTCGCATTGGCGGCGGGCTGTTCCGCATTTTTGCCCTGGGAACAGGAGGTCAGCACAAAAAGGGTTAAAACGAAACTAACGGCTGATAAAAATCGCATTGCACCCAGTCCTTTCCAGTCCGACTTTCTTTACGACTTTTGATAAGCGACGCTCACCGGCGAATCATGGCTCCCCGCCATAATTGTGCGACCGCTGTCTTCAGTTCCGTGCTGAATCCGCGGCGAAAAGTTGCCGGGGTAGGGTCGTCGAGGACCTTTTTCATTTCATCCGGAATGTCCATCATTGTCCAAAGCCCTACGGTCAGAGTCCACGTATGGAGCAAGAGATCGGCTCCTTTGCTTCGCATCAGGCAGCCGAAGCGCTGCTCAAGCAAAGCTCCGG
This sequence comes from Syntrophobacteraceae bacterium, assembly GCA_052147195.1. GTDB lineage: Bacteria > Desulfobacterota > Syntrophobacteria > Syntrophobacterales > Syntrophobacteraceae > SbD1. The sequence continues at coordinate 34,109 of JBKQLC010000123.1, forward strand.
CTTTGGATAGACTAGCGCCGACATTCCTGTCCAGACGCGAGAAAGACTCGATTGGCAGGTTTTCTTTCAACATGCTGTTGAGAACAGATGAGAGCCGTACCACATCCGGCACTTCAGCAAGAAGTCTCACGTATTGAGTCGCAAAAGTGTCAGGCGCAAATTCCGGGCGAGGATCGAGGTGTTCGATAATAGGCAGCAGTCGGGCGATAAGCTCCAAGAAGGCGTTTTCGAGAATCGCGACAAAAATCTCTTCTTTACTCCGGAACCACAGGTAGACAGCTCCCTTCGCGATCCCCGCGGCTTTCGCGATATTCGACACGGTGGGGAACGTTCCCTGCTCATGATAAAGATGACGGGATACGTCCAGCAGAGCCGCGCGTCGGCTGAAGCGTTCTTCCTCACTTAATGCGGGTCTAGCCATTTAAGTTCCGCTCCTAATATATCTCCACGAGCGCAGAACGCGACACCGTTCCCTTTGCAACCATCTTTGACACTCCCAAGTTGGACTGGTTGAGCACTTGCAAACAGTACACTGCAGTCTGAAGTTCCTTCGAAAGAGTTTATGACCTATGGTCAATGACTATCCGCAAATTTGACCCCTTGGTCAATAAAAAAATGAGGGTCTCATCCACAAAATTCTCCGCAGGCGTGCCAACTGAAAGGTCACTGGTAGTATAAATTTGACCCGTAGACTCTTATCGAATAGGTTATAATGTGTCACATCGTAGATTGGAGTGATCGGCCAGCGGTATTCCTTTAAAATCCATCTGAAATGATGCCAAGCTATTTAATTCTATCCTGCTTAGATTCGTGGTTCTTGTATATGTTCTCTTGAATCGCATCCAGATCTGCCTGCAGTCTGGCCGCTTCCTCTTTATTCATTGAGGTCACCAGGATTTTGCCCCCAAAGCCACGGAAAGTCTCGAGCACTTTCTCTGGCTGCACTCTGATCACCAGTGTAAACAATGCACTCGATCCGGGCTTAAAATTCGCAGCCAAATCCATGATAAAATCATCTTCTATCCCTGCATCTTCAAACGAAGCAGTTATTGCTCCTGCAACCGCACCCATGACTGCTCCCAGTAGCGGATGCAACAAAAGTGCACCGGCAATCAGTCCTGTTAAACTTCCAACTGCTGCCACCTTTTTTTGTCATTTTGTTAGTTTGGTGGTGTCTAGCTGTTCCATCCGCTTCTTTCACCACTACAACAATATCCTCAAGATCGATGTAGCCTTGGTGCTGCAATTTCAGCAAATTTGCACGAGCTTCTTCGGCCTTCAGTACATCATCGAACAGGATAACAGTTAGAGTGCTCTCGTATTTGTCTCTAAGCTCAGCAGCCAGAATCTCTGAACCCGCCCAATCTTCAAAACCATCTGCGATTATTTTCGTCGCTCCAAGAGAATCGACAGACAGAATCTTCCCGTCCTGCGTGTTCAGCATCACATAATCATCTATTTCTTTCTCGATCTTGTCTATCATTATCTTTTTAAGGCCTGAGTACTCGATCACCACATTTTCTGGTGCGAAGTTTGGTAACTTGGAACGAAATGCCAGCGTTGTACCTTTAACAAAATTAGCGTTCCCCAGCCCGAAAACCCAGCTTTGCCGGCTAATGGGATCGGTGGGCAACTTTTTTCCATATTTTTCCATGAACCTCACATATTCTTCTGGAAGTTTGACTCCCAGGGTCTTTGCCACTTTTTCCACAGGAGATCTCATCTTACTACTCCTTTTCAGGATTAGCGATAGCCGGAGATAAAGGAAGGTACCCCCAGGGCTTCCTTCACAGCTCTGTTTTGCAGCTCGCGCCAGGACTGAATCAGAGGATTACCTTCCAACATTGATCGTCTTGACTACATGGTTCATCGCTCCTTCCCAACCACAGTTCCAACTCAAGTTAACGTTAGTGCCGTCAGTGTTTTTGTGACCGTTGGCTTAGCAGGCCACGGCTACTTGCCCCCAAGCTGCTCTTTCGCTGCAGCCACTATTTGTTCCGGCTCGAACCCAAACTTCCGCTGGAGTTCCTTGAGGGGCGCAGAGGCCCCGAACGTCTTCATGCCGATGATGTGGCCAGAGCAGCCCACATAGCGCTCCCATCCGAAAGTCGAGGCCTGTTCCACAGCGACACGGGCCTTCACGTTGAGTGGCAGGACGCTTTCTCGGTATTCCTTCGTCTGTTGCTCGAATATTTCCCAGGACGGCATCGAGACTACCCGCGAGCGGATCCCCTCTGCCAGCAGCTCCGCATGGGCTTCCACTGCCAAATGGACTTCACTGCCGGTGGCAATGAGGATCACTTCTGGTTTCCCTTCAGGGGCGTCGGCCAGCACGTAGGCACCGCGGGCCAATCCGGCAGCCGGCGCGAATATGCTCCGGTCTAGGGTCGGCAGCGGTTGCCGGGACAGCGCCAATACGACAGGCTGGTGGCGCAGTTGCATGATGTAACGATAGCTCTCGATGACTTCGTTGGCGTCACACGGACGCAGAACGACCAGTCCGGGAATTGCACGCAAGGATGCCAGATGCTCCACCGGCTGATGGGTCGGGCCGTCTTCGCCGTCACCCATGGCGTCATGCGTGAAGATGAAGATGGTGGGCAACTCCATCAAAGCCGAGAGTCGGATGGCAGGGCGTGCGTAGTCGCTAAAGATGAAAAAGGTCGCGCCAAAAGCTCGAATCTTTGACAGCGAGAGCCCGTTGACGATCGCAGCCATCGCGTGTTCGCGGATTCCGAAATGAAGGTTCTTTCCCCCTGGCCTGCTAACCTGGAAATCACCGGCGCCCTCGAAGGTTAGAGTGGTTTTGTTGGACGGTCCGAGATCAGCCGAGCCCCCCAATAACCACGGGATGTTCTGCGCAAGTACGTTCAGAACCTTTCCCGAAGCTTCACGCCCGGCAATTCCCTTGGGATCGGCCGGGAAAACGGGAAGGTTACGGTCCCATCCTGAGGGCAGTTCGCGGCGCTGCATCTGATCGATCTCGGCAGCGAGTTGGGGGTATTTGCCTCGATAGGCCCTGAAGAGCTCAGTCCACTGACACCGCGCCTCAGATCCCCGGGCCCCCATCCCGGCCGCGAAATGCTCTTGAACGCCATTGGGAACCAAGAACTGTGCATCCTCGGGCCAGCCGTAGACACGCTTGCAGAGGCGCACCTCCTCGTCGCCGAGCGGTTCGCCGTGGGCCGCAGCGGTATCCTGTTTGTGCGGAGCGCCGTAACCGATGTGGCTGTCCAAAATGATGAAGGTGGGGCGCCCCTCAGTCTTCCTGAATATCTCAAGCGCGTTCTCGATCAGATCGACATCGTTAGCGTCGCCTACCCGAAGAACATTCCATCCATACCCGAGGAAACGGGCGGCGATGTCTTCCGTGAACGTAATGCGTGTGTTCCCTTCGATGGTGATGTGATTGTTGTCGTACACCCAGCAGAGGTTGTCGAGACCCAGATGGCCCGCGAGCGATGCCGCCTCTGCACTGATTCCCTCCATCATGCACCCGTCTCCGCAAACTGCGTAAATATTGTAATCGAATAGATCAAAGCCCGGCTGGTTGTACCGGCTTGCGAGCCACTTCCGGGCGATGGCCATGCCGACGCTGGTGGCGATACCCTGCCCCAGAGGGCCGGTGGTGGTCTCGACACCCGAGGTCCAGTGGTATTCCGGATGTCCAGGGGCCTTGCTGTCGAGCTGGCGGAAACGGCGAATGTCATCCAGGGTCACCGCAGGCTGTCCCAAGACCTCGTAATCGGCGTTTACCGCCTGAACTCCAGTAAGGAACAGCACAGACCAGAGCAACATCGAGGCGTGACCGTTGGAAAGCACGAATCGGTCGCGGTTGGGCCAGATGGGGTCCTGGGGGTCGAAGCGCATGACGCGGTTCCAGATCGTGTAGATCAGAGGCGCCAACGCCATTGGAGTGCCCGGGTGACCCGACCTGGCTTGCTGGACCGCATCCATCGAAAGGGTACGAATAGTGTTAATGGCCAATTGAACCATTTGTTCGTCGCTCATGGGTTATTCCTTTCGGGATACATGGTCTCCATATGCGCCCCGGCAAGAGCGCCACAGGTTGTGAGGTCGGCCCAAAGATTTAGCAGGCATTTAATTATGTTCCCGGGAAGTGGTCCCGCCCTCCTGCCGGGTACAGGCAGAATCCGCTTCCAGTGAAGCTACTTTGCCCAGGCGGCGCAGGTGCCGTTCGGCCCCGCTGAACTCGGCTGCCAGGAAGGTCTCCACCAGGTCCCAGGCCACCGCTGGTCCTATGGTCCGGCCACCCATGCAGATGATGTTCATGTGATCGTCCTCGACCCCCTGCCGGGCGGAAAAGTGGTCATGGACCAGGCCGGCACGGACGCCGGAAACTTTATTGGCGCAGACCGCGGCACCGACACCGCTTCCACAGATGGCTATCCCTCGTTCCACCTTTTCTGCGGCCACGGCTCGGGCAAGAGGGATAACAAAATCGGGATAGTCGTCGCCAGGGTTCAGCTCATGAGCACCGAAATCGACCACTTCATGGCCTATGGCTCGGAGCTTGGCCACCAGCTCTTCCTTCAAACCGAACCCACCGTGGTCAGTGGCGATTCCCACTCGCCTGGACAGGTTGAGAGCCATCAGGAGGTCTCCTTGAGCTTCCGGTAGCGCCGGATCAGTGTGTTCGTTGAACTATCATGACTGAGCTGAGGCTCTTCGGGGCCCTCCAGCTCAGGGATAATTCGCTGGGCCAGGGCTTTGCCCAGCTCGACACCCCACTGGTCAAACGAATCAATGTTCCAGATAGCGCTCTGCGTGAAGACGGAATGCTCGTAAAGGGCGACGAGTTTCCCCAGTGTTTCGGGCGTCAGCCGGTCGATAAGGACCGTGTTGGATGGACGGTTGCCTTGGAAGACCCGGTGGGGGACGAGCCAATCCGGTGTGCCCTCGGCTTTTACTTCCTCATGGGTTTTGCCGAAGGCCAGCGCCTCGGTCTGGGCGAAGACGTTCGCCAAAAGCACATCGTGGTGCCGCCCCAAGGGGTTGAGCGGCTGTCCAAAGGCGATGAAGTCACAGGGAATGAGCCTGGTTCCCTGATGGATCAATTGGTAGAAGGAGTGCTGGCCGTTGGTCCCCGGTTCGCCCCAATATATAGGGCCGGTCTGGTACATGACATCAGTCCCATCCAGGGTGACGTGCTTGCCGTTACTCTCCATAGTGAGCTGCTGCAGATACGCGGGAAAGCGCTTCAAATACTGCTCGTACGGCAGGACCGCAACGGTTTGGGCGCCGAAGAAGTTATTGTACCAGACGGCCAGAAGGCCCATGAGCACCGGCAGATTGCCCTCGAACGAGGCGGTGCGAAAGTGCTCGTCCATCTGGTGGAAGCCGTCCAACATGGCCCGGAAGTTGTGCGGACCGATAGCTACCATCGTGGACAGGCCGATGGCCGAGTCCATGGAGTAGCGGCCCCCGACCCAGTCCCAGAACTCGAACATGTTTTCGGTATCAATACCGAACTTTCCCACTTTCTCTGCATCTGTCGATACTGCCACAAAATGTTTGGCTACGGATTTTTCGTCTCCCCCGAGACCGGCCAGCGACCAGTCGCGGGCGGTGTGGGCGTTTGTCATCGTCTCCAGAGTGGTAAAGGTTTTGGAAGAAATGATGAAAAGGGTTTCAGACGGATCGAGTCCTTGGACTGCCTCCGCAAAATCGGTACCATCGATATTGGACACGAACCGAAACGTCAGGGACCGATCACTATAGTGTTTCAGCGCCTCAAAGGCCATCACCGGTCCCAGGTCGGAGCCCCCAATGCCGATGTTGATTACGTTCCGGATACGCTTGCCGGTGTGGCCCAACCATGCGCCGCTCCGAACGCGGTCTGAAAAGCCAGCCATCTTTTCCAGCACAGCATGGACCCGGGGCACCACGTTCTCGCCGTCCACGAAGATTGATGCTCCCTTCGAGGCGCGCAGGGCGACGTGCAAGACTGCACGTTTCTCGGTAAGGTTTATCTTGTCTCCCCGGAACATGGCCTCAATCCTGGCTCGCAGGCCGGATTCTTCGGCCAGTTGCACAAGCAGCCTGAGGGTTTCATCGGTGATGCGATTCTTGGAGTAATCCAGGTAAAGGCCCACGGCCTCGGCGCTCATCCGCTCGCCGCGACCTGGATCGTCCGCAAAGAGTTCCCTGAGATGCAGCTTCCAAACCTTTTGATAGTGGGCCTCCAGGGCCTTCCAGGCCGGTCGTTCGGTGAGTCGCGCCGTTGTCATGTTCGTCTTCCTTTCGTATTATCAGGAATAGGGACACCCACTCTCGCCGCTCCCCACGTGTTGCCTTCGAACTAAGACGTCCCCAACGCGTTATTGACAATCTGCCGGGCTTCAGACACGATGGCGTCCAAATGGGCCTGGTCCTTAAAGCTTTCGGCATAGATTTTATAAATGTTCTCCGTCCCGGATGGCCGGGCCGCAAACCAGCCGCTGGCCGCCATGACCTTCAGGCCGCCGATGGAGGCACCGTTGCCGGGAGCTTTGGTCAGCTTGGCCGTGATGGCCTCACCGGCCAGTTCCGACTCGTTGACGGCTTCAGGGGACAACTCAGCCAGTCTCTCTTTCTGCTCGGGGGTCGCCGGCGCGTCAATCCGGGTATAGACCGGCGCGCCGAACTCCGCCGTCAGTTCCTGGTAGTGCTCGCCCGGGTCTTTGCCGGTACGGGCGGTGATCTCCGCTGCCAGCAGGTTTGGAACCAGCCCGTCTTTGTCCGTGGTCCAGACGGTGCCGTCACGACGCAAAAAGGTCGCTCCCGAACTCTCCTCGCCGACAAAGCCCAGCGAGCCGTTGATGAGTCCCTCCACGAACCACTTGAAGCCCACAGGAACTTCCACCAGCCGTCGGTTCATCCTCGCTGCGACCCTGTCGATCATGCTGCTGCTGACCAGGGTCTTGCCCACGGCCACCGTTGTCGGCCATTCCGGACGGTTGGCGAATAAGTATGCAATAGCCACGGAGAGATAATGATTGGGTGGAAGCAAACCACTGCTGTGGCTCACAATCCCGTGGCGGTCGGCATCGGTGTCGCTGGCAAAGGCTACCGCGAAGCGTTCCTTCAGGCCGATCATCCGCGCCATGGCGTAAACCGAAGACGGATCCATGCGAATTTGGCCGTCCCAGTCAACGGTCATGAACCGGAAGGTTGGATCGATGCTGTGATTTACGACCTCCAGGTTGAGGTTGTAGCGCTCGGCAATAGCGTCATAATATTCTATGCTGGCCCCGCCCAGCGGATCCGCCCCCAGGTTGATCTTGCTGTTTCGAATTACCTCCATGTCTATCACCGAGGGGAGATCGTTTACGTAGGCGTCAAGGAAGTTATGCTGATGAGTGGTGGAGGCCGTCCGGGCGCGTTCAAAAGGGGCTCTCGCCACCTCGCGCAGTCCGTCGGCGAGGAAAACATTGGCCCGCTGTTCGATCCACTGGGTCACTTCCGTGTCCGCCGGGCCCCCGTGCGGTGGATTGTATTTGAAGCCGCCATATTTCGGGGGATTGTGCGACGGGGTGATGACGATGCCGTCGGCCAAACCCTGTTGCCGACCCCGGTTGTAGGTGAGAATTGCATGCGAAATCACAGGAGTCGGCGTGTAACCCCCTGCCACATCCACCATGACTTCGACTCCATTGGCCGCCAGAACCTCCAGCGCGGTTGCAAAGGCCGGCTCCGACAGCGCGTGCGTATCGAGGCCCATGTACAGCGGCCCGTCAATATTGCGCTGCTTGCGATAGAGACAGATAGCCTGGGTGATGGCCAGAATATGTTTCTCATTGAAGGAGTGGTCCAGCGACGAGCCGCGATGTCCGGACGTTCCAAAGGCCACGCGCTGCTCCGGCACGGTGGGGTCGGGGCGATTGACATAGTAGGCGGTGACGAGGCGGGAGACGTTGATCAACATCCCTGGCTCGGCGGGTTTACCGGCATAGGGAGAAATGCTCATTACCTGCCTCCAGTGGCGATCAGTGGTGCCATAAAATCAAAGGTATTTCCAGCGGCACGGCGACACCGGGAAAGTAAGGGATCAGACGCGTGGTGAAATCGCCCGCGGGCCGCGTCGCCGGCACTTGTGCCGTAAACAGGTAACCTCCCTCCCTGTTCGGCAGCTTGACACCTTGGGTCATCTGCTGCCGCCGCTCGCCGCTTTCGGCTTCAGCAGCGAATAATTCCACTTGCACCGCCCTGGGATCAACCCTTCCCAAAATCACCTCCACCTGGAAATGATGTTGTCCGTCACGGGTGTCTACCTGCAGGTTGCCGAATGAAATGGAATGCCATTCCTGCTCAATCTGCCGCCTCCAGTCAGCCATGCGAATCCCGAGCTCGCTTTTATTCGCCTTGCGGGCTTTATAGGCTTCCGCTGCAGGTAGATAATATTGAGTGGTATATTGCCGAACGGCGCGGCCGGCTGAAAAATTGGCCGCAAGCGTCACAACGCTCGCCCTTATTTTAGCCAGCCAGTCAGTGGGAAGGCCGTCCTTATTGCGCGCGTAAAAGCAAGGGATTACTTCCTTTTCCAGAATGTCGTATAGTGCGGTTGCCTCAGCGGCATCCCAGCCGGGATCATCACCGTGCTCCCGGCCGTCTCCCAGGGCCCAGCCAACCTGCGGGGAATAGGCCTCCGCCCACCAGCCGTCCAGTTCCGACAGATTAAGACCGCCGTTGGCCAGCACCTTCATGCCGCTGGTGCCGCAAGCCTCCCAGGGACGCCGGGGGGTGTTGATCCAGACGTCGACGCCGCCCACTAATTGCTCGGTCAACAGCATGTCGTAATCGCTCAAAAAAACCACGCGATCTTTCACTTCCGGACGCCGAGTAAATTGCACCCATTGTCGGATCATATCCTGCCCAGCCCCGTCAGCGGGATGGGCCTTCCCTGCGATCAGGATCTGTACCGGGCGCCGGGGGTCCTTCAAGAGTCGGATGAGGCGCTCCTGGTCGTGTAACAACAAGGTGGGACGCTTGTAAGTTGCAAACCGCCGCGCAAAACCCAGAGTCAAGGCCTCAGGATCCAGAATCTGTTCCACCTCGCCATGCATCTGAAAACTCCCGGATTCGGCAAGCTGGCGCACATAACGTTTGCGGACGTATTCCACCAACGCATGCCTGGAGGCTTGGCGCAAGGCCCATAATTCCTGGTCGGTCACCTGTTGCAGCAATTCTTCCACCTCCTGCGTCTCGCCAATCCATCGCTTTTTGCCGCAGTGTTTGGTCAACAAATCGTCTGAAGCCTTGGAGTCCCACGTTGGCACATGGATTCCGTTGGTCACGTAGCCAATGGGCACTTCCTCCTGCGGCCAGCGGGGGAACAAGGGTTGAAAGATGCTCCGGCTGACCTTCCCGTGCAGTTTGCTCACGCCGTTCACTGCTCCGCTGCTGCGCAGGGCAAGATATGCCATGTTGAAGGGTTCCCGGTCGTCATCGGGATTTTGTCTTCCTAATGCCATAAAATCGCGATATGACAGGCCTAGTTCATTCTCCGCATAATCGCCCAGATACAGCCATGTCAAGTTCGGCGGAAAACGATCGAAGCCGGCTTCCACAGGTGTGTGGGTAGTGAAGAGATTGCCCGCCCGCGTTATCTGGAGGGCAACCTCAAAAGGTTGCCCCGTCGATTTCATAAAGCCCAGGGCTCGTTCCAGCACGGCGAAGGCCGCGTGCCCTTCGTTCAAATGACACACTTCCGGATCGATCCCCAAAGTCCGTAACATGCGCCAGCCTGCAATGCCCAGCAGGAGTTCCTGTTTAATGCGCATTTCCAAGCCACCGCCATATAATTCATTCGTGATGCCTCGCACAATGGGTGGGTTTGCCGGATCGTTCAGGTCCAGGAGATACAATTTCAGGCGGCCCACTTGCGCCTGCCAGGCGCGCACCCATACTGTGTAGCCTGGTAGATGGATTTGCAGCCTGACCCACTCGCCGTTGGCATCGCGCGCCGGGGTGATCTGAAGTTGTCCCGGATCGTTAATGGGATACAGGGCCAACTGGGAACCGTCGGCTGCGATGGCCTGCCGAAAATACCCCTGCAGATACAGCAGCCCGACGCCTACCACAGGCACTCCGAGATCGCTTGCGGCTTTGAGCTGGTCACCGGCGACGTTGCCCAACCCGCCCGAATAGATGGGTAGGGCCTCGCCCAACATAAACTCCATACTGAAGTAAGCCAACGCGGTCAACGGCGCCTTGGTCTGCACCTCTTGAAACCATGAAGCCGCTTGGCTGGAAGTGCGCATCTCTTGAACCAGGGTTTCGACCCGGGTCCGGAAATTGGTGTCGGCGGCTAAGTTTTTCAGTTTATCGGGTCCCATAGATTGGAGAATGACCCGTGGATTGCGGGTAAGGTCCCACAGCTCCGGAGACAGCGGACGCCAGATTTCGTCGGCGCCATGATTCCATGACCACCGCAAGTTCAGCGCCAGTTCGATGAGTTCGTCCATACCGGCAAAATTGCTCGATTCATAAGCAAAAATGGGCTCAGCCATTTATCCCCTCACGGTTATAGGTTTTATAATCAGCTTAGTAAATCCTTTGATCTTCCCCGCTCTAAACTCATGCTGTTTAAGGGGTCAAAAGACCCAGTCATATAAAATCTAGGTTCCGGGCCGCTTACGCAAATCTTCCCGCAAGTACGAGCGGTCCCCCAGCACCTTAAGCAACGGTCCCTGTTTGGTCATTTCCACGATGCTTAACGCAGCTACTGCGAGGCTTATGCGGTCACGATAACGCCCCACATCGATGCCCAACAAAGAGCACAGTATAATGCGCGTAGTAGCTTTGTGCGATACCACCAGGACATTGCCCGACGGCAGCGATTGTTCGATCTCGTCCAGCACCAACGAGCTCCGGCGGGCTATGTCCACCCCCCGTTCCCCACCGGTGGGGGGATACCAACCCGGGTCGGCCAGCCAGCTCACATATTCATCATGGAACTCGCGGTTTACTTCATCCGGGGTCTTGCCCTCCCACCGGCCGTAGGCGATCTCTTTGAGCCCATCCCTCAGTTTCGGGGTCAGTCCCACAGCTTCGCACAAAGGCTGGGCCGTAGCCACGGCGCGTTTCAGGGGACTGCAAAAGACAGCCTCCCAGGGCAGGTCTCTGTAGGCAGCGGCAAAATCCCGGGCCATTTCATGCCCTGCCGGGGTGAGGTCCGGATCAAGAGTGCCGCAATAGCCACCTGTCTGACTCGCGGTGGTTTCACCATGTCGAAGGAAGTAGAGAGTGAGGCCCATGGACATTTGTTCCTTTTAAATGGTGTCAAAGTTTTTCCATTTCGTGGCTATACTCCCCAGGACGAGCCATGCTGTTGCACTGGGCCCGGTGATACAAGGCTTTTTGGGCAGCAGCCTTATTCGCTTCCTCCCCTTTCCATGTATCCAGAGCCGGTTGCTGGATGGCCCGCGAGTAGGAAAACGTCAGAACCCATGGCATTTTGGACCGCCACCGTTGATTCATGGCATTCAAACGAGCCGAGGCCAGTTCAGGTGCCTGGCCGCCGGACAGGAAGGCGACGCCGGGGACAGCCCCAGGTACTGCCCGGAGCAGACAAGATACCGTGGCGTCAGCCACCTCTTCAACACTGGCCTGCGTGGGACAATCTTTACCCGGGAGCACCATATTGGGCTTCAGGATAATGCCTTCCAAAAGCACCCGCTGCCGGTAGAGTTGGCTAAACACCGTGTGCAACGCCGCGTCGGTTACCCGGGCGCACTGCTCCAGGGTGTGGTCGCCGCCCATGAGCACCTCGGGCTCGACTATGGGCGCCAGACCGGCCTCCTGGCACAAACCGGCATAGCGCGCCAGGGCGTGGCCGTTGGCTTCCAGGGACCCAAGACTGGGAATGCCCTTGCCGATGGTGATCACAGCCCGCCATTTGGCAAACCTGGCCCCCATCTGCCGGTATTCCGACAAGCGCTCCCTGAGGCCATCCAGTCCTTCGGTAATCTTCTCACCCGGATGGCCGGCCAGATCTTTGGCGCCTGTATCCACCTTAATACCCGGAAGAATTCCGGCCTCGGTAAGGAGCTTAATGAATGGCGTGCCGTCATTTTTTGACTGGCGTATGGTCTCGTCATACAAAATAGCCCCACTGATGAACTCTCCCAGCCCGAGTGTGGTCAAGATCAATTCCCGCCAAGCTCGGCGGGCTTCCACAGTTTGCGGAATCCCCAGTGCGGCAAAACGCTTATTGCAGGTCGAGTTACTCTCGTCCATGGCCAGCAGGCCCTTGCCTGGCTGCATCATTTCACTAATTGTGGCTGCAAACTCGTGTTCACCCATTGCATACCTCTTTGACTCTCTTGCATTAGAAGGGCCACTTCCAGTCAGTGATATCCTTTCGATCCACGCCGAACTCGTAGGCATAATTCTTACACGCGATCTGTTCGTTTAGCAGCGCCTCTCGAGCGCTGGACCCCGTCTCACAGAAACGAGGAATCCGGTCGATGGCGTCAATGGCAAGGCTAAAGCGGTCGGTTTGGTTGCGGATAGCCAGCTCCAGGGGTGTATTGATATTTCCCATCTCCTTGTAGCCGCGCACATGAATGTGGTGCTGGCCGGGGCGGCGGTAGGTCAACCGGTGAACCAGCCACGGGTAGGAGTGGAAGTTGAAGATTACTGGCTTGGTTGAAGTAAAGAGAGCCTCAAACTCCCGGTCTGTCATTCCGTGGGGGTGTTCGGTATGTGGCACCAGTCTGAACAGGTCCACGACATTAACGAACCGGACTTTTACATCGGGCAGGTGGTGGCGGAGCAGAGCCGTAGCGGCCAAAGACTCCATGGTCGGCAAGTCGCCGCAGCTCGCCATGACCACGTCAGGTTCGGTCCCCTGGTCGTTACTGGCCCAGTTCCAAATGCCCGCTCCCTTCGTGCAGTGTGCTATGGCCGCGTCCATGTCCAGGTACTGCAGATGTACCTGTTTGTCCGCGACGATGACGTTAACGTAGTTGATGCTTCGCAGGCAGTGGTCGGCCACTGAGAGAAGGGAGTTCGCGTCGGGCGGAAGGTAAATGCGCACCACACCCGGGCTCTTGTTGACGACCACGTCGAGAAAACCGGGATCCTGGTGAGTGAAGCCGTTGTGGTCCTGCCGCCAGACAAGGGCTGTGATCAGCAGGTTGAGCGACGCCACCTTGGCCCGCCAAGGCAGCTCGTTGCACTTTTCCAGCCATTTGGCATGCTGGTTGAACATCGAGTCGATTACGTGGATGAACGGCTCATAGCTGTTGATGAAACCGTGCCGCCCGCTCAGAATGTAACCTTCCAGCCATCCTTCCACCGTATGCTCGCTCAGCATCTCCATGACACGGCCGGCCGGGGCCAGTTCACCTCCGTCGGCGTCTTCCGGGAAGAATTCCCCGAGCCAGACTTTCTTGGCGACTTCGTAAATGGCTTCCAGCCTGTTGGATTGAGTCTCGTCAGGCCCGAAGACGCGGAAATTCTGCATGTTCTGCCGCATGACTTCCCGAAGGAAGTTGCCCAGAGTAGGAACGTTCCCGGCTAGCGTCCCCCCGGGTTTCTCAACCTTGACTGCGAAATTGCAGAAGTCAGGCATGTCCAGGGGTCGGCGAAGCAGGCCGCCGTTTGCTACCGGGTTGGCGCTCATGCGCCTGTTCCCTTTTGGAGGCAGAGCTTTCAACTCCGGAACCAACCGGCCCTGCTCGTCAAAATGTACCTCCGGCTTATAGCGGCGCATCCATGATTCCAGCACTTTCATGTGGGCCGGGTTGGTGGCGGGATCCGGGATGGGGATCTGGTGCGCTCGCCAAAAACCCTCCAGGTAGTGTCCGTCCACCTCCCGGGGCGCCGTCCATCCCTTGGGGGTGCGCAGGACGATCATCGGCCAGCGCGGGCGTAGGGCCTTACCGGTCCTTCGTGCCTCATCTTGAAACCTGTGGATCTCCAGGACGCAATGTTCCATGGTGGCGGCCATCGCCTGATGCATGCCATCAGGTTCGCTGCCCTCAACGAAATAAGGTGTATAGCCGTACCCTACGAACAGGGCCTCCAACTCCTCGTGGCTGATACGGGCCAAAATGGTGGGGTTATTTATCTTATAGCCGTTGAGGTGCAGGACCGGCAGTACGGCGCCATCGGTGATGGGATTCAGAAACTTGTTGCTGTGCCAGCTCGTGGCAAGGGGGCCGGTCTCGGACTCGCCGTCGCCCACCATCACCAGGGTGATCAGGTCCGGTTGATCGAACACCGTCCCGAATGCGTGGGAAAGGCTGTAACCCAACTCGCCTCCTTCGTGGATGCTGCCCGGCGTTTCGGGTGTCGCATGGCTGCCTATGCCGCCGGGGAAGGAGAATTGCTTGAAGAATCGCTGCATACCCGCGAAGTCTTCACTCTTGTCCGGGTATATTTCTGAATAGGTCCCCTCCAGGTACCCTTGAGACAGCACCGCCGGCGCCCCGTGACCGGGGCCCGAGATATAGATCGCGTTCAAGTCGTACTTCTTGATTAGCCGGTTAAAGTGAATGTACGTGAAGCACTGTCCGGAGTCCGAACCCCAGTGGCCCAGCAGCCTGGCTTTCAGGTGCTCCGGTTTGAGAGGCTCTCTGAGCAAAGGGTTGTCCTTGAGGTACAACATCCCAAGGCACAGGTAGAGGCTGGCCTGCCAGTACGCGTCGATCTTGCCCAGCTCATCCGTGCTCAGTGGGGTTCCTTTAATCGTCGAGCGGGCCGGCCCGTAAGCGCTGATGCTTTCGTCCGCGTGGACTGCCGGCGGTTGTTTGGCGGAAGTTGTCATAAACTCGTCCTCCTTTTCATGCCTGTGTTTTTCTGCCACCTATGGCTAGCTTTTTCGGCAGTTTAATCAACCACCCTTTCTACTCATCAGGTCAAACCAAAAGAGCTTTCCGAGAAGGAGATTGCGGTATAATAGGCAGCGACCTGACAGTGCTTGGAAGGAATCTCTTCCCTGCACTCTTGGATAATCACAGGCAAAGGGAAATCAAGGTCGGACTTCAAGGTAAATTTTGGGGGCGTTCCTGAAGATTTTTCGGGTGCAGTCAGTGTCCAAAATGTTCGTCACCATCAATCCCTTCGCTTCGCTCGCGCGTGAGCATTGCGAACTGGATCATGCGCGCCAAGGTTGTCGGTCGGCTCCATGAGAAGGGAAGACATGGAGGGGTTCAATTTCCCTGCCTAATGAGGCACGGACTCTCGAATACGAATCGAAAGCTTATAGTGGGACCTATGACGGCTAACAGACGCCCAGAAGACAAATTTCGCGTCTAAGAAGACGGTTTGGGCAACGTCGAGGTCCTGTGGATCACGTTTGGGGGCGCACAGACGGGACGGTCGCATCGCAATTTCGCGAGTTCCTGAACCTGTGCCCCCAGCTTGACGCCCACTACCAGACCATCTTAGCTTATTGTCAGTATATTTTTAAGCCCCAGAAATATTAGGGGATTTCACTAGGAGGACCACAGGGAGTGGCGATGCAGGAAAACCAATTAAGCGGATTGGGAAAGTGTCGAATTCTTTCTTTTATGCCCAGTATGCCCTTCGTCGATGAAGATGACTGCGTACTTTATGACAACCTGCGGATAATCCAGGAATATCTTGAGGCAAGTAAGCCCCCGCATTTCTTTGAAAAGGCAGGCCTAACAGAGAAAATCTATTTGAATCCCGCCAAACCGAAATGCGAGATCGTGACGTGGCTTTAGAAGCATGTGAGAAGGGCAAACGCAAGGCACGGAGCTCGTTGAACAATGACAGAAAGAACGGGAAATCCTTGTGCCGTCTATGAAGGCGAGAAGTCCGAAGGAACCCCATGGCCTATGGGCGTAACGTGGATTGAATCGCGCAGAGCATACAACTTCGCTCTGTACTCGCGTCACGCCACAAGTCTCACTCTGCTTCTTTACACTAAACAAGATACGATCAATCCGGTCCATAAATATGTTTTTGACCCGATTTTAAATAAAACCGGCCTGATATGGCATTGCATGGTCCATGAGGAAGAACTCCATGGCGCAACACTTTATGCTTATCGCGCTGATGGCCCGTATGACCCGTCAAATGGACACCGATTCGATGTGCAGAAACTGCTTATCGATCCATTCGCTTTTGCCGTACATTTCCCGCCTGAATACAGTCGCCTGCCGGCCTCGAAGCCAGGTCCCACAGACGGCAAGGCGCCTCTCGGAGTGCTCGTCAAAGATCCGACATCCTTTGACTGGGAAACAGATCCTCGACCTCGCCATGGTCATGATCTCATAGTCTACGAACTGCACGTAAAGGGCTTTACCGCGAGACCTAATTCCGGGGTCAGCCCGGAGAAGCGGGGCACCTTTGCCGGGCTCATCGAGAAAATTCCCTATCTCCAGGACCTTGGAATAACGGCGGTGGAGTTACTGCCGGTCCATCAGTTCGATCCTCAAGAGGGCAACTACTGGGGCTACATGACTCTTAATTTTTTTGCTCCCAACAGGCAATTTGCCTGCGGCGAGCCCACTAGGGAATTTCGTGATATGGTTAAAGCTTTTCACGCTGCCGGAATCGAAGTGTGGCTCGACGTTGTATACAATCATACCAGTGAGAATGGCGAAGATGGTCCGACCTACAGCTACCGAGGCATTGACAACAAGGATTACTACCTTATCGGGCAGGGGACAGGTGAATACGTTAACGATACGGGTTGTGGCAACACAATGAACTGCGCTCATCCCATTGTTCGGCTGCTCATCATGGCCAGCCTTCAACATTGGGCAAAAGACATGCACGTGGACGGGTTCCGCTTTGATCTGGCTTCGATATTTACGCGCGCACTCGATGGCTCCGTCAACACCCTGGACCCGCCGCTGATCGCTGAAATCAGTCTTCTCGCATACATGCGTGACGTAAGAGTCGTGGCGGAGGCCTGGGATATCAGGAGTTACTTGCTTGGCCGAAGCTTCCCCGGTCTGATGTGGTGGCGGCAGTGGAACGGGAAATTCCGCGACGACATCCGTGCCTTCGTGAAAGGCGACGCGGGAATAATCGGGGTTTTAATGCAGCGTCTGTACGGCAGTGATGACCTGTTTCCGGAAGGTCCGGTGGAGGTCTTCCATCCATACCAGAGTGTAAATTTCATAACCGCCCACGACGGTTTCTGTCTTTACGATCTGGTGGCATACAACCAAAAGCACAACGAAGCCAACGGCCACAACAACACGGACGGGACGAACGACAATTTGAGCTGGAATTGCGGCTGGGAAGGCGATGCAGGGGTTTCTCAGGAAGTCATGGCATTGCGGCGCAAACAGGTCAAGAACTTCTTCTGCCTCCTCATGCTCGCCAACGGAACTCCCATGTTCTGCGCCGGCGATGAATTCATGAACACTCAGAAGGGAAACAATAACCCCTACAACCAGGACAATGAAATCACCTGGGTAGATTGGGATCTTCTCGATCGCAACAGGGATATGTTTCGTTTTTTTAAATTGATGATCGCTTTCCGGAAAACCCATCATTCCATCGGGCGGGGCCGCTACTGGCGTGAAGATGTCCAATGGTATGGAACATCTGCCGGGGTGGACCTTTCCGAGGATTCCCGCGCTCTCGCCTACTTTCTGCGTGGGTCGCGTCTTAGAGACAACGACCTCTACGTGATGATCAATGCATACTGGGAGGACCTGGCTTTTACCATACAGGAAGGTCAGGCGGATGAGTGGCGCCGCGTTGCAGATACCAGCCTTGCCAGCCCTGATGATGTTGCGGAGGCAGGTAAAGGATATCCCATTTCCAGTCTCCAGTATCTGGTGAAGGCACGCTCGATCGTGGTGCTGGAGCGGTGAAGAATGCAAATTCTTCAGACGATCAAGATACTAAAGGATAATGAAGGCAGGATAGACTGGGCTTACCCTGACTCGATCGAGGACGCTTACGCCTGAGTGATCCTGGCTCTCGCCCGCGGTGATGGCGAGGCGGGGTTGTGAGTGCCCCTGTAATTCAAAGAGATTTAAAGGGGGCCTCGGAAATGGAGTGGGCTTCCAGTCTTCGAGTCGGACAAGCGGATATTTGTGATCTGATCCCAAGTTGCTTAGAGAATCACAGAGACCTAAATCGAGCGATTCACCGTCATGCCGGCGGAAGCCGGATCCAGAGGGTGAGCCAACCCCTGTGGATTCTGGCCTACGCCGGAATGGCAACTTGATCTTTTGGCGGGCAAAACTATCTAATTTAGCAGAGAGGATTACTGAAATGGGAAGTTTTGCAGATCTCGTTTCACAGGAGCTCGGGGTAAGGCTTCCTGAGGACTACGCAGGCTTCATGGAAAGCAATGGGAAAAGGCTGTCGGACGATCCCATCCACGAGGAGAGCTGGGTTCGAGGACTTGGGTCCCCCGATTTCGTCATTGGGACCACCCTCGCATTTCGCTCCAAGATATCCAATTTCCGAAAGGAGAATGTGCTGATTGGATATGTGGGCATCAAGACAATCGTCGTCGACAAGGTACCAGAGGAAATCGACGAATACCTAATGCTGGATACCAGGGACGGGGGCGTGCTTGCAGTTGATAGTTTTGGGGCCACGAACAAGATCGCAGACAGCTTTGGTGAGTGGATCGAACCGGAGCTTTTGAGAATCAGGCTTAGGGAAACGAATACGAGCAACCTTACTGTCATTGTTTTCGATGATGAACTGAAGGCTGAGGAAGCACGCCTAAAGCTCCTAAAGCTCGAGCGCGAGGGCTTCATTGAGTTGGAGGACGCAGTGGTTGTAGTGAAAGAACATGATGGCACGGCCAGGTACCACCAGATGCACAGAACGGCAAGGAAGGGAGGGTTTGCCGGGAGCATCACGGGGGGCATCGTTGGCGCCATCCTGCTCCATCCCCCGATCGGAGTTTTTTTTGGCGCAGTTATGGGAGCTGCGTCCGCTTCTCTCTTTGATGTGGGAATCGACGACCAGTTCATGAAAGAACTGTCGAAAAAATTCGAGCCTGGATGCTCTGCTCTGTTCACTCTGGTGCGAAAAGCCGATCCGGAGCGGGTGGCAGAAGAATTTCTCGGCTTTGGCGGCAAGGTGTTGGTGAACTCGGTGAGCAAAGAGGAAGAGGCTGCGATACAGAAGATTCTCGATGCAACCAGTGAAGGCGAGGATTAGAGGGCCGGCAATTTACCTGTAACGTGGAATGGTTGAACTGCGAGCTCGAGTTGGGCATTTATGCCGGGTACGTGGTTGGCAATAGGAAAGTCTTTGCATTGGAGCTGCATTATGGACTTTTTCTCCGAAGTTTTATCCTCAGCAAAAATTTGGTCCCAGGTCCAACAATATTTCCTCAACCACTTCCTCAGATGGGCTGTGGCAGCCCACTCGCTGTCGGAGATTTTGCTTTCCCGATGGCGCATACGGCTGCCGAAGTTGTCCGCGCATGGATTGGACGCCTAATGGATCAATGCGATTTGAGCGAGGCGTCTCATGACTATGAGCGGGAAATATATGAGATTTCCCTTCGACTGGAAAGCTTGGACATGATAGCATATTTATCTAGATCTTTATCCAGTTGTGAACCGCTCACACCGACTAATTCACGGTACTGCCAGATGAGAACAGCATTGGGCAAAGCAAGGAAATCCTTATTTGACCTTGCCTGGGGTCTGCATGACAGGGGGAGAACGGCTATCTGCAGTTCGTTAGGAGTCGCGACGGCGCTTTTAGTCAACAGGCTCCTGGGTTGGACCTGGCAACTTTCGTTTCTGTGCGGTTTAATTATGGCAATGGGGAGCGAACTAATTCTCCGGAGCATCGTTTTTTTCAGTGCCGACGGCCCTATGACGCGAGACCGCGTCTCCCAGGACGAGCCGAACCAGAAGGCCTTGATGGTGTCGATCATCTCATTATCGATTATCGCCACCGGGACAGTAGGCCAGGTTCTCACTGCAGTAAGCAAACACCCGCAGGGACAGGCTCGCATCCTGCTCATCCTTAGCGTGGTGGCCGTGCTGCTGTCCTGGGCCGTTTTGCACACCGTCTTTGGAGTGCATTACGCACGGTTATATTATGAAGCCAAAGATATCCATGGCCGCCCTTTTAAAGAAGGCAGGCGCAGCGGCTTTCACTTTCCAGGAACGGAAACCCCGAACTATATCGATTTTCTTTATGTTTCTTTTACTGTGGCGCTGACTTACTCCATGAGTGATGTTGTTGTGGAAAATCCGCTGATGAGGCGCACCGTTCTCATCCACAGCCTGGTCTCATTTTTCTTTTACTCCACAGCATTGGCAGGGCTTCTGAATGCCATTCTCACCTCTTGACCGGATCGATGGCAGGACCGGCCCTGGCTCCAACTGCCCTTTCGCTGGGGGTCCAGGCGCCGGATTATGCCATGATGTTGAGACCGGCATCGACATAAAAAGTTAATCCTGTCACTCTCCTTGAATACTGAGTTGCCAGATAGGCTGCAGCAGAACCAACGTCTTCAATATCGACAAGGTCATGAACGGGAGATTGAGTCACTGCTTCGTTGAGCATCAGGTCGAAATCTTTCAGGCCTCCCGCAGCCCGTGTTTTGATCGGACCGGGTGAGATTGCGTGAACCCGGATGCCTTTCGGGCCGAGTTCGAAAGCGAGGTAGCGCACGGAAGCTTCCAAGGCCGCTTTGACCGGTCCCATGACATTATAGTTAGGAACAACCCTGTTTGCCCCGTAGTAACTCATGGCAAATATCGTTCCGCCTTCCGTCATGAGTGGCGCTGCAAGCCTGGCCATGCGCACGAACGAGTGGCAGGAAATATCCATGGCGAGCATGAATCCTTCGGAGGTACAGTTTAACAATCCGCCCTGCAGATCCTGTTTGGGGGCAAAGGCAAGGGAGTGTAACGCAATGTGCAGCTTCCCCCACTCGCTGTTGATCTTTTTGAATACCGCTTCGAGTTCTCCGGGTTTCTGAACGTCCATAGGCATGAAAATGGGTGCTTCAAGTTCCTTTGCAAGAGGTTCGACATACGGCTTTGCTTTTTCGTTCAGGTATGTCACGGCAATCTCGGCGCCGAGCTGATGGAATACCTTTGCGCAACCGTATGCGATGGAATGCTCGTTTGCAATTCCCAGTATCAATGCTTTCTGGCCCTGAAGGACCGGTGAATGAACTGTGCTCATATCTGGCTCCAATGCTGAACCTTGCAAATGACGGTAAAAGCCGTCTTGGAAATCAGGTTAAGCTTGTTTTTAGTGGATCCATGAGTGAGAACGTGTGCCGTGCGATCATCAGTTCCTCGTCTGTCGGAATAACCCATGCCGATACGGGGCTGTCCGTGCGGCTTATTCTTGGCCCACCTTTGTTATTGGCTTCTTCGTCAAGGACGATGCCCAACCAGCCTGAGTCGTTACATACACGGGAGCGGATTTCCGCGGCATGTTCCCCGATTCCCCCGGTAAACACGATCGCATCGAGACCGCCGAGAGCTGCAGCCATCGAGCCCATCTCGCGCACAATTCTGTAGACAAACAGGTCTACGGCCTCGGATGCGCGGGGGTCCGGACTTGAAAGCAGTTCATGCATGTCGCTGGATATCCCGGAAACACCAAGCAGCCCTGACTTCTTGTAGATAAGTTCGTCCAGTGCTCTCGCGTCCAATCCATGGTTATCCATAAGGTAGATAAGAACCCCCGGGTCAATCGAGCCACAACGGGTCCCCATCGGCAATCCTTCCACCGCGCTAAATCCCATCGTGCTGGCGATGCTCTTACACCCTTGCATGGCGCACATACTGGCGCCGTTACCGAGGTGGGCGACAATCGTTCTTCCCCTTGCCGCACCAGCATCGAACCCGGGTAAAACCGTAGAGATGTACTCATAAGACAAGCCATGAAAACCATAACGCTTTACGCCTTTCTCGGAATACTCGCGCGGCAGGGCAAACTCCCCTGCAATGGCAGGCATGGTTCGATGGAAAGACGTATCGAAGCATGCTGCCTGGAGCAAGTCCGGCCGATGTTCTGAAATGGCCTGGATGGCTGCCAGGTTATAGGGCTGGTGAAGGGGAGCAAGTGGAATCAGCTTTTCGAGTTTACCCATGACTTCTTCATCAACCTTGACCGGTTCGGTGAAGTCCATCCCGCCATGAACCACGCGATGGCCGACTGCCACAGCACGGTGACGAGTGTGCAATGGCCCATGCGCAGCCCAGTCGAAGAGAAACTCAATTGCCTCCTTATGGCCGAAGTGCTCCGATTCAGGCCAAGTTTTTGAATCGGTTAAATTCCCTTTCTTGAAGACTTCGAACCTGGGGTGGGTGTAAAGTCCTCCGACCTGCCCGTGCAGCCAAAGTTCAAGTCCTTGTTTCTTTTCGATAAAGAGCGAAAACTTGAGACTTGAAGATCCGGCATTCACCACCGCGATTACATCGTCCATGACATCACCTCACTTTGCTTTTGGGCTTGCAGATGCAGCGGCAACCAAGGCCATCACCGCGATCGAGGCGAGACGGGATCTGACCGAATCGGCGCGGCTCGTCAGCACTATGGGAACCCGGGCGCCCAGCACGATGCCCGCACCTTCCGCCCCAGCGAGGTAGGAGAGCTGTTTGGCTAGCATGTTGCCGGCCTCCAGGTCCGGAACAAGAAGAATATCAGCCTGGCCCGCGACCGGAGAAGAGATGCCCTTCGTTTGAGCAGCAGCCGGACTTATTGCGTTATCGAAAGCAAGAGGTCCGTCCAGGATTGCGCCGGTGATCTGGCCACGGTCGGCCATCTTACACAGGGCGGCAGCATCGAGAGTGGAAGGCATTTTCGGATTAACAGTCTCAACCGCACAAAGGATAGCCACCCTGGGCCTTTCGATTCCAAGAACATGGGCAAGGTTGACCGCGTTTTGTACAATTCCAGCCTTATCCTCAAGCTTTGGAAAGATGTTTATAGCAGCGTCGGTAATCAGTATTGGACGAGGATATGCAGACACATCCATTACGAAGACATGACTGATGCGTTGGGCAGTGCGAATGCCGGTATCCGATTTCACGACCGCGCCCATGAGTTCGTCCGTATGCAGGCTTCCTTTCATCAATGCGTCTACCTCGCCGTTGCGGGCCATTTCCACTGCCTTTTCAGCGGCGTCATGGCTGTGGGGAACAGAGACTATCCGATACGGGCCGATATCAATACCGGCAGCCAGGGCAACCTCGCGTATGCGATCTTCAGGACCAACCAGGACTGGTTCGATGATCCCCCGTTCAGCGGCTTCGATGGGGCCCAAAAGTGAATCGTGGTCGCATGGGTACGCTATGGCGCATGGAACAGGCGGAACCTTTTCACAGGCTTTCAGAAGCTTAACGAATTCATCACTTCGTCGCAGAGTGATTTGAGGCGGGACAGCGTCAGAGTAGGTAATGCTTTGGCGGGGCGCTGTCACAGTCACACTCCCTGTAGCAAGCTTAAGGCCGTCCTGGTTGACACACCGGCAATCCAAAATAACCTCGCTGTTCTCCTCGACCTTTTTGGCAACGACCACAGTAGCTTCCAGAGTATCTCCGGTCGAAATTTTTCCCTGAAAGCTCAAGTCCTGCCTGCGTATGTGCGTCCCCGGTCCCGGCAGTTTCATTCCAATGGCAATTGAGATAAGAACCGCCGCCGCCGCGCCGTCAATAGTGTTTGAATCAGACCGGCTATCCGCGCTTCCTGCCTGTTCAATGTGAAACGGATCGACGTCACCCGAAACGAGAGCAAGCAATTCAATCTCGGGTAGAGATAGCGTGCGGGAGAAGGTTGCAGAGGCGCCGACCTTGATTTCATCAAAAGTCACATTTCTGATATCGTTTGGATTGCTCATACAGTTATACCGCCTCTATTCAGTAAGATTTTTCCCTGAGCCAATGGCCTATTATTTCGACTTTTGAGTCCGTCGCGGCCTCGCGTCTTCTCCCGGTTCCCGGTCTTTATCGGCCGGAGCTGTAACTCCGAGGATTTCCTCAATCCGCCGAAATCTTTCCTTTTGGGCATCGTTCAGATCACCTCTTGCGGTCGCAATCCGGTACACGATTTCGAGGGCAAGTTCGCGCCGGTCCGTGTCGGGCAAAAGCTTTGGCAGCGCATTGATAGCTCTTTCTTCATCGAGAAGCAGGATGAGGAACTGCCGCCTGAACGCCTGCTTCAGTTGCGCCATAGTCGGGCGCCTGTCCTCGGGGATTTCGCTCATGAATTGCTGGATCAGTCTGAACTGACGTTCGTCGGCCACCTTGGCGTCGAGGCCCTGGTAGAGGAGCATGCGTACGCCACCGTCGATCGGGGTTCCCTGCTCGATGTACGACTCGTTCTCAATGGCCGCCAGACGCTTCAGTTCGCTGCGAAGCCAATCGTCGGGTCTTGGTCCTTTTCGCCAGCCGGGCAGTTCGGAAAGCCCAACCATAGCGGCGGTCCATGGCGATTCGTAGATGGATTTGAACAACCGTTCGCACCATGCGTCACGCAGGTCGCGGAAGGCGTCGAGGGAAGCTGTGATTTGGCCGGACATCCGAGTTTCAAGCTCGATAAATACGTTGTCGGAAGAGACAGGCTGACGCTGCTCGCGCACCATCTGCGCAAAAGCTTTAAAAGGCCACATCGCGGGATTAACGTCGGAAAACATATAGCGCTGCATGCGTTCCGGCTGGAGCATGCGCCACCAATGTGCAGTCATTTCATTAGAGGTCGCCCTGACCAGGGGCGAGAGGAACGTGTCGTAGAGGCCCTGATTTATCTCTGCGACCCTCTTGACGATTTCGAAAGGCCGTTCATCTTTACGGCTGTCGTCAAGGGCAAGGATGTCCTTTATCGTGCGCGCCTCGAACCTGATCACGTATCGTACATCGATCAGTTCCAGACCGGGCATATCCGGCCGTGCGTCTTCAATTACTGCTTCATAGAGTCCGGAAGGTAGCGCGTCTATCATATCGATCATGCTCATTATTTCGGTGTACTCCCGGTCAGCCACTTTTGCCGAAACGAATACCCCGAGGTGGCCGACTTCCTTATGGAGGCAATAAACTATAGTCTTGTTATGAGCGATGATCTCGTCCACACTGTCGTACAGGTCCGGGATCCAGTTAAGCGCCTGTTGAGGTGGAGTAATATTGTCGCCCCATGAAGCGAATACCACGATAGGTGAGGGGAGATTGTAGAGGTTTACGGCAACCTTGCCGTCAGCCGATGTGACTTCATTCGATGAGAGCTTGTTTCCGACGAAAAGATTTTGGACAATCCACTCCAGTTCTCTTTTGTTAAGGAGAAAATACCCTCCCCACCACTTTTCGAAATCGAGAAACCGCAGATGCTCCGAGTCGATCTTCGAGTAAACATTGTAATATTTGTTCCATAAGGTATTCGACGGATTCAGGTTGTCGAAGTTCTCAACCAGATAGCAGCCATCGAAAATTCCGTTGCCCAGGTCGCTTGCAAACGAGGAAAGCCATGAACCACCAAGCAATCCGCCTGAGTAGCGCATGGGGTTTTTGCCTTCCACCCCTGCCCAGTAGGAAACCGGAGATCCGGCGAGAAGGATCGGGCCAAAGAGATGGGGCGCCGCTGCCGCAAGGATCAGCACAGCCCAGCCGCCCTGGCAGTTGCCGATCACGAAAGGCTTTCCTTCGGCATCCGGGTGGAGTTCACTGACTTTTTGCAGGAACACTGCCTCGGCACGTGTGACCGACTCGATACTCTGCGTTGGGCAAGGCTTTGGGAAAAACATGACAAAGTAGCATGGGTGCCCCGCGCGCAACGCTATGCCAATCTCGCTTGCTATCTTGGAGCCTCCTATACCGGGTCCGTGACCCGCTCGGGGGTCCACAACTACGATTGGCCGTTTCCCGGGGTCGGTGGGATATTCCGGGGTGGGCTTGATCCGAACCAGGGCGTAATTAGCCGGGTCTTCGAGAGTGCGTCCATCAACGACTATGTCATAGTCGAAAACGAGGACCGGCGGCGCGCCTTTCTTCTCATGCTCTATAAAAACGTTGCCTCGCTCGCGCATCACGTCCCAGAAAAGCAGCGAACGCTGCCAGGAGTCAACCACATATGAAACGGCTTGGCTACCGAGGTCGGAGGTCGGCCATTGCCAAAGAGGATTCTTTGATGCCGTGGCTGAAGCTTGGGCGGAAGAAGAGGGAGGTTTGGTTTCCTTTGTCATGGCATTCTCCAGTCATTCAAGATGTTTGAATAAATACATGACATACGGTTGAGATGAAATTTTCCTGGTGAAACGTTACTCATTGATCTCGACATGGGCAACCCCGCTTGCCCAGCTCCTCACCCGGCCTCCCATACAATTTTCCAAGGATTTTCCCTCTTTGGGGACCTAAGGATGAAGAATTATCATCGCGAGAATGCCCATTACTATTGGTCCAGCGATTACCAGAATGAGTGCTGCTGGAATTGCTGCAACCTCCTTCTTGATTGTGAACCCTGCCTTTCTCCAGAACGACATATCAAAATCAGTTACTATGACTTTCAGTCGCTCCTCCATCTTGTTATCTCCTCTTTGTAAGGCCCAAGATATTTCCATAGACATTCAATATTGCCGATTAATGTTTGCTTAAGTCCGTTTTTCATTCAGCCTTTGGGGTCACGCTGTTGCATGCTTCCGACGCGAGCCCGGTCCCTACGGAATTGCCTGCCGTTACCGTAAAAGTATAGGTTCTTCCATTGGTCAGCCCTTTTACCAGTATAGGGCTCTTAGGACCCTTGGCTCTGATGCCGGCTGGATGCGAGGTCACCGTGTATACGGTTACAGGACTCCCGGCATCTGTTTTCGGAGGATCGAAACTCACAGTCGCAACGCCGTCGCCTGCGGCTGCCTTCACGTTTCTTGGCGGACTTGGCATGAGAAGGTCGATGGGCACCCCGGCACCTCCGCCGCCGCTAAATGCCCAAGATACGGAAACCATGAGGAAGATAGCTAAAATGGTGATTGTCATGGTTTTCTTTGCCATGGAATTACCTCCGGTTCGGTTTACTTTACAGAGTTCAACTATCTTTACTTTTTGCTTCGGCTCGGCTGCCTCAACACTTGTAATTTCAAGATGGCTCATGTCATTCTCCTTGCGTGGCGGAAGCTAATCCTAATCCCCAGCCTCTATTGGGGCGGTTGCAAGGCACGGGGCACGATTGCAGAAGTCATCATCATGGCTTTTTCATGTTTGTGGCCGTCGTACTCGATCTCATTCCCTGGGCTCCTTGGTGTTCGCTTCTTCCTGCTTGGCCCACACCGTATGGCTTATTAGTCCAAAGTCTCGGAGCGCCTCACGGATCGCTCTGCCCGAAAAGCTCTCCGACCCGGGGTTGGACGCCCATTCAAGATGGATACTGATATCGGTCGAATACTTAGCACTGCAATACACGCTCAATTTCAACAGTTCTTCGACTGCAATTGATTGGAAGTGTTGCCTGCAAAGCTCGATGACCTTTGCCGCTTCAGTAACGCGTGCAGTTCGAATATTTATCGTCTCAAGCCATGTCATGCTTTTGTTCCCTTCAGATTGTGAGCAATGTGTCTCCAGGTTGCTTGATCTCAAGTCTATCCAGAGCAAAGGGCCGAGCCCGCCAGGTTCCGATTGACACAGCTTCCATCGGCAGAGAGAGCCATATTCATGCCATATTGTTTTCTCGTGCAATTTCAGCCATATGATGGATATGTGTATTTGAGGATCACCAAAAAAAGTAGATTTTTTTGCCAAATATGGCATATTCACCATAAATGGCAAATTTTGTACGCATCAAGTCAATGGGGAGATCACCAAAATGGAGTCAGACAGGAATGAGTTTTTCCGGCAGGCGACTCGGCGAATCTGCAGCAGTCTGGATGTCGAAAAAGCCTTATTCAACTTCCTGCAGTATATTTGTCTATTTATGCCTGCCTCAAAGGTATGTCTCGCAGTGTTTGAACCAAGTACCGGGACTCTTGCCGGCCTCAGGATAGTCGATCACGCAGCGAAAAAGAAATCTTTGCCTCCCATTCAACTGACCAGGGAAGCCATTCTAGATTTGAATGAGAAGAAGTAAATAGGTGAGGTGACCAGTTGCAGCCAAGTAGCTTCTTTGAAAATTATGGGATTTCCTGCTCCCGAGGCAGAGACTCAATGCAGGCAGCAATTTCACGGCTCATGTCCCCGACCGCTCGGCTCTGCGCAGAGGCTACTGCTTCAAACCCGGTGGACTGAACGGGTACGATGATTCTTGACCGCTTGGTCTCGAGCAATTTGTCGCCATCATTGCCGAAAACGCTCCAGCCGGCGACGAGTACAGCTTTGCCGTCCGGCGTATATTCCATCTGTGCAACGTCAACGGTTACCTGGTACAAAACGTGCCTGGACCCTACCCATGGAAAAACGACGACACGATCCGTTGAGAGCAATATGGAAAGGTTCTCGGCGAGCACACTGGCCAGGTTCTTATCCAGAGGCTCAGCCCATTTGTCGAACTCGGCAAATTCGAGGCTGTTCGGGGTTGACCTGGTGGCCATTTGCGGCCGGTCGAGATATTCGGGAATTTTGATGGGACCCACCCCTATGGTCAGGTCGCTCTCTGCTCTTGCTGTCTTTACACCCGGCGCCTCGCTTTGAAGCGAATGCAGGACGTAGTAATTGGGCGACTTCGAGGCACACCCGCAAAACAAGGGTAAAGAAAGCAGGAAGATTGCCGCAATCCCGGAATTTAAAAGTTTATTAGCCATACGTTTTCCTTTCTTATTTGCCAGGAGCAATTGGCCGCCTCTTACATCTATTACTTGCCTTTCCCTTTGATGAGAGCTTCGGGGTGATTTTCCAGGTATTCAGTCAAAACGCGGAAGGAACGAGCCGCAGCGGAAAACTCGCTCAGGGTCTTTATCAGTTCAATGCGCACGGGGGAGTTAGCCCCGGCATACCTTTCAATAGCATTATCTGCCGTCTTCATGGTTACGCCGGCCGCCTTGGAGGTATCTTCCAAACTGGCTATAAGCGGTGGAATACGCGAGTCGAGGTTGCGGGCTAATTGTGCGCCATTTCCGAAGAACTTTTTTGCTTCATCCAAGGTGAGTTGCGTACTTGTAGACAATGGCTTTACCTGGCTATCCAAATGTTGCAGAAATACATGAGCTTCATCGAATGTCTGATGAAAAGAGACCAAACTCTGTTTAAGGTCCGGCGAAGTAGCCAGCTTTTCGATTGCGTCCAGAGTTTTTTCAACCTTGTTGGCAATTTCTGCGAGTGGTAGATTCTCCAGGGTTTTGGAAAGCGCCGCAAGACCAAACTCTGTCGTAGGGATTTCCTTATATGAGGGTTCTGCACCGACAAGCCTTAGAGGTCTATCCGGGTAGAAATCAAGGTGAATGCCAAGTTGGCCGGTGATAAGGCTCTGCATCGAAAGTTGCGCTTTCAGTCCATTGTCGATCAGCAGTTGAAGATACGTTCCTGCTGCAACAAGTTGTCTTAGCTTGCTCGTGCTCTCGAAAGTGATCCGATCCAGGTCGATCTCTATAAAAACTGGAATCAGCAGGGAAAAATCGTCTTTTGCCACAACGACCTTGATGTCCTTTACTGTCCCGATATTGACTCCTCTGAAATCAACCGCCGCCCCAATGTTGAGCCCTTTCACGGAATCTTCAAAAAAGAGAACGAATTCTTTCTGATGGCTGAAGAACTTCCCAGACCCGAAAAGCAGTATTCCGGCCACGGCCAGCACTATCGCCCCTACAACAAACCCGCCAATCAACTTTGTGTTCGCCTGTTTGCTCATTATTCTCCTAGCCTGTTCCGGAAGGTTCAGGATTATTGCCTGCCGCAGTGCACTGACAGGCGACCGCCGCCCTGAATCATTGTGTTTTTCATTTTTCACCCCTGGTCAGGAAGCTCCGAATTTTGGGGTCTTTGCTTTCCGCCAGGAGTTTGTTGGGGTCTCCGGCCGCGATCATAGTCCTGGTTTCCCCGTCGAGAAAAACCGAGTTGTTTCCGATGGCAAAGATGCTTGCCAGTTCGTGCGTGACGACCACGATTGTGGTCCCCAGACTGTCGCGAATCTCAAGGATGAGTTCATCCAGGCGATGTGCGCTGATCGGGTCCAATCCCGCAGAGGGTTCATCGAAAAAGAGAATATCGGGATCGAGGGCCATCGCACGGGCAAGGCCGGCACGTTTGCGCATCCCGCCGCTGATCTCGGAGGGGTAGAATTCTTCAAATCCTGCCAGGCCGAGGAGGGAGAGTTTGAGCGAAACCAACTCCTTTATCTGTGCCGGGCTCAAATCCGTGTATTCCTCCAGTGGCAGGGCCACGTTTTCAGCCAGTGTCATGGAACTCCACAATGCACCGCTCTGGTAGAGGACCCCGAAGCGCCTCATGATGGCCTCTTTCCCGGCGGGCTCGGAATCCCAGAAAGTGACGTTGTCGTAGAAGACCTGTCCTTTGGCAGGTTCTTTTAGACCTACGAGACCCCTGAGAAGTGTGCTCTTGCCGCATCCGCTCCCACCCATGATGATGAAGATATCACCGCTCTTTACAGTGAAACTGAGATCGCGTTGGATCACAAAGTCTCCGTAAGCCATGGTAAGGTCGCGCACTTCGATGCGCGGAGTTATCTGATTCAGATGATTTTCCATAAATGACCTACACGCCGATGCTGTTATAAATTACGGTCAGCACGGCATCCGCGACTATGATGGAAACGATTGCGGTCACAACCGCCGAGGTTGCCGCCTCACCAACAGCAGAAGCACTCCGCCCGCATTGCATGCCGCGAAGGCATCCCGAGAGGGCGACCAGTACGCCAAAGACCCCCGCCTTGACAAGACCGGCTGCAAACTGCGTCAGGCTAAGAGCCGATACGGTTTCATGGAAGTACTGAGCCGGCGAAAGACCGAGCATTCCTACGCCGATCATCCCGCCGCCCAGTATTCCCATGAAGTCCGCATATAGGCACAGCAGGGGCAGCATGAGGACCAGCGCGAGCATCCGAGGTAAAACGAGAAACTCCATGGGCCAAATGCCCAGGGTTTTTAATGCATCAATTTCCTCATTTACCTCCATTGTTCCAAGCTGTGCCGCAAAAGCCGCTCCAGTGCGCCCGGCCATGACAATTGCCGTCATCATAGCACCCATCTCGCGCGCCATGCCTATACCGACGAGGTCTGCAACATAGATCTGCGCTCCGAAGAGTTTCAACTCCATGGCCCCCACAAAAGCAAGGATCAGTCCCACCAAAAAACTTACAAGGGATACTATCGGCAGTGCCTGGGCGCCGCATTCCTGGATCAGCCAGGTCAGATCGGAACCCCGGAAACGGGCTTTGCCTCGCAGGAGTCTGATCAGACCGAGAAAAGCCTCACCGATGAAGGCCAGCATTTGCTCCGCCGATTTAACAGCCTCCAAAGTCGCCTCTCCCACTCTGGACAGAAAGGGCGCACGACTGCTCTTTTTGAGCGCATCCTTTTTTTCCGGGACCGCGGAAGCGAGATCGATAAGTCGTGCCACCCCTTCGGGAAGCCCCTGGTTGGAGACGCGGATGGATTTCTCGCTGCAGAAATTGGTCAGCTTAATTAGAAACGTCAGTAGACTGCTGTCCCACCCTCCGAGTTCCCGCGTGTCGAAGGCAACTCGCTCGGGGGCCGGCGTCGAGCCGATCTGTTCTTGAAGTTGTTCTGTCGAAAACAGCCCGTCAGCAATGTTCCAGTTGCCGCCAAGCCGAACAAGAAATGTATTGTCGGGTTCCCGACTAAAGCTGATATTCATATCCCCGCCATCTGTCAGAAAGCATTCATTTTACCGGGCGCTCAAACCGGCGGCCGTCCATCACCATTTCATACTGACACCGCCTCCATCGGCAGAGAGAGCCATATTCATGCCATATTGTTTTCTCATGCAATTTCAGCCATATAATGGATATGTGTATTTGAGGATCACCAAAAGAAGCGGGTTTTTTTGCCAAATATGGCATATTCACCATAAATGGCAAATTTTGCACCCATCAAGTCAATGGGGAGAACGCCAAAATGGAGTCAGACAGGAACGAGGTTTTCCGGCAGGCCACGCTGCGAATCTGCAGCAGTCTGGATATCGAAAAGGCTCTGTTTGGCTGCCTGCGATACATTGGATTATTTATGCCCGCCACCAAAAAGGAAAAAAACTCGGAGTGCCCGGCGATTTCATCGGCAGTCATAAAGGAAGCGGGGGGCCCTGTGGCCTCGATCATACCCCTGACCCATTGGTCGTTTAGTCCGATATTGAGCAGGTGTCCATCATCCCGGGCATGGAAAACTTCGCCCCCCGAGCGGCATGACACGAGCAGAGGGTTCTTGGCGTCTCAGAATTCTTTGCCGGTCTTACCTTCAACCTGGGCCAAAGCTGCCAACTCCTGCTCCCATATTCGTTCTGGAAATTTCATGGCAGCCAGGTAGGAGTTGCAGGCCTCGGTGGTCACGGTAAAACCAGGAGGAACGGGCAATCCGATTCTGGTCATTTCGGCGAGATTGGCGCCTTTTCCGCCCAACAGTGCCCGCACATTATCCCAGTCACCACCAACATAAGCCGACGCCTGATGGAGTTCGTCGAACAAATAGGCCCATTTTTCCGCCATGGGTGGTACTTCTTATGATTTTCTTGTTGCAGGAAGTTGAAGTTTATACAAACTCATGAACGTTAATCCCGCATCATGCAGGCGCGGTGAAAGGGATAGAGATCCCTAAAAGTCCCATTTCTGTATCACGCCAACACCGCCTGCAGGGGCGTCCCTGGTTCCATGGAGATGCTCGTCAATTATTAGTTGCTCCCTTGCCGTCGGTGGCTCGATATAATCATTTTGAGGAGTCGATACCAAAGGGTGCACGACACCGCCCCCGAAGGGGAAGGGAATCGTGTCAGGAGTGACGCACTTGAACTCTCCTTCAAGAGAGCATGCTAATAGTCCAAAAAACAGTGCTAAAATATGTGTTAGTTTTCTAATCATTGTTGTTCCTCCCATGTTATCATGAATTCAATGCCTGATTAGTTGCGATTATTTCATTTACTTCTTTTATTTCGTTTTTCCAATCTTTAATCTGGTTATGTATGAAGGTGCACTTCTGTCGTCTTTGTGTGTTTGCATAGACTCTATATATTTATCGTTTTTGTTATCACGTATATACTTCTCATTCTCGTAAAAAACAAAGAATGGCAGCAATATTGCACCAGCTACTTCTTTTATAAATTTATCGTTACTAATTCTGTTGTCTATTATTAAGTTAAGACATGAAAGTACAATAATTGATATACTGATAATGAATAATATAGTGGCTACGGGTGGTACCAACTTCCTAATCGATCCGAACTTAGTGGCTGGTCTAGCCAGTGAAATGACATGCCTTTTAAGGCTCTTGTTTTTAATCGATTTATACATAGTATCTCACTCTTACCCTGTTAAGCCCGCGTGGTTTTTTTTACCTTTCTTACATTGGCCAGTTTACAACACCGCCCCGTTACTGTTGAGAGCGTTCATCTGGATTCCCCTGTCACTCTATCAAGTCTATCCACTACTCACTGTTCACCACATTTAAGGTGCAGGGGGTATTCTCAAGCCAGCTTGGTATGGTGCAGATAACCCTGCCGCACCCAAAAACGCCCGGCTCGGATGGACAGTTAGGTATCGGCTTTGAGGTAATCTCCTTATCTGGATCTCCCGTTCCACGCACGCTGTTAGCCTCCAGACCATATCCGAAGTCACGGACGTGGACAGTTCTGCTGGCTGTTACTCCAAATATGAACACGAGAGCCATTACAATTCCCAAAACCGACAAGTATTTGAGTGTGGTATTCATTTGGTTCTCCTTTTCTAAAGTCGGTGATGACCGACTTGTAATGCCCGCAGCCTCTATTCTGGAATAGAGCCATATTCATGCCATATTGTTTTCTCGTGCGATTTCAGCCATATGATGGATATGTGTATTTGAGGATCACCAAAAAAAGTAGATTTTTTTGCCAAATATGGCATATTCACCATAAATGGCAAATTTTG
>JBKQLC010000124.1:0-11558 GCA_052147195.1 Syntrophobacteraceae bacterium
CCCTCTCCGGTAGTCTGTGCTTTCTTCAGTTCGGCAAGCTGGATGCTCGCTTTCTGAGCGGTCCATTCTTCCGAGGACCAGCCCAAACCCTCTTCCCTTTGTTTCCCATTCAGCTTGTAGTATATGCTGAAATAGCGGTCGGGCTTGCTGTTGAACTTTCTGGTCGTGTGCTCTCTAAATCGCACACCCGGATACTGTGTCTTGAACCATTGGTGAGCCATTTTGAATCCTCCGCTTCCGCCGGATTAGTCCAGCCATAGTCCAGCTTTTGTGTGAAATTCGGAGGACTGCTTGAGATTGGCTTTAATGAGAAATGATGGAATTTCGGTAGGTTAGTATCTGATGAGATTACCAGGAAAGCAGCTAAAGACATTTGAAGTCCGGGAGCCCCACCAGTGAGCTTGGCGCTTCCGAGATGGGCAATATATAACGCTGCAAAAGATTTGGCAATCACCCTTTTGGCAGCAATAGCCGCAAACCATTGCGGAATTGGTTACTTATACGCCGATTCAGGGTAAAAGTTGGACGCTCCCCAAGCTAACATCGGGCATCACCGGTACGAGCCACGCGGCCAATGAGGTTCGAAAAAACTCCAAGAAATCTGCACCGCGTGGTTGCGTGTCATGGTGCATGCCCAGGTCAGAACAAGCTCATTTGTCTTCTGATGCCCAGACAATTTCAGGACTGCACTTATCTGAATATCTCTTTCCATAGAATGAAACTTTCAGATTTCTTGATATTATCTCCTCGAGTATCGGAGAGGCATTCTTTTTGTTCTCGCACGATAGATCGACAATCTGTCTACCATTTTGTCGATCGAGGACTACCCTTACTGAACCGTACCAGTATGCGGGGGTGCATTGGATATTAGCGCCTTCGGAGTTTACCGCCATTAGTTCCACATCGGAGCCAAGACTTTCAGGGATGCGAAAGGAAGCAAGATGCCCCTCTAGCAACGGAGTGTCATTTGATAAATCAGGAGCGAAAGGATGTGTGCCAGACTTGGGAGCCACAGCCTTTCTGTTTGGCCGTTTTGTAAATCTGGTGAACAATGGGTATTCTCTTTTTGCGAATTGTCCCTGGACGCGGTGCCAGTGTGCGTTTTGGCTCCTATAGATGTTAGTGATCCAGTAGCCGTCATTAAAGTTCATATAGATAAGTACTGCTCTCCCATCATGATTCATGTCTACCAACGCGTCAATTCCGTTTGGGAGTGACTCAAAATAGCCATCTGCCTCAAATGGCACTGGCCTTCCTTTCT
Source organism: Syntrophobacteraceae bacterium (assembly GCA_052147195.1). GTDB lineage: Bacteria > Desulfobacterota > Syntrophobacteria > Syntrophobacterales > Syntrophobacteraceae > SbD1. Next base: position 1,262 of record JBKQLC010000124.1, read on the forward strand.
CATCGAATAGCAGTGCGAGAAAATGAACCTGAGGGGCAAGCCCGTTCCCACAGGTGGGGATAACCATCACCAAATCGTTTATGCCGTTTCCGTCGAGATCGGCAACATAGAAGTCAGAAGGAAAGTGACAGCCTCCAAGCTCCGTTAGTTCCATACGCCAGTCACGGTGATCGGCATCTTTGCCAAATGCCGAAACTATTGAAAATGAGTCGTCATGACGCTCAAGAACAACATGGATTTCGGGCAGTCCTGCAGGGAATGTGAGTAAGGATGGATTCCCTTCGAGGTTAGGTTCAATTCGCTTCATTGGAAAGGGTTTGCCAATTTCAGCCTTCGTGAGAGGAGAATAATTCCACATCTGACTGAGCGCTGATCCCGATAAAAGTAGGATGGTGAGAAATACTGCCGTAAAAGCAAACCCTCTGTTCATACTCTGCCCTATTCTAACCTCAATTATACAGTCACCAGCTCGTATTCTCTCGATCCGATCCCGAGTTCGGCTGCATAGATCAACTGGCGCTCCCAGTCAATGTGCGGGTAAACGGCCCTGATCTTGTCGGTGCAGGGCTGCTCGATGCCCTTTAGACACGATGATTCGAGAAGAGGCTGGCTGTTTACCAGGTCTACGCATGCCTGGTCTATCGCTACCGGGTCCATGGAAGCGGCAATGCCTATATCCCCGACAATTGGAGCATCCGCAAAGGGGTAGCAGTCGCATGCGGGAGAAATATGGGTAAGGAAGTTGATGAAAAGTGAGCGCTTTTCCTTTCCCTTGAGCGCCCCGGCAGTGTATTCGACCATCCTTTCCATGAACTTCGGCAGGTCTTTTTCCCAGTTGATAGTAACAGCGCCCTGCGGGCAGGCATGAATGCAGCGCGCGCATCCAACGCAGAGTTCCTGGTCTATGCGCATGATTTGCGTGACAGAGGCGTTGGGGGCCGGGATATCCTCAGGTCTCTCGACAATGCTTATGGCGCCGTGGACGCATTGCTCGAAACAGACCCCGCAACCTATGCACTTTTTTGAAATGACTTCCGGAGCAACTTCCGAATGCTGGGCCATTTTGCCTTTGCGCGAAGCCGTACCCATCCCGATGTTTTTGATTGTTCCGCCAAAACCCGATGCTTCGTGCAGTTTGAAATGAGCGAGCGAGATGAGTGAATCCGCGCGAACTATCGCTGCGCCGATCAACACCTCCTGGAAGTGTTTCAGGTTCACAGGGACGGCTACTTCATCACGTCCATCGATGCCGTCGGCAATGATAAGCGGGGCGCCTGCAACCGGGTAGGCAAAGCCGTTGAGAATAGCGGTATTCAGGTGGTCCACGGCGTTGCTGCGTGTACCGGGGTAAAGTGTCCCGGAGTCGGTGAGAAAAGGCCTGCCGCCTGCTTCCAGGACCGCATCCACCACCGGACGAACGAGCACGGGCCTGATAAAGGCAGTGTTGCCTCTTTCGCCGAAATGAATCTTGACGGCGGTAAGGCCTCTTTTTCCCACGATTTGTTCCAGCCCGGCCGCACGCGCCAGGCGTTGAATTTTCGTCAAAAGGCTGTTGTCAAATCCTGTACGCAAATCGGTAAGATAGACCTGGCTGGGCATCACACACCTCAAACAAGTTGAATGGTGAAAAAGGTGGAAAGTCAACAGGGTACAGTTGCAAGGGAGGCAGTTTCCCCCGCAATCCCCAGGCTCCGCCAGGCGGAGGGGGTGTGGCGCGCGCAGATCCCCACGTTTTTGCCGGTATTTTATTTCCAGCTAATTATGCGCACACAATCTCTTACCCCCCTACGGGGGCGGGTAGAACATTTCTCCCCGACTCCGCGTCTCCGCGACTCCGCGTGATGCCTTACCCCCCCACAGGGGCAAGCAGAACGGCAATGATCCCTGCCAGGAAAATCCCGTCGAAAGTCCCGGCCCCGCCGATCGATGCCACGGGAGCACGCAGATACATGAGTTTATCCAGATGAAGAATGTCGGCGCCAATGAGTGTCCCCAATGTCCCGGCTACGTAGGCCGTCGGAGCGGCATAATTATAGTTGAAAACCATTGCCGAAATAGCAGCGGCAATGGGCGGAATCAGCCAGGGAACCGCGATCCCGACACCTGGAACCGGCCGCGCGCTCCGGTAAACGACATAAGTTACCGCTGCAAGAGCGAGCATCATACGGATCGGGTGAAACGAGTTGACCAAAAGATAGAGCGAAATAAAGGCAGGGATTACAGCGCCCCCGACATTTATGGCCAGCACCATTTCATTCGGACGACCGGAATGCGGAGGACGGAACCGCATTCCGAAAAAAGAGATTGTCTTCCAGTCCTCAAGATTGTCTTCGATTTTGATCCTGCGCAGTGGAATATTGATCATGCTGCCAAGTATGCACAGAAACAGGAGCGTAAAAAGATACTCGGGCGGGATGCCGATTTTCGCGAAAGCCCATGAAAACAGGCCAAATTGGATCAGCCCGAAAGCCACGAGGAGCAGAAATACGAAAATGAACGCAAAGAAGATCAGAAAAGGGGGAAAAAACATTCTGCCTCCTCGAGGTGCCCGGATCAAAGTTGATGAATTTGTGTGAGGTGCTGTCTACCGTTCCTGGTAAGCACCCGGCTCGATAAACGGACCGAATTTGCTCCTGAGGTCCTTCAGTTTCTGCATGCTGGATCTCCATATCTCGTAGTACTCTTCCGGACAATCGGGCGCAGTGCGTTTGTAGAAGCGGATGGCGCGCGAGATTTTGGCTTCCCATGCGTCGATGCGGAACTTGAAGAGTTCCCTGTAGAGTTCCCTGGGAAAATCCTCCTGAAAGATTTCCTGAAATAGAGATTTGAGGTCCTCATATTTCGGAATGAACCCAAGGGGGGTCCGGTAAGCGTCAACCTCATCGTGGATACGCCGCTCAGCCCAATGCAGCCAGACTTTCTTGGCAAGTTTGTGCGTGAGAAAATTCCCTTTCGCGTCTTTGAGAAAATAATTGACCGCATAGATTCGCGGTACCTGCTTCAGGCCTTCGACGAATCGAATATTGTTCCCGATATATTCGCCTATCGGATAGCTGATGAAATCAAGGTTGGCCATTGGCTGAGGGGCCAGGACACCCTCTTGCCCGATGGTTGCCGAGGTTGTCTCGGATTCCAGAGTGCAGGCTTTGAGGATGATCCCGCTCTTCCAATCCAACGCTTCCTCGATAGGGACCGAAGTGTCGCTGTCCCTGCCGCCGTAGATTATGCCGCGGACCACCACTCCATTCTTGTCGTTATAAGCAGGGTCGATGTTTTCGAGATATCCGAGCCTCATCGTATAGCGGGCGTTACTGTGCGCAAACGGAATTGGATTGCCCTCCACGTCCGGTTTACCCTCGAACCATTCCCCCGAAATGTTGCAGCCATGGTCGGGATGGTTCACCCCCATGCCCTGCCAGTAGGGTTGGTTGTCAGGACCCGTGAGGACGTTGGAAAAGATGATTTCAAGCCCGGGAGTCTGAAGAGTCTTGAAAATGAGGGGGTCATCCTGCGCGTTCACGTCTTTTATGATCCCGAATATTCCGTTTTCTACGTTAACCGCTCTGAACTCACCGTCTATTTTGCGGAAATAGGCGATGTCGTCCCCGATTATCTTTTCGCCCGGCAGCATCGCGGTTGCAGTTTTCCCGCAGGCCGAGGGGAAAGCCCCGCAAAAGCAGGTCGAACGTCCCTTTTTCTCGTTCTGGATAGACATGACGAACATGTGCTCGCACAGCCAGCCTTGTGTTCCGGAGAGCTTGATTGACAGGCGCATGGCGTGTTTCTTCAGCCCAACGCTGTTTCCGGCGTACTGATTATTTGCAGAAAAAACTATGTAGTCCTCCATATCCTGGTAAATCCGCCGCTTATCGAGGTCGACGGAGTTGCCGTTTTCATCGAGGCGGCCCGCGCTATGCACGAAGCGGAAAAATTTGTCCTTGGACGCCATCCGGAGAAAGTGCTCATAGCCTCGTCGATAAAGCAGTTCTTCGGAATGACAAACATAGAAGGAATCGCTCATCTGAGCGCAGGCTACGGAAAAGGGGCTATGGGTCGGGCCTTCGCAGCTAAGTTTTACGATTGCCTGTTTGCCCTTCATGATACCTTTGAGAATGTCCAGGACCTCCGCAAGACCCTCCTCTCTTTCCTTTGCGAGCAGGGCGCCGCCCATCAGCGGGACAAGTTCTTTTCTCACCAGGTTCTTCGTGGCCCCGGGCGCCCGGCCCTGGTCCTGAAATCCATCGTAATGGATCGTGTGGCCCTCTTTTGTCAGGGGTTTTTCCTCTTTGAGCGCCAGCGAGTTTTTCCTGATATATTCCGCATCGGCGTCGCTGTCGTCACACATATAGACGGAATCGGGTTCGCAAAGCTCGGTATATTCGCCTATGAATTCGAAGAGCTTGGGGTTATCGAGTTGGAGGAGTTTGCGGTAGCTTTCGGCGGACATTTTCTGCCGAAGAAGTGGAGCGTAGCGGTTGTTGTCGAGCTCTGACATTATCTGGTACCCCTTCCGGCTAAAATTTTGGAAACTGCATCCTGAAAGGCGACTTGGTCACGCCTTATAATAAGTACGCAATGCCTCAAACGCATTCTGCATAGATATTCAAAACTGCATCCAACAGGGTTGTAAAATGCAGGTTGTGAGAGTTAGACACATCTTGTTGTTCGGTTTCGCCGACTCGGCAGATGCGAATACCGGGGCATCCGGCGTTTTCGGCGGCCTCCATATCGGAGTCGCTGTCGCCAATAAAAAACGTGTGGCCGGGACCGATGCCTGCAAATCGGCAAGCGGCAAGTATCATGTCAGGAGCGGGTTTGCGGCACCCACATTTTTCGTCCGGGCGATGTGGACAGTAAAAGGCGGCCTCAATACTTCCGCCGTATTCCTCCACCCGCTGAATGACCCCTTCATGAATTCCCCAGAAATCGCTCCAGTTGATAAGACCTCGATTGACCCCCGACTGGTTGCTGATCAATATGACGGAGATATCTTTGCCACGGAGGTATTTGAGCGCTTCGAGGGCATCCTTGTAAAAGGAAACTTCTTTCAGGCTCTTTACATAATCGGGCCGGTTCACATTCAAAATGCCGTCCCGGTCCATGAGGAGGAAACGGCTGTTTTTCGGTTGCGGGCAGTTGAGCCATGAAAGCATTATTACCGGTCCGTCCTGATTTGATTCATAATATAGCCAAATCAGGTTTGAAAAGATGTATACTATTAACAAATCCGGCTTGAAGGTTGAAAGCGCAGCTTTCCTTAAACGTAAACTTTTACTCTATCACGTGACCATGCTTCAAGCAACTGATCTCGAAAAACTGCAGGATGAACTCGAGTACCGATTCCAGAACAAAGAGCTTCTTTTCCGTGCGCTGGTCCACCGTTCCTTTGCCTACGAGAATCAAGACGTTGCGGCAGATAACGAGACCCTGGAGTTTCTTGGCGATTCGGTGCTCGGATTGGCAATAAGCCATCTGCTGCTCGATCTTTTTCCGGACTTTGATGAAGGAGAGCTGTCCAGGCTCCGCTCTTCTATCGTAAATGAGCGTGAGCTGGCGCAAATCGCATCGAGTGTCAATCTGGGAGATTATCTTCTCCTCGGAAAGGGGGAGGAACTCTCGGGAGGACGGCAGAAACCTTCGCTTTTGGCTAACGGGCTCGAAGCGCTTCTTGCCGCCGTGTATCTGGACGGGGGTCTGGATTCGGCTGTCCGGCTGGTTCAAAAGATGTTTCACGGATATCTCGAACACAGGGAAGAGGACTACCTGCTAAAGGTCCTGGATAAAGATTATAAAACTCAGCTCCAGGAGATCACGCAGGCGAAGCTCAAGCTTACCCCCACATACTTCCTCGAGGCCGAAGAAGGGCCTGACCACGACAAGACTTTCTTTATGAGGGTCGCAATCGGAGACCGGGTGCTGGCGCACGGTTCTGGGAAAAGCAAAAAAGAAGCCCAGCAGGAAGCCGCGCGAAAGGCGATCGCTGAAATCGAAAAAGATTCCGGACTGCTTCACTCACATGCCTCCTAAGAAGATAATCTATCCTGTTTTCCTGCCCCACGCGGGATGCCCCTTTCAATGCGTCTACTGCAATCAGCAGGTGGTTGCCTCCCACGATCATCGGGAACTCCGTATCCTGGAGATTGTAGAGTCCCGTTTGAGGGCCTACTCCGGCGCGGTCCTAAGATCGGGCCGCTGCGGCGAGATTGCCTTCTTTGGCGGTACCTTCAGCGCTTTGCCGCACGCGTTGATCGAATCCATCCTTGCCGCTGCCTCTATTCATGTAAGGCAGGGTGTTTTCACCGGGATTCGTTTTTCAACCAGACCGGATTGTCTGGGAGATGAAGTTATCGGTATTTTTTCAAAATACCCGGTCCGCACAATTGAGCTGGGCGTTCAGAGCTTATGTGACTCTGTCCTGCAAGAGAGCCGGCGAGGGTATTGCGTGAGATCGGTCTATGATTCGGCAAAACGGGTCAGGGATGCAGGATGGGCGCTGGGCATTCAGATGATGGCAGGGCTGCCCGGCGACACTCGAGGGCTGTTTGTCCAATCTATACGTAAGGCGATTGAGCTCGCCCCCGATTTTCTGCGCATCTATCCAAGCCTGGTCCTTGAAGGGACCATTCTGGCTGACTCCTTTAGAAAGGGGGTTTACACCCCCTTGAGTCTCGATGAGGCTGTAACATGGCTTGCGCCGGCCTATGATGCGGCGCTCAGGGCCGGCATACCCGTTATTAGGATGGGCCTGCACGCGGACCCTGCCCTTGAAAAGCCGGGGGTTATTCTGGCCGGACCTTACCATCCGGCTTTCGGGTACCTGGTAAGGTGCCGTTGGTGGCGGGACCGGGTAGATCACGAATTTGCCTCGTTATCCGAACTGGCCGGAGGCGAAATTGTTCTGCAGGTCTCCCCAAACCTGGTGAGCGATGTTATTGGACATGGAAGATCAAACCTCAAGTACTGGCAAGCCCGATGGAATGTAACCGTAAAGGTGATCGGAGGGGTTGGCCGGGGCGGGAATGAAATGTTTATCGAAAGACCTGAACAGAGTACATACGGAAACACCGGATGAGCGGGTAACCCTTTCCGGGAGTGCAGGAGGCCCTCTCTTGGTACAGGTTGTGGAAAAAAAAGAGTTCAAATCGGGATACGTAGCTATCGTAGGCGCGCCTAACGTCGGGAAGTCCACTCTGCTGAATCAGATCCTCAAGCAGAAGATCTCTATCACGGCGCCCAAACCCCAAACGACCAGGAACCGGATTCTTGGAATACTTACCGCAAGCGGCTACCAGATCATGTTTGTGGATACGCCTGGAATACACAAGGCGCAGGATGAGTTCAACCGGGGACTCGTAGCAACTGCGCTTGCCGCCCTGGGCGAAAGCGACGTCGTTGTCTTCATGATAGAGCCGGAGTTCGCTTACGGGCCGATAAACGAATACATTATGGGCAACCTTCGCCGGATTCATACGCCGGCAATACTCGTGATCAACAAGGTCGATACGCTCAGGAATAAAGGCGATTTGCTGCCTCTGATGCAGGGTTACGGGGAGGGGTTCGATTTCAAAGCCATAATTCCCGTTTCCGCCCTGAGAGGCGATGGTGTAGGGGAAATCCTGACGGAGGTCGTTTCACTTTTGCCGGAAGGACCGCAGTATTATCCCGGAGATTCCGTCACAGACCAGCCGGAGCGCTTTTTTGCGGCGGAGCTGATCCGGGAGAAGATTTTCCACCTCGTTCACCAGGAGATCCCGTACGCGGTCGCCGTAACTATCGACAGGTTCAGCGAAATACCTGAGAAGAAGCTTATAGAAATCGAATCGACAATCAATGTGGAGCGTGAGTCTCAGAAGGCTATCATAATAGGGAAGGGCGGGCAGATGCTCAAGGAGATCGGAAAACAGGCCCGAATAGAAATAGAGACCTTCCTTGGATGCCACATATATCTTGGTCTTTTTGTGCGCGTGCAGAAAAACTGGAGAAAAGACCCACGGGCCCTGCTTGAATTCGGATACCGGAGTACCTGATACCAAGTTGCGTTCAAGATGTAATTTTGGAGTGTCACACGGGGTGCGGTATGCCACGTGGAGCGATGGGTTGCGCTCCGCTTCACCCATCACCAGGCCGATTTAATAGCATCTTGAATGCGACTTGGTATGAGCTGGATCACTTATTCCTGGAATAACTCTGCTCCGGATACACAATGACCCGTCTGTCCGGGTCCCTGCCGATGCTCCCCGATCTTAGCCCGCTTTGCTCTGCCAGTATGTGCTGGAGCCTGCGCACACGGGAGTTCTGAGGCGAGAGTTCAACGGTTCGGCCATGCTCGCGGACGGCTTCAACGGCCGCCTGGGCCTCTTGGATTCCCGCTTCTTCATCTACGTTTATCACCTCTTCAGAGGGGAAAAGCGAGCGCAGGAAGTTCTCCATCTGGGTCGTAGTGTTGCTCTTGAGAACATACCTGGGCGTTCCCCTGGCTTCTGCTTCCCGAATATTCCCCGGTTGCCGCTTTTCCAGCGATTTCAGGGAAACAATGAGATCGGCCCTGTCGATCTCCGAAGTGATTACCGCGGGCAACCGGAGTTTCTCCATTACACGTTCGAGCCTTATCCGGCTCACCCCATAGGAGAATATCCTGATATTTGTCCGCCTCGGCCGTTTGCTCGCAAGTTTCAGGACCGGTTTTTCGGCGGCGGCCTCTGTTTTTTCCTCTTCGCGCGGTTCGGGCCGGCTCACCTCCACGCGGCCGCCTTCCCCCCTGGTCCGGATTGCGGGAGAGAGTGGAATGCCTCGCAGAAAGCGGTCCACCACCTCGGCTACGTTATCGTAGACAGCCAGCCGGCCGCGCTCCTGGATTTCGATCATCACGTTGAAAGTCGGAGGCGCTTTGCGCTCGAGCACCGTCTTTTGGGTCCTGCGCCTTCGGGCTTCTTCGTCGGAGAGGGTAACGGCCTGGATGCCGCCCACAAGGTCCATCAGGGTTGGATTTTGAAGAAGATTTTCAAGGGTCCTGCCATGAGCGGTGGCGATGAGCTGCACGCCCCGCTCGGCAATCGTTCGAGCAGCGGCTGCTTCAGCCTCGGTTCCGATTTCGTCTATGACTATCACCTCCGGCATGTGGTTTTCGACGGCCTCGATCATGACAGCATGCTGCTTATAGGGAGAAGGTACCTGCATCCGGCGCGCGCGGCCAATCCCGGGGTGGGGAATATCACCGTCTCCGCCTATTTCATTTGAGGTATCGACGATGATTACCCTTTTGCCCAGATCGTCAGCAAGAACGCGCGCAGCCTCCCGGAGCAAGGTCGTTTTTCCGACGCCGGGCGGACCCACCAGCAGCAGCGATTCGCTTTCTTCGACGACGTCGCGCACGATGTCCACGGTACCGAAAACCGCCCTTCCAACCCGGCAGGTCAGGCCGATAATCGACCCGGTCCTGCTCCTTATCGCCGATATCCTGTGCAGGGTGCGTTCGATTCCCGCCCGGTTGTCCTCTGAAAACTTTCCCGTATGGGAAACTACGCAGCTTAAATCGTCGCGTGTAACCTGTTCATTGGACAGATATTCCATCCGGTTTTCGAACCGGACCTCCGGGTTTCTTCCCAGATCGAGCACGATTTCAAGAAGCGAAGACAGGTCCTGCCTGGACTCGACCCTTTCGCGAATGTGCGGAGGGAGAACCTCGATCAGCGATTGAAGATCATCAGTGGAATCTGCACCGTGATTCAATTCGTTTTCTCCATTATCCTCGTCGGATAAGAATGTGAGTTCCCATAATATCAAGGAACTACCCGAACATTCCGCTTGTCATATATAAAGTTTTCTTAATGCCTGCAAGTCAGGAGTCAATCGGACTGTCTTAGAATATCAGTTAATCTGGACAGGTCCAGGCAATTTGCTGGGCTTTGCATAAAGAGGCGAATGTAAATGTTCATCCGGCAAACGAGTACCTGAGGTTTGGATGTTTGCCCCAAAGGGGCTCAATAAGTCAGCCCAGGTTCAGTCTCGCGCTTCGCGGGACGTCACCCTGGGTATGAATGCGCACAAACCGTAGTTTTGGATGTTTGCCCCAAAGGGGCTTAATAAGTCAGCCCAGGGTCAGTCTCGCGCTTCGCGGGACGTCACCCTGGGTACGAATGCGCACAAACCGAAGTTTTGGATGTTTGCCCCAAAGGGGCTCAATAAGTCAGCCCAGGGTCAGTCTCGCGCTTCGCGGGACGTCACCCTGGGTATGAATGCGCACAAACCGATTTTACCCTGCAAGGGTTACATAAAATCTGGGAGATTGAGGCATTCG
>JBKQLC010000125.1:0-26218 GCA_052147195.1 Syntrophobacteraceae bacterium
TGGTAAACGATCTCCCGATCAAGGCCGGGACCCGCTTTACCCGGGAGTTGTTCGACAAGGTATGGGACTATCACAACGAATGGACAGCGGGATTCTTCGCCGAATTAGACCGCCTCGGCGATGCGGGCCGTTTCGACCGCGGTAAGGCGCCGGTCATAATGGAACTTTTGAAACGGCAACTGGTTTCGCCGCGCTACATCCAGCACAGCGCCCGTGTACTGTTTGTCGTAGCGGAAGCGAGCGAGCAGGAGCGCGAGCAGATTCTGGAGGCGATCTTCGATTTATCCCGGGAAGAAATCGTGGAACGAGTGAAAGCGGGCAAGCTTGGCGAAAAAGCCCTGGAAGCGCACGACTATGTTTATGATGTCTTCCCGGACAGGGCAGGGAACTAAGGACTTCGCAGAATTTTGGGGGTGAATATGTGAAGGGGTAAATGGGTGAATCAAGAGCTGGTGGATAGGTGAAGAGTGAAATGCCCAGGGATTGAGGAATGGATGCCTTGCATCCATATGTTTTATCAGGCCCATCCGTTTTGTTCGAGGCAGCGATTCAGCCGTTCAAATTCGATCTCAAGACGGGGCAGCACATTCAGCGCCTCCACGAGCCCGCCCTCTTTCCCGATCTCTTCGAGTTCAAAGGAACCTCGCTCAGGGCTGGAGCGCCAAGTGTGGCCGCAGCCCCCCCTGATGGTGTGCGCCTGCCTTCGGGCGCCGAGCGGAGGCCAAAGCACCACGGTGATCATACACGCGGTCAAAAAAGCCATGGCCTGGCTGACGGGGATGTTCCGCTGGAAGAGCCGCATCTGTTCCAATGCGACAAGCTGGTTCGTGGCTTCGATTGTGGGAGTCGATTGTCGAGTCAAAGAATTGTTCCTCTCTCGGAAACAACAGACACCAGCGCCCCCCTTCCATCTCGAGATAGACCGACTTTCCGTACGGTTAAGAAGGCTTCACGCAAGAGTAGAGCCGGCCGAGTTTTCCCCTCTGCCAAGCTGGCATAAAGAGACCTGAAAAGCACAATCCGCCCTTGATGCTTTATTGAAACCCTTCCTTAAAACCCTTGTATGTCTCGAAAAGACATTTTTTCGCGCGACGCGAAGGCGCGTTTTTTGACGTCGAAGAACCCGAAGAAGTCCCAATGAGACATGAATAATTGCTTCGAAAAGCTGCTTCGAAAAGACTTGATGGGTTGCGCTTCGCTCCACCCATCCTACGGATTTTTCATGGTTTCAGGGTGTCCCGCGGGTCATGAGAGAGTGCTGTGATCGTTTGGCCACGGGCGGTATGATAGAGCGTCAGGTTGTTTTGTCTATTTTTTCCAGTTTAATGACGACACGGCGATTTTGTGCCTGGTTTTCCGGTATCGCCCTGCCGTTTGCATCGCGGTTGGAGACCTTCGGAAAGGTGTCGGCGTAACCGGCTGCGCGAAGTTTTTGCGCCGGAAGCCCTTCATCGAGAAGGAAACGCACCACCGCTGCCGCTCGTGCGGTCGATAGCTCCCAATTGGACGGAAATAACGATGTGTTGATCGGCGCATCGTCGGTATGGCCTTCAACTGTGACCAGATAGTCCTTGAATTTTTCCGATTTCAGGTTTCCGGCCACGTCCTGCAATATGACCTTTCCTGCCGGACTCAGTATGGCCGAACCACTGTCAAAGAATGCAGCACTGCTAATCTCGATCGACGTAATTCTGTCGCTGTTTTGCTCTAAGTCGGCCGCACCCTGAGACTTGAGGTTATCGACAATCTCGGGCAAAGAGGCCTGCGGCGGGACTTGCTCGGACGCTATATCAACAGATGCTGCGGCAACGGGTTCAGCGGGTACGGACTTTTCCGTTTTCTTTTCCTCAACGGGACCGGACGATTCAGGTTTTATCGTTTCATCCGGACCGGGGAGAGACAGGCGAGCCTCCACCGGGTTTGGAGCCTGCGCCGTGTCAACCTTCGGTGTATTATTCTTTTGAGAAATCGAAGCCAACGCAGCCACGACAAAAAAGCATAACAACAAGGTAATCATGTCCGCGTAAGTCATGAGCCAGTCATCGGCGTGGCTGATCTTATTTCGTTTCCTTTGCCGGCGATACATCATGCGTTCACGACCTTCAAATGCGGCGGTGTTTCATTCCCGTTCACACACAGGCGCTCTTGATCTTCATATGCCGCCATGCGTTCCCGATGGCTGTCTCGAAAAGTTTCGGTGGGCTTCGCTGCGCTTAGCCCACCCTACACGCCTTTTCATGGTTTCTGGGTGTCCCAGAGGGACCTGAAAAGCTGCTATGAAAAGAAAGTCTTTCACGCGAAGACGCGTTTTTTGACGTCGAAGAACGCGAAGAAGTCCCGGAAAGACATAAATAACTCTCTAACGAAAAGACATGATGGGTTGCGCTTCGCTCCACCCATCCTGCGGATCTTTTCATGGTTCCGGTGGTCCGAATGGTTCATAAGAGACCGCGGGGCCTGAGCCGACTTCCTGCCGGCTGCCGCCCGGCTGCGTCTAATTAGACTGTACATACGGCAAATTTTTGAGAAATTGGGTGTTCTCCCCAAAAATATTGTAATAGTCGTGATTCTCCGGGCGCAGGAAACTGTTCAGACGGTCCCGGATGTACATGGGCGATTTATTATTGACCAGCATCACCATGCCCTCTGTGATCAACTGGTTGCGAAAACGGCTCTTTTCGACCTCCTGGCGCAACTTGGATGCCGCAGGCACGTAGACCATCCGCGCCGATACCACACCGTACAGAGTTGAGAGAAACGCTATGGCAAGGTTTGATCCTATGCCAATGATATCGCCATTAAGATGGCAAAGCATGGTCACCATACCCACCAGCGTGCCAACCATGCCAAAAGCCGGCGCATGGCTCGCCATTGCTTCCAAAATGTCAACCGGTATGCTGTCTCGCTCGTAACAGGCGTCTGCCGCCGTTTCCATCATTGCGCGCACTTCCTCCGGCGTGTATTCGCTGACCACCATATTGAGCCCATACCTGACAAAGGTATCGTCGATCCCGCTTTCCCCGATGCTGGCCTCCAACGCACGCATTCCCTTTTTTTTCACCAGACCGCCCCACTTGATGATATCCATCGTATCGCGATGAAGGTCTTCGTGCGTTATGGGCGACTCTTTGAGCATATTCGAAATCGCGCGCAGCGCCTTTTGCACGTCGCTTGCCTGAAAACTCATGAAAGCGACTGCCATCACGCCGCCTACCACGATCATCAACCCTTCAACGCTAAAAAAGGCCATGAAACCGTGAGCGCTCATTACGATCGACCCCAAAACCAGCAACAAACCAAAAGCCGCTCCCATGACCGGAGCACGTGCATAAGGAGATGATTCCGTTATTTTGCGCATTCCTCAACCTCTCGAAAAGACTTGGTGGGCTATGTGCCGCTTAGCCCACCATACGGGTCTTTTCATGGTTTTATGGTTTTGCCGGACAATGTATCTACCGGGAATCCTTACAAAAGACATGCCAAGGGATGCAACACCCCAACATCTTGATATATAAGCAGTTTGTCGTTGAAGTACGCCGAAATTCCAGTGTCAATTATTTGTCCTGAAGTCCCCTTGGAAGAGTTCTATTAAGCAGATGTTTGTATCGGAGGGTCCATTACGTGGGCATAGTTGCTACCCAACCACGTGCGATGGTCCAATCAGTTTATGGAAAGCTCCTATCAGGCTGCGGCCCGCACGGTGGCTTTGCGCTCAAGTTTGCCCCAGCCCACCAGCACACCCCGCAGGGAATTCAACATGCTCTTGATGGCGACGTAATACATTAGCTGGCGGTAGAAGAAGCGCTGCCAGAACAAAAAGATGAGAAGCGACCAGTTTGCGTGGTGTTCCAGAGTGAAGGCCAGGATGGCGCTCAGGTAGTCAACGGTTACGAACAGGGCGTAATAGAACAGTACGCGCCACAGAGCTTGCGGGGAATAGTCCGCTGGGTGATTGAAGTAGTTTATGGCCGCTACCCCCAGGGTACCTGCCAGCAGCAGGTCCATCACCGGCGAAATCAGGGGGAACAGTACCTGGAAGATCACCACGTTGGGCAGGGCGACAAAACCCAATGCGCCGTAGCGTGGCCGAAACAGTGCATCGCCATGCTTCCAGGCCGCCTGCATGGTCCCGAACATCCAGCGGTAGCGCTGCCGGATAAACCCGCGCACAGTATCCGGGGCCTCCGTGAGGGCCACCGCCTCGTCTTCGTAGATGACTGCATAGCCAAGTTTACGAATCGCCATGGTGAGGTCGGCATCCTCCGCCAGGGTGCTTCGGTCAAAACCGCCGGCGCGCTCTATTAGTTCACGCCTCCAAGCCCCCACTGCGCCGGGCACCACCGTGATGCAGTTGAGGACGCTGAAAGCGCGCCGGTCCAGGTTCTGGCTGGTGATATACTCCAGTGCCTGCCAGCGGGTAAGCAGATTTATGCGGTTGCCCACCTTGGCGTTGCCGGCCACGGCCCCGATTTTCGGATCTGCGAAGTGCCGGATCAGCTTTGCGATGGTGTCTCTGGCAAACACCGTATCGGCATCCAGGGCCACCACGATCTGCGCCCAAGTCTGCGCAATTCCGAAGTTGAGCGCCGCCGACTTGCCGCCATTTGGCTGGGTGTACACCCTTACCCTCGGATTGCCGGCGAAAGCAGCGCTCGCCGCGTGGAATGTATTGTCGCTGGAGCCGTCGTCAACCACGATGATCTCGAATTGCCCCGGGAGTTCACAGGCAAGCAGGGAAGTGATAGTCTGAATGATCACTTTCCCCTCGTTATAGGCAGGCACCACGACCGCCACGGAAGGCGAGTACGCTGGATCATAGACCGCGCGGCGCCTGGACCAGCGCTGGTAGACGGCCAGTACCCCGATGAACATCAGCCGTGAGATCCCCAGCACGATTCCCAGCAGGAACAGCCAGTGGATGGCCGCCGCCGCGAGGCTGAGCACGCTGAATGCCAGTCTGTCCGCCCAGATCTGCCATATGGTGTCCAGCGGCACAAGCGGCATCACCTCGTCGCGGGTGCGGCCCAGCAGGTCGGAAACGGTGACGAACTCGAAGCCGCGACTGCGCAGGGTCTCGATGATCAAGGGAAGCGCCTTCACCGTCTGGCTGCGGTCGCCACCAGAGTCGTGAAGCAGGATCACGTTGCCTTCGCCGCGTTCGGCCCCTGCCAGAGTCCGTAGCACTATCTCGCCGACCCCCGGGCGCTGCCAGTCGTCCGGATCGATCTGCATGCCGACGATGAGATAGCCCTTTTGGGTGGCCATTTCGATCTGACGAAGCTGATCGACGGTCTCCGGCTCGCTATCCGTAGCGTAAGGCGGGCGAAACAGCAGCGTCTGGCGGCCCACCACGGCGGCCAGCAGGCGTTGGCTTGCGGAGAGTTCGAGCTGGAACTGAGCGGGGGAGATGAGTGAGATGTTGGGGTGGGTGAAGGTGTGATTGCCGATCTCGTGGCCTTCATTCACCTCGCGGCGTATCAAGCCGGGGTTCAGCTCGCCATTGACACCGATAACAAAGAAGGTTGCCCGCACTCCCGCTTTCTGCAGAGCATCAAGAATCTGCGGCGTGTACCGGGGATCGGGGCCGTCATCGAAGGTCAGCGCCACTTTGCGTGTCGCGCCGCCGTGGCGGGTAACCACGTAGGGTGAGGGAAACACCGTAAAGCGTTCCGATGTGATCAGGTTGCGCTTCGGGTCAAATTCGAGGTCTCGGCTTCCCGGCTGAGGCTGGGCGGTGATTCGGAGGATTTCGCCCTTGCCCTCGTAGTCCAGTCCATACCCGAAGTCAACCTCGTGCAACCGGGCGGCGCGTTCTGCGTCCAGCGGGCCGTTATTGCCAAACACCCGCCACAGTGCCGGGTCTTCGCTGCCAAGACGCCACAGGGCGACTCCGCGCGGACACACAGAACCGGCGATCACCAACTGGTTGAATGCGGTCACTGCGTCCAACATCCACACGTGGTGGATATGATCGTCATCGTCGGAGTAGTCGAAAGTAGGGTTGAGGGATACCGGATCAAGGCCGATATTGCCCTCCGATTCTTTGGCGGTAAGAACCGCCTCTTCAAAGCTGCGCTCCTCGGCAGGATGGCCCGCCTCCCAGTCGTAGGCGTAGTTGCCTATCGCAACGATCATCTTTTTGGCAGGAACGTCACGCTGACGCTGGCGTAGTACATCGGCGAACCAGGGCAAGCCGGCGATGGGACCGGGCGAGCCGCTCGCCCAGTGCTCGTCGTAGGCCATGAGGATGAGGTAGTCGGCGTTACGGGCTAAATCGCGGTAGTTAAAGGCCGGGTTGGCGGCCGGCACGTTTACCGACACCGATAAGCCCTTCGGGTTTAGCGCGGCGTAAAGTTCGGCTACAAAGCGCTGAAAGTTGGGTTGGGCCTTGACCGCGATATCTTCGAAGTCGATGCTGACCCCTGCGAAGTGTTGGCGCTCCACGTAAGCGAGCAGTTGTTCGATGGCGCGCTTGCGTGCCGCCGGGTCTGCGAGCATATGACCCAGCTTTTTGCCTTCCCATTGCTTGCCGTTCCAGTTGTTCACCAGGGCAACGAGGGGCAGGTCAGGACGACGCAAGCGAGTGTATTCGGTGACCTGGGCCTGCCGGTTAGGATCATCTTCCCGCAGCAATCCGCTGTCATCGGCGAGATGCAGCCATTCACCGATTACCATATCCAGGCAGTCCAGATTCTGCTTGAGCGAATTCATACTCGAGTCGTCCCAGTTGACGAAGAACCCTACAGTGAGTTGTTGCTTGGTTGGGTCAGGGGACGTTTTGTGGGCCTTGACAAGTAGTTGCTGCAGATTGCGTTCGCGCTCGCGCACCAGCTTGGTCTTGGTATTGCGCAACGCCCGTTCGCGGCGTGTCAGCGGCCGCTCGGGGGACAGGCGGGGAACGCCTGGCACCGAGTGAACGCCATGGGGTAAAAAGCTGACACCGGGCAGATCGAGGGTCGGCAGTACAGGGCCGGCCAGGATGCCCAGGATGAGAGCTCCCAGCAACAGGGTCAGAATCAACGTAATGAGCGCAATCCCGAGCCGCAGGCGCGGCCAACGCCTGTTGGCAGGATCAAAGAAGATCGGCTTCACCGCAGCGCCGACCGCCTGGTTTAGCGCTGTCCGGGGACGATCATCAGGTATATCCAATGGCTGGGGCATGAATTGATACAATCATTCCAATATTAACGGACGAGCCGGAGCACATCCGCGGATTTCGATCTTAAGTGGATTCGGAAATCAGTTTGAATTCGCGTCATGTGAACAGAACCATACCCAGAGAATGATGAGTTGTCAATGAACGGAACATAGAATGAAGGGAACATAGAACCGAACACACGGATTGGAAAGTGAAGCAGGGAGAGGGGAAGGGTGAAGGGTGAAGGGTGAAGGGTGAAGGGGGACGGGTGAAGGGGCGAAAAGGTGAGTGGGCGATGTTTTTTCCATTCACCTACTCACCCATTCATCTGCTTAATTCAGGGCATTATATAAACACGTGTGCCGATCGGGACCACGCTGAACAATTCGTCTACGGCCCTGTTCTGCAGGGCAACGCAGCCCAGGGTCCAGTCATCGGCCGAGCCGCCTCCGTGGATGAATACCTGCCCGCCCAGGGCCGTCTGGGAGGGGGGCATCTTCATTGCGTCATTTGCCTGCTTGATCGAGCAGTATTCATTGTAGGAAATCATCCCTGCCGAAAGGCCGACTTCAGCATTCTGCGGACTTGGGTAGTTGATGGCAAGTGACTTGTAATAGTGGCTTGAAGAATTCTTGGCGCAGATGAAAAACTCTCCCTCGGGGGTCCTGCCGTCGCCCCTGAAAAGTTTATCCCCTCTCGGGCTGGGTCCGAGGCCGACGTGATAGTCGCGAACCAGCGTCTTGTCCTGGATCAGCCAGAGTCTTCGCTGCCCCTTCATTACGTAGATCTCGGGATGGGTAATGAGAGTCAGGGGGTAATCAAGGTCTACCGTGCAGTACGGAAGCTCGCACTCCGGAGGAGCAGGAGGCGGTGGCGTCGCCATCTTTGCCATGGGTCGCGGAGTTATGTTATGTGATTGGAAAAGCGAACATGAGCATAGAGCAACACAAACAAGGCCGCCGATAAACAAATGAAGCCCGACACCCCAAAGAATTCGCCTGTTGAATCCCATTTCTAAATCCCTCCTGTTAATACGTTGTTGCTGTTTCCATGAAACTGTTTGGTGTTTTATTCACAGATTTGACCTGTTTATCTTGTACGCCCTTTTCTTTTGCCGACGGAGCTTTTTGCGGTTGCTTTTCCATAGGAGCGGTCTTGATGTCACGGCCAAGGTCCTTCAAAGATTGAGTAATCAGGACGGCAGTCCCGACATCGGCCCAGCTATATAGTCTTTCGGCTGGAGCGATAGGGACGTTTATGCAGCCGTGCGAGCAATTTGGGCCGATCACGTCTCCGGTGTGAATCCAAACGCGCTCGTAGATGTGCAGTGCGTTAGGCATGATAGAGGGATTTCCGTATGCGTTCGGGTAGGTGGACATGTGCCAGGGATCTTTTGCTTTTACCCTGTATAATCCCCTTTTGGTCCAGGTATTCATCCTGCCTATTCCGACATATGTATCGCCCACCAGTTTGCCGTTTTGATACCATCCGAGAAACGGGATATCCTTTACCACCAGGATAAACTTGGGGAACTTGCCGGCGCCTGCAATCTTTTCGGGAAGGGGCGACCAGTCCTTGTAGGAAGAGAAATTCTTTGGCACGATAAGGGCACGCTTATGCTTCATATCCTCTCGGATATATTCCTTATCTTTTTTATTGATGCGGCAAAGAATTTCGATGCAGCGGTAAAATTCCAGGTCGGGGTCCTTCTGCTGGAGCTTTCGCACTTCCTTTTCGGTTATCACCCGGCGTACGGTGGCTAAGTCCTTCGATGGAGGCTTGGCGGTAGCTTTCGCGGGTGAAGGCGCTTTAACGGGCTGCTCGGCAACAGGCGCAGTTTGTGCCTCATCGTTTATGGACTCGAGTTGCTCGGTATCGACAGGTGCTGTTGCGCATCCGGAGATCAATAGAAGTAAAACCAAACTGATCAACAATCCCGGATTCAATCCTTTGACCATAAAACTCTCCCGGTAACTCAGCCCGAACCAGTGCTCAGCCATATCTGCGATATGTTAGATACTCTACTGCGGGTTCGATTAATCCAGTTCGAGCAGGTACGCCCCCCAAAGAGATAAATACGTTATCCAAGGCCGATTTGCAAGAGCCTTTTGTCCGTTAGTCCTGCAAACCCTCCAGGCAGCATTAACGGGATTGAAAAATAACCTCGCACGAGCGTCTAGATCCATTTTGCCTTTTGCGTGATACGTGCGCCCTACAAGGGTGAAGAGTGAAGGGCTAACTACGGCTTCTGCTCTACCCCCGTAATTGAAGTAAAAAACTGTGCTGCTTCAACCGTAAACCCTTCAAGCGTTTCGCTATTAGTATAGAACATGTGGCCACCTGGAAAAAACCGGACCTTGACATTTGCTGCCATCTCCGGGTCAATCCCTAGATGATCCATTATATAGGCAGTGGCGAAATAGGGTATGTCCAGATCGAAATAGCCGGCCGTGGCGAGAATTTTCATCCTCCGGTTCCTGTTCATCGCTCTCCGGATCGACTCCACCGCATCGTTGGTTGCAAAAACCGAGCCCCAGTTCCACCCGGAGTTGGCCTCCATCGAGAAAAATATATACGGTATGCCAGGGCTGAACAGGAGGACATCGCCGATATACTCGTTCAGGACCGCCGTATATGGTCCGATAGTAAGGGCCATCGCCGGATCGTCCAAAAAACCGCCGTCCTTGCTCCGCTGGGTTGTCCGCCCGTCCATGAATCCCGGCGAAAGCCCCTCTGAGCGCAGAAGTTCGACTCTAAATTCGGATCTGGAAATCCGGAGATTTCGATTTCGGACAAGCGTTTCGGGCAATCCCGTAAAACTTGTGAGTCGAGCTGCAATCCGGTCTTTGTCAGCGCCGGAAAGTTGGCTGCCCCTGGCGAGAGCGGGCAGGTATTGTTCAATGGTCCACCTTTCGGCTTCGGCAAGGACATCGGTGAGGCCTGAGTTGAATTCTGGGCCGGTTTTTTTATGGTACCAGGCTGTTGCTGCATAGGATGGAACCAAGAGCGTGTAAGGCAGGTCGTTCGCGGGGTCCGGATGAATAATGCTCAAATCCAGTGCAGGTGAGATCAGAAGCAGGCCGTCAATTTCAATTCCGAAGTTTTCATAGAGGTATCGAAGAAGCCCTGCCGCCCGCATCGCCCCGTAGCTCTCGCCGGCGAGACATTTGGGAGAGCGCCACCGGTCGAATCTGCCCATGTAGAGTTGAATGAATTGGCCGGCCAAACGGATGTCATCGGTTGTACTGAAATACTGCTTCGTACTTTCGGGTGGAATGGCCCTGCTGAAACCCGTGCCTACCGGATCGATGAATACCAGGTCTGTCCAGGGGAGCCAACTGTAAGGATTCGAGATCGCAGGGTAGGGCGGGGCGGCGGGGACCTTTTCCCCTGTTATAGCCCTGACAGGCCCTGCAATACCCATGTGCAGCCACACCGAAGAGGCTCCCGGGCCGCCGTTGAACGCGAATGTAACCGGCCTTGCCCGGGTCTGG
This sequence comes from Syntrophobacteraceae bacterium, assembly GCA_052147195.1. Taxonomy (GTDB): domain Bacteria; phylum Desulfobacterota; class Syntrophobacteria; order Syntrophobacterales; family Syntrophobacteraceae; genus SbD1. The sequence continues at coordinate 10,633 of JBKQLC010000125.1, forward strand.
CCTTCCAAGGTGTAGGCCGTAAAGAATATATCGGCTTGCGGCTTTCCGGATTCATTCACCGGCCTCAAGTAACCCGCCGTTGCGGTATAGTTCAACAGGCTGCCTCCAGCCAGCTTCAGAGAGTGATGAGTTACCGAGAGTTTTTCCGAAGCCTGGGCGCCGGGTTCAGTATCCGGGGTCTTCTGAGTTGAATCCGCTTCGGGAATTTCCGAGGCTGCCTCGACCCCTCGCGGGGCGTAGAGTTCGGCATACCACAGAGTGAAAAGGAACAGGGCCAGGGAAATTAGCTTTTTCCTATTCAATTATTATCTCCTTTTCGAGTTTTGGCTGGAGGAGCAATTCGAGTCCGAGGAGATTCCAGTAATGCGCGCCATCGCCCATGTCAACGAGAGGAAGCCGCGATGTCGCAAAAAAATATAGGTATGTCGATACTTTGTAAAGTAATCTTGAATTATTCCTAAAGTCTCCTTACCTTCTTTCGCATGTGGTTGTTTCTCGTTGGTGTACTCAGGAGGATTCAAAATGAGCAAGGAGGAAATACTTTTCCTTAGAAATGTGCTCCTCGACAGGCGCAGCAGCGTACTCGAAAGAGTTCAAAGACTTGCGGCCGCATGGCTGGAACTGGAAGAGCGGGCCATAGAGCTGGAAGAAGAAGCGCAGAAGGCCAGTATTGCCAAGCCTTATGATAAGCTCGATGAGAATGGGAAGATCGAAATCGAGCAGATCGATATGGCGTTGGCCAAGATGTCGCTTGGTGATTATGGAATTTGTGAGTCATGCGGGGACGACATCGCGCCGAAAAGGCTTCAGGCCATACCCTGGGCGCGCCTTTGCGTCGACTGCGCCCGTGACTTCGAAAAGCAGCATAAGAGCCTGCCGCAGACGACCGAAGCGGTCGTGGCTGGAAAAATCCCCGATGAGTACCAGGGTTTGACCAACGAACAGGTAATTCAGCAGATCTATGAACGACTGCAGACTGACGAGAGGATAGAAACGGAAGATCTCAAGATGTCCTACAGAAAGGGGGTTCTTTTTCTGGAAGGCGTACTTGAAAGTGAGGCAGAGCACGAAATCATTCTCCAGGTTCTGACCGATTCAATGGGGTTTTCAGCTATCGTGGATCGAATCGGGATCAATGACCTGATTATGGAGCGGGATGAATTCAAGGAAGGTTCTGCAGGTGTGGACGAACTTGACAGCCAGCTATTCTATGATAGAGATGTAATGCACGAAGAAACGTATGAAACAAAAGGGCGGTCCCTTTTTGGATATTTTGGAAATGATTCCTTAAGCTAACGCGGAACAGCCACCGAATGTATTCGAGGGTTGCGGATTATCGCAACCCTCGACTTTTTTGATGGTTCAACAGCGCCGTACAATGAGTGGCCGAACAAAATTCACACCTGATCGATTCTCAATTGCCGGCTGCAAACGTTATATGGAATTCGCAGGTGTTCGTAGGCCAGGCGGGTAGCCATGCGGCCGCGGGGTGTTTTGTTGATGAAGCCTTCCTGTATCAGAAAAGGCTCATAGACGTCCTCTAAAGTGTCTTTTTCCTCTGCAACCGACGCGGCCAGGGTTTCGATCCCGACGGGCCCTCCATCGTATTTTTCAATGATTGTACTAAGGATTTTGCGGTCCATTGCGTCAAACCCCTTGTGGTCCACGTCGAGCATCTTCAGGGCGGCGTCGGCAACCTGCAGGGAGATTTTCCCGTCGGCGCGCACCTCCGCATAGTCGCGAACACGGCGCAAAAGCCGGTTGGCCACTCTGGGGGTGCCGCGAGAGCGCTGCGCGATTTCTAGCGCGCCGGCCTCATCGATCGAGATCCGAAGTATTTTCGCCGAACGCAGAATAATGCTCTTAAGCGCAAAAGGGCTGTAGAATTCAAGCCTGAGAGAAACGCCGAACCGGTCTCGCAGGGGAGGAGACAGCAGGCCCGCGCGGGTCGTCGCGCCGATAAGCGTGAATGGGGGAAGGTCCAGTTTTATGGTCCGGGCCGAAGGCCCCTGGCCGATGATGATGTCGAGCTTGAAGTCCTCCATTGCCGGGTAGAGAATTTCCTCTACAACATGATTTAACCGGTGGATTTCATCGATGAAAAGAACGTCGCCCGGTTCGAGGTTGGTCAGGATTGCAGCCAGGTCTCCCGCCCTTTCGATTACCGGTCCCGAGGTGCTTCGCAGGTTGACCTTCAACTCGTTGCTGATCACGGCGGCGAGGGATGTTTTGCCCAGACCCGGGAACCCATGAAAAAGGACGTGGTCCAGAGGCTCTGCGCGCCCCCTGGCGGCGGCTATAAAGATCTCGAGGTTTTCCTTTACCTTCTCCTGCCCTATGTATTCAGCAAGGGTGCGAGGCCTCAGACTGCTCTCGACAGGCAGGTCCTCTTCTTTTTTCTGTGGTGTGATTACCCGGTCTGTCATCTGCTGAAAATCTTTTCCTGTCCGGTGTAGACGGTCCGTTCGGTATTATGCCAGTGCTCTCAGGGCGCCTTTGAGAAGATCTTCGAGCGACGGATTTTCGCCCAGGACTTTCCTCAGGTCTTTGAGCGCCTTTTCCGCCTCGGCCGGACGATAGCCCAGATTTACCAGGGCTGAAAACGCATCCGGAAAGGCAGTCCCGGCTTCCACGAAGGGCTGGGCCGGTCCCGTCTTTTCCTTGGTCTTGCCCTGAACTTTGTCCCGCAGTTCAAGCATGACCCGGTCAGCAATCTTTTTGCCCACCCCTGGAATGTTCTTCAACCGCAGATAATCCTGCCGCACAATCACAAGTCTCAACTCATCCGGGTTGATGCCCGAAAGAATACCCAGCGCGAGTTTTGGCCCTACCCCGTTCACACCGGTCAGGAGCAGGAACATCTCCTTTTCGGCCAGCGTGCGGAAGCCGTAGAGCTGAATGGCGTCCTCTCGCACGTGGGTATGGATGTTGAGCTCCACGGACTGCCCGAGTTCCGGCAAGTCGTAGAAAGTACTCAATGGGACCTGGACATGATACCCGACCCCATGGACATCTAAAATAACACATTCAGGGCTTTTCGCCCGCAGCTTTCCTTCAAGAAAACCTATCATGACCTGTCCGGATTTTTTGACGTCGATAAATTCCATCGCATGTTCGAGGAATGAGTGCTGATATGGCAGACCGCGACAGCAAGGGCGTCGGCGGCATTGGGTTCGATCTCGCCGTCGATACCCAAAATCCGCTTGACCATTCCGGCAACCTGCTCTTTGGCCGCTCTGCCGTACCCTGCGACGGACTGTTTTATCCTCAATGCGCTATACTCGTGAACGGAAAGTCCGGAGTGCACTCCGGCCAGGACCACGGCGCCGCGTGCCTGCCCGAGGCTCAATGCGCTCTTCACGTTCTTTGCGAAAAAAACCTCTTCTACCGCCATGAATTGAGGACTGAATTCCAGAATCGAGGCATTGATCTCATCGAAAATGATTTTGAGGCGCGCGCAAAGCGGGCGGTTCGCCGGCAGCTTTATGGTTCCGTGGTGGATGTGCTTGAGCCGGAAGCCATCGCCCTCCACGATTCCATATCCGGTATAGCGCGACCCGGGATCTACCCCGATAGTTCGGATCATTTCTTATTCCAGCGATTCCAGAATCTGGTCCGGAATATCGAAATTGGCATAAACGTGCTGGACATCATCTGAATCCTCAAGAGCATCCATGAGCCTCAGGAGTTGTTGCGCCGTTTTGGTATCTTCAATTCGAACCGTGGTTTGCGGTGACATGGTGATTTCGGCCAGTTCGTACTTAAGACCCCTGTCGTCGAAAGCCGCCTTGACGTTTGTGAAATCCTCGGGCGAGGTAATGACCTCGAACTGGTTCTCCTCGTCCTTGACATCCTCTGCGCCGGCTTCGAGGGCCAGTTCAATTAGTTCTTCCTCTGGTATGGAGGCCTTGTCGAAAACGATACTCCCTTTTTTATTGAACATCCAGGCTACGCAGCCTGCCTCTCCGAGGTTTCCGCCGTTTCTGCTGAAAATGTGCCGGACTTCGCTTGCAGCGCGGTTTCTGTTGTCGGTCATGATGTCGACGAGGATGGCGACCCCTGCAGTTCCGTATCCCTCATACATCATTTCCTCGTAATTTACGCCCTCAAGTTCGCCGGTACCCTTCTTTATAGCCCGGTCGATGTTGTCTTTGGGCATGTTTTCGGCCTTTGCGGCGAGAACTGCGGCCCGGAGCCGCGGATTGCCCTCGGGGTTTCCACCTCCCATTCGGGCAGCCACCATTACCTCTTTTATCAATCTGGTGAAAACCTTCCCGCGCTTGGCATCAGCCGCCCATTTTTTGTGCTTGATGGTCGCCCATTTGGAATGACCTGACATGAAAGCCTCCTGCTATTTACTCTTCAGATTCATGGCCAATATATAAATTTCCCTGCTCTGTTTTCTAGTAGCCTCTGGTCTTATGGTTCTTGTCTGGCAGAAATCTTTTTTGACCTCCACGAGTAATTGATGGAACTCCGATCCATGAAATATTTTGGCCAGAAAGGTCCCGCCGGGTTTGAGCGCCCCCCGGGCTATTTCGAATGCCCGTTCGAAAAGCAGAGCCGAGCGGGCGCTGTCGGCGACCTTTATGCCGGAGGTCGCCGGGGCCATATCGCTGAGCATGACGTCGAACGGGACATGGCTGCGAAGGGCGGCTTCAACGAATTCCAGATCAAAAATGTCGCCCTGCAGAGTCATTACGTGGTTTGGAAACGTGTGCTCGATCGGCTTGAGGTCGATCCCCACAATCAGTCCGGAGTGTCCAACGATCCCGCTCGCCAGTTGAATCCATGATCCCGGGGCGGCTCCCAGATCGAGGACGCGGTGTCCAGCCCTCAATATCTTATATCTTTTCTGTATTTCTTCGAGCTTATATATCGCCCTGGCGAGATAATGTTCCTTCTTTGCCTTGCGAAAATAATGATCCTGGACCGTAAAAGCCATTTTGTCCGTCCGGTTTCCGTCCGGAAAGGATTTTCCGGTATCTCATCAGGTGTTTCAAGATGAACAACGCTTAAGGATATGAATTATTTCCTGAATTAGGTCCTATAACGGAAAATGGGCGGTTTGTAAACGGGCCATTGTTGATAATCGGGCACTCGACATGCTGCTTTGGCTATAAATCAGCCTGAAATCGGGGCAAAGGCCCCAATAGTTCGCTTTGGCTGTGCGGAAATTTTAGAGTAATATCGGGTCCGAAGATATCACGTGTGGACGGGGTTTTGCGCAGCTATCTTTATTTATTCCCTCACTGCGGTGTCTAATGGAGGAGCACACATGCAAAAAATAATCCGAGGTAAAAAACTCACTCTGGTCCAGGGCGATCTAACCGAACTTGCGGTTGACGCAATAGTCAATGCCGCCAACTCAAGGCTCCAGTTGGGAGGCGGGGTTGCAGGGGCCATTCGCACCAAGGGCGGGCCGGCCATCCAGGAAGAGTGCAACCGGATAGGCCCGATCCGGGTGGGCGAGGCAGCCGTTACGGGAGGCGGAAATCTCAAGGCTTCCTATGTGATTCACGCGGTGGGCCCGTCGTACGGCGAGGGGGATGAGGACGAAAAGCTCCGGAACGCGACCCTTAACAGCCTTAAGCGCGCAACCGAAAAGGGACTGAAAACCATCGCCTTTCCAGCCATCAGCACGGGTATATTCGGCTTTCCCAAGGACAGGTGTGCAGAGATCATGCTGAAAACCTCTTCAGAATTTCTGGAGGGCCAGGAAACGAGTCTGGAAGAAGTAATCCTGTGCCTCTGGTCCCAGGGTGACCTGGAGTTGTTTGAGAAAACCCTCGACGCCATCTTGAGCTAATTTCCATCCGGGAGCGGCAGGTTCGAGAAGGGCCGCTCTTATCGCCGGAATCTTAAAACGGTCAGTCTTCCAGACTGCTCTCAAGGGAGACCTTGTACGTGGTGAAATCGAGAAATATGAATGCATTATAATGCAGGAAAAACTGGAGATGTCCGGCAAACCGATGGGCTCGGTCCGTCTGCTCGATATGGTTTTGTCCGGCGATGGCCGAACTGATTGATATATAAATGTATTTATAAAAAGAAACTACACTTTCAAGCGCTCCTGACTCTTACGCCAGTGAAATTGGAGTTGTAAAGTCGATCCGGGTTTCGCTGCCTTCCCAGGTAATGATACCGGTCGCACGCAGCCTAAAAACCGCTTCCTTTATCTGTTGCTCGCTGAACCTGCCTCTGAGTATGAAATAAAGATCGCGCAGGGTGGTGACGCCCGGACGGTCCACGATCTTCTTAACCGCGGTTTCCACGTCTTCTTCGAAAGGGTCAGCCTGGGGTTTTTTTTCTTCTTTTTCAGGCAGTTGGGACCTGTAGAGCAGAATGTCCTTCATCATCATAAATACACTGAGGATATAGCGATCAGAAATCTTTTCCATGCGTTCCGTATTGAATCCGAGCGTTTTGGAAGTGGAATAAAGCTCGCCCGCAATCTTCTGAATGATGCGATAGAAATAGAATAGCATGCAGATGGCCGTTATCGACAGCACGATGGCAACAAGCGCCAGACCCAGGATGAGGGTTGAAGCCGCAAGCCATGGTCCCTGGCCGGCGGGCGCAGCGGCATTCACAGGAGCGGATTGACCGCCGGATTCATGCGGCTGAGCGGCTGTTTGGGGTTGGACGGGAGCTTCGGCTACTGGTCCCGGCGGTCCTGTTTCGCCGATGGGACCGGGCGGACCCTGAGGACCGGGCGGGCCGGCTGGGCCGGGAGGTCCTGGGGCGCCGGGAGAACCGGCTGGACCCGTTTCCCCGGGGTTCCCGAGCACGATAGGGGTTTCCCACGACCGGCACAGGTCAGTGCTCGTCACTATCCGGATATTTCCCGTTCTCTTGTGGATACAGCCACAAGCCTCTTCCCCGGCTGCAGACGCCTGCTGCGTGAATAAGCCCAGGGTGGCAAAGATCAGCGCCGCTGTGAGAAAACCTTTCATTCCCTCCTCCTTTTACCCAACGGTGGTCCTCTCATCTAAATACGTCCTGTTAAGCGATTATCTTTAGTAGTTTTTGCGACGGGTTGTTTTGATTGCCTGCAGGGCAGGCTTCACGCTCTACCCGGATTGACTACAAAGCGCTCCGCTTTCAGGTGTCTGTCAGTTCTCCTCCTTAACTCCGATAACTCGGTTTGATCGGAGCCCTTCAGATAAGTTCACGGGATTCTGAAAAACACAGGAAATATTCCAGCTTCACGCAGCTTTACTAACAGTTGAAGTGCTCCATAGATCCAAAGGAAATAACTGGCGTCCAGGAGCGCTCTTCTCAGGTGCTTTGTCTTGACCAGGTAAGTATCGGGTTCTGAGTAGAGCGACATTTTCGGAAGGAATCTGGGGACCCGTTCGATGTATGCTAAAAATTCCGGGCCGTGCCCCCCCTTCAGGTCCTTTTCTTCCCGGCGAATTACGAATGGGTAGTAAAGCCCGAATGAGAGAATAAACAAAACCAGAATAAGAAGGCTCCCGGAAGCAAGGCCGATCCCGGCGGCGCCTACCAGGCTGAACAGGTAGAGCGGGTTTCGTGTTACAGAGTAAGGTCCGACTTCCACCAAATCGCTTAGCTTGTAGCCTGCTATGTAGATAGAGCTCCAGGCCCTGCCGAAAGCGCTTACTATGACGAAGGCGAGGCCCGCGAAATTAAGCAGACCTTCCCGGAGACCGCTCTCGATTTTGTTGCCGCTTATTATCAGCAGCAGAAAAATTACCAGTGCGAACAGCCTGGTGTGAATGATCCGCTTCTTCGAATCCGGACCTGCGCGATAAAAGGACATATCTGTCATTCCGTAAAATAGAAGTCAAAGGCCTATTTTTAAGAAAGTCCTGCGAAATTGCCGACAGGATGACTGCATATAGAAAAGACGAGAGGAAAACAAGCTAATTTCGTCAAATTTCGATTTTGCCCTGAAATGAGTCGTTCTCAACGGATTTGGGCTAGACTATTTTGGGATTCTTTGGCGTAAAAAAGTTCTTTTCCGCTCCGGACAAGCCTGCGTGAAACTCGCAGGCCCACTTGCCGGGGATCAAATTCCCTTTTTTTAAGCGGAAACGTGGGGTTGATTCGAAATGCCTCCTTTTGAGGTGGAGGCATTTCGATCATCATAGGGTCCGCGAAACAGTGTCGATCGGACTGCGGTCTAAACGGGGGCGGGTTCTATGGCACCAGCCAAAGAGCGATGTTTTTTGCAATATAGCCGAGTTTGTATGGCATTCTGCCCATCGTGAATTCTTCGGTATCATTCAAACCTTTTCGGCCTACCACTATAGAGCCGAATTTGCCGGTCTTTGCCTCATTGAAGAGGTTTGCCGCCCGGCTGCCGCTTGCCTTGATAAACTTAGTGCTGATGTTTTTGGGAGCCAAACCGGCGGCTGTAAGTGTTTTAATGGCATTATCAAAAACCGGCTTCATCTGGGCTTCGTGTTCGCGTGAGATTTTGTTTACGTTGTCTTCATCAAGGGGTTTTCCGTCCTTGGTTTCAGGGATTCTGACAATGTGCGCCAGACAGACGGCCGGATTTGATGAAGTGAGCATTTTGCTTACGAAATTGACTACTCTTATGGAAGCAAGTGAATTATCGAGGCCGACAAGTATCTTGCCGGCTTTGGGTTTGTCCCCCAGAAGGCATATGGGGGCATCCACTACATTGATAAAGACCTTGGCGGCGATACTGCCCAGCATGGACTCCTCCATCCGGCCAAGACCCCTTCGCCCAATGGCCACGGCGTCATAGCCGAACTTGCACTCGGCAATAATGTCACGGGCGATTCCATTTTTTCTCTTCTGGACATTGCAGGTCAAGGCCGACGTTGGCACACCGGCAGAACCAAGAATTTTACTGACGGATTTAAAACAGTCCTGCATTTTCTGCTCTTTATATGTGTCCCAGCTTTTCATGTGTTCAAGGTGCTCGCTGACGGTGGAGTCCCGTCCCGTTTCCCAGAATATGTCGGGCATCTTGTCGATGATGGACAGGAATACGATCTCGGTGTTAGTCAGGTTCACAGCTTTGGCGATATACTTTGCAACTTCCATTGATTCGTCGGACCCGTCCACCGGTAAAAGAACCAGCTTGCGCTCAGAGCTCATGGATGCCTCCTAGAAAAGATAAATAACCAGGGTTGAACAACAAACTACTCTCCAGCAAGAACCTTGAAAAATCTTTGGCGGGGTAAATATCAGATCGCTGTTGAAAGCTGGTAAACAAGAAGCTATACCGGCTCGCATATTATATAGCACGTCAGAGGACATCACGCTAATTTTTTTTGCTTCCGCAAGTCCAATTTAAAGAAATCGTTAAATCGGGCGGCATTCTGCTTCGCAAGAAGCGTTTCCCGAAAGGGATTCGTGCCGGTCGGTCGAATCATGTATCAATCGCCCGTGCAGATTGGGCGGAGAGTAGTGAAAACCGGGGGGGGGGAAGACTCTCGGAGAGGGAAATCGTGGTGATGCCCTGAGGCTTTAATATTATTCTGCGCCCGCGTCTGGGGGCTCCTCGTCCCGGTCCTCCCTGCGCCGAACGCCGGACAATAATTTGTTGACTTTCTTCGCTGATCCATTTATTAAGCCTGTGTTTCAGTTATGCCTGAGAACGGGGGATAGAGGACCTTCCCCTCTGAATTTCTTCTTCGCGCTCTTATGCTTCAATCTCGCATCTCTATCTCCTGAGCTTTTCCTCGACTTGATCCTTTCATACTAATCCTCAGAGGAGCTGAGCAATAACCTTGATGGCTTTGCAAGCAACCCCGGAGGAAAACCGCTTTCGCTACAGCGGGAAAGAATTCCAAGGTTTTGGCTCAAACATGTAACACCTTTCCGTACAATGTGTTTCGTTGATTCCGGTTAAGCGCAGCGCCTAACGAGCGCTTTTAATCGTCTCGGGGACTAACGTTAACTCGACTCTCAAGAAGGAGGCACATCTTGACATTTCAACCTTCAAAGCAGGTGTATTCGGGAAAAATCAGGGAAGTAACCCTGGGAAGCGGGGACAAAGCGGTTACGATCGGTGGCAGAGGGGTTTATGCCTTCCATTCGTTCGAAGGATCGATCCCCAATGCTCCCCGTATCGCAATGGAAGTCTGGGACAAAGACCCGAGCGAGGACTGGGCCGAAGCGGCCAAGGCGCCCTTCAGCGGCGTCCTGGGCGATCCGGCTGCCTGGGCACGCAAGTGCGTGCAGGACTACGGGGCCGAGATCATCGTGGTCCAGACGAAGAGCGCCGATCCAAACGGGGACAACCGGCCGGCCGTCGAGGTAGCCGCAACGGTAAAAAAGGTAGTAGACGCAGTTGACGTGCCCGTAATCGTCTGGGGGGTTGCCAATCACGACAAGGACGTCGAGGTTATGAGGCACGTAGCCGAAAGTTGCTCGGGCCGCAGAATCGCTATGTGTCCGGTGGAAGAAGGTGACTACAAACAGATTGGGGCTGCATGCCTCGGCTACAAGCAGGTGGCTATCGCCTCATCCCCCATAGACGTGAACCTGGCAAAGCAGCTTAATATTTTGCTCGGAAACCTTGGGGTGAGTACGGATGACCTGGTGATTGACCCGACCACGGGCGGGCTTGGATACGGACTGGAATACAGCTACTCGGTCATGGAGCGCATCGAGCAGGCTGCTCTCACCCAGGAAGACGAAAAACTCCAGCAGCCCATTATCGCCAATGTAGCCAACGAAACATGGAAGTGCAAAGAATCCAACCTGAGCGCCGAAGATGCTCCGGAACTCGGAGATCCAGCCAAACGCGGTATTTTGATGGAAGCAATCACAGCAGTTGACCTTCTGATCGCCGGGGCTGACGTGGTGACTTTGCGCCACCCAGAAGCGGTGAAGCTGGTGAAAAACTATATAGCCAAGATGATGTAACCTTGCGAAACATCGGCTGCGCAAGTGATTGATTGGTAAAACGAACCTCCCCAGGAAGGGGAAAAGAGGTGCTACATGTCTGAAGAGAAGAAACCAGTTGCGATCGTAGAAGAAAAAAAGGCAAAGAAGTTGGATTTGCGTGAGGTGACCAGTTGCCAGACCACCCTCCAGATGCTCAAAAAGATGGAGGCGGACGGGAATGAATCGATGTTCAACCGCGCCGCGGAAATGAAGCCCTGTCCCATAGGTGCTGAGGCGGCCTGCTGCAAGCACTGCTTCATGGGGCCCTGCCGTCTGAACTCCAGGGACCCTTATGCCAAGGTCGGAGTCTGTGGGGCTACCATCGATACCATCGCCGCCCGGAACTTCGCGCGCAATGTTGCCGCCGGCGGGGCCGCTCATACCGACCACGGCATGGGCATGCTCGATGTTTTCCGGGAAGTGGTTAACGGGAGAATCTCTCATTTCAAGATTCAGGACGAAACGAAGCTCAAAAACGTCGCAGAGAGCATCGGGATCTCGACGGAGGGCAGGTCGATCAAAGACATAGCCAATGACCTCTATGCGGAACTGGAACGGACATATACGCAGGTTGAGGGGGAAATTCCCTTCATGAAGCGCGTTCCCCCGAAGACCCTGGAGCTGTGGCGAAAAGAGGGAATCGTTCCACGCGGCGCTATGCGCGAAATTATGGAACTGATGCACCGCTCTCATATGGGTGTTGACCAGGACTATAACAACATCGTGAAGCAGTGCTCCCGAACGGCCCTCGCCGACGGGTGGGGCGGTTCCATGGTTGCAACCGAAATTTCCGATATCCTCTTCGGCACTCCCTCACCCAGGGTGGCCGGTGTAAATATGGGGTTTATAAAGGAAGACCAGGTAAACATTGTGATTCACGGCCATGAGCCCCTTCTGTTCGAGGGCATGATCGCTGCTTCCAATGACCCTGCCAATCTGGAGAAGGCCAAGGCTGCCGGAGCAAAAGGGCTCAACCTGCTCGGCATGTGCTGCTCGGGCGCCGAAGTGCTCGGACGCCACGGAATTCCCCATGCCGGAAATTTCGTTTCGGCCGAGCCTATTATCGCGACAGGCGCTATCGATGCAATTGGCGTGGATGTCCAGTGCATCATGCAAGCCCTGCCGAAGATAGCTGAATGCTACGGGACCAAAGTTTATACGACCAACCCCAGGGCCAAAATCGAAGGCGCAACCCACATCCAATTCGATGAACACGACCCGCTTGACGCTCCGAACAAGATCATCGCGTTAGCCATCGAACGCTTCGCCGGGCGGAACGTGAAGGTCGTCATTCCTCAGCGGCAGGACTGGGGCGTACATGGCTTCTCCCATGAATACGTAAACTACATGCTCGGCGGAAAGTTCCGTGCGTCTTACGTGCCGTTGAACGACAACATCATCAACGGACGGATTCGAGGCGTAGCGGGCGTTGTCGGGTGCACCAACCCGCGCGTCAAGCAGGACTACCTGCATGTTGAGCTTGTTAAGGAACTAATCAAGAACAACGTTCTGGTGGTCCAGACCGGATGCTCTCAGATCGCTCTCGCCAAGGCCGGCCTCATGAAGCCGGATGCGGCGGTGCTTGCAGGCGAGGGTCTTCAGGAAGTATGTGAAACCGTCGGGATTCCGCCTGTCTTGAGCCTGGGGTCCTGCGTCGACAACAGCCGCATCCTTATTGCCTGCGCCGAGATGGTCAGGATGGGCGGACTTGGCGACAAGCTTTCCGACCTGCCTGTAGCGGGTGCTGCCCCCGAGTATATGAGTGAAAAAGCCATCTGCATCGGGCAGTACTTTGTGGCTTCGGGCGTCTACACCATTTTCGGAGTAACCTTCCCAACAGTTGAGGGCACAAAGTTCCACGATCTGCTGTTCAAAGGCCTCGAGGAACAGGGCTTCGGTAAATGGGGATTCTCGAACGATCCTATAGAGATGGCCCATATGATGATCGATCATATCGACAAGAAGAGGGCTGCACTCGGCCTTTCCGAACAACGCGAACGAAAACTCTTCAGCATGGAAGACCGCAGAGTGTCTGAAGGTTAAGCCGGCGCCGGTCCCGTTAGGTCAATCGTATCCTAATTCCGGCTCGAAGCCGGTTGTGTTGCAAGGGAAAACAGAAGACAGAAGAAGGAGTTAGTTATGTCCAGGTTAGTCGCTTTTGCAGCGATCCAGGGAGCTTACAATATAGTTTCCAAGGCTGAAGGCAAATTCAAGCAGGCCATGGATAAGTATGGACCGAATCAGCCGATCGGATTTCCAAACACGGCCTACTATCTTCCAATCATTTACTCGATCCTCGGCGTCAAGATCGAAAAACTGGCCGACGCCGAGCCGGTAATGAAAATGTGCCGGGAGCTTCTGCCCGCGCACATCAAAGGCGAGCACAACGTTCACCTGCCTTATCTGGGAGGGACGCTCGATTCCGGAATGGCTGCCATTCTGGCCGAAGAAGTGGTCGAGGCGATCCGGTATGTGGAAGATCCCGATTTTTATCATCAGAGTGAAGAATGCGATCTGGAAGGTGGAAAGATCTGGCTTGGCGCCGCCGATGATACCGTCATGAGAAAAAGGGGTATCGAATTCGTTGACGGGAGCGCTCCCGGTTTTGCCGCAATTGTCGGCGCGGCCCCCAATCCTGAAATCGCGAAAATGATTGCCGAAGATTATCAGAAGAAGAACCTCTACGTCTTCATGTGCGCCAATCAGACGGGCACCACGTTTTCCGAGCAGCTCGTCGAGGCTGGTGTGGAAATCGGGTGGAACACGCGTCTTGTCCCATTCGGTCCCGATATTTCCGCCGCGGTATTTGCGCTTGGTTTCGCAAACCGGGCCGCCATGGCCTTCGGCGGGGTCAAGCCCGGAGATTTCAAAACCGTTCTGAAGTATAACAAGGATCGAGTTTTCGCGTTCGTGAATGCTTTCGGTGAAGTTAACGCCGAGTGGGCAGCCAATGCAGCGGGGGCGATCAACTGGGGCTTTCCGACTATTGCCGACACCGATATTCCCGAGATTCTTCCCACGGGTGTTTGCACCTATGAACATGTCGTTTCCAGTGTACCTTACGAACAGATCACGGCGAAATCGATCGAAGTCCGCGGGCTCAAGGTAACCATTACCGAAATCCCGATTCCCGTCTCATACGGGCCGGCTTTCGAAGGTGAGCGCGTGCGCAAGGACGACGTGTACCTTGAGTGCGGTGGTGGAAAGACACCCTGCTGCGAACTGGTCCGCATTGCCGATATGAACCTGGTCGAAGACGGCAGGGTTGAAGTGATCGGCCCGAATATCAAAGATGTGACTCCCGGCTCGCGTTTGCCTATGGCGGTAGTCGCAGAAGTTGCCGGCCGGAAGATGCAGGAAGACTATGAGCCGATCCTGGAGCGCCAGATGCACCACCTGGTAAACTATGCCCAGGGCCTCATGCATATCGGCCAGCGCGATATAGCCTGGTACAGAATCGGCAAACAGGCAGTTGATAAGGGATTTACCCTCGAACACATAGGGAAAATCCTGCATGCTAAATATCATCAGGATTTCGGCGCTATCTTTGACAAATGTCAGGTCAAGATCTACACCGATGAGGCCAAGGTCAAAGAAATGCTCCCCATCGCTCAGGCCGCCTACAGAACACGTGATGAACGCATCGAGGGCATGACGGATGAGGGTACTGAAACATACTACTCCTGCACGCTCTGCCAGTCTTTCGCTCCAACACACGTCTGCGTGATAAGCCCGGAGCGAACCGGCCTGTGCGGCGCATATAACTGGCTCGACTGCAAGGCTTCCTTTGAAATCAATCCGACGGGTCCAAACCAGCCTATTCAGAAGGGCGAGACCGTGGATCCCAAGTTGGGCAACTGGAAGGGCGTAAACGACTTCGTTTATAAGGCATCCCGGCAGTCGATTTCCAGCTACAATTTCTACAGCCTGGTATATGACCCGATGACCACCTGCGGGTGTTGCGAGTGTATCGCGGCCGTCCTGCCGATGTGCAACGGAATCATGACGGTAAACCGTGATTATACAGGCATGACTCCCAGCGGGATGAAATTCACCACGCTCGCCGGTACGATCGGCGGCGGAAACGTTACGCCGGGTTTTGTGGGTCACAGCAAGTATAACGTCACTCAGCGCAAATTCATTTTGGGTGACGGTGGCCTCAAGCGGCTCGTATGGATGCCAAAGATTTTCAAAGAGGAAGTCCGGGACAGGCTCCTCAAACGCGGCGAGGAAATCGGCATTCCGAATTTCATCGATATGATCGCGACCGATGAGAACGGCACCACAGAAGACGAGATTTATGCTTTCCTGGAAAAGGTGGGACATCCCGCGCTGACAATGGATAGCATTCTTGGCTGATAAATGATCTGGGCGCAGGCAATGTGGGTCTGCGCCCGGTCTTATATCGAGGAATTAAACTCTTGTATCAGGAGAAAAACACTCATGGGCCTTACCGGGATTCAAATTTTTAAATTGCTGCCCAAAACCAATTGTGGAGAGTGTGGGGTTCCAACCTGTCTGGCTTTTGCGATGAACCTTGCTTCGGGCAAGGCTGAGCTGGAAAAGTGCCCCCACGTTTCGGAAGAGGCAAAGGAAAAACTCGCTTCCGAATCGGCGCCTCCCATTCGACCGCTCACAATCGGGTCGGGCGAATACGTGGTGAAGGTCGGAGGCGAAACAGTGCTTTTCC